>NZ_JBKEZO010000001.1:0-683737 GCF_053345135.1 Sphingomonas sp. M6A6_1c | reverse complement strand
GCGGGGGAGGAATGAATAAGCTGCTAAATCAAATTCCTCCCTCGCTTTAGCGGGGGAGGGGGACCGCTCGCCGCAGGCGAGTGGTGGAGGGGGCGTTTCCGCAAACACCAAGCCTTGGGATATGCCCCCCATCATTGCCCGAAGCCCTGTCCTACACCCCGCCATATCGCTATGACCGACGCCACGCTCTTTCTCATCGTGGCGATCGGTGCAATTTTGGAAACGATAAGGCTCGATCGTTTCCGTTGAGGTGTCCATGTTGTCCATGTCGTCCAACACCCGACGGTAACGGGTGACGCCGGCCGCAAAGCTTCCTATGACTTGCACAGCCGTGCCGACCCTTCATGCCCTTGCCAATCCTGCCCGTTTCGTCGCGATCGCGCGTCCGGCGACGCCGGTGCTGCTCGGGTTGGGGATCGTGCTGCTGGCGATCGGCTGCTGGGCCGGGCTGACCCGGACGCCGCCAGATTATCTTCAGGGTGACAGCGTCCGCATCCTCTACATCCACGTTCCCGCCGCCTGGCTCGGCATGGGCGGCTGGAGCGGGCTCGCGATCAGCAGCATCGCCTTCCTCGTCTGGCGCCACCCGCTCGCCGCGGTCGCGGCGCGCGCGATCGCGCTGCCCGGCGCGGTATTCGCCGCGGTCTGCCTCGTCACCGGTTCGATCTGGGGGCGGCCGACCTGGGGGACGTGGTGGCAATGGGACGGGCGGCTGACCTCGATGCTGCTGCTGTTCTTCGTCTATTGTGGCTATATGGCGCTCGCCCGCGCCGATGCCGAGCGCGGCGGCGACGGCCGCATCCCCGCGCTCTACGGCATTGCCGGCACCGTGCTGCTGCCGATCATCCGCTATTCGGTGGTGTGGTGGAACACCCTCCATCAAGGCCCGTCGATCGGCCTCACCCGATCGAGCATCGCCGGCAGCATCCTCTGGCCGCTGGGCTTCACCATGGCGGGCTTCACCTTGCTGTTCGCGGGAATCGTGCTGATGCGGATGCGCGCGACGCTCGCCCGGTTGAAGGCGGAAGCGCGGATGCGGCGGATGGCGCGGTCGTGAACGCCTGGCCGTTCGTCATCGCCGCTTATGCGATCACGCTCGCCGCCGCGGCGGCGCTGACGCTGGCGAGCTGGCTGGCGATGAAGCGCGCCGAGAAATGAAGGCCAAGCATCAACGGCTTACGCTGGCGCTGCTCGGGCTGGCGGCGGTGGTCGCCGCGGCGCTGCTGGCGATGTCGGCGCTGAAGGATCAGGCGTCCTTCTTCTACGCGCCCTCCGACGTCGCGCGGCAGGGGCTGCCGCTCGGGCGCGCGGTGCGGCTCGGCGGCATGGTGCAAGCCGGCTCGATCAAGCGCGCCGCGGATGGCGTCACCGTCCATTTCGTCGTCGGTGACGGCATCGCGACCACCCCCGTCACCTTCGCGGGCATCACCCCCGATCTGTTCCGCGAACGCTCTGGCGTCGTCGCCGAGGGGCAGTTCAACCGCGACGGCAGCTTCACCGCCACCAATTTGCTCGCCAAGCACGACGAGAAGTACATGCCGCCCGAACTCGCCGGCAAGATGCACGAGACGCGGACGCTCGAGCCATGACCGCCGAAGCCGGCCTCGCCGCTTTGTGGCTCGCCGCCGCGCTCGCCGCGCTGCAAGTGGCGATGGCGGCACTCGGGCTCGGCCGCGGGCATCCGGCCAGCGTCGCCGCGGTACGGCCGATCGCGATCGTCCAGGGCGGGCTTGCCGCCATCGCCATGGCGGCGCTGATCGCGCTGTTCCTCGCCTCTGACATGTCGGTGAAACTGGTCGTCGAGAACAGCCATTCCGCCAAGCCATGGCTCTACAAATTCGCGGGGGCGTGGGGGAATCATGAAGGGTCGATGCTGCTTTGGGTGACGATCCTCGGCCTCGCCGGCGGTGCGGTCGCGATTTTCGAACGACGGTTGCCCGAACGCACGCTGATCGCGACGCTCGGCGCGCAGGCGGGTATCGCGCTCGGCTTCTATGCCTTCCTGCTCTTCGCCTCCAACCCCTTCGCCCGGATCAGCCCGGCGGCGCGCGACGGGCTCGGCCTCAACCCGTTGTTGCAGGACCCCGGCCTGGCCTTCCACCCGCCGACGCTCTACATCGGCTATGTCGGTATCTCGGTGGCCTTCTCCTTCGCGGTCGGCGCGCTTGTTACCCGCGACGTCGGCCCGGTCTTCGCCAAGGCGATGCGGCCATGGGTGCTGGGCGCCTGGATCTTCCTGACGCTCGGCATCACCGCGGGCAGCTATTGGGCCTATTACGAACTGGGCTGGGGTGGCTGGTGGTTCTGGGACCCGGTCGAGAACGCCTCGCTGATGCCGTGGCTGGCGGCGACCGCGCTGCTCCATTCGGTGACGGTGCTCGCCACCCGCGACGGGCTGCGGGCGTGGACGGTGATGCTCGCCGTCGTCGCCTTTTCGATGTCGATGATCGGCACCTTCCTCGTCCGCTCGGGCATCCTGACCAGCGTCCACGCCTTCGCGGTCGATCCTGCGCGCGGCACGTTCATCCTCGTGCTGCTCGCACTCTATATCGGTGGTGCGCTGGCGTTGTTCGCGGCGCGGATCGGCACCGTGCGCGCCGGCACCACCTTCGACTTCGTCAGCCGCGAAGGCGGACTGGTGATCAACAATCTGCTGCTGTCGGTGATCCTCGGCGTCGTGCTGATCGGCACGCTCTATCCGCTCGTGGCGGCGAGCTTCGGCGTCCAGCTCTCGGTCGGGCCGCCGTTCTTCAACGCCGCCGCGGGGCCGATCGCACTCGCGCTGGTGGTGGCGATGGCGGTCGGGCCGCTGCTGCGCTGGCGGCGTGACGAGGCGAGCGCGCTGCTCGAACGGCTGATGTGGCCGATCGCCGCGGCGGGCTTTACCGGCGCCGGGCTGGTGGCGCTGGCGCCGCCCGGCGTGATGCCGCTGCTCGGCCTGTCGCTCGCCGCGGGGCTGGCGGTGGCAAGCGTGTTGCCGCTGATCGGCCGCAATCCGTGGCGGACGCCCCTGTTCACCTGGGGGATGGTCGTCGCGCATCTCGGCATCGCGGTCAGCGTCGCCGGCATGGCCTGCGACAGCGCCTATACCGCCGAGACGCTCGTCGCCGCCCGCGTCGGCCAGCCGGTGCGCGTCGGCCCCTATGTCGTCCGGCTCGACGGCGTCAAGCCGGTGGTGGGCGAGAATTGGTCGGCGCTCGAAGCGCGGCTCGGCGCCACCCGCGAAGGCGAACGGATCGTGCTGCGCCCGCAGTCGCGCTTCTTCTCCGATCCGGTGACGATCACCAGCGAAAGCGCGATCGCCACCGAATGGGACGGCCAGCTCTATACCGTGCTCGGACAGCCGGATGGGCAGGGGCGCTGGCAGTTGCGCTTGTGGTGGAAGCCGTTCGTGACGTTGATCTGGTTCGGCGGCGCGCTGATCGCTTTGGGCGGGGCGCTGTCGCTCGTCGGCCGCTGGCGTCGCGAGCGCCGGGCGGCGGCGCGGGAGGCCTATCGATGAGGCGGTGGCTGCTCTGGGCGCCGTTCGCGGTGTTCGCCGCGATCGTCGTGGTGGTGGCCAGCGGGCTGTTCGCGCCCGCCGATCGCGCCGTGCGGTCCGCGCTGATTGGCAAGCCGCTGCCCGATTTCGCGCTGCCGCCGATCGCCCCGGGCAAGCCCGGCCTGTCCACCGCGGTGTTCCGCCAGGGCCAGCCGCACCTGCTCAACGTCTTCGCGAGCTGGTGCATTCCGTGCGCCGCCGAATCGCCGCAGCTGCTGCGCCTCAAGGCGATGGGCATACCGATAGACGCCATCGCGATCCGCGATACCGCGCCGGCGCTGCGCGACTTCCTCGCCCGCTACGGCGACCCCTATGAGCGGATCGGCGCCGACGCGCAGAGCGCGGTGCAACTCGCGCTGGGATCGTCGGGCGTGCCCGAGAGCTTCGTGATCGACGGCGAGGGACGGATCGTTCTTCAGCATATCGGCGACATCCGCGCCGAGGACGTCGACGCCATCGCCGCCGCGGTCAGGAGCGCGCGATGAAGCGCGCGCTGCTGCTGCTGGCGCTGATCGCGGCACCGGTCGCGGCCGATCCCTCGACGCCGCCCGCGGCGCTCGCCAACACGCAATTGCGCGATCCCGCGCAGGAGGCGAAGGCGCGCGACCTGATGGCGACGCTGCGCTGCCTCGTCTGCCAGGGGCAGTCGATCGCCGACAGCGATGCGAGCATTGCCGGCGACATGCGCTCGCTCGTGCGCAGCCGCATCGCCGCGGGCGAGACGCCCGAATCGATCCGCGCGTGGCTGATCGAACGCTACGGCGATTACGTCAGCTACGATCCGCCGCTCGGCGCGGCGACCTGGCCCTTGTGGTTCGCACCGATCGCCTTGCTGGCGCTGGGCGCCGTCATCGCGCGGTCGAGCTTTCGGCGGCGGCGGCGCTGATGGGCTGGCTGGCGCTCGTCCTGATCGCGGCGGCGGCGATGGCGGCACTCGTGCTGCTGCGCGTCGACCGGCTGCTGTGGTCGATGGTCGGCGCGGCGCTGATGCTCGGCGCGGCGGGCTATGCGTGGCAGGGATCGCCGACGCTGCCGGCCAGTCCGGCGCGGCCCGAGGCGTTGCGCGTCGCCGACGATCCGTCGCTCGTCGACCTGCGCGAGCGGATGCTCGGGCGGTTCACCGCCGATGCTGCCTATCTGATCGCGTCGGATGCGATGGCGCGGTCGGGGGACCGGCGGTCGGCGGTGCGGGCGATCCTCGGCGGGCTCAACCGCTATCCGCGCAGCCTGATGCTGTGGACCGGGCTCGGCACCGCGCTGGCGACGCATGACGGTAATACCCTGTCGCCGCCGGCGCTGTTCGCCTTTCGCCAAGCGATCCGCATCGCTCCCGAGCATCCGGCGCCGCTGTTCTTCCTCGGCCTCGCCTATGTCCGCGCCAACGATTATCCGGCGGCGCGGCAGGCATGGGCGAAGGCGCTGGCCTTGTGCCCGGAGGGGGCATCCTACCGCCGCGACATCGCGGTCCGGCTCGACTTGCTCGACCGTTTGCTGGCTACGCAACGCCCGCAGTAAGTGTGGCTAGTTCGTGGCAACATGGACAACATGGACACTTGAACGGAAACGATCCGGCCTTATCGTTTCCGATTCTGTGCTGATCGATCACGATGAGAAAGAACGCCGGGTGATGGCGATCCCTAGCATCTTGCGTGCGGTGTAGGACAGCGCGGCGGATTTACGCTGTGGATGCAGTCGCTTGAGACGGATGCGATCCTACCGGGCGCGCGTCCCTGCCGCCTGCATCTGCGTCGCCGGGCAGGTTCATGCGAAACGGGCCCCGGCGTCAGGCGAACGACCGTTCGTACCTGAGCGCCGAGGCCCGTCTTACGCCAGCGGCGTGGTTACTTTCCGCGGCCGGTCTTGCCCTGCAGCTCGTCGATGCGCTTCGAGGCGTCCGCCTTGGTCAGCGTATCGTCGAATTCTTCGCCGGCTTCCTCGGACAGCGTCTTGAGATAGCTCGCCTGCGCGCCGGTCATCGTCTCGTCGCCGGTGGTCCAGTCATCCGGATCCTTCTCGGCGTTCGAGGTCGGGTGGGTCTTGGGGTTTTCTGTCTCGGACATGGTTGAAGCCTCTCTTGGTATCGGAGGCTTCAACCACCCTGTTCCACGTTCGTTCCGCTTAGCCGTTCCATGCCTCAAACGGCAGGTCGAGCGCCTCGGCGACCGCCTGATGCCGGATCTTGCCGCCCGAGACGTTGAGGCCGTTGGCGAGATGCGGATCGGCCGCCATCGCCGCCTCGGCGCCGAGGTTGGCGAGCTTCAGCGCGAACGGCAAGGTCGCATTGTTGAGCGCGAACGCCGAGGTGCGCGCGACCGCGCCCGGCATGTTGGCGACGCAATAATGGGTGACGCCGTCGACCTCGAACACCGGGTCCTCGTGCGTCGTCGCATGGCTGGTCTCGAAACAGCCGCCCTGGTCGATCGCGATATCGACCATCACCGCGCCACGCTTCATCGTCTTGACCATCTCGCGCGTCACCAGCTTGGGCGCCGCCGCGCCCGGCACCAGCACCGCGCCGATGACGAGATGCGCGCTCTTCACCGCCGCCGCGATCGCCGCCTTGCTGGCATAAGCGGTCTTGATCTGGCTGGAGAAGAACATGTCGAGTTCCGCGAGGCGATCGTTCGAAATGTCGTAGATCGTCACGTCGGCGCGCATGCCGACCGCCATCTGCGCGGCGTTGACGCCCGAGACGCCGCCGCCGAGGATCGCGACCTTCGCCGGTGCCACGCCCGGCACGCCGCCGAGCAGCACGCCGCGGCCGCCCTGTTCCTTCTCGAGATAATGCGCGCCGACCTGCACCGACATGCGGCCCGCGACCTCGCTCATCGGCTTGAGCAGCGGCAGGCCGCCGCGCGCCGCAGTCACCGTCTCATAGGCGATGCAGGTCGCGCCCGACTTGATCAGCCCCTCGGCCTGCGGCTTGTCGGCGGCGAGGTGGAGATAGGTGAACAGCAGGTGGCGCGGTTCGAGCAGCGCGATCTCGCTCGCCTGCGGCTCCTTGACCTTCACGATCATGTCGGCGGCGGCGAACACCGCGGCGGGATCGGGCAGGATCTTCGCGCCCGCATCGATATAATCCTGATCCTCGAAATCGATGCCGGAGCCGGCCTTCGTCTCGACGACGACCTCATGGCCGGCGGCGACCAGTTCGGCGACCGACGGCGGGGTCAGGCCGACGCGATATTCGTGGTTCTTGATTTCCTTGGGCACGCCGATGCGCATCATATTCTCCTCTTCTGCCCTACCCATAGCCGCGACCGCGCAGGAGAAGGTCGCAATGTTTTGCGACAGGCCAATGTCAGGCGGGATGGTTTTGCGTCGCGCCGCGGTATAGCGGGAAAATCATGCTCGACGCCCTCGACCGCAAAATCCTCGCCCAGCTCCTCGCCAATTCCGACCTGACCAGCGCCGAACTGGGCGAGGCGGTCGGCCTATCGCCGAGCGCCGCGCATCGCCGCGTCGGCTCGCTCAGGGAACGCGGCTATATCGCCGGCTTCCGCGCGGTGCTGAGCAAGGCGGCGCGCGGCAATCCCAGCGTCGTGCTCGTCAACGTCACGCTGCGCGACCAGCGCGAGGAGACGATGGCCGCATTCGAGCGCGAGATCGGCGCAGTGCCGGAAATCCGCGACTGTTTCCTGATGAGCGGCGAAGCCGACTATATGCTCCACGTCGAGGTGCGGCGCGACGACACGTTCGAGCGCATCCACCGCGAGACGCTGGCGCGGTTGCCCGGCGTCACCCGGCTCGCCTCGCATTTCGTGATCCGCGAGGTATTTAGGCGTCCCTGATCGACACGCCGACCCAGCGATGCCGTTGCCCGCATCGTTCAGCCCATGCTAAGGCGCGCGTCTATGGAACAGGTTGGGAACAGCGCCGGTCTCCGCAGCGCGTCGGATCGGTCGTACCGCTCGTGAGTGGCCCCGTACCGGCCGCCGTGCCCAACGCGCGGGATGAATCCGGCGATCACGGCCATCACGACGGCCTGCTCAAGCTGGCGGTGGGCGCGATCGGCATCGTCTTCGGCGATATCGGCACCAGCCCGCTCTACGCCTTCCGCGAGACGTTCGCGGGCCATCACCAGCTCACGCTCGATCCGTTGCACATCATGGGCGTGCTCAGCCTGATGTTCTGGTCGATGATGATCGTGGTGACGATCAAATATGTCGCGATCATCATGCGCGCCGACAACAAGGGCGAGGGCGGCAGCCTCGCATTGCTCGCGCTCGTCTCGGGCCGCACGAAAAGCCGGCGCTGGTCGGCGGGGATCATCCTGCTCGGCGTCTTCGCCACCTCGCTGTTCTACGGCGATTCGATGATCACCCCGGCGGTGACCGTGCTCGGTGCCGTCGAAGGTCTGGCGATCGCCGCGCCGGCGTTCGCGGGGCTGGTGCTGCCGATCGTCATCGTCATCCTGATCGCCTTGTTCTGGGTGCAGAAGAGCGGCACCGCGCGGATCGGCCTCGTCTTCGGGCCGATCATGCTCGTCTATTTCGCGGTGATCGCGGTGCTCGGTCTGATCAGCGTCGCGCAGACGCCCGAGGTGCTCTGGGCCTTTTCGCCGCATCATGCGGTGCGGTTCTTCGTCGCCGACCCGCTTCGTGCCTTCCTCGCCTTGGGCTCGGTGGTGCTGGCGGTGACCGGCGCCGAGGCGCTCTATGCCGACATGGGCCATTTCGGCCGCCGCCCGATCGGCCTGTCGTGGCTGGTGTTCGTGCTGCCGGCGCTGATGTGCAATTATCTGGGGCAGGGCGCCCTGTTATTCCGCGAGGGGCAGGAGGCGCTCAAGAGCCCCTTCTACATGCTGGCGCCGGACAGCCTCCAGCTGCCGCTGGTGCTGCTCGCGACGATGGCGGCGATCATCGCCAGCCAGGCGGTGATCTCGGGCGCGTTCTCGGTCACGCAGCAGGCGATCCAATTGGGCTTCATGCCGCGGCTGCGCATCGAACATACCAGCGCCTCGACCGCGGGGCAGATCTACATTCCGATCGTCAACTGGATGCTGATGGTGATGGTGATCCTGCTGGTGCTGTTCTTCCGCACCTCGTCCAACCTCACCTCGGCCTATGGCATCGCGGTGACGGGGGCGATGTTCATCGACACCTGCCTGCTCGGCGTCGCGCTGACCCGGCTGTGGAGCTGGCCGATCTATGCCGCCGCGCCGCTGCTGGCGGTCTTCTTCCTCGTCGACGGCGCCTATTTCTCGGCGAATCTCACCAAGGTGCCCGACGGCGGCTGGTTCCCGCTGATGGTCGGCTTCATCGTCTTCACCTTCCTGACCACCTGGTCGAAGGGGCGGCAGCTGATGATGGACCGCCTGCGCGAGGCGGCGATGCCGATCAAGGTGTTCATCACCTCCGCCGCGAGCTCGGCGAGCCGGGTGCCGGGGACGGCGGTGTTCATGACCTCGTCGTCGGACGGCGTGCCGCACGCGCTGCTCCACAACCTCAAGCACAACAAGGTGCTGCACGAGCGCGTCATCCTGCTGACCGTCAAGATCGTCCAGCAACCCTATTGGCCCGAGGCGGACCGCGCGAGCAACGAGGAGATGGGCGACGGCTTCTTCCGCCTGATCCTGCGCTACGGCTTCATGGAGGAGGTCGACGTGCCCGCCGCGCTGAAGCGCGTGCATAGCTGCGGCACCGACTTCAAGATGATGGACACCAGCTTCTTCCTGTCGCGCCAGACGTTGCTGCCCTCGGAGCGGCCCGGCATGATGCTGTGGCGCGAGAAACTGTTCTCGTGGATGCTGCGCAACGCGGAGAGCGCGATGGAATTCTTCCGCCTGCCGACGAATCGCGTCGTCGAGCTCGGCAGCCAGGTGGAGATTTGACCGCGCCGATCATCGTGACCGCGCTCTTCGGTCGGCAGGATCAGGGCTGGTTCGACGCGCAACGCGCCGCGCATTTCCCGCCCGAGCGGAACCAGCTGTCGGCGCATCTCACCATGTTCCACCATCTGCCGCCGTCTGCGGAGGCCGAGCTGAAGCATCGGCTCGCCGGGATGACGCGCGGGGTGGCCGCGCCGGTCGCGCGCGTCGGCGGGTTGATCTCGCTGGGCCGCGGCGTCGCCTATCGGATCGAATCGCCCGAGCTGGTGGCGATCCGCGCCGAGCTGGCCGATGCCTTCGTCGGGCTGCTGACGCCGCAGGACGCGGGCGGATGGCGGCCGCACGTCACCATCCAGAACAAGGTGCAGCCCAATATCGCCAAGCTGCTGCTGACCGCCCTGAGCCGCGATTTCCGTCCGCGCGACGTCGAGATCGTCGGGTTGGCGAGCTGGTGGTATCGCGGCGGACCGTGGGAGGCACTTTCCCGGCATATGTTCGCTTGACGGCTGCTGCATCGCACACTTATAGGCGCCACCTCACACGGCGGGGCGGAGTAGCTCAGCTGGTTAGAGCACGGGAATCATAATCCTGGGGTCGGGGGTTCAAGTCCCTCCTCCGCTACCATTTCTTCGGTAGCGCCCGCCGGTGTGAGCGATACGGACAGCTGCGAACGCTTTGTAAACGTTCGGCGTGCGACGCCGGGCGGCGTTGCGCAACGAGGCCCGTCATGCCCTATCATCATCCCCCCGAACGACGGCGCAGCGATCGCCGCGTCGCGACGGTGCCGCGCCCGGGCGCGCCCGGGCGGCGGCTGGCCGACCGGCGTGCGAGCGAGATCAAGCTGGTCCGCAAGCCCGAGCCGATGCACCGCGGCGTCCTCTGGGCGGCGGTTGTGATGGTGATGATCGTCGCGGACAGCGCGTTCTGGGACGGCTACCTCCGGCATATGGTGATCGACGGGGTCGCAGGGGTGGCGGCAGGCGTGCGCGACTGGTCGGCGCACGTCTGGGACTGGGGTCACTGACCGAATAGCGACCAGGGGTCGCTCAGCACCAGCATCGCGTCGGATCGTGCCAGCGCCACCAATGTCAGGCCGTGGGCGCGCGCGTGATCGATGCCGAGGCTGGTCGGCGCGGAGATGCCGACGAGCAGCGGCGTGCCCGCGACCAGCGCCTTGTCGACCATCTCGAAGCTGATCCGCGAGGTGACCAGCGTGAACGCGCCCGGCGCCTGCCGACCGATCAGCTTGTCGAGCGCATTGTGGCGGCCGACGTCCTCGCACAGCGCGAGGATCGTACCGTCCGCAGCGCAGGCGGCGGCGGCATGGACCGCACCCGTCTCGCGGTTGAGCTGCTGGTGGTCGCGGACCGCGGCCAGCGCGGCGAAGATCGCGGCGGGCGACGCGACGGGGCGGCCGGGGCGGCGCGCGACCGGGCGGGCGAGCTGTTCGAGGCTGGCGATGCCGCACAGGCCGCAACTGGTGTCGCTGGTGCGGTGGCGGACGCGATCGTGGATACGGTCGCGGCAGCGGTCGGCCAGCGCGATCCGGACGATCCAGCCCGCCGGCGCATGGAAGACGTCGATGTCGAGGATGTCCTCGGGGGTGTCGGCAAGCCGTTCGGTGAGCATGAAGCCGGTGGCGAAGGCCTCCAGATCCTGCGGCGTCATCATCATCACCGCATAGCCGAGGCCGTCGACCTCGATCGCCACCGGCGTCTCCACCGCGACCGTGCGGGTGCCGGGGGTGACCGAGCCGTCGGGGCGCAGGATCAGCGTCGCTTCCGGCCGCGCCGCGGTCATAAAGCGGCGAGGTCGGCGGGGGTGTTGATATTGGCGAGCGGCTCCGGGCTGGCGACGGGCAGCGCGCCGATCGCCCGCGCCCAGTCGATCACCGAGCGGCGTTCGGAGCGGGCGAGATGCGCGAGCAGATCGGGCGCCAGCGCGGCGGGCCAATGGCCGATCACCGGCGCGTCGCTGCAGACGCTCGGCGCGCGCCGGAGCAGCGCGTCGAGCAGCGCGGCGGGCAGTCGCGGCATATCGCAGGGGAGCGTCAGCACCGTTTCGAAACCCTGTGCGGCGCCATAAGCGAGCGCGCCGGCGATGCCGCCGAGCGGGCCGAGGCCGGGGCCGGGCAGGTCGGGCACCCCGCCGTCGCGCCCGACGACGACGACCGCGTCGGCACGCTGCTCGCCGAGGTCGCGCATGTGGTCGAGCAGCGGCCGGGCGTCGAACAGGGCGGCCGCCTTGTCCCGTCCGAATCGACTGGAGCGGCCGCCGGCGAGGATCGCGGCGAGGATCAGACGGTGCGCTCCACCCGGACCGGTACGGATTTGCCCGCCGGAACATGGCTTTGTTCGGCCTTGTGGGTCACCGACATGAGGATGTTACACTCCGGATAATAAGCGCCGAGACAACCCTGCGGAATGTCGTAGGGGACGACGAGCAGTTTGTTGACTCGCCGGTCGCCATTCTCGCCGGCATCGCCGACCAGATCGACCAGATCGTGTTCCGCCAGCCCCATGTTCGCCATGTCGCCGCGGTTCATGAAGACGATGTCGCGCGTGCCTTTGATGCCGCGGAAGCGGTCGTGATAGCCGTAGACCGTGGTGTTGAACTGGTCGTTCGAGCGCAGCGTCATCAAGCGGAAGCGGCCGGGCGCCTCCTCGAAGCCGGTGGCGTTGAGCGTCGTCGGCACGTTGAACTCGGCGCGGCCGCTTTCGGTCAGCCACTGGCGATGCGCCGCCTCGACGCCCTTCCAGAAGCCGCCGGGCACCCACATCCGCTCGTTGAAGCGGGTGAATTTGTCCGGATAGGTCGCCTCGATCGCGTCGCGGACGAGGCCGTAATCGCCGACCCAGGCATCCCAGTCGACCTTGGGATTGGGCGCGAGCGTCGCCTTGGCGATGCCGGCGAGGATCGCGGGTTCCGACAGCAACGTCTCCGCGGCGGGGGTCGCCTTGCCGCGCGAGCCGTAGACGCGGCTGAAACTGTCCTCCATCGTCACCGCCTGCGGCCCGCTCGCCTGTTCGTCGGTCTCGATCCGGCCCAGACAGGGGAGCAGATAGCAGGTCTTGCCGGGCAGCAGATGCGTGCGGTTGAGCTTGGTGGCGATGCTGACCGTCAGGTCCATGCCCTGCCACGCCGGCTCGATCTCCGCGGTGGCGGGCACGGCGCGGGCGAGGTTGCCGCCGAGGCCGACGAACGCCTGCGCGGTGCCGGCGATGATATGCTCGCACGCCTCGACCGTGTCCCAGCCCTTCTCGCGCGGCGGCTCGAAATCGTAGAGCGCTTTCAGCCGGTCGAGCGGCGCGAGCTCGGGCTTTTCGGTGATGCCGACGGTGCGCTGGCCCTGGACGTTGCTGTGGCCGCGCACCGGGCCGAAGCCCGCGCCGGGCTTGCCGACGTTGCCGCGCAGCAGCATCAGGTTCACCAGCGTGTGCAGATTGTCGATGCCGTGGACGTGCTGGGTCAGGCCCATGCCGTAGACACAGATCACCCGCTTCGATCTGGCGTAGATCGCGCCGACGCCTTCCAGTTCGGCGCGGGTCAGGCCGCTTTCATGCTCGATCCGCTCCCACGCGGTCGCGCGGACCATCTCGGCGAACGCCTCGAACCCCTTGGTATGCTGCGCGATGAAGTCGTGGTCTAGGATCGCCGGTGCGTTGATGCGGCGGCATTGGTCGTCGGCCTCGATGACGTATTTGCAGATGCCCATCATCGCCGCGATGTCGCCGCCGGTCTTGACCTGATGATATTGGCTGGCGATCGGCGTCGACTTGCCGGTGACCATCTCGATCGGGTTCTGCGGATCGGTGAAGCGTTCGAGACCGCGCTCCTTCAACGGATTGAAGACGATGATCTCGACGCCGCGCTTGGCGCAGGCGCGCAGGGGGTGCAGCGCACGCGGGCTGTTCACGCCCGGGTTCTGGCCGAAATACAGGATCATGTCGCAGCTGTCGTAATCCGACAGGTGGATCGTCCCGACCGGCGATCCGATCGCCGACTTGAGGCCGACCGACGTGGTCTCGTGGCACATGTTGGACGAATCGGGCAGGTTCTGGCTGCCGTACATCCGCGCCATGAGCTGCCACATATAGCTCGTCTCGAGGCTGGCGCGGCCCGAGGCGTAGAAGACGACCTTCGTCGGGTCGTAGGTCTTGAGGTGCGCGCCGATATCCTGGAACGCCTCGTCCCAGCTCACCGCGACATAGCGGTCGCTGGCGGCGTCGTACTTCATCGGGTGGGTGAGACGGCCCGCCTGTTCCAGATCGTAATCCTTCCAGCCGCGCATCTCGGTGAGGCTGTGCTTGGTGAAGAATTCGGGGGTGGTGCGATAGGTGGTCAGCTCCCACGCCGTCGCCTTGGCGCCGTTCTCGCAGAATTCGGCGATATGCGGATGCGCGGGTTTGCCCCAGGCGCAGGAGACACACATCACGCCTTCCGGCTTGTTCTGGCGGGCGAGTTCGCGGACGGTCTCGGGGTTGACCTTCTCGCGCAAATTGATGCGGGCGACCGATTTCATCGACCCCCAGCCGCCGGACGGACCGGTATAGGGTTCGGTGCTGATCTTGTCGTCGGCCACTGGCTTCATCCCTCACGCTTCGCGGACGGGAACGCGCGGAAGGGCGGGATGGATGCAGGGCAAACCGTCAGATATCCGTACCATGCCAGCGTTCCTGACGCCGCCCGTGATCGGTGATCCGATCGTAGGCGCGCGTGCGGGCGTTGAGCTGGTCGCCGAGTGCCGCAGCGACGGGATCGGTGGGCGTGCAGGTCGAGCGGCGCAACGCCTGCGTGACGTGCCGCACATACGCGAGATCGAGCCCGACATGCCCCGCTTCGTGGACGCGCAGCCGCATGACCCGCCGATCCCAGCGTCGCAGCAGCAGGGGCGACACCGCGTCGCGATCGTGCAGGCGGGGCAGCGTCACCGTGATCCGGTAGATCACGTCCGGGTGTCGCCGATCGCACCGGCCATCGCGGCCGATCGGCCAGCGCCAGCGGATCCGCAAACGGGTGAATGCGTCGTAGCGGCGCCCATCCGCGGGATCGACCGGACCCCGCCGGTGCTGATCGCGGTCGATTTCCCGATAGTGCCGGCCGTGAACGTCGTAATAGACGATGCGGACGGCGGGCAAGCGCTCCAGCGACGACGGATCGACCGGCATCGTCGCGGCAAACAGGATCAGGCGCCATGTCATCGTCGTTCGCTCCGCCGCCAGGCCCATGATAGACGGTCCGCGACCTCGACGTGATCCGACGGCATTCAAATCCGCGTTGCGATCCCCTAGATCAGGGATCGAATCTTCCACTTTCCCCGACAGGCGTTGTTCCCATGACCATTCATTCCACGCGTATGCTGATCCTCGGCTCCGGCCCGGCGGGGCTGTCGGCGGCGATCTATGGCGCGCGGGCGGGCATGGCGCCGATCGTGGTGCAGGGAATCCAGCCCGGCGGGCAGCTCACCACCACTACCGACGTAGAGAATTATCCGGGCTTCGCCGACGTCATCCAGGGGCCGTGGCTGATGGAGCAGATGCAGAAGCAGGCCGAGCATGTCGGCACGCGGCTGATGTGGGACACGATCGTCGAGGTCGATTTGTCGCAGCGGCCGTTCCGGCTGATCGGCGACGGCGGCGACGTCTACGAGGGCGAGGTGCTGGTGATCGCCACCGGCGCGCAGGCCAAGTGGCTCGGCCTCGAGAGCGAGGAGGCGATGAAGGGCAAGGGTGTGTCGGCCTGTGCGACCTGCGACGGCTTCTTCTATCGCGGCAAGAAGGTGGCGGTGATCGGCGGCGGCAATACCGCGGTCGAGGAGGCGCTGTACCTGACCAACCACAGCGACGACGTGACGCTGATCCACCGGCGCGACTCCCTGCGCGCGGAGCGGATCCTGCAGGAGCGGCTGCACGCGCATCCCAACGTCACGGTGCTGTGGAACAAGGAAGTCCGCGAATTCGTGGACGGTGGCGGCAATGCCGGGCTCGTCGCGCTGACGCTGGAGGATACGGTGACCGGCGAACACTCGCGGCTGGACGTCGAGGGCGGGTTCGTGGCGATCGGCCACCATCCGGCGACCGAGCTGTTCCGCGGGCACCTCGCGCTCGACGACGATGGCTATATCGTGGTCGAGACGGGCTCGACGCGGACCAACGTGCCGGGGGTGTTCGCCTGCGGCGACGTCGCGGACAAGGTGTATCGCCAGGCGGTGACCGCGGCGGGGACCGGGTGCATGGCGGCGCTCGATGCGGAGCGCTTCCTCGCGGCGGCGGAGTTCGAGGAACTGGCCGAGGCGGCGGAATAGCCTTTTCTCGCGAAGGCGCGAAGGCGCGAAGATGGGTCGTGTGGGTGGCCGCCTGCGCAGATATCGTCTGAAGGCGGCCGGCCTTGCTTCTCGTCATTCCGACGAAAGTCGGAACCCATGGACACGCAGCCGGTGGGGCTCGTGCGTGCTATCGGGATCATCGCAACCATGGCCCCGGCGTTCGCCGGGGTGACGATTGGGGAGAGCGGCAGAACTCAGGCCGCCGCTTGTTCAAAGCAACACTTCGGCGTCTCTGTGCGAACCCTCTTCGCGCCTTCGCGTCTGCGCGTGGATCAAGCCTCCGCCAGCGCCGCCAGCGCCGCATCGCGGAGCTGCCGTTGGTCCTCCTCGCGCGCGAAGCTGTGCGAGGCGGTTGCGATCGTCCGCGCGGGCAGGTGGCGGGCGGCGGCGCGATAGGCTTGGGCGGTGGCGTCGCCGGTGGCGAGGATGACCTTGGCGGCGTTTTCCCAGCCTTCGATCGCAGCGACGATCTGCGTGGCCAGAGTCTGCGGCGTCTTGGCAGAAGCCTTTCGTAAGCCTTTGATTGCCTTGGCAAGATCGATGCGGCCGGTGAGCAGCTTCGCCCATGCCCTGGGGCTGGTCAGCCGCTCGCGGTAGGTCGCGCGGATCGCGGCGGCGGGGGGCAGATCGTCGACCTCCTCGATCGTCCAGGGATTGGCGAGCAGGAGGCGATCGATGCCGGCGGCGTGGCCGTGGAGCGCGAGCGTGCTGGCGGCGTCGCAATTGCCATAAGCGAGGATCGTCGCGAGCTGCGGCGCGCGCGCGCGGAAGGTGGCGGTGGCGGCGACGAGGTCGTCGCGCGCCGAGAGATAGCCCTGGTTCTCGCCGGTCGAATCGCCGATGCCGCGGCGGTCGTAGCGAAAGACGGGATAGCCCGCCGCGGCGACGCGGGCGGCGAGCAAAGCCATGCCGCGATGCGCGCCGCAGCGGACCTCGTTGCCGCCCGACACGATCAGCAGGCCGGTGCGGCCGGGGGCGGCGTCGAGCGTGCCGATCAGCGTCTCGCCGGCGCAGGGGAAAGCGATCAGGCTTCGCATCGGGCCAGCCAGTCGGCGATGTCATCGGCAAGTATCTCGACCAGCGCGGGATCGTTGCCGGGTTCGCTGCGTCGCCAGAGCGGGGCGGCGTCGACCTTGCGGTCGGCGTCCTCCGGGTCGCTGGTCAGGCGGACGATGCGGTCGGCCGCGATCGGCAAGGCGGCGCCTAGCGAGGCGAGGAACGCTTGCGGGATGACGTTGCCGGCGATCTCGACGGGGTCGGGCTGGGGGCCGCTGTTGCCCGCGGCGTGCCATGTGCGCCGGAGCATGCGGGCGAGCCGCTCGCCGCTCTGCGGCGCGAAATGCCAGCGGCCCCTGCGCGCGGCAGCGGTGTCGAGCAGCGCGCCGCTGCGGAGACCGAGCGCGTAGGTCGGGCGGCCGTCGGTAGGAACCGCGGCGAGCGCCTCGGCCATATTGGGGAGCGTGGCGAGCGGCGCCGTGCTCTCCCCCTGGCCCGGCACGTCGGGCAGCACGCTCGCGATCCCGCGGGTCGCCAGCACGCGCAGCAGCGTGACGGCGAAGGTGCGCGTGCGGTTCGCTTCCTCGAACAGCGGCAGTGCGGCGACGAGCAGCGGGCCGGTATCGGGGCCGAAGCGCAGCACCGCCTCGCGGCCGCCGGTCCAGTCGTAATGATCGATGCGCGGCGCCATGCCGCGCGACGCTAGACGAGCGCCTTGTTCGCCGCAAATTCGACGAGCGCGCCGAACGTCTCGAGCATCTCGCCATCGACCTCGTCGTCCTCGATCAGGATGCCGAGCCGGTCCTCGATCTCGGTGAGCACGCCCGCCACCGCCATCGAATCGAGTTCGGGCAAAGCGCCGAACAGCGGCGTGGTCGCGGTGAAGCCCGCGACGCGGTCCGCGGAGAGGCCGAGCACGTCGTGCAGCACGGCGCGGACGGTGGTTTCGACGGTATCATAGCCTTCGGGAAGCAAAGCGGCGGCCCTTACCGGTTGCGGATCGACGCCCGTTAGAGGCTGGGGCTGCATTCGGCAACGGGGTGGCGCTATGAGGGGCCATGGTGCCGATCGATCCAACGCCCTTTCCCGTCGACCATCTGCTGCGCGGGGCACCGCACGCGCCGGCGCTGATCGAGCGCGGGCAGACGTGGTCGTTCGCCAAGCTGGAGGCGGCGGTCGCCAGCGTCGCGGGATGGCTCGGCGGGCTCGGGCTGGCGGCAGGCGAGCGGGTGGCGACGTGGCTGCCCAAGACCGCGCTTGCTTGCGTGATGCCGCTGGCGGCGGCGCGGGCGGGGCTGGTGCACGTGCCGGTCAATCCGGCGCTGCGACGCGCGCAGGTGGCGCATATCCTCGCCGATAGCGGCGCGGCGCTGCTGGTGACGCAGGCGGCGCGGGCGGCGACGCTGGAGGCGGGGGACGTGCCGGACGGGTGCCGGGTGGTCGACGAGGCGGCGGTGCCGCTCGATGGCGCGGGGCCGGGCCGATCGACGGCCGATCCGCAGGCGCTTGCCGCGATCCTCTATACCTCCGGATCGACCGGGCGGCCCAAGGGCGTGATGCTGTCGCATGCCAATCTCTGGCTGGGGGCGGTGTCGGTGGCGCACTATCTGCGTATCGTGCCCGGCGATCGAGTGTTGGGCGTGCTGCCCTTGTCGTTCGATTACGGGCAGAACCAGCTGTTTTCGAGCTGGTATGCCGGGGCGGCGGTGGCGCCGCTCGACTATCTCACCGCGCGCGACGTGGTGAAGGCGGTGGAACGGGTCGGCGCGACGACGCTTGCCGGGGTGCCGCCGCTCTGGGTGCAATTGCTCGACGTCGACTGGCCGGCGGCGACCGCGGCGCGGTTGCGGCGGCTGACCAATTCGGGCGGCGCGCTGACCGAGCGGCTGGTGCGCAGCCTGCGCTCGCGGTTCCCCGGGGCGGAGTTGGTGGCGATGTACGGGCTGACCGAGGCGTTCCGTTCGACGTGGCTCGATCCGGCGCTGATCGATTCGCATCCCGACGCGATGGGACGGGCGATCCCCTTCGCCGAGGTGATGGCGGTGCGCGCGGACGGCGCGCGCGCGGCGGGCGAGCCGGGTGAGCTGGTGCATGCCGGGCCGCTGGTCGCGCAGGGCTATTGGCGCGATCCCGAGCGGACCGCGCATCGCTTCCGGCCGGCGCCGGACTGGGCGGCGAGCGGCGGGCTGGCGGTCTGGTCTGGGGATAACGTGATCGAGGGGGCGGATGGACTGTTCCGCTTCGTCGGGCGCGACGACGAGATGATCAAGAGTGCGGGCAACCGGATCAGCCCGCTGGAAATCGAGGAGGCGGTGCTCGCCGGCGGCGAGGCGCGCGAGGCGGTGGCAGTGGGCGTGCCCGACGCGCGGCTGGGGCAGGGGATCGTCGTGATGCTGGCGGGCGATGCGGCGCAGGAGGAGGCGCTGCGGGCGCGGTTGCGAACGCTGCTGCCCAGTTTCATGCAGCCGGGCCGCTATCTCTGGCGTGTGGAATTGCCGCGCAACGCCAATGGCAAATTGGATCGCGCCGCGATCCGCAGCGAGGTGACGGCATGAAGCCGATGGGGCCTTTGCCGGCGGAATTCGCCGCGCAAGCCGGGATGCTGACGATCGCCGGGACGGCGGCGGTCGATTGGGCGGTGGAGACGCCGGCGTTCGTCTACGACGTGGGGATCGTGGCGGCGCGGGTCGCCCGGTTCCGTGCGGCATTCCCGGACGTCGACCTGCATTATGCGATCAAGGCCAATCCCTTGCCGGCGCTGCTCGCGCGCGTGGCGCCGCTGGTCGACGGGCTCGACGTCGCGTCGGGGGGCGAGCTGGAGACGGCGCTGGCGGTGAAGCCGGCGGCGGCGATCAGCTTCGCCGGGCCGGGCAAGCGCGATGCCGAGCTGATCGGCGCGATCCGCAGCGGCGCGACGCTCAACGTCGAATCGGAGGGCGAGGCGGAGCGCGCATTGCGGCTCGGCGACGAATTGGGCGTGGCGCCGCGGCTGGCGGTGCGGGTCAATCCCGATATCGAGCTGCGCGGATCGGGGATGAAGATGGGCGGGCGGCCGTCGCCGTTCGGCGTCGATGCGGTGCGGGCGGCGGCGCTGGTGCGGCGCATGGTCGCAGCCGGCGCGGACTGGCGCGGTTTCCATATCTATGCGGGCAGCCAGGCGCTCGACGCGGGCGCGATCGTCGAAACGCAGGCGGCGACGCTGGCGCTGGGCGCGCGGCTCGCCGAGGAGGCGGGGGCGGTGCCGCCGCTGGTCAATCTCGGCGGCGGGTTCGGCGTGCCCTATTTTTCCGGGGACGTGCCGCTCGATGTCGAGCGGGTGGGGGCGGCGCTGGCCGAGGCGCTCGCCGGGCGTGCGGCGGTGCTGCGCGAGGCGCGGTTCGCGATCGAACTGGGGCGGTGGCTGGTCGCGGAGGCGGGCGTGTATCTGACGCGGATCGTCGATCGCAAGCAGAGCCAGGGCGAGACCTTCCTCGTCACCGACGGCGGGCTCAACCATCAGCTCGCGGCGAGCGGCAATTTCGGAACGGTGGTGCGGCGCAACTATCCGCTGGCGCTGGCGCGCGATGTCGGCGGAGCGGCGGTGGAGGATGTGTCGGTGGTCGGGCCATTGTGCACCCCGCTCGATCGGCTGGGGGACCGCGTCGGATTGCCGCATGCCGAACCGGGGGACGTGATCGCGGTGTTCCTCGCCGGAGCCTATGGCGCCTCGGCGAGCCCCGCGGGGTTCCTCGGCCATCCGGCGGCGGTGGAGATCGTCGCAGGTTAATCTGGGGCGTGACCGCCGCCTGATGTGGGCGGTCCACATCGACTCGCTCGGAGTTCCACGCAGGGGCGGAAGTCCGGCGTTCGGTCCGTCGCGGCATTTTTCCGGTGACGCCGCGGTTCGGTCGCGGGCGCCGCTATAATGGATCAATGCAGCAGCAGCGGTCGCTTCGGGACATATCGGCACGCCATCGCGGGTCGGCTTACACCTGCTCGATAGCGGCCTTGCCGCGCCATGCCCGCGCCCGCTGCGTCGCCGCAGCGCCCTGATTCATCTCCGACGCGCGCGCCACGGTCCTTCGGGGCCGAGGGTCTGACGAGTTTCGCGGCCTTCGTTCCTGTACCGTGGCGCAGACTTCCGCGACTGCGCCCCAATCCCTAGGGGGGAAAATGCAACGTTCCATCGTCCGGCTGACGCCGGTCGTTCTGGCCTTGGCTGCCGGCATTGCGGCATCGCCCGCGCTCGCACGTGGCGAGCCTGCCAAGGGCTCGGTCGGCATGACCGCCGGCACGCTCGGTATCGGCCCGGAGGCGAGCGTCGCGCTCGGCAACACCTTTGCGGTGCGCAGCAACGTCACCTTCTTCAACCTGTCGCACGACTTCGATTCGGATGACGTCAGATATAACGGCAAAGCGCGGTTCCGCTCGGTCGGGCTGATGGTCGACTATCACGTCGGCGGCAGCGGCTTCTTCGTATCGGCGGGGGCGCGGCTCAACAAGAATCATGCGCATGCCTATGCGACGCCGACGACGATTACCGAGATCGGCGACGAGGAGTATACCCCGGCCGAGATCGGGACGCTGCATGCGCACGCCGATTTCAAGCCGATCGCGCCGACGCTGTCGCTGGGCTATTCGGGGCATCTGACCAAAGGGCTCAAGCTCGGTATCGAGGCCGGAGCGATGTTCGAGGGCGCGCTGCGGGTCAAATCGCTGACCGCGAGCAACAACGGCGTCGATACCGACGATCTCGAAGCGGAGCGACAGAGCGTGGAGAAGGACGCGGCTAAGTATAAGGTGTATCCGATCCTGCAACTGACCGCGGGCTATCACTTCTGATGCAGGTGCCTCCTTCCTTGCGATGGGGAGGGGGGCATATCGACGATATTCCAAATGGCTGGCGGACCTAGCCCTTCCGCCATTCCAGTCCTTTCGTCACCCCGGACGTGATCCGGGGTGACGGATGTTCGGGGTGATCGAGCGTCCTGACGACCAGCGATTGCGCTTCGCCGAAGTCGAGGAGGCATTAACGTGCGCGGCAGGCAACGCGCCGCTTAGCCCAGCTCTCAGCGCAGCTCGATCGCCGCGGTCAGCGTCCGCGGCGGGAGCGTCGTGGTGGTGTCTTGTACCGTCAGCAAAGTGCCGGACGGGAGCGGGCCGAGGTGATAGGTGATCTCGACGCCGGTGGCGGGGTCGCCCGGGTGGCAGGCGCCCGCGGTGACCGCGGCGCCGCAGAGGGGGCGCTGGCTCGCCTCCGCCGCCGCGACCACGCCGTCGATGCGGAGCAGGCGGGCACGGCCGAAGCCCTTTTCCGTCACGACCAGGCTGACCGGGCCGCTGTGGCGGCGGACGGTCTGCTGCTGGCCGGGCGATATCCGCTCCGACTGCGTGACGGAGCTGATCGCGGTGATCTGGAGATCGGTCAGCGGCGACGAAGACTGTGCCGAAACGGGATTGGCGAAGGTGAACGACGCGGTCACCAAAAGAAGAGCACGGATCATCGCTTCATGATAACGAAGGCCGGCGGTCTTGGGGAGGGCGTCGGCATGGCGGCGAAATCGTTGAACTAGCGTTCCTAACGCTATCTTCACCTCTCCCGCCGCATGACGTGCCGCACGCGCTCCGCCGTCGATGCGGCGATGCGCCTGGGGGTCAGGAGAAGATTATGCGTTCCGGTGTTCCCGTCCGTGTCCTGCTCGCCGTCGGTGCCGCGGCGTCGGTGCTCGGCGGCTGCGCGAGCAGCGCGAGCGGCCCTGTGTTGCCGCCGGCGACCTATGTCGCGAGCAAGGAGCAGCCGGGCGAGGAATATGTCATCGGTCCGCTCGACCAGCTCAACGTCTTCGTGTGGCGCAATCCGGAGCTGTCGGCGAAGGTGCAGGTGCGCCCCGACGGTCGCATCACCACGCCGCTGATCAACGACATGCCCGCGGTCGGCAAGACGCCGTCGGTGCTCGCCGCCGACATGAAGCAGGCGCTGGGCCAATATGTGAAGGACCCGATCGTCTCGGTGATCGTCGAGAATTTCTCGGGCACTTACAGCCAGCAGGTGCGGATCATCGGCGCGACCGAAAAGCCGGCGTCGATCCCGTATCGGGCGAATATGACGTTGCTCGATGCGATGATCGCTGTCGGCGGCCTCAACCAATATGCCGCCGGCAACAAGGCGAAGCTGGTCCGTCACGATCGCAAGACCGGGGCGCAGCAGGAATATCAGCTGCAGATCGCCGATCTGCTCAAGAAGGGTGATTCGAGCGCCAACGTCAGCCTGCAGCCGGGCGACGTGATCATCATCCCAGAATCGATGTTCTGAGCGTGGGCGTGGCTCTTCTGAACCGATCCTGCGGGCTTCGCGCGCGATGAACGGCATCTACGACGAGGCGCGGCTGGCGCTGCATGCCATCTGGACGCGGCGCTGGCTGGCGCTGGCGGTGGCATGGGGCGTGTGCGTCGCGGGCTGGTTCGTGGTCAGCCAGATGCCGAGCCGCTACGAATCGCGCGCGCGCGTCTTCGTACAGATGCAGTCGATCCTGCCCGCCGCGATGGACGCGCCGGCGCAGACGCAGCAGAAGGACGTCGATACTATACGCCAGACGCTGATCAGCGCGGTCAACCTCGAAAAGGTGGTGCGCGGCACCGATCTGGCGCAGACGGTGTCGAGCGATCGCGACGTCGCCGATCGTGTCGCCGGCCTCGCCAGCGCGATCAAGGTCGAGAGCCAGCAGGACAATCTGTTCCAGATCACGACCACCGCCGCCAGCCCCAAGCTGGCGCGCGCGATCACCCAGAAATTGATCGACATCTTCGTCGAGCAGAACCTCGGCCGCGACCGCAGCCAGACGACGCAGAGCCTCGACTTCCTCAACAAACAGCTCGACCAGTTGCAGAAGCAGCTCGCCGATGCGGATGCCAAACGATCGGACTTTCAGACGCGCTATCTCGGGGCGCTGCCCGGCACCGGATCGGTCGGCGACCGGATCGGCGCGTCGCGCAGCCAGATGGCGCAGGTCGACGGCGACCTCGCCGCGGCGCAGTCGAGCCTCGCGGCGGTGCAGGGGCAGATGGCGGGGACGCCGGCGACGATCCCGGGGGCGGGCGGCGTCGCCGCCGGGCCGGCACGCGCCGCGCTGAACGCGATCCAGGGCCAGCTCGCCGATGCGCGCGCGCGGGGCTATACCGACCAGCATCCCGATGTGGTGGCGCTCAAGCGGCAGCTCGCCGCGGCGCAGGCGGCCGCTCGGGGAGAGCCGGTCGGCGCGGGCGGCGGCGGCACCCCCAACCCGCTGTACCTGTCGCTGCAATCGATGATGGCCGACAAGCAATCGGCGGTGGCGGCGCTCAAGATGCGCAAGGCGCAATTGCAGGGCGACCTCGACCAGCTCAACGCCAAATTGTCGGGCGATCCCGAAGTGGCGGCGGAGCAGGGTCAGATCGATCGCGACTATCAGGTGCTCAAGGATCAATACGACCAATTGCTGACCCAGCGGCAACAGATCGCGTTGCGCGGCCAGGCGCAGACGCAGACCGACAACGTCAAATTCTCGGTGATCGACCCGCCGACGATGCCGCGCGCGCCGACCGCGCCCAACCGGATGCTGCTGCTGACCGGCGTGCTGATCGCCGGGCTCGCCGCCGGGATCGGTGCGGCGTTCGCGCTCGGCCAGTTGCGCGCGACCTTCGCGACCGGGCCGCGGCTGGAGAAAGCGACGGGCATGCCGGTGATCGGCTCGATCGGCGAGGTGGTGACGCGGATGCAGGCGGACCAGCGCGGCAAGCGGCTCAAGCTGTTCCTCGGCGGCACCGCCGGGCTGGTCGCAGCCTATGTGCTGCTGCTCGGCGTCGAAGTGCTGCAACGGGGGATGGCGGCATGAACGGGCTGCGACGGGATGACGAGATGACGCCGACGCCGACGCCGGATCGTGCCGAATCGCTGCTGGAGCGCGCCGCGCGCGTCTATGATTTCGGTTCGCATCTGCGCCGCCGCGCGCCGGCGTACGATCTGCCGATGCTCGAGGCGGTCGCCGTACCACCGCCGCCACCGCCGGTCGATGCCTGGACGGCGGCCGACCCGGGTGCGGACCCGACCTTTCTGGCGATCCCGGCGGAATTGCGCGCGCCGGTCGGGCACGAACTGCCCGACGCCTTCTACGAGACGCCCGAGCTGACCGATATCGCCGGGATCGACCGCGGCATGCTCGCCGAGGCGGGGATGATCGTGCCGGGCGCGCCCGTCGGGCCGCTCGCCGAGGAGTTCCGGCTGATCAAGCGGCAGCTGCTGATCACCCGCGAGCGCGTGTCCCGTGCCGGACGCGACGATCCTGCCGCGCGCGACCGGGCGCGGACCGCTTTGGTGTGTTCGGCGCGGCCGGGCGACGGCAAGACCTTCTGCGCGGTCAATCTGGCGCTGTCGATGGCGGCGGAGCGCGACACCGAAGTGCTGCTGGTCGATGCCGATTTCGCCAAGCCCGACGTGCTCGCGCGGCTCGGCCTCGCCGAACAGCCGGGGCTGCTCGACGCGCTCGCCGACAGCCGGATCGATGTCGAGAGCCTGGTGATCCGCACCGATGTCGGCGGGCTGGCGATCCTGCCGGCGGGAACCAAGACCGCGACCGATACCGAGCTGCTCGCCTCGGCGCGCACGCGCGAGGTGCTCGCACGGCTGCTCGAGGCCAACCCGCGGCGCATCGTGATCTTCGATTCGCCGCCGGCGCTCGCGGCGTCGCCCGCGGCGGTGCTGGCGATGCTGGTCGGGCAGGTGGTGCTGGTGGTGCGCGCCGACCGCACGCCGGAGAGCGAATTGCGCGAGGCGGTGCAGCGGCTCGACGGTTGCGACGAGATCGCACTGGTGCTCAATGCGGTGTCCTTCGTCCCCGGCGGCCATCGCTACGGCACCTATTACGGGCAGGAGCCCGGCAAGTGATCCGGATGCTGTCGGCAGGGTTGGCGCTGGCTGCGCTGGCGGTCGCCGGTCAGGCCGAGGCACAGACCCGGCGGCTGACCGCGGTGCCGTATATCGAACTGGGGCAGGTGCTCGACGCCGATCTCAATTCCGGCGACGTGCTGACCTATTCGACGATCGCCGCGGGGATCGACGTCGCGGCGAGCAGCGCGCGGCTGACCGGCCAATTGTCCTATCGCTACGAGCGGCGGATCGCCTGGGACGACCGGATCGGCGACGACGACATCCATACCGGGCTCGCCCGCGTCTCGGCGCAGGTCGCGCGCGGGCTGACGCTGGAGGCGGGCGGCATCGCGACGCGCAGCCGTTCCGACATCCGCGGCGCGGCGCCGGGCGTGCTGGTCGGCAACGTCGACAATATCAGCCAGGTCTATGCGGTCTATGGCGGGCCGAGCTATGCGACCCGCGCCGGGCCGGTGGCGATCGCGGCGAGCTATCAGGCGGGCTATACCAAGGTCGAGAGCCCGAGCTTCACCGCGGTACCGGCGGGGCAGCCGCGGCTCGATTATTACGACGATTCGTTCGGCCAGGCGGCGGGGGTCAGCGCCAGCGTGCGGCCCGGGCAGGTGCTGCCGGTCGGGCTGACCGCGAGCGGCGGCTGGGAGCGCGAGGATGCCGGGCAGCTCGATGGCCGCTATCAGAGCTGGCGGGTCCGCGGTGACGCGCTGCTGCCGGTGTCGCCCTATGTCGCGCTGACCGGCGGGATCGGCTATGAGCGCGTCGAGACGAGCAACCGCGCGGCATTGACCGATGCGGCGGGCGCGCCGGTGGTCGACCGCGACGGACGGTTCGTCACCGATCCGGCGGCGCCGCGGCAGATCGCCTATCGCACCGACGGCGTCTATTACGATGCCGGCGTGGTGTGGCGGCCCAACCGGCGGCTGGCGGCGGAGGCGCATGTCGGCAAGCGGTATGGATCGTTGAGCTATACCGGGCTGTTGACCTATCAGGCGTCGGAGCATGTCGGGTTTGCCGCCGACGTCTATGACAGCGTCACCACCTTCGGCCGGCAATTGCGGACCGGGCTCGCCAATCTGCCGACCAGCTTCCTGTCGGCGCGCGACGCCTTCACCCAGCAATATAACGGCTGCATCTTCTCGACCAGCGGATCGACGCCGGGCGGCTGCCTCAACGACGTGTTCCAGTCGATCTCGACCGCGAGCTATCGTGCGCGCGGCGTCGATGCGGTGCTGTCGATCACGCGCGGGCGGTCGACCTATGGCGGCGGCGTCGGCTATGCCAACCGCAAGCTGTTCAACCGCGACAGCGTGCCGGGCGTGACGCTGTTCGGGATCGAGGACCAGAGCGCCTATGGCCAGCTCTTCTTCAACCGCACGCTGACCGCCTTGTCGACGTTCGACGCCAATCTGTTCGTCAATTACTATGAATCGGGGATCGCACGCAGCGCCGGGCTCTGGTCCTATGGCGGCACGGCGAGTTATGGTCACAGTTTCGGGCGGATCACCACCACGGCGAGCGCGGGCGTTTACGCCTTCGATACCGGTGACGTGGATACCGCTTGGTCGGCGCAGGCACTGCTTGCCGCGCGCTACTCGTTCTAAGGGCATCGGCTTATGTACGACGCGCATTTCGGATTATCGGGGCGGCCGTTCCAGCTGACGCCCGACGCGCGCTTCTGGTACGAGACGGCGACGCATCGCAAGGCGATGGCCTATCTCGGTTACGGTCTCGCGCAGGGCGAGGGCTTCGTCGTCGTCACCGGCGATATCGGCGCGGGCAAGACGACGCTGGTCGGGCATCTCACCGCGCAGGTCGATCCCGAGGCGCTCAACGTCATCACCATCGTCTCGACCGCGATCCCCGCGGACGACCTGCTGCGAATCGTCGCGACCGGCCTCGGCGTCGATCCGCAGGGGCTGGCCAAGGCGCAATTGCTGACCGCGATCGAACGCGGCCTCCATGCCGTGGCGCGCTCGGGACGGCGGACGCTGCTGATCGTCGACGAGGCGCAGGCGCTGCCGATCGATTCGCTCGAAGAGCTGCGCATGCTGTCGAACTTCCAGGCGGGCGGACATGCGCTGTTGCAGATCCTGCTGCTCGGCCAGCCCGAATTCCGCGAGCGGCTGCATGGTTCGGACCGACTGGAGCAATTGCGCCAGCGGGTGATCGCGATCCACCATCTCGATCCGATGGAGGCGCATGAGGTCGCCGATTATGTCGCGCACCGGCTGTCGGTGGTCGGCTGGCAGGGGCGGCCGGACTTCGCCGCGGATGCGTTCGCCGCGCTGTACGAGGGTTCGGGGGGCGTGCCGCGGCGGCTCAACCAGCTCGCCGGGCGGGTGATGCTGCATGCCGCGGTCGAGGGGGCGGAGATCATCGACGGCGCGATCGTGCGACAGGTGCTCGGCGACCTCCATGGCGACCTGCCGGTGCCGGTGAGCGAGCCGCCGGCGGTCACCGTCGAGCCGCCGGCACCGGTCGCGCAGGAGAGTTCGGTGCGGCGCTTCGTCCCGCGCGCCGCGCCGGCGGAGCCGATCGCCGATCCCATGCCGGATCGTGCCGCCGCGCCCGAGGGGGTGTCCGCAGCGGCAGAGGCGCGGATCGCGGCGCTGGAGGCGCGGGTCGACCAGCAGGAGGGCGCCTTGCGCCGCGTGCTGACGCTGCTGGTCGACTGGGTCGAGGCGGATCGCCACGAGGCGGCGGCGGCCTCCGCGGCGATGGCGGCGGGCGCATCCGACATCCGCGACGATCACGTGCCGATCCGTCCTCCGGCGGCGTGGGACCATGCCGCGTAGCGCGGTGCGCAACGGCCTGTCGGTCGATGTCGAGGAATGGTTTCAGGTCGGCGCGTTCGAGCGGGTGATCGACAAGAGCGACTGGGCGACGATCGCGAGCCGCGTCGAGGCGAACACCGGCGCGGTGCTCGACCTGTTCGCGGAGAGCGGGGTCAAGGCGACCTTCTTCACGCTCGGCTGGGTGGCGGCGCGGCAGCCGCGGCTCATCCGGCGGATCGCCGAGGCGGGGCATGAGATCGCCAGCCATGGCTGGGACCATCAGCGTGTGTTCACGATGGACGCGGCGGCGTTCCGCGCCGATCTCGCGCGCGCGCGAGCGACGCTGGAGGATGCCGGCGGGCAGGCGGTGACGGGCTATCGCGCGCCGAGCTTCTCGATCGACACGCGCAATCTGTGGGCGTTCAACGCGCTGGCGGAGGCCGGCTATTCCTATTCGTCGAGCGTCGCGCCGGTCGCGCACGACCATTATGGCTGGCGCGACGCGCCGCGCTACGCGTTTCGCCCGCTGGCGGGTTCGCCTTTGGTCGAGCTGCCGGTGACGGTGGCGCGGATCGGCGGGCGGCATCTGGCAACGGGGGGCGGCTTCTTCCGGTTGCTGCCGTCGGCGCTGACGGACTTCGCGGTGCGGCAGGTCAATCGCGAAGGCCATGCCGGCATCTTCTATTTCCACCCGTGGGAGGTCGATCCGGCGCAGCCGCGGGTGCGGGAGGCGCCGCTGCGGTCGAAGGTGCGGCATTATTCGCGCCTGGGGGCGATGGCGGGCAAGCTGCGCGGGCTGATCGCACGCCACGATTGGGACCGGGTCGATGCGGTGGTGGCGCGCGAGGCGGCGCTGCTGTCGTGACGTCGCCGACCGTGCGCGAGGCCACGCTGCGCGACACCGGCGAGAGCGCGGCGATCGACGGCTTCGTCGCACGCACTCCCGGGGCGACCCCGTTCCACCTGACCGCATGGAGCCGTGCGGTGGAGCGCGGCTGCGGACAGCGCGCGCGTTATCTGGTCGCCGAGCGCGGCGGTGAGCTCGTCGGGGTGTTGCCGCTGACCGCGATGCGCTCGCCGTTGTTCGGCAAGGCGCTGGTCTCCACCGGCTTCGGGGTGGATGGCGGGGTGCTGGGCGACGGGGTCGATGCGTTGGGCGCGGCGGCCTGGGCGCTGGCGCGGCGGATCGGCTGTCCCGGCGTCGAATTGCGCGGCGGACCCGCGCCGGCGGGGTGGGAGACGGACGACACCTCTTATCTGGGCTTCGTGCGGGATCTGGCGGCGGACGACGACGCCGAGCTGCTCGCGGTGCCGCGCAAGCAGCGCGCCGAGGTGCGGCGGGCATTGGGGTTCGACCTGGCGGTGGAGACGGGGGGCGCGGCGCTGCTCGGCGATCACTATCGCGTCTATGCCGAATCGGTGCGCAATCTCGGCACGCCGGTGTTTCCCGCGGCGCTGTTCCGCTGCGTCGCCGAGGCGATGGACGCCGACGTGCTGACCGTGCGCCATGAGGGGCGGGCGGTGGCGAGCGTGCTCAGCCTGTATTTCCATGGGACGGTGTTTCCCTATTGGGGTGGTGGCACCGCGGCGGCGCGGGGTTTGCGCGCCAACGACCGGATGTATTTCGCGCTGATGAGCCATGCGCGGGCGCGCGGCTGCACGCGGTTCGACTTCGGGCGGTCGAAGACCGGGACGGGTGCGGCGGCGTTCAAGAAGAATTGGGGCTTCGCCGGGGTGCCGCGGCTCTATGCCAAGCGGAGCGAGGGCGGGAGCCGCGAGGTCAATCCGCTCAACCCGAAATATGCGCTGATGGTGCGGACGTGGCAGCGGCTGCCGCTGCCGGTCGCCACTATGCTGGGGCCGTGGATCTCGCGCGGGCTGGGGTGATGGAGCTGCTGTTCCTCGCCCATCGCGCGCCCTTTCCGCCCGACCGCGGCGACAAGATCCGCAGCTATCACGTCCTGCGTTATCTGATGACGCGGGCGCGGGTGCATCTGGTCGCGTTCGGCGAGCGCGACGCGGATTTCGATCCGCCAGCCGAGCTGGATACGCTGGCGAGCGTAACGATCGTGCGGCGGCGCAAGTCGCAGGCGATGGCGGCGGTGGAGGCACTGGCGCGGGGATCGCCGGTGTCGCTGACCGCATTCGAATCGCCGGAGATGCGGCGGGGGGTCGCGGCGGTGCGCGCCGATGCGGTCTACTGTTTCTCGGGCCAGATGGCGCAATATCTGCCGGCGGGGGTGCCGGTGGTGATGGACTTCGTGGATGTCGACTCGGCCAAGTTCGCCGGCTTCGCCGAGGCGGGATCATTGCCGCTGCGGTGGATGATGCGGCGCGAGGCGCGGCTGCTCGGCGCCTTCGAGCGGCGGGTGGCGGCGCAGGTCTCGGCGAGTGTGTTCGTCAGCGAGGCGGAAGCGGCGCTGTTCCGTACCGGCGGCGCGACGGGGCGGATCGTCGCGGTGGAGAACGGCATCGATGCGGCGGCGTTCGATCCGGGCGTGGTGGCAGGCGACGTCGGCTTCCCCCACGCCGTCACCCCGGACGTGTTCCGGGGGCAACCCGTCCCCGGGACGGTAGCGACTCACGAGCCGCTCTCCTCGCCGCCGAGTGGACCCCGGGACGAGTCCGCGGTGACGGGGGAATCGGGGGGCGGGTCGAAGCGTCATATGCCGCTGATCGTCTTTACCGGGCAGATGGATTACCGGCCGAATGTCGAGGCGGTGATCTGGTTCGCGCGAGACATCCTGCCGGCGTTACGCGTGCGCTATCCCGGCCTGCGCTTCGCGATCGTCGGGCGGGCGCCGGTGGCGGCGGTGCAGGCGCTCGCCTCCGACGCCGTGATCGTCACCGGCGCGGTGGACGACGTGCGGCCGTGGCTGGCGGCGGCGGCTGTGTGCGTCGCGCCGTTGCGGCTGGCGCGCGGCATCCAGAACAAGGTGCTCGAGGCGATGGCGATGGCGCGCCCCGTCGTCGCCTCGGCCGCGGCGGCGGAGGGGATCGATCATGGCGGGACGTTGCGCGTCGCCGGCGATGCGGCGGCGCATGTCGAGGCGATCAGCGCGCTGCTCGACGATCCCGATGCTGCGGCGGCGCTCGGTGCGGCGGCGCGGGCGCGGGTGATCGCGCGCTACGACTGGACGGCGCGACTGGCACCGCTCGATACGCTGCTGGGGCTGGCGTGACCGCGATACCGTGGCGGCGGCACGCCATCGGGCTCGCGCTGGCGACGGCGGCGATCCTGCTGCTGTTCCGCAACGACGTCGCGCGGCTGGTGTCGATCTGGTGGACGAGCACGACGTTCGGGCATTGCCTGTTCATCGGGCCGGTGATCGGCTGGCTGGTGTGGCAGCGTCGGCGCGAGCTGGCGGCGCTGACGCCGGTCGCGTGGTGGCCGGGGCTGGCGCTGGTCGCGCTCGGCGGCGCGGGCTGGCTGATGGGCGACGCGGGATCGGTGAGCTTCGCGCGGCAATCGGGGCTGGTCGTCATGTTGCAGGGCGCGGTGGTGACGCTGCTTGGGCCGCAGGTGGCGCGCGGGCTCGCCTTTCCGCTCGGCTATGCGCTGTTCCTGGTGCCGTTCGGCGAGGAACTGGAGCCGCTGTTGCAGGCGGTGACGGTGCGCATGGTGATGCCGCTGCTCGATGCGTTCGGTGTGCCGGCGAGTTCGAACGGCGTGCTGATCCATGCGGGCCGCTATTGGTTCGAGGTGGCGGAGGCGTGTTCGGGCGCCAAGTTCGTCATCGCGATGCTCGCCTTCGGCGTGTTGGTCGCCAACGTCTGTTTCGTGTCGTGGCGGCGGCGGGCCTGGTTCCTGCTCGCGGCCTTGGTGGTGCCGGTGCTCGCCAACGGCATGCGCGCGTTCGGGACGATCTATGCCGCGCATCTGACCAGCGTCGAGGCAGCGACCGGCTTTGACCATATCGTCTACGGCTGGCTGTTCTTCGGGCTGGTGATGGCGGCGGTGCTGGCGATCGGCTGGCGCTGGTTCGATCGCGCGCCCGATGCGCCGGCGTTCGATCCCGCCGCGCTGCCGCCGGTACGCGGGCGGCGGATGGGGTTGCCGATCGGCGTGGTGCTGACCGTGGCGGTGGCCGGCGTGTGGCCCGCATGGAGCGGCGCAATCGCACATCGCGCGACGCCGCTGCCGGCGCGCATCGCCCTGCCGCAGGTGGCGGGCTGGACGCGTGCGCCGCTGAGCATTCGGGCGCCGTGGCAGCCGTTCTATCCGGGCGCGGACCACATGCTGTTCGGCCGCTATGCGCGGGGCGGGGCGGCGGTCGATCTCGCGATCGCGGTGTTCGGGTCGCAGGGCGAGGGGCATAAGATCGGCGCGTTCGGCACCGGTGTGCTGCGCGAGGAGGACCGCTGGGTGCGCGTCGCTGACGAAGCGCCGGTCGCGGGCGGCAAGGCGATGCGGATCACCGCCGCGGGGCCGGTGGAGCGCATCGTCGCGACATGGTACGTCGTCGGCGATACGGTAACGTCGGACGAGCGGGTGGTGAAGATCGAGACGATGAAGGCGAAGCTGCTCGGCGGCGCACAGCGCGCGGTTGCGATCCATCTGTCGGCCGAAGTTGTGCCGGGCCGCGACGCGCGTGCGGACATCGCCGCGCTTGCGGCGGCGCTCGGTCCGGTCGACGGCTTGAGCGATGCCGTCATGGCGCCGCGCTGATGTGCGGCATCGCCGGTATCTTCCATCCCGAGACGCCCAAGCCGGTCGACCCGTCGCGGATCGCGGCGATGATCGCCGCGCAGGCGCATCGCGGGCCGGACGGCGAGGGGATATGGACCGCGCCCGGCGTCGGGTTCGGCCATCGCCGGTTGTCGATCATCGATCTCGCCGGCTCGCCGCAACCGATGCAGTCGGGTGCGCTGACGATCACCTATAACGGCGAGATCTACAATTTCGCCGAATTGCGCAGCGAGTTGGAGCGCAAGGGCGCGCGCTTCGTCACCGATGGCGATACCGAGGTGCTGCTGCACGGCTGGCGCGCGTGGGGACCGGCGTTGCTCGACCGGCTCAACGGCATGTTCGCCTTCGCGCTGCACGATGCCGACACGGGGACGCTGTTCCTCGCGCGCGACCGGATGGGGGTGAAGCCGCTCCATTATGTCGAGCTATCCGACGGCAGCCTCGCCTTCGCCTCCGAATTGAAGGGGCTGCTCGCGCATCCGTTGCTGCGGCGGGTGCCCGACGTGACCGCGATCGAGGATTTCCTCGCCTTCGGCTATGTGCCCGACGATGCCTGTCTCGTCGCGGGCGTACGCAAGCTGCCCGCCGGCCATTTCCTGCTAGTGCAGCGCTGGCAGGGGGTGCCGCGGCCGCGGCGCTGGTGGTCGCTGAGCTTCGCCGACCGCGCGAGCGGCTCGGCCAAGGCGCTCGGGGAGGAACTGCTGGCGCGGATGCGCGACGGGGTGCGCAGCCGGATGGTCGCCGACGTGCCGCTCGGTGCCTTCCTGTCGGGTGGGGTCGACAGTTCGGCGGTGGTCGCGCTGATGGCCGAGGCGAGCAAGGCGGCGGTCAAGACCTGCACGATCGGCTTCGACGAGGCGGGGCACGACGAGCGCGCGCATGCCGCGATGGTGGCGCAGCGTTTCGCCACCGATCATCACGCGCAGGTGGTGCGACCCGACGATTTCGCGCTGATCGACACGCTGGTCCATCATTTCGACGAACCCTTCGCCGATGGCAGCGCGCTGGCGACCTATCAGGTCGCGGCGCTGGCGCGGAAGACCGTGACGGTGGCGCTGTCGGGCGATGGCGCCGACGAGATGCTGGCCGGCTATCGCCGCTACAAATTCCAGGCGGCGGAGGAGCGGGTGCGCGGCATGCTGCCCGATCGTTGGCGGCGCGCGGCGTTCGGGACGCTGGGGCGCTATTATCCCAAGGCCGATTGGGCGCCGCGTCCGCTGCGCGCCAAGGCGACGCTGCTCGCGCTGGGCGCGGATGGCGACGAAGCCTATGCACGCGCCGTGGGGGTGACCTCGCCCGAGCTGCGCGCGCGGCTGTTGAGCGCGGAGGCGCGGCGGGTGCTCGGCGGGCATCGCGCCGAGGATCGCTACGTCGCGGCGATGCGGGCGGCGCCGGCGCGCGATGCGCTCGACCGCGCGCAATATGCCGACATGATGATCTGGCTGCCCGGCGACATCCTCACCAAGGTCGACCGGACCAGCATGGCGGTCGGGCTGGAAGCGCGCGAGCCGCTGCTCGACCACCGGCTGGTCGAATTCTGCGCGACGCTGCCGGTCGGCATGCGGCTGCACGGCGGCGAGGGCAAATGGCTGATGAAGCGCAGCCTCGAACGCTATCTGCCCAAGGACATCCTCTACCGGCCCAAAATGGGATTCGTGACGCCGATCAGCGCGTGGTTCCGCGGCGCGTTGGCGGCGGAGGCGGAGGGGCTGGCCCGGTCGCGGACGCTGGTGGAGAGCGGCTGGCTCGACATGGCGCAGGTCGCGAAGCTCGCCGACGAGCATCGCAGCGGGCGGGCCGACCACGGCCGGACCTTGTGGCAATTGCTGATGCTGGAGCGCAGCGCGAAGCGGCTGTTCGGCTAAGGGGCGACAGGCTGGGTACGAGCCCGGGCGCCGTCTAGCGCAGCTTGGCGATCGACAGATTGTCTTCCTTGGCGCGGTCCTTGGTCGATTCCTCGCTGCGCTTGAGCGCCTTGGCGATCACCTTCAGCGCCATGCCCTTTTTGGCGAATTGGTGGAGCTTCTGGATCTCGTCCTGCGTCCACGGCTGGCGGTGGCGTTCGAACACCTCTCCCTTGGCCATCAGAACACCGCCATGACGGCGTGGAGGGTGAGCGCGGCGAGCGCGAGGCTGGAGGCGATGAAGAGCATGAAACGAGGCCCTACCTTGTTCGTGGTCGCCTGTACCAGCGAATGTATCACGCGCAATCCGACATACAGCCAGGCGATCATCGCATTGACGCCGTCGCCGGTGCCGCTGAGCGCGATCACCGTGCAGATCGCGTAGAACAGCGTCGGCTGTTCGTGGAGGTGGTTGTAATTGTGCGCCTTCCACTGGACCTGCGGCGGCAGGCCACGGTCGGCGTCGGACGGCTTGGTGCCGACGAGCGCGCCGAGCCGGAGGCCGGCGGCCTTCATCGACGGCAGGCGGGTGGCGAGCATCCAGACCAGCATGACGAGCGTCCAGGCGACGAGCGCCGCCATCGGCCGCAGGATTTCGCTGTGCATCGGTGGTCACTCTCCTTTTGTGGGCAGAGTGACGGATCGGGGAGGCGGGGGCAATATCCACAATTCCTCCCCGCAAGGGGGAGGGGAACCGTTCGGCTTCAGCCGAATGGTGGAGGGGGAGGACAGGGTGGCAGCTCCATAACGAAGTCTCGCCCTGTCCTCCCCTCCGTCACGGCTTCGCCGTGCCACCTCCCCCTGGCGGGGGAGGACTTAGGTATGGCTTATTTGTCGAAGATCGCGCCCCAGCGGTGGACCGGGCGGTCCTTCCACAGGCCGCGATGATAGGCGTCCGACGCCAGCAGCGGCATCACCGAGCCGGCCTCGGCGAAGACCATCTGTTCGATGCCGGTGTTGACCTTGCCCCAGCTCGCCGCTTCCTGCAGCGTCGAGGACGAGCAGGCGCCGTCACGGACGTCGGCGACGGTGATCTGCACTGCGTATTTATGGACCTGCACGTCGTCGTGGCCGAGAATCTCGGCGCAGACGACGGTGTCCTGGATGAAGTTCTTCGGCACGCCGCCGCCGATCATCAGCAGGCCGGTGGTGCCCGCCTGGATCTTGATCTCGGTCAGCTCGCGGAAGTCCGCCACCGCGTCGATCATCAGATACGGACGGCCCGCTTTGGCGGCATCGACCTGATGCTTGACGAGGCCGAAACCGGCCGACGAATCGACGAACGCCGGGCAGAAGATCGGCACGTCATGCTCATAGGCGAGCTTGACGAGGCTGTTGTCCTTCTTGCCGTGCTCGACGAGATACTTGCCCATCTCGCGGATGAAGGCGCGGCTCGAATAAGCGCGCGGCTCGAGGCTCTCGGCGATCTCGAAGATCGTGTGGTCGACGTTCTGGAGCGCTTCCTCGTCAATATACGTATCGTAGATGCGATCGATGTAGAGCGAGCGCAGCGTATCGTCGTCGGGGATCTCGAGCGCCTGGTAATGCTTGTGGCCGAGGCCTTCGAAGAAATCCATGTCGACGATGGTCGCGCCGGTCGCGACGATCCCGTCGACCATGTTGTTGCGGACCAGCTCGGCGTACAGGTCCATGCAGCCGCCGGCCGAGGTCGAGCCGGCGATGACGAGGAAGATCGAGCAATCCTTGTCGGCCAGCATCTGGTTGTAGATGTTGGTCGCGCGGCCGAGGTCGCGGCTGGTGAAGCTCATGTCGGCCATCGCATCGACGATCGGGCGCGCGTCGAAGCTCTTGATGTCGATATGCTTGACCTGCTTCGAGAGCAGTTCGGCCTTGCGGTTGTCGTTGATCGGCGCGTTGGCGCCGGCGGTCTTCGTCAAGGTGTCGGTCATGGTTCGCCTTTGGCTAATCCAGCCGTCGTCGTTCAACATTGGGGACGCGGAAACCCAGGGCCGCCCCTCCCGCCGAAGCGGGAGGAGGGAAGACAATCGGTTATAGCGTTGTGGTTACAGCTTTACGACGTTGTTCGTACGCACGTCGGCGATCTCGTCGTCGAGATAGACCGACAGCATCGGCTCGTCGGTCGCGACGACCGTGTCGCCAGTGCCGAAGCCGTTAAAGGCGGTGCGCATCGCCGAGCCATAGGCGCCGAGCATGCCGATCTCGAAATAATCGCCGGCGACCGTGTCCGCGGGCAGCGGGAACGGGCCCTGCATGTAATCGAGATCGTCGCAGGTCGGACCCCAGAAGGCGAAGTCCATGTCGCGCGCGTCCGAATCCGGCTCGCGCAGCAGCTGCACCGGGTATTTCCAGCCGATATGCGCCGCATCGAACAACGTGCCGTAGGCGCCGTCGTTGATGTACAGCTCGGTGCCGCGGCGCCGCTCGACGCGGACCACGACCGAGGCATATTCGGCGCTCAGCGAGCGGCCCGGCTCGGCCCACAATTCGGCCGAATAGCTGATCGGCAGGCTCTCGAACGCGCGATGGATCGTCTCGAAGAAACGCTCCAGCGGCGGCGGGGTCATGCTGGGATAGGCCGAGGGAAAGCCGCCGCCGACGTCGATGACGTCCACGGTCACCGCCGCCTCGACGATCGCCGCGCGGGCGCGCTCCATCGCGTTGGTATAGGCGTCCGGCGACATCGTCTGGCTGCCGACGTGGAAGCAGATGCCGAGCGCGTCCGCGACCTGCCGGGTGGCGATCAGCAATTCCTTGCTCTCGCCGGGACCGACGCCGAATTTCGAGCCGAGGCTGAGCTTGGCATATTCGGACGAGACGCGCAGCCGCACGCAGAGCGTGAGGTCGGTGGCGCCGTCGGTGGCACGGACGATCTTCGCCAGCTCTTCCATGCTGTCGAGCGAGAACGTCTTCACGTCATGGACGAAATACGCCTCGGCGATCGCCTCTTCCGACTTGACCGGATGCATGAAGCAGCAGGTCGCCTGCGGCAGAGTCGCCTTGACCAGGCGCACTTCCGCGATCGAAGCGGTGTCGTAATGCGTGATGCCGTTGTCCCAAAGAACCTTCAGCAGGTCCGGGCTGGGATTCGCCTTCACGGCATACATCGAGCGGCCCGGAAACTTCTCGACGAAGAAACGGGCGGCGCGCGCAGCGGCGTGCGGGCGAACGAGCGTGACCGGATCGACCGGTCGGCTCTTGGCGATGTCGATGCCCGTGCTGCGGTGAGCGGAACGGGCGGTCGAGAGGGGCGCTAACCCCAGCGCGCTATGGTGCTTGGCCAATTCAAGGGACCTCCAATTGCCTTTCGGCATACGGTGACAAAAGCTGCCTTGCGGTTGGAAGTCCCATGGGGCAGCGGAGGCGCGATCTATGGTCGTCCGACCCCCATGTAAAGTGGGTTAGCGCAGGAAAGGACGAAAAGTGACGTTTTTGCGACAACCGACACGCGCCGGGGTGCGCGATGCGGCCGAGAAAATCGCGCGGATCCTGCCGCCGACGCCGCTTTACCTGCATGAAATCAACGGTGTAGCGGTGGCGTTCAAGGCCGAGTCGCTCCAGCCGATCGGTGCGTTCAAGATTCGCGGCGCCTGGCATCGACTCACCGCATTGGACGAGGATGCGCGGCAGCGCGGCGTGGTCGCCTTCTCGTCGGGGAATCACGCGCAGGGGATCGCCTGGGCGGCGCGGCGGCTGGGGATCGCGGCGACGATCGTGATGCCCGCGGATGCGCCCCGCGCCAAGCTGGCGGCGACGCTGGCGCTCGGCGCCGAGGTGGTGCGCTACGATCGTGCGACCGAGAGCCGCGAGGGTATCGCCGCCCGGCTCGCCGAGGCACGCGGCGCGACCCTGGTGCCGAGCTTCGACGATCCGTGGATCATCGAGGGGCAGGGCAGCGCCGGGATCGAGGCGGCGGCGCAGATGGCGGCCTCGGGGCTCGGCGTGCCGACCCGCGTCGTCGTGCCCTGCGGCGGCGGCGGGCTGGCGGCGGGGCTCGCGCTGGCGCTCAAGGACAGCGCGGTGACGGTCGTGGAGCCCGAGGGGTGGGACGACATGCGCCGGTCGCTGGACGCGTCGTGGATCGAGCCGGTCGGCGACAACCCGCCGCCGACCGCGTGCGACGCGTTGCAGACGCAGCGGGTGTCGCCGCTGACCTTCGACGTGCTGTCGCGGCGCGATGCGACCGGCGTCGCGGTGAGCGAGGCGGAGACCGCGGCGGCGCAACGCTGGGCGGCGGCGCAGTTGCGGCTGGTGATCGAGCCGGGCGGCGCGGTGGCGCTCGCGGCGGTGCTCGCGGGCAAGGTGACGGCGGAGCCGGGGCTGCTGGTGATCCTGTCGGGCGGCAACGTCGATATCGACGCTTATGCGCGGGCGATCGGATAGCGCGATATCCGGTCGCGCGCGTTCGTGTCGTCTCGACATCGCAGGCCGTGAGAGGCAATTTGGCGAGATGCAAGCGCTTCTCGGATCGATCGCCAACGCCGCCCCGGCCCTCGCCATGCTCGGCTGCTTCGCCTGCCTGATCGGCGGCGGCGCGCTACTCGCCCGCGGCGGGGATCGCCGCAAGGCGATACTGTTGCTGGTGATGGCGGCGGTATTGCTGGGCAATGTGGTGATCTGGCAGCTGTGATTTCGAAGTCGATGGTAGCTACGATCAACCGTTGATGGGGCGGTCAATATGAAAATCTTCGATTATCAACGGCGCATGTGCCGTGTCACTCGCCTTCTGTAATCTTCAATTTGCTTCTGTAACGTAGAAGACTAACGATCCATCGCCTTCATGGCGTGCTATGAGGCAAAGGAAATGTCCGCCGAAGCACTCGAATATTTCCGGGGTAGATGGCCTGATCCCGAGGTTCCCGCGGGTGAGGCCGAATATTATCTGTATGAGATTAGCCGTGAGCGGGACGCGGTAATCAGGACAGTCGATCTGTATTCCGATGGCAGAGTCACTCGGAATAGTATCGACATCGAGCAACGGAATGGGGATCATTGCCCATCCTTATGGGATTGCTCCCTCGCCGATGGCTTTACGGATGCGGACCTAATAGAGATAAGCCAGAACGAATTTGAAGAGTATTGGAGGCGCGGCATCGATGAGCCTTTTTGGTTTGCTCGTTGACCGCTAAAGCTGCGTCAGGTCTTTGAAACACGCGAAGAGGTGCGGGGCGAGCGATATCACGCCGGCATTCGTGATTCCGAGAGGCTGCTGACGGGCGACTGATCGCGATCGGCCGCCGCAAGCGTGACCCGGGGGCGCGATATCGCGCCCCAAGCGTCGCCCTCACCGGATCGGCGAATTCGGGTCGAGCCGCATGTCGAGGTATTTGTCGACCGAACGCATCAGTTCCGGCGTCTCGTTCTCGAAGAAGTGGTTCGCCTTCGGGATCGTGTCGTGATGGATGGTGATGTGCTTCTGCGTGCGCAGCTTGTCGACGAGCTTCTGCGTCGCGCCGGGGGTGGCGACCTCGTCGGCCTCGCCCTGGATGATGATGCCCGAGGACGGGCAGGGCGCGAGAAACGAGAAGTCGAACATGTTCGCCGGCGGCGCGATCGAGATGAAGCCGCGGATCTCCGGACGGCGCATCAGCAACTGCATGCCGATCCACGCGCCGAAGCTGACCCCGGCGATCCAGGTGGTCGACGCCTCCGGATGGAAGCTCTGCACCCAGTCGAGCGCGCTCGCCGCGTCGGACAGTTCGCCGATGCCGTTGTCGAACGTCCCCTGGCTCTTGCCGACACCGCGGAAGTTGAAGCGCAGCGTCGCGAAACCGCGGCGCTGGAAGGTCTTGTAGAGTTCCTGGACGATGCGGCTGTTCATCGTGCCGCCGGCGGCGGGGTGCGGATGGAGGATCATCGCCACCGGTGCGCGCGGGCGGGGAGCGGGAGCGAAACGGCCTTCGAGACGGCCTTCGGGGCCGGGAAAAATGACTTCGGGCATGGGTCTCGCCACGTAAGAAGGGGCGCGCTGTGGAGCGCAGAACGTTGCGCGCTATATAGGCGTCGGGCTCCGACACGCAATTGGAACGAATCCTGTCCCATCGTCTCTATCTGGATCATGCCGCCACGACGCCGATGACCGCCGCCGCACGCGCGGCCGTCGTCGACGGACTCGCGCGATGGGCGAACCCGTCGTCGCCCCACGCCGAGGGGCGCGCCGCGCGCGCGGCGCTTGAGGCGGCGCGGCGGGGGATCGCCGCCGCTTATGGCTGGCGCGGCGAGACGCTGTTCACCAGCGGCGCGAGCGAATCGCTTTCGATCGCCTTGGGGCGGACGACGCTGCCGCGGCGGATCGTCACCGCGGTGGAACATGATGCGGTGCTGCGCGCCGGCGGCGATGCCGCGGTGGCGCCGGTCGGCACCGACGGGATCGTCGATCCGGTGGCGCTCGCGGCGCTGCTCGCGGCGGGGCCGGCGCTGGTCTGCGTGCAATGGGCGAACAGCGAGACGGGGGTGCGGCAGCCGCTGGCGCAGATCGCCGCGCTGGTGCGCGACGCGGGCGGGCGGTTGCTAGTGGATGCCGCGCAGATGCCGGCATCGGCGGAGCTGGCCGAGGTGGCGGACATGGTGGCGCTGTCGGCGCACAAGCGCGGTGGGCCGCCGGGGATCGGCGCGCTGCTGGTGCGCGATCTGGCGCTGCTGCACCCGAGCGGCGGGCAGGAGCGCGGCTATCGGCCGGGAACGGAGAACCTGCCCGGCGCGCTCGGCTATGCCGCGGCGCTCGGCGAGGCGGAGCCGGACCATCGCGCATTGCGGGCGCGGCTCGACGATGCGATCCTGCGATCGGGGGGCGAGATCGTCGCCGCCGACAGCCCGCGGCATGCGGCGATCGGTTCGTATCGGTTGCGCGGCGTCGCGGCGGCGGCGCAGCTCATCCTGCTCGACAGCGCCGGCTTCGCCGTCTCGGCGGGCAGCGCCTGTTCGAGCGGCAGCATGAAGCCCAGCCACGTACTCGGCGCGATGGGCTGGGACGAGGCCGCCGGGCGCGAGGTGATCCGGGTGAGCTTCGGCCGCACCACAAGCGAGGCGGACGTCGATGCCTTCGTCGCGGCATGGCGGCAGATGGCGCGGACGACGCGGCGCGCGGCATGATCTACCTCGATTATCAGGCGACGACGCCGCTCGCGCCCGAAGCCTTGGCGGCGATGCTGCCGTGGCTCGAATCGCAGCATGCCAATCCGCATTCGCCGCACCGGCCCGGCCGCGCCGCCAGGGCGACGGTGGAGGTGGCGCGCGATGCGATCGCGGCACTCGCGCCGGCGGGGGGCAGTGTCAGCTTCACCAGCGGCGCGACCGAGGCGCTCAACTGGGCGATCAAGGGGACGACCGGGGCGATCGTGACGCTGGCGACCGAACATGCCGCGGTTCTCGACACCGTCGCGGCGGAGGCGGCGCGGGGGCGGCGGGTGACGGTGTTACCGGTCGGTGCCGACGGGCTGGTCGATCTCGACCGGGCGGCGGCGGCGATCCGGCCGGGGGTGGGGCTGGTCGCGGCGATGCTGGTCAACAACGAGATCGGCGTGATCCAGCCGATCGATACGCTGGCCGGACTGGCGCACGACGCGGGCGCGCTGATGCTGTGCGACGCGGTACAGGGCTATGGGCGCATCCCGGTGCCGGCGGCGTGCGATCTGATCGCGGTGTCGGCGCACAAGCTGCACGGGCCGAAGGGGATCGGCGCGCTGTGGATTCGCGACGGCGTGACGCTGGCGCCGCTGATCCATGGCGGCGGGCAGGAGGCGGCGGGGCGCTCGGGGACCTTGTCGCCGGCGCTGTGCGCGGGGTTCGGCGCGGCGGCGCGGCTGATGACGGAGCGGGCCGCGGCCGATGCGGCGCATGTCGACCGGTTGCGGACGATCGCGACCGCGGCGCTGGCAGGGTGGGACGTCAACGGCTCGGTGACGCGGCGCTATCATGGCAATCTCAACGTGCGACGCGACGGGCTCGACGTGGCGCGGCTGATGAGCGAATGCCGCGACCTCGCCTTCTCGGCGGGATCGGCGTGCGCGAGCGGCTCTGGACGGTCGAGCCATGTGTTGCGCGGGCTCGGCCTCACCGAGGCGCAGGCGCGGTCGAGCATCCGGCTCGGCTTCGGGCGCTATACCGGCGAGGACGAACTGCGCGACGGACTCGCATCTATCGTCGCGGCGGCGACTCGGCAGGGGGTGATGGCATGATTCGCGTGGTGTTCGTCGATCCCGATGGCCGCGCGCGGCAGGCGGAGGGCGCCGAGGGCGCGCGGCTGCTCGATCTCGCGCAGGCGGATGGCCACCCGCTCGAAGGGACGTGCAACGGCGACATGGCCTGCGCGACCTGCCACGTCGTCATCGCCGCGGAGGATTTCGCCCGCATCCCCGCCGCGCGTGCGGAGGAGGAGGATCTGCTCGATCTCGTCCCCGCCGCATCGCGGACGAGTCGGCTCGCCTGTCAGGTACGGCTGACCGCGGCGCTCGACGGGCTGACGGTGCGGCTGCCCTGACGGGTGGCGGGGCAGCATTCCTGACATTCTGACAACCGCGGGTTCAGATCGCATGCATGACGCGTCCGTCATGGTCCTCCTATGCCCGATGTCGGGCGTGTGAGGAGTAACCCTATGAAGCTCATTGCTTTGTTCAGCGCCGCAGCGCTCGCTGCCGGGACGTTGATGACCGCCGCGCCCGCCGAGGCGCAGCGATACGGCTACGATCGCGGCTATGACCGCGGCTACGATCACCGCGGCTACGACCGGCGCGACGATCGCGGATGGCGCGGTGGTCCGCGCTACCACGGGCGCGGTTTCGATCGTGACCGGGGTTATGGCTATGGCGGGGGCTATGGCGGCGGTTACGGACGGGGCTATGGTCGCGGCCGGGTCGTCTGCCGGGTGCATCGCGGCTATTACGGGCCGGAGCGGCGCTGTTTCACCGTCTATCGCTGATCGAACGGCGGCCGGCGGCGCGATCCGCCGGCCGTGAAACATCGTTAACGCCAAAGCGTTCTTGCTGCGACGCAACACGAACGTTTATGGTGCCGCCGATGACCCAGACCGAAGCCGTGACTGCCGCACCGTCGGGGCCGGTGCCGACGATGTTCGAAGCGATCGTGCGCCTGCTGACCGTGACCGCCACCTACAACAAGGGGACGGTGACGATCGCCCCGCATATCCTCTACACCCGCCACGGCGAAATCTACGTCGATGCGGTGACGGTGGAGCGCGACGGCAAGCCGCCGCGCGAGGAGAAGGTCGGCACGTTCAAGATGGACGGGCTCGGCGAACCGACGCTGACCAACAAGGCGTTCACGCCGAGCAGCCTGTTCGAACCCCAGGCCGAGAAATACGAGGGCGTGACGCTGATGGCGGTCGAGCGGGCCTGACCGCCCGACCGCCGATCGATCAGCGGCAGCGCACCTGCGCCTGGTTCTGGTCGATCGCCTTGCCGGCGAGCGCGCCGACCGCGCCGCCCAGCAAGGTGCCGACGATACGGCTGTGGCCGCCGTCGATGACGTTGCCGAGGATGCCGCCCGCCGCGCCGCCGGCGATCAGGCCGGTCGTGCCGTCGCTGCGCTTGCAATAATAGCGGCCGTCGGTGCCGGCATAGACGCGATCGTTGGGGTTCAGCACCCGCTCCTGCGTCCCGGGGCGGTAGTAACGCGCGGGATCGTAGCCGTTTTCGTAGCGGTCGTCGTCGCGATCGTCGTAGCGCTGGTCGTCATAGCCGCCGGGCACGGGTGCCTGACGATAGCCGCCCGGGCCGGGCGTGCCGCGCAGCGCGCGATAGCGATCGAATTCGGCACGATAGCGCGCCATTTCGGCGTCGAACCGCTGTTGCGCGGCGGCGAAGCGCGCATCGTCGGCGGCGGACTGGGCGAGCGCCGGCGCGGTCGCGGCGAGCGTCGCGCAGACCGCGGCGGAGAGCAAAAGGGACCTGAACATCGGAATGATCCTCTACCAGACCCGTTGAGTCGGGTCCGCAACGGTCATACGCCGATCCGACCTTGGCGGTTCCTGAACGAACCCGCCGCGCCGCCGCTCAGCCGGCCGCCGCTCAGCCGGCCGCCGCTCAGCCGATCGTGACGAAGCTGTCCATCACGCGTTTGCGCCCCGCCGCCTCGAAGTCGATCTCCAGCTTGTTGCCCTCGATCTCGGCGATCGCGCCATAACCGAATTTCTGATGGAAGACGCGCAGGCCGACGGACAGGTCGCTGCGCCCTTTGTTGCCGATGCTGACCGCGCTCGACCGGCTTTCGACGACGCGCGTCGGCGCGGTCGAGAAACCCGAGGCGGCACCCGCTGCGCGTTGCCAGCCGGGACCGCGGCCGGTGCCGCGGCCGACGTCGGCGAAGGGGTCGGCGCGCTCGCTCCAGTTCGCGCGCCACAGGCTTTCGCCACCCGACATCGTCGTCTCGGCGTCCGTATGTTCGGGGGGCAGTTCGCCGACGAAGCGGCTCGGGATGCTCGACGTCCACTGGCCGTAGATACGGCGGTTGGCGGCGTGGAGGATCGTCGCGCGCCGCCGCGCGCGGGTGATCGCGACATAAGCGAGTCGGCGTTCCTCCTCGAGGCTCTTGGTGCCGCCTTCGTCGAGCGAGCGTTGCGACGGGAACAGTCCTTCCTCCCAGCCGACGAGGAAGACGGTGTCGTATTCTAGCCCCTTGGCGGCGTGGATCGTCATGATCGTCACCTGCGGGTCCTGGACGCCGCCCTCGCGGTCCATGACGAGGCTGACGTGTTCGAGGAACGCGCCGAGCGATTCATATTCCTCCATCGCGCGGACGAGTTCGGAGAGGTTCTCGAGCCGGCCGGCGGCGTCGACCGATTTCTCGGCCTGCCACATCGCGGTATAGCCGCTCTCGTCGAGCAACTGGCGGGCGAGTTCGGCATGCGGCAGGTCGCGCGCCATGTCGCGCCAGCGTGCGATGTCGCCGACGAGGTTGCCGAGCGCGCGCCGCGCCTGCGGGGTGAGTTCGTCGGTGTCGAGGATGCGCGCCGCGGCGATGGTCAGCGGCACGCCCTCGATCCGCGCGAGCTGGTGGATCTTGGCGAGCGCCTTGTCGCCGAGGCCGCGCTTGGGGACGTTGACGATGCGTTCGAAGGCGAGATCGTCGGACGGCTGGTTGACGATACGCAGATAGGCGAGCGCGTCGCGGATCTCGGCGCGTTCGTAGAAGCGGAAGCCGCCGATGATGCGATAGGGCATGCCGATCGCGATGAACCGGTCCTCGAACTCGCGCGTCTGGTGCTGCGCGCGGACGAGGATGGCGACATCGTCGAGGCTCTTGCCGCTGCGCTGCGCCGCCTCGATCTCCTCGCCGACGCGGCGCGCTTCCTCTGGGCCGTCCCAGACGCCGAGGACGCGCACCTTCTCGCCCGCGTCGAGTTCGGTCCACAGCGTCTTGCCGAGCCGGCCGCCGTTGTTGGCGATGACGCCCGAGGCGGCGCCGAGGATATGCGGCGTCGATCGGTAATTCTGTTCGAGCCGGATCACCTTCGCGCCCGGAAAGTCCTTCTCGAACTTGAGGATGTTCTCGACCTGCGCACCGCGCCACGAATAGATCGACTGGTCGTCGTCGCCGACGCAGGCGATATTCTTGCGCGCCTGCGCCAGCAGACGCAGCCAGAGATATTGGACGACGTTGGTGTCCTGATATTCGTCGACCATGATGTACTTGAACCGCTCCTGGTACATTTTCAGCACCTCGGGATAGGTTTTCAGCACGGTCAGCATGTGCAGCAGCAGGTCGCCGAAATCGCAGGCGTTGAGGGCCTTCAGCCGCTCCTGATATTGCGCGTAGAGTTCGCCGCCGCGGCCGTTGGCATAGCGTTCGCTCTCACCGGCATCGATGTCGGCGGGGACCAGCCCCTTGTTCTTCCAGTCGTCGATCAAGCCGGCGAGGCTGCGCGCGGGGAAACGCTTCTCGTCGAGATCGGCGGCGACGATCAACTGCTTGAGCAGGCGGAGCTGGTCGTCGGTGTCGAGGATGCTGAAATTGCTCTGCAATCCGACCAGCTCGGCGTGGCGGCGTAGCATCTTGGCGCCGATCGCGTGGAAGGTGCCGAGCCACGGCATCCCCTCGACCGCATCGCCGACAAGCCGCCCGACGCGTTCGCGCATCTCGCGCGCCGCCTTGTTGGTGAAGGTGACGCTGAGGATCTCCGACGGCCACGCCTTGCGCGTCCACAGCAGATGCGCGAGCCGCGCGGTCAGCGCGGCGGTCTTGCCGGTGCCGGCGCCGGCGAGCATCAGCACCGGGCCTTCGGTGGTCAGCACCGCATCGCGCTGCGGGGGGTTGAGCCCCTTCAAATAGGGCGGGTCCTGCAAGGCGTTGGCGGGGGCGCTGAGATCGTTCACCGGCGAACAGGTAGGGAACGGCGCGCGAGCCGGCAAGTCCGATCGGGCACCTGCCCCCGTCACGCAGGTGACACGCACCTGTAACGCATGCGTAAGGACCGGCTGCTAGGGCGATCAAGCCGGCGGACCGTTCGGCTTCGTCCAGCCCGCGCCCGAGAGAGGCGCGCGGACCGAGCCGGACCGCCACGGCAAGTCCGAGTAGCAGGAGTGTCATCATGAAGACGTCGCATCACGCCGCCATCGCGGCGGCCGCTTTGTCGTGCCTGTTCGCCGCCGTTCCGGGCAATGCCGCCCCCGCCGCGGAGCGCGAGCCGGTGCAGGTCAAGGTATCGGCCAAGGGACTCGACCTGCACAGCGAGGCGGGCCGCCGCACCTTCGAGGCGCGCATCGTCCGTGCGGCGCATGCTGCGTGCATCCCGACCGGCGCGACGCTGGAGATGCGACTCGATGCGCAGCGCTGCTTCCGCGAAATGCGCGACGACGGCACCCGCAAGCTCGCCGCGCTGACCGGCGACGACGTGCGATTCGCCGCCCTGCGCAACGCGGATCGTCCGGAATAAAGATTCGAATGAGGCGGCGCGTCGATCGGCGGGTCGCCTCGACGAGCGGCCAAGTCCTTGAAAAATCGGGGCAGCCGCAAAGCGACCGCCCCGTAGTTCAGGGAGGGTCGGCCGACAGGGGAGGCGACCGACACGTCGCTACCCACAGGGGGAGAGGAGCAGCGACGATCCCTGTCTAGCCCTGGATTGTTGCGAACGGATTTCACAACTGTTGCCCGCGACGTTTTTTTCGCGATTAGAGTGGCGGCATGACTTCGTTGTCCGCCACGCCGCCCGCGCCCGCCTCCGCCCGTCGCATCCTGACCGCCAGCCTGGTCGGCACCGCGGTCGAATTCTACGATTTCTACATCTACGCGACCGCCGCGGCGTTGGTGTTCGGCGAATTGTTCTTCCCCGCGGAAAGCAAGACTGCGCAGCAGATGCTGAGCTTCGCCAGCTTCGGCCTCGCCTTCATCGCGCGGCCGGTGGGTGCGATCGTCTTCGGCCATTTCGGCGATCGCGTCGGGCGCAAGTCGACGCTCGTTGCCAGCCTGATGCTGATGGGCGGGTCGACCGTCGCGATCGCCTTCCTGCCGACCTACGATCAGGTCGGCTGGATCGCGCCGTTGTTGCTATGCCTGTTGCGGCTGGGGCAGGGGTTCGGGCTCGGCGGCGAATGGGGCGGGGCGGCGCTGCTCGCGGTCGAGAATGCGCCGCCGCACCGGCGCAACACCTGGGGCATGTTTCCGCCGCTCGGTGCGCCCGTCGGCTTCCTGATGGCGAACGGACTGTTCCTGATCCTCGGCCTGGCGCTCGACGAGGCGCAGTTCCGGGCGTGGGGGTGGCGGCTGCCGTTCCTGGTCAGCGCGGTGCTGGTCGTACTCGGCCTGTGGGTGCGACTGAAGCTCACCGAAACGCCCGCCTTCGTCGAGGCGGAGCAGGCCGAAGCGCTGCCCAAGGTGCCGATCGCCACGCTGATGCTCGAACATGGCCGCGCGGTGCTCGCTGGGACGGGCGGGGTGATCGCCTGTTTCGCGCTCTTCTATCTCGCGACCGCCTTCACGCTTGGCTACGGGACCAAGACGCTGGGGTATGGGCGCGAGGCGATGCTGGCGGTCGAACTGGTCGCGATCCTGTTCCTCGCCGCCGGGGTGATCGTCGCCAGCGTCACCGCCGATCGCACGGGCGCGCGGCGGATGCTGGTGATCGGCTTCATCGGCTGCATGGTCGCGGGGCTCGCGATGGGACCGATGCTCGGCGCGGGCTCGCTGTTCGTCGTTTTCCTCTGGCTCGCCTTCGCCTTGTTCGTGATGGGCTTCGCTTATGGGCCGCTCGGCGGATGGCTGCCGAGCCTGTTCCCGGCGGGCGTGCGCTATACCGGCGTGTCGATGACCTTCAACCTCGGCGGCATCCTCGGCGGCGCGGTCGCGCCGATCGCGGCGGAGGCGCTGGCGCATCGCGGCCTGGGGTGGATCGGCCTGTATCTGGTCGGCGCGGGGCTGCTGAGCCTCGGCGGGCTGGCGTTGCTGCGCGGGCGCAGCGCGGCGTAACCCCGTTACGCCTGCCGCAACAGCGTCAGCCGTGCCTTGCCGTGGACGCGGCTCGCATCGACGGTGAAGCCGGGCGGGGCGATCTCATCCGCCTTGGCGGTCTCGATACTGATCCACGTCGCCGGCGACACCCAGCCGAGCCGCGCGAGCTTGTCGAGCGCGACGAGGCCGGCGCCGGTGCCATAAGGCGGGTCCATCATGATGAGGTCGAGCGCCGCAGGTGCCGGGCCGAGTCCCATCACCGATCCGGCGCGCACATCGGCGCGGGTGCCGAGCTTGGCGAGATTGCCCTTGAGCGCGTCGAGCGCCGCGCCGTCCTGCTCGACGAACAGGCACGAGGCCGCACCGCGCGACAGCGCCTCGATCCCGAGCGCGCCCGAGCCGGCGAACAGGTCGGCGACGGCCAGCCCCTCGAAACTCCCCAGCCGGCTGGTCAGCATCGAGAACAGCGCCTCGCGCGTCCGGTCGGCGGTGGGGCGGGTGGCGTCGCCCTTGGGCGCGACGAGCGGGCGGCCACGCCATTGGCCGGCGATCACCCTCATCGACGGCCACCCTTCGGCGCGCCACGCGGCGTGCCGCCGGACGGCTTGGGCCGCGGCGAGCCGCGACCGCCGGCGGGACCACCGCTGCGGGGCGAATCGCCGCGTGGCGGGCGGGCACCCGTGCGTGCAGGACGACCGCCGGTGCCGCCCGAGCGTTGCCCGTCATTGGACCGGGCGCGGCCCGCGCTGCGGTCGTCGCCTTTCTCCCACGGCTTGATCGCCGAGCCGCCGGTCGGGACCTTCGCGGGGCGCTCGTCGTCGCGCGGCGGGCGGGTGCTCGAGCGTGGCGGACGTGCGCCGGCGGGCTTGGCGTCCGCGATACGGGCCGCGCGGCGGGCATCGCCGAACCGGCCGCGGCCGGGCTCGTCGCCGCGATCGGCGCGTGGCGCGAAGCGGCGGCCGTCCTGACGGGGGGCGTCGCGCTCGTCGCCACGGTCGGCACGCGGCGCGAAGCGGCGGCCGTCCTGCGGACCGGTGCGGTCGCCGCCACGGTCGGCGCGGGGTGCACCGCGGCGGGCGTCCTGAAGGCCGCCTGCCGACGACGCCGGCGTCGCACCGGGGCGGGCGGGACGCGGCGCGACGCCGGCCGGTGCCGCATCGCTGCGGCGCGGCGCGCGACGGCCTTCGCCGGTAGCGGGCGTTCGCGCCGAGGCCGGGCGTTCCTGCGCCTCGCGCGGTGCCGGCGCCTCGACGGCGCGCGGCCGGGCGCGTGCGGGCCGGTTCGCGGTCGGCGCGGTACGGAAGCCGTCGCGCGGCGCCTCGATCATCGGCTCGTCGGGCGCGCCGCCCTTGAGCGTGCGGCGGAAGGCGACGACTTCGTGCTGCTTGACCTCGCCGACCCCGCCGACCGGCAAATCCCCGAGGATGAACGGGCCGTAGCGGGTGCGGATCAGCCGGCTGACCTGCAATTCGAGATGTTCGAGCACGCGCCGCACCTCGCGGTTCTTGCCCTCGGTGATCGTCACCTCGATCCAGACGTTGGCGCCGGTGCGCCGCTCGATATTGGCGTCGATCGGGCCATAGCGGATGCCGTCGATCTCGACGCCCTCGGCAAGCTCCTCGAGCTGCTGCTGCGTGACGTTGCCATAAGCGCGGGCGCGGTAGCTGCGCTCGACCCCGGTCGAGGGCAGTTCGAGCTGCCGCTTGAAGCCGCCGTCGGTGGTGAGGAGCAGCAATCCTTCGGTATTGAGATCGAGCCGGCCGACCGGCACCAGCCGCGGCAGGTCGTCGGGCAATTTGTCGTAGATCGTCGGCCGTCCCTTGGGATCGTTCTCGGTGACGAGCAGCCCGGTCGGCTTGTGATAGAGGAAAAGGCGCGTCGGTTCGGGCTGCGCGACGGGTTCGCCGTCGACGGTGACGCCAGCGAGCGAGCGCAACACCGTCGCGGGCGTATCGAGCACCTTGCCGTCGAGCGCGACGCGCCCGTCGGCGATCATCCGTTCGATTTCGCGGCGGCTCGCGACGCCGGCGCGGGCGAGCAGTTTCGCGATCCGGTCGCCGGTGCGGGGTTCGGGGGTTTGGGCCATGCTGCGCCCATAACGTGCATTCGTCCCGGCTGCGAAAATATTTGCGTCCGAAGCCGCGTGCGTGCGTTATGTCGCGGAGGCGTAACAATCACCCTGACGCCGGGCGGAGCGTATCGATGCTGTTCGGGAGGAAGAAGCGCCAGATCGTGCGCCTGCTGGTCGTCGAGGACGAACCGCTGATCGCCTTCGACGTCGAGCATCTCCTCACCGATGCGAGCTACGAGATCGTCGCGACTGTGGATCGCGTCGCCGAGGCTTTGCGCGTGCTGCGCTCGGACGCGGAGATCGATCTGGTGCTGGTCGACGTCCACCTCGCCGACGGCTCGGGTCTCGACGTCGCGCGCGCCGCGGGCGAGGGCGGCGTGCCCGTCCTGTTCGTCACCGGCAATTTCCCGGCCGAAGCCATGCCGCTCGCCGCCGGCTGCCTCGCCAAGCCATACCAGCAGCGCGACCTGATCGGCGCGATCGAGGCGATCGAAGCCAAGCGCGCCGGACGCAAGACCAAGCGGCTGCCGTCGGGGTTCCAGTTGTTCGAGGCGCCGGCGGGCTAGGCGAGGGCGACATCCGGGTCTTGGTGACGCGTGCGAACGAAAGAAAGATTTGGTTCGCGCGGAGGCGCGTAGGCGCGGAGGGGTTTCGTTTGGGTCAGCGTGGCTCTCTCTCATCCTTTTTGAAACGGGCCGCGCATGCGGCGAGCGGATCACCTCCGCGCCTCCGCGCCTCCGCGTGAACCATTTCTGCCGCTTGTGCGGATCGCCGCACGCGTGATGGCGATCGAAGGCGCCTGCCCGCAAAGCCGCTAGGCGCACGCGAAATTGCCGTTAGTGTCGCGCCGATGACCGGCAATAACCTGTATTTCCTGATCGTCGTCGCAATCGTGCTGGTGCTGATCGTAGCGATGCGGCGCTCCGCGGCGTTGCGGACGCGGCTCGCGCCGCTGGCGCCTTATGCCGAGCGCGGGCCGATCGCGGTGTTCTTCATGGGCATATCCTCGGGGCTCGCCTTCACGATGATCGGCGCCACGCTGACCACGCGGCTGAAGCAGGACGGGCTCGACAAGAGCACGATCACGGCCTTCACGCTCGGCTTCCTCGTCTACAATCTCAAGCCGTTATGGGCGTGGATGGTCGATGGCGTGCGGCTGCCGCTGATCGGCCGGCTGGGGCAGCGGGTGTCTTGGGTGTTGCTGTCGGGCGTGCTGGTGATCCTCGCGGTCGCCAATCTCGCCTTCGTCGATCCCGCCGCCAGTCTGCAGGCGACGATCGTCGCGACGGTGCTGGTCGGCTTCGCCGGCGCGACCTACGACATCGTCATCGACGCCTATCGCATCGAGACGCTGGAGCCCGAGCAGATGGGCATCGGCTCGGGGATGACGCAATATGGCTGGCGGATCGGTTCGGTGCTCGCCGGCGCGCTGGCGCTGGTGATCGCGGCCCGCTCCAATTGGCATGTCGCCTATCTCGCCTGCGTGCTGTTCGCCTTTCCCGCGATGATCGTCGCGTTGGTCCGCGGCGAGCCGCACCGCCGCCGCGAGCCGATCAAGCGGCACGGCGCGCGCGACATCGCCGCATCGATCGTCAGCCCGTTCCTCGAATTCTTCCGCCGCCACGGCGCTTTCGTCATCCTCGCCTTCATCCTGCTCCACAAGATCGGCGACACCCTGGGGCAGCAGGCGCTGCGGCTGTTGCTCGACGACCTCCACTTCAGCAACGACGAGATCGCGCTGTATGACGTCCTCATCGGCTTCTGGGCGTTCTGGATCGGCATCGCGGTCGGCGGCGTGCTCTACGCGCGCATGGGGCTCAAGCGCTCGGTGATGCTCAGCCTCGTGCTGATGATGGTCTCCAACGCCGCCTTCGCGCTGCTCGCCGGGGCAGGGCACAGCAATCTCGGGCTGGCCGGTGCGATGGCGTTCGAGAATCTGGCCAGCGGCATCGGCGGCGTGACCGTCGTCGCCTATTTCTCGGCACTGTGCGATCTGCGCTTCACCGCCGCGCAATATGCGCTGATCTCGGCGGCGGCGAGCATCGTCGGCCGCGTGCTGACCGCGACGACGACCGGGCGGCTGGTCGACGGTTTCGGCTATGTCGCTTTCTATTGGGGAACGACCGTCGCGGCGCTGCCGGGCGTGCTGCTCTTCTGGTGGATGTGCCGGTCGGGCCTGGTCGACCGGTCGATCGGCAGCGCCGGCGTGGCGGGCGAGGGCGACGTGCGCGACACGCCCGAAGCCTAGACGCAGATCGGGCGGCCGTCGTCGGCGAAGGCGGTCGCGACCGCGGCGACGCTCGCCAGCACCGCATCGACGCGGCGCACGCCGAGCAGGTCGCCGAGCAGCAGCCGTGCGGTGTCGGGCGCGGTCTCGACGCGGGCGAGGATGGTGAGCATCGTCCGCTCCGCCGCGGTCATCCGCGCGCAGCAGCACGGCGCGATCGCGATCGTCCCCGCCGCGGTGCCGGCGAGGTCCGCCATCAGCGCGCGCATCAGCACCAATGGCCGCCGGAAGTCCTGCCCGAAGGCGGTGAACAACGCGTGGCTGGCGCGCGCGTCGTGCAACCCCTGCGCCCCCATCCGGCGCAGCGCGAACAGGGCGATTCGCGCATTGGGGCAGGCGGGGAGCGCATAAGGCAGGGCTGCGATCGTGGTGGTCAGGTCGGACATCGGGGCAACTCCTGTGGTCGTCCCGAACACTCCTCAATCCGCTATTGCAAGTCAATCGCAATCAGCGCGTCAGTTTGGGTACTCGTCGTTAAGGCGGAGCGCTTCACCGGCGAGATAGAGCGAACCGGCGATCAGCACGACCGGCGCGTCGATATTCGCTGTCAGATCGAGCGCTTGCGGCAAATCGTCGGCGACTCCCCCGGCGACGCCGAGCTCGGCGGCCAGCGCCGTGAGCATCGCGGGGGCGTGACAGGCATGGCCGGGGACCGGCACTGCGACGATGCGCGACACCGCGGGCGCGAGCAGGCGCAGCACCCCGCGCGCATCCTTGTTGGCGAGCATGCCGAGCACCAGCACCACCGGCCGCCCGCCCGCGATCGTCCGCAACGCCCGCGCCACCGGCTGCGCCGCGGAGGGGTTGTGCGCGCCGTCGAGCCACAATTCGCCGCCCGCCGGCAATCGATCGTGCAGCGGCCCGCCGCCGAGTCGCTGCATCCGCGCGGGCCATTGCGCCCAATCGGCGGCGGCGCGCATCGCGGCTTCGGGGATCGCGACATCGCCCTGATGGCGCAGCATCGCGATGGCGAGCGCGAGGTTGCGCGACTGGTGCGGCCCGACCAGCCGCGGCCGGTGCGTGACCACCGCGAAGCCGCGGTCGCGATAGCGCATCGTCTGTCGCGCGGTCTCGCTCCACCAGTCTGCGTTGCGCGCGATCACCGGTGCGCCGGCATTCTCGGCCAGCGCGGCGATCCGGGCGCGACAGGGGGCGGGATAGTTCATCGTCACCAGCGGCACGCCGGGCTTGGCGATCCCCGCCTTCTCGCCGGCGATGTCGACGATGCGGGTCCCGAGGAACGCTTCGTGGTCCATGCCGAGCGCGGCGATCCCGGTGACCGCGGGACGGGGAATGACGTTGGTCGCATCGAGCCGGCCGCCGAGCCCGACCTCGACGATCGCAGCGGCGGCGGGGGTCCGTGCAAAGGCGAGGAAGGCGGCGGCGGTGGTGACCTCGAAGAAGCTCGCGCCGATGCCGTCGGCCCCATCGCCGGCAGCGTCGAGCACCTCGGATAGAAGCGCAGCGAGCGCGGCGTCGTCGATCAGTCGCCCGGCGATGCGGATACGCTCGTTGAAGCGGACGAGATGCGGGCTGGAGAAGACGTGGACGTCATGCCCCGCCGCCTCGAGCCCCGCCCGGAGGAAGGCGCAGGTCGAGCCCTTGCCGTTTGTGCCGGCGACATGGAACACCGGCGGCAGCGCCAGATGGGGATCGCCGAGCCGCGCGAGCAGCGTGGTGATGCGGTCGAGGCCGAGGATATCGGCGCCGGGGGACAGCGCCCACAGCCGGTCGAGCTGCTGCTGGACGGCGGGATCGGTGGAGGTGGCGTGGTCTGGCATGTGCTGGGGTCCGGGTGTCCGCTCGCCTATCCCTTCGTCACCCCGGACCTGATCCGGGGCCCGCTATCCAGCCAGCGTAAAGCGGGACCCCGGATCACGTCCGGGGTGACGGCGCGGGTGGGATGGAACGCCCTCCGCCGGTTACGCGGCCTGCGCTACCGACAGATAGCCGATCACCGTCGCCAGCCGCTCGCGCAACTCCTTGCGATGGACGACCATGTCGAGCATCCCGTGGTCGAGCAGATATTCGGCACGCTGGAAGCCCTCGGGCAGCTTCTCGCGGATCGTGCTCTCGATCACCCGCTGGCCGGCGAAGCCGATCAGCGCATTGGGTTCGGAAATCTGCACGTCCCCGAGCATCGCATAGCTCGCGGTGACGCCGCCGGTGGTCGGATCGGTCAGCACGACGACATAGGGCAGGCCGGCGTCGTGCAGCATCTGGATCGCCACGGTGCTGCGCGGCATCTGCATCAGGCTGAGGATGCCCTCCTGCATGCGCGCGCCACCCGCGGCGGTGAAGATCACATAAGGCGCTTTCTCGCGGATCGCTTCCTCGACGCCGCGGACGAACGCCTCGCCGACCGCGAGCCCCATCGATCCGCCCATGAAGGCGAAATCCTGCACGCCCATCACCACGCGATGGCCGAGGATCGTGCCGCGCGCGTTGATCAGCGCATCCTGTTCCTGCGCCGAGGTACGCGCCGCCTTGAGCCGGTCGCTATAGCGCTTCGAATCGCGGAACTTGAGCGGGTCCTCGGGCACCCTGGGCACCGGCAGCTCGGCGCAGCTCCCCTCGTCGAGGATCTGCGCGAAGCGGATCTTGGGACCGATACGTTCGTGATGATCGCATTTCGGGCAGACGTAGAGATTTTCCTCCAGCTCCTTGGTGAAGATCATCTGCCCGCAGCCCTTGCACTTGTGCCACAGGTTCTCGTCGGACGATTCGCGTTTGGCGACGAAGGGCAAGGCGTTGCGGACGTTGGTGATCCAGCTCATCGGACGACCTTTCGCGACGAGGCCACCGCCTCGCTGAGGGATTGAACATAGGCGCGGACCGCATCGGGCGCGGCGGCGCCGTGCGTGCCGACCAGCTCGACGATCGCCGAACCGACGACGACGCCGTCGGCGACCGCGCCGATCGCCGCGGCCTGTTCGGGAGTGCGGACGCCGAATCCGACCGCGACGGGCAGGTCGGTGGTCGCCTTGAGCCGCGCGACCGCCTGGTCGATCGACCCCTGCGCCGCCTGCTGCAGCCCGGTGATGCCGGCGACCGAGACGTAATAGAGGAAACCGCTCGCGCCATCGAGCACGCGCGGCAGGCGCGCGGCATCGGTGGTCGGCGTGGCGAGGCGGATCGGATCGATGCCGCGCGCGCGCAACTCCGGCCCCAGCGCATCGTCCTCCTCGGGCGGGATGTCGACGCAGATCACGCCGTCGACACCCGCCGCCGATGCCGCCTCGGCGAACCAGTCGGGGCCGCGGCGCAGCATCGGATTGGCATAGCCCATCAGCACCAGCGGCACGTCCGCATGCCGTTCCCGGAAGGCGGTGGCGATCGCGAGGATGTCGGCGGTGCGCGTACCGGCGGCAAGGCTGCGCAGGTTCGCCGCCTGGATCGCCGGGCCGTCCGCCATCGGATCGGTGAACGGCATGCCGAGCTCGATCACGTCGGCGCCGCCCGCGACGAGCGCGTCGAGGATCGCACCCGTCGCGTCCGGCGTCGGATCGCCGGCGGTGACGAAGGTCACCAGCGCCGGGCGACCCTTGGCGAAGGCATTGGCGAGCCGCGGGCTCATATCGCCACCCCCAGCGCCTCGGCGACGGTGAAGATGTCCTTGTCGCCGCGACCGCAGAGGTTGGCGAGGATGATCTGGTCGTCACGCATCGTCCGCGCACGCACCGCCACCGCGGCGATCGCATGCGCCGGCTCGAGCGCGGGGATGATCCCCTCGGTACGGCAGAGCAACTGGAAGGCGTCGAGCGCGTCCTTGTCGGTCGCGCTGGTATATTCGACGCGGCCGATGTCGCGCAGCCAGGCGTGTTCGGGGCCGATGCCGGGATAATCCAGGCCGGCAGAGATCGAATGACCCTCGGCGATCTGGCCGTCCTCGTCCTGCAACAGATAGGTCTTGTTGCCGTGGAGCACGCCGGGGAAGCCGCCGGCGAGGCTCGCGGCATGTTCGCTACCCTCCAGCCCATGGCCCGCCGCCTCGACGCCGAGCATGCCCACCTGCGGATCGTCCAGGAACGGATGGAACAGGCCGATGGCGTTCGATCCGCCGCCGATCGCCGCGCAGAGCAGATCGGGCAGGCGGCCGGTCCGCGCGAGCATCTGTTCGCGCGCCTCGCGGCCGATGATGCTCTGGAAGTCGCGGACCATCTCGGGATAGGGGTGTGGGCCGGCGGCGGTGCCGATGATGTAGAACGTGTCGTGGACGTTCGCGACCCAGTCGCGCAGCCCCTCGTTCATCGCGTCGGACAGCGTCGCCGCGCCGCTCGTCACGGGGCGGACCTCGGCGCCGAGCAGCTTCATGCGGAAGACGTTGGGCTGCTGTCGCGCGACGTCCTTGGCGCCCATGTAGATGACGCAGGGCAGGCCGAAGCGCGCGCAGACCGCGGCGGTGGCGACGCCGTGCTGCCCCGCGCCGGTCTCGGCGATGATCCGCGTCTTGCCCATGCGGATCGCGAGTAGGATCTGGCCGATGCAATTGTTGATCTTGTGCGCGCCGGTATGATTCAGCTCGTCGCGCTTGAACCAGATCTGCGCGCCCATGCCGTCACCGGCGCCCTCGCGCACCGCATCGCTCAGCCGTTCGGCGTGATAGAGCGGGCTGGGGCGGCCGACATAATGTTCCATGAGATCGTCGAACTGCGCGGCGAAGGCCGGGTCGGCCTTGGCGGCGCGATATTCGCGGTCGAGGTCGAGGACCAAAGGCATAAGCGTCTCGGCGACAAAGCGGCCGCCGAACTGGCCGAAGTGGCCGCGCTCGTCGGGCTGCGCGCGATAGGTGTTGGGGGCGTTCATGACTGCGTCGCTTTAAGGAAGGCGCCGATCTTGTCCATATCCTTGACCCCCGGCGCGGATTCGACCCCCGAGGAAACGTCGACCAATTCCGCGCCGGTCCGCGCGATCGCCTCGCCGACATTGGCGGGATCGAGCCCGCCCGACAGCGCCCAGGGCAACGGGTGGCGGAAGCCGTCGAGCAGCGACCAGTCGAAGCGCAGCCCCATGCCGCCGGGCAGCTTGGCGTCGTCGGGAGTCTTGGCGTCGTAGAGGATACGGTCGGCGGCCCCGACGAAGCCGCGCGCGGCGTCGAGATCGGCGCGGGTCTTCACCGCCACCGCCGCCCAGCTTTCGAGGCCGCTGCGGGCGCGGATCGCGGCGACACGGGGTGCGGCGGTCTTGTGGAGCTGCACCGCGTCGACCGTGCCGCTGGCGACCGCCTGTTCGATCAGCGCATCGTCGGGATCGACGAACACGCCGACGCGGCGGACATGCGACGGCACGCGCGCGGCGAGCTGCGCCGCCCGAGCGAAATCGAGGTGACGCGGCGACGGCGGGAAGAAGACGAAGCCGACATGGCCGGCGCCATGGCGCAGCGAGGCGTCGAGCGTCTCGGGCGTGGAGAGACCGCAGATCTTGGTGAGGACGGGCATGATTGCGCGTGTCGGCGTTCGGCGGGGTAAGTGCAAGGGTTCGGCGGCAGCTACAGGCCGATCGCATTCACCGGCACTGTCATCCTCACCCTTCGCCGCCTTCGGCGGCTTTTCCCTCTCCCGGCGGGAGAGGGAAGGGGCCCGCCGCCGTAGGCGGTGGGAAGGGTGAGGGTTGATCGGGTCCTACAGCGTCGCGCCGATCGCGCGCGCGGCGGCGTCGGGGTCCTCCGCTTGGGTGATCGGGCGGCCGATGACGAGGATCGATGCGCCCGCGTCGAGCGCGGCGCGGGGGGTGACGACGCGCTTCTGGTCGCCGGTCGGACCGTCCGCGGGGCGGACGCCGGGGACGACGAAGAAGCCCTTGGGCCAGGCCTTCCGCGCCGCGGCGACTTCGGCGCCCGAGCAGACGATGCCGTCGATCCCCGCCTCATGCGCCAATTGGGTGAGGCGCAGGACCTGGTCGTGCGCGCTGCCGCCGATGCCGGTGGCGGCGAGGTCGCTCGCATCGAGGCTGGTCAGCATCGTCACCGCGACGACCTTGGTGTTGAGCGGCGCCGCCGCCTTGGCGTCCTCCAGCATCGCGCGGCCGCCGCTGGCGTGGACGGTCAGGATCGCGGGCTCGATCGGGCTGAGCGCCTGCACCGCCTTGGCGACGGTGTTGGGGATGTCGTGCAACTTCAGGTCGAGGAAGATCGGCAGGCCGAGGTCCGCCATCTCGCGCACGCCGGGCTGGCCGTGCGCGCAGAAGAATTCGAGGCCGAGCTTGATGCCGCCGATATGCGCGCGGGTGCGGGTGGCGATCGCCTTGGCGCGGGCGAGATCGGGGGTGTCGATGGCGACGTAGATCGGGCTCATGCCGGGCGTCCGTCGGTCGTCGGCTCGATGGGCGCGACCGGCTCGGGCGCGACCGGCGCGGGGGCGACCGGCACGGCGGGCATCACCGTCGTCGCGCGCTGGTCGACCAGCAGCCGTTCGCACGCCGCGAGCCGCTGGCGCAGCCGCCACCGCACCGTGCCGAGATACAGATAGGTCGGCAGGAAGCCGAGCAGGAAGGTGACGAGCAGCAGCAGCGGCAGGTTCACGTCGGCGATCAGCCCGCTCCACAGGTTGATCTGGACCCCGGTCCAATTGCCATAGGTGAACAGCGCCGCGACGAACGCGAGCAGAAACCAGAACAGGATCTTGAGGAACTGCATGCAACACTCCTGAGGAGCGCCGAAGGTAGCCGGGGCGCGCGCCGATGGCCAGAGGGGCCAGTCCTCCCCCGCAAGGGGGATGGGGACCGCCACCCGTCAGCGTGGTGGTGGAGGGCGAGGATGGGGCGGGAGATGGATGACGGACCTCCACCCTTTTCTCCTCCTCCGTCAGTGCTCCGCGCTGCCACCTTCCCCTTGCGGGGGAGGAACTTGGTGCGTCACCCCACCTCCACCCGCAGGCTCGCGATCAGCGCGGGGATCGCGGTCAGCCGCGGTTCTTCCTCGTCGAGGATCGCGCGGAAGGCGGCGCGTTTGATCGCGGCGACGCGGCCGGGCTTCATCCGCACCTGCGCGGGCAAGGTCGAGACGCAGATGTCGATCATCCGCTCGGCGCCGTGCAGCCGGCCCCACAGATAGTCGTTCTCGCGATAGGCGCGGCTGAAGAACGCGCCGAAGCTGTTGAACTGGATGCCCTTCAACGTCGCCTCGGCGCCGCCCGCCCGGATCGCGGTGGCGTCGTCGGGGGCGATGCGGTCGACCTTGATCGGGTCGAATTCGTCGAGTCCCTCGCCCTGCAGCAGCGGCAAAGTCGCGGTGTCGAAATAGGGGAAGCCGAGATAGGCGAGCAGCAACGCCCGCCGCGTCGGCCGGTCGAGCGTGGCGAAGGCGTGCGCCAGCCGCCCGTCGGTATCGCCGTCGAGCGTCGCAAGGTCCAGCGCGACGCCGAGCGCGTCGAGCAGCGGCGCGGCATCGCCGCTGCGAAGGCGGCGGACGTGATGGCCGAGTTCGGGATGCTGGTCGGCGCGCTGGCGGTCGAGATAGGCGGCGAGCGAGGCGTAGATCGCCTCGCGCATCGCGTTCGCCTCGCCCGCGGCACCGTCGTGCTGGCCCTCGATCTCCTCCAGCCGCCGCGCCATCAGCCGCAGCCGGCGGATGCGGAAGCCGAGGTCGAAGGTGCGCAGGAAATCGATCGTCGCCGCGCTCTCCTTGCCCGAGAAGCTCGGCGCCACCCCGCCGAAGCCGCGCTCGGCGATCGCCGCCTCGATGCTCGCGCGGATGCGGCGCCAGCGTTGCTGCCCGGGCTCGCCGCCGACCTGATAGAGCAGCCCGGTGATCGTCTCGACCACGCCGCTGAGCTTGAGATGGCCGTAAGCGGCGTAGCTGTAGCCGGCGCGCGTCGCCGCCGCGGTCTGCGCGCGCCGCCGCCACGCGACCAGCCGCGCCGGCGTCGGCCGGTTTAGGAACAAGGTGTGGCCGAAGAGCTGCTCGATCTCCTCCTCGACCGCGGGGCGCAGCGCGGTGACGATGCCGCGCATCCGGTCGATCCGCCCGGAGCGTTCGGCGAGCGCATCCAGATTGTCGCGGATCGGCTGCTGGCGCGGCAGGTCGCTCAGGGCGCCGAGGATCGTCTGGAAGAAACCGGGCTTCTCGCCGCCCGAGCCGAGCCGGATCTTGATGCCCGGCGAGGGGTCGATGTAGACGAAGCGGCGGTCGACCTCGCGCCGTGCCGGGCGTTCCTTGAGCGCGTCGATCGCCGGGCGGAACGGCGCGTTGGCGAGCACCGATCCGTCGATCAGCACCGCTTTGTCGACCTGGTTGGCGGCGAATTGGCGCGGCAACGCGCGCTTGAGGAAGGCGGCGCGTCCCGGCCAGTCGATCCCGCGCGCCGCCAGCACCTCGTCGAGTTCGCCGACGGTGAACGGCGGAAACGCGCCGGGGAAGCTCGACGTCGCGCGTGCCGCGAAGGCGAGGTCGGGCATCGCCCCGATCTCGCCGCCGCTGGCATGATCGGAGAAGCCGAGCACGACGCGATGCTCGGTCTCCATCACCTCGGGCGGCGAGTTGAGTCGCAGCCGTTCGGGATGGCCGGTGAAATCGGTGCAGGTGACGAACAGGTCGAGCGGCTGGCCGTCGGGCAGCAGCCGCGGCCCCGCCGCCGACCGCGCCATCGCCGCGAACGCGTCGAGCAGCAACCCGGTAAAGGTGGCGCCACCGAACGGCGGCTCGAACCAGCGCGAGCGCACGAAATGCGACAGCTTGGTGCGCACCTCGTCTTGCGTCGCGGCGTCGAGCGCCTCGACCTTGTCCTTGCTGCGCCCTGCCGCGACCCAGGCGAGCGGCAGCGCCCAGAGTTTGGAGAAGCGGCCCGCGGGCGCGGCATCGGGATCGATCAGCGCCTCGACGTCGGCGGAGGTCAGCCACAGGTCGGTGAGCGGTTCGAGACTCTGGCCCGAGGCGATCGCCTGCGCGAGGAAGATGCCGTTGATCCCGCCCGCCGAGGCGCCGGCGATGATGTCGGCGAGCACGCGCAGCCGGATATCCGCGAGCGCCTCGATCTCCTCGATCAACGCGGCATAGACCGTCTCGCTGCCGCCCGACGGCGCGTCACCGGCATGGAAGGCGCGGCTGGCGCGAACCAGATGCCACACCTCCTTGGTGATGCCGTGCATATAGACCGCGAGGCTGATCCCGCCGTAGCAGACCAATGCGATGCGCAGCTCCTTCTCGCGCATCAGGCTGGCGCCAGCGTCGCCCAGATCGGCAGGTGATCCGAGGTCTTGCGCGCCGCGGCGCTGGCATGGACGCCACATTCGGCGACCGTCAGCTCCTGCGACACCATGATCCGGTCGAGCCGCCCCACCGGCCGGCGCGCGTGGAAGCTCGGCCCGGTCGCCGCCATGCGATAGTCGCGGCTGAAGTCGCGCAGGCAGCCCGCCGCGGCGGTCCATTCGTTGAGGTCGCCCATCAGCACGGTCGGGTGGCGCAGCGTCGCCGTCTCGACATGCGCCATGATCGCCGCCGCCTGCCGCCTCCGCCACAGGCCCGACAGATCGAGATGCATGCCGACGACGCGCAGCATCCCGGCATGCGTCTCGATATCCGCCATCACCGCGCCGCGCGGTTCGAGCGAGGGCAGATGGATCGGCGCGCGCTCGACCACCCGTGCCGATTTGCGAACGAGGATGACGTTGCCGTGCCAGCCCATCGACAGCGCGCGCATGCCGAATTCGACCGGCTTCCAGTCGCTGTGCTCGTCGAGCAGATGCGACGGCAGCACCGATTCGCGCGTGCCGAAGCGTCGGTCCGCCTCCTGCAAGGCGATGACGTCGGCGTCGATTTCACGCAGCACCTCCAGCACCCGTTCCGGGTTGCGGCGACGGTCGAGACCGACGCCCTTGTGGATATTGTAGCTGGCGACTTTCAGGTGGCGGGAAACCATTGCGCGATCGTAACGCCCGTACGCCGATTTGGTGCCGATCCGACAATCGGTCGCGCAACGTCGGGGAAAATGCAATCCAGTCAATACATTGCTGAAATACACAACGAATTACCTATTATCTAGGAGAATAAAGCAAAACATCGATCGACCATAGCAGTTTCAAAAATACGGTCGTCGTGATACGATAAGTCTCCGAGTAGGACGGGGGTTCGATGACCGGGGGCGGTAACTTGCGGATTGTGCGGATCATTCTGGCGGGCTGTCTTCTGTTCGGAGCGTCGCCCGCGTCGGCGCAGGAGAAGTCCGGCATCAAACCGGGTTTCACGCTGGCGCCGGGGTCGGCGCATATCGTGCTGCTGCGGCCATCGATCCTGGTCGGTGCGCAATCAACTGCCGGAATGTTCGAACCCAATGCCGATTGGACCGCGCAGGCCCGCGACCTACTCGGCTCGGCGCTGCGCGCGGCGGAGCGGCAGCTCGGCAACGCGGTGACCGATTATGCCGATCCCGTCGGCGGCGGCGCCGACGCCGCGACGCTCGCCGAATATCAGGCGCTGTTCGACACGGTGGCGGCCTCGGTGATCGAATATCAGTTCTTCGCCGGCAACCGGCTGCCGACCAAGAAGCGCAAGGGCCAGTTCGACTGGAGCCTGGGGCCCGACGTCGCGAAGCTGCCCGGTCTCGCCGGCGCCGATTATGCGCTGTTCGTGTCGACCGAGGATCATTTCGGCTCGACAGCACGCAAGGTGTTGCAGGTCGTCGCCGCGCTTGCGCGGGTGCCGGTCACCGCCGGGGTCCATCGCGGGTTCGCCGGGCTGGTCGATCTGCGCACCGGCGATCTGGTATGGCTCAACGCCGATTGGCAGATGGGCGGCGACGTCCGCGACGCCGCGGGCGCGGCGAAGCGCGTCCGGCAGTTGCTCGCGGGCTTTCCAGGCAGGCCCGCCGCGCCGGTGACGGCCGCGGCGGTGCCCTGAGATGCGCCGCCCGATCGCCGCCGCGCTCGTCGTCGCGATGTCCGCCACGACGCCGGTGCGCGCCGCGTTCGACCCGACATGGGAGTTGCCGCCTTATGTCGCGGCCTATCAGCCGAGCGACATCGACGAGCGCGGCGCCTGGATGCTCGCCGACGACGAGGAGCGGCGGCTGCGCGATGCGCCGGACGTGATCCGCGATCCCGCGCTCAACACCTTCGTCCGCGGCGTCCTGTGTCGCACCGTCGGCGCCGATCGCTGCGACGCGATCCGGCTCTACATCGTGCGCATCCCGGCGTTCAACGCGACCACTTATGCCAACGGGATGATGACATTATGGTCGGGTGCGCTGCTGCGGCTGCGCAGCGAGGCCGAACTGGGGGCGATGCTCGGCCACGAATTCGGCCATTTCGAGCTGCGTCATTCCGTCGCGGACTTTCGCCATCGGCGCAGCGGCAACGACCTGCTCGCCTGGGCATCGATCCTCGGCGGCGGCTTCGCGTTGCAGGTGGCGACGGTCGGCGGCTTCTACCGGTTCGATCGCGCGCAGGAGAAGGCGGCGGACCTGCTCGGCCTGCGCTATCTCGCGGCGTCGCCCTATCCGGCATCGGCGGCGGCGGACATCTGGGTGCGGGTCATGGCGGAGACCGACGCGTCCGCGATCGGCCGCTATCGCAAGCCCGACCAGCGTTATACCGCCGGCTTCTTCGCGACGCATCCGACCGAGCTTACCCGCGCCACCTATCTGCGGGCCGCCGCGGCGCAGATCGGCGTCCACGGCGCGGACGAGGCGGCGCGATATCGCGCGGCGCTGGCGCCGTGGCTGCCGCGCCTGCTCGTCGACCAGATCAAGCTCAACGATTTCGGCGGCAGCGAATATCTGCTCGCGCAACTGGCGGCGGACGGTTGGACGACGCCGCTGCTCTTCGCGCGCGGCGAACTCTATCGCGAACGCGGCCATCCCCGTGATCTGGTGAGCGCCGCCGGCTTCTATCGCGACGCGATCGGCTACGGCGATGCGCCGCCCGAGGCGTATCGCGGTCTCGGCCTCGCGCTGCTGCGCGGCAACCAGGCCGAGCCCGGCAAGGCGGCGCTGCGCGACTATCTCCGCCGCAAGCCCGACGCGGGCGATGCGCCGCTGATCTCCACCCTGATCGCTTTATGAGGCTTGCCGATGACGTTGCGCCGCTCCACCTCCATCGCGCTCGCCGCCGTCGCGCTTGGTCTGGCGGTGCCGGTTCACGCCGGCAACACGCTGATCCCCGCGGGGCAGCGCGTCGCCGTCGCCGGATCGACGCTGACCGTCCAGCCCGACGCCGAATGGAACCGGCTCGCCGCGCGCCCCGGCCGTTATGCCGAACGCTGGACGATCGACGGCGCGCCGCTCGACGCGCTGACCTTCTATGGCGGCATCGCCGACGGCAAGACGCTGTTCCGCGAGGTCGATCGCAAGGCCCGGCCACTGCCGCGCGTGGCGGCGGCGATGCTGATCACCGACATCCCGACCTTGCTGGAGAACAGCTATCGCGTCGCGCTCGGCATCGCGGCGATGACGATCGAGCGCGTCGAGCCGGCGCGCTTCGCCGGCAATAACGGCGTGCATTTCACCTACAGCTATATCCGTTCGAACGAATCACTGCACCGCCGCGGCGAGGCGTTCGGCGCGATCATCCGCGGCCGCCTCTATCTGATCACCTACGAGGCCCCCGCGCTCCATTATTACGAACGCAGCGCCCCCGCGGCACGCCGCGTCGCCGAAAGCGCCAGGGTATGACGGACGCAGCGAGGCTCGCGCCGGTGCCCGATCGGTTTCGTCACCCCGAACCGGTCCCGTCGCCCGGCAGGCGCGCGATCGGCATGACCGCGCATCGGCGATCGGGCGGTGTAGCGCCGGAGAAGGGGGGTAGACTGACCAGCCCACCAGATACTGGGCGGGCGGGTCAGTCCGGTAATCCCTTTCATGGTCTTTCGGACCGCTCCTGCCTATACCGGGAGAAGGTTAACGCCGCGTTTCGCATCCCTCCGTGGGCGTGGAGCGACGCGCCAGATCATCGCTCGGGTACCAGAAAGGTCCGATCCCGATCGGACGGGGCATTTGACTAATGACAAAATGAGCCCGTCGCGTTAGGACAGCATTCGTGCCCGAGTTCCGTCGCAAGTGACGACGACCGTAGTGTGCCGGGAGACATAAGATGACCCAGGTTCGTTGGCGAAGAACGAAGCTGCGCGCCCTGATCCTGCGCATCCAGGGCTCCGTATTCATTTCCGACGCCTTGCGGCGGCGCCTGCTCAACTTCGCGGGCGCCCGGATTCACCCGACCGCCACCATCCGTCATTCATGCTGGCTCGACAGTGCCGATATCGTGATGGGGCCGGATGCGATGCTCAATTGCTTCGCCCGCTACGACGGCGCCGCGCCGTTGATCTTCGAGGCGGGGGCGCGGGTGTCGTCGGGCGTCACTTTCACCACCAGCACGCATCATCACACCGGTGACCCCAGGCGGCGCTCGTCGCCGGAGACGATCGATTCGCCGATCACGATCAAGGCGGGCAGCTGGGTGATGACCGACGTCACGATCAACCCCGGCGTAACGATCGGCGAAGGCTGCGAGATCGGCGCCAAGGCGATGGTGGTCGAGGATACCGAGCCAAACGGGCTGTACGTCAACATGGCCGGTCCCACCGGCGCCATCCGCGCCCGTCGGGTCAAGGACCTGCCCGTCCCCGACACCTCCGCCGCCGCGCCGGTGGTGCCGGCGACGAAGCGCGCCTGACGCCCGCCGCCGGCCGCGATCGCGGCGAACGGCGGCCTTGCGCGGGGCGGAGCGAAGCCGCGTGGCGCGAGTTGACCTGTTTCGGAACGGGATTCCGCCGTAAGTCGCTATGGCGATTGCGGTTGCTCGCAAGCGTCCCGACCGGCATGTCTGTACCACGCCCTGCCGGCGGGCTCGTCAACTCCCGGGCCGGCAGGGCGCCCGATGGGGCGCTTGAGAATGTATTGGGAACATCTTTCCGCAAGCGATGCCCTGATCCTCGCCGCGATCGCGGTGGTGATCGCCAGCCTCTATCTCGCACTCCGCTACGACCGGCGCCTGCAACGGCGGCGCGCCGCCGAATGGCACGATGCCTATTTTCGTCGCGGCGGGCTGGTCCGCACGCTGATGGCGCGATGGGGCCGCGGCCCGGCGCGCCTGACCGACCAGCGTGAGGACGCGTCGCGGCCGCAGTCACAACAAAGGGGGCCGTAGCCCCCTTTGCGAGCGCCCGTGGCGCTGCCGTGACCGGCAGCCGTGCGCGAAAGCGACGACCGCGGACAGCGGATCTTAGTTGCTGTCGGCCTTGCCGTCGTCCGAAGCGACGGCGACGATGCCGGCTGCCACGGCGGCGACCGCCAGCACGGCGATGATCACGCCGCCACCGGCGAGCTCGTTCTTCTTGGCCGAGGTCGAACCGGTGCGCACCGACTTGGCGACCGACAGGCTCGCAGCGGGGTTGGCCGGTGCCGCAGCGACCGGTGCAGCGACGAGGGCCGTGGCGGCAACGGCGGTGAGGTACTTACGAATCACGCTAATCTCCTATTGTAGGGTTACCCCTCGGCCATCCCTGGCACGAGGAGGCTACCATTGGGTTAATGCGGCCGATTTTGCAATCTCGGGCGCCGCGCGCGCCGGTGTCGCCACCCGTCGGACCCGCCCCGTAAAATGTTCGCGCAGGCTCCCATGATCTTCATCTAAAGCAGGCAAATACAACGGCTTGATCAAAGAAATATCGATGTTCCTGGACGGGCCCTGCGTGGACGCCCTGATACAAATCCACCCACGGCACTGACGTCTGACAGGCATTGCGGACCCGACAAAGGGCATGTCGGCAAGCCGCTGTAATCGTGGCAGAACATTGCCCCAGCTCCCATCGAAGGGGCCGTCGTAAGCGCGAAGTTAAGGAAGCTGGTATCGTATAATATATTTGACGGCGTAAAGGCGGCATGTTGGAATGGCCTCCTAACCACCTTGGAAGGATGCCTCTTGAGCCACCCGCACCGCCGCGCGCTCCTGAAGACCGGCGGCGCCTCCGCCGTCGCGGCGCTGCTACCCGTCGCACCTCCCGCCGCCGCGGCGGCGCCCACGTCGAGCCCGCGCATCGTCGAGCCGCTCGACGCCGACTGGCGCTTCCATCTCGGCCACGCCAGCGATCCCGCCAAGGACTTCGGCTTCGGCCGCAGCCACGACACCTATGCCAAATCCGGCGACGCCGGCACGCCCGCCGCCGAGGCCAAGTTCGACGCCAGGGATTGGGCGACCGTGTCGCTGCCGCACGATTGGGCGGTCGACCTGCCGTTCGAGAAGTTCGGCGCGCCCGGCAGCGACGAGGACAAGACCGGCGCCTATCAGGGCTTCAAGCCGCTCGGCCGGATGTGGCCGGCGACCAGCGTCGGCTGGTACCGCCGCATCATCAAGCTGACCCCGGACGACGCCGGGCGCCGCCTGCTGCTCCAGTTCGACGGCGTATCGCGCGACTGCCTCGTCATCCTCAACGGCTTCATCGTCGGATCGAACGAGAGCGGCTATACGCCCTTCGAGATCGACGTCACCGACTTCGCCAAGCCGGGCGAGGACAATGTGCTGCTCGTCCGCTGCGACGTCAGCCTCGGCGAAGCCTGGTCCTATGAAGGCGCCGGCCTCTACCGCCACGCGCGGCTGGTCAAGACCGCGCCGGTCCACGTCCGGCAATGGGGCGCGACCGTCCGCACCACGATCGCCGCGGCGGGCGCACAGGTCGCGATCGCCACCGAGATCGCGAACGACGGCCCCGCCACGACCGTGCGACTGCGCTCGACGATCGCCGGGCCGGACGGGCGCGTGCTCGCGCGGCTGACCTCCGACCCCCTCGCGCTGCCCGCCTGGGGCGAGACGATCGCCGAGCAGCAGACGCTGCTCGCCGATCCCGCGCTCTGGTCGCTGGAGACGCCGCAACTCCACACGCTGACCAGCGAAATCCTGATCGACGACGCCGCGGTCGACCGTGACGAGACGCACTTCGGCATCCGCACGATCCGCTTCGATCCCGATCGCGGTTTCTTCCTCAACGACCGTCCGGTGAAGATCAAGGGCACCTGCAACCATCAGGATCATGCCGGCGTCGGCTTCGCGGTGCCCGACAGCCTGCACGTCTGGCGGCTCGAACAGCTTAAGGCGATGGGGTCCAATGCCTATCGCTCGACGCACCACGCGCCCCCGCCCGCGGTGCTCGACGCCTGCGACCGGCTCGGCATCCTCGTGATGAGCGAGACGCGGCAGATGTCGAGCAATGCCGAGGGCCTGTCGCAACTCGATCGCGTCGTGCGGCAGGGGCGCAACCACCCCAGCGTCTTCATCTGGAGCATCGGCAACGAGGAGATCCACCGCGGCACCGAAAACGGCGCCCGCATCGCCGAGACGATGAAGCGCCGCGTCTACGCGCTCGACGGCACCCGCCCCGTCACCGAGGCGTTCAACGGCAGGCTGGGGCAGGGCGCATCGCGCGTGCTCGACGTGATGGGCTGCAATTATTATCTGACCGAGATCGACGGCTTCCACGCCAAGCATCCGACCGTGCCGATGATCGGCACCGAGACGGGCAGCACGGTGATGACCCGCGGCGAATATGCCCGCAACGACAAGGAAGGGCTGGTTCCCGCCTACGACCGGGACTTTCCCGTCTGGGCGACCACCGCCGAAACATGGTGGTCCTTCTACGACGCGCGGCCGTTCCTCGCCGGCGGCTTCGTCTGGACCGGATTCGACTATCGCGGCGAGCCGACGCCGTTCGAACGCTGGCCGGAGAATGTCTCGCATTTCGGCCAGATGGACCTGTGCGGCCTCCCCAAGGACAATTATCATTATTACCGGGCATGGTGGGGATCGGAGCCGGTGCTGCACCTCTTCCCGCACTGGAACTGGCCGGGCCGCGAGGGGCAGGCGGTCGCGGTCTGGGTGCACAGCAATTGCGAGGCGGTCGAATTGTTCGTCAACGGCCGCAGCCTCGGACGGCAGACGGTGGCGCGTAACACGCATCTCGCGTGGCAGGTGCCCTACGAGCCGGGTCGGATCACCGCGCACGGCTTTCGCGGCGGTCGGCGCATCCTGACCGCCGAGCGGCAGACGACCGGTGCGCCAGCGCGGATCGGCCTGTCGAGCGACCGGCGGCAGCTCGCGCCGGGGGAGGTCGCGGTGGTCCGCGCCGCCATCCTCGATGCCGAGCGTCGCGAGGTGCCGACCGCCAGCAACCGTATCGCCTTCGCGCTGACCGGCGATGCCGTGCTGCTCGGCGTCGGCAACGGCGATCCGCGCAGTCTGGAACCCGATCACGCAACGACGCGATCGGCGTTCAACGGCTTGGCGATGGCGCTGATCCAGGCGGGGCCGAAGGGCGGCCCGATCCGCCTTGAAGCCCGCGGCGAGGGCCTTGCCCCGACGATGCTGGCGCTGATCGGGAGCGCGGACCGGGGCTAGCGCCTCAGCCGGTCAGCCGCGCCGCCAGTCCGCGGATCGCCTGCCCGGCGAACACCGCGACCGGTTCCCCATCCACTTCCACCGCGCGTTCGGGCCGCAGCACCGCGTCATTCTGCAACCCGTTGTCCAGCGCCAGCCACGCCCGCACCGCATCGGCGAGGTTGGTCACTTCGGGAACCTCGTTGCCGCCGCGATCGACGTTGGCGAGGACCGCGCTCATCTGCCATTCGATGTCGCTCATGCCGCATCCTTCCGACGATAGAGAAACGCTCCGGCACCTATCGCCGCGGCCGCGATCAGCGTCTTGGTCAGCCCCGAACGCTTCGCCGCGGCGGTATACAGGCTGGTCTGCCGCGCCGCCGGATGCTCGCCCGAATGGACGCGACCGGTATCGGTGGTGGTGAACAGATTGCTGGGCGCGGGCTGCTCTTTCTTCGGATCGACGAACATCGTCGCCGCCAGCGGCGCGAGCCGGTCGAACAACGTAGGGAAATGCGCCGCGAACAAGGCCTGCGCGCGGCCCGCGCCGCCGACGGTGATGTCGCGCTTGGCATGCGTCGCGCAGAACAGGATCGCGTCCGCGACCAGCTCGGGCGCATAGACCGGCGGCGGGATCTGCGCCTCGCCGGGCTCGTGATTGGCGGCATGCTGCGCGATCGGCGTGTCGATCCCCGCCGGCTTGACCAGAGTCACCTGGATCGGCACGCCGTCGCTGGCCAGCTCCATCCGCAGCGCGTCGATATAGGCCTTGGTCGCGTGCTTGCTCGCGGCATAAGCGCCCATGATCGGGCTCGGCATATCCGACGCGACCGACCCGACCGTGATCAGCGTACCGCGCGACGTGGTCAGATACGGGATCGCGGCGAGGCAGCCATGGACGGTGCCGAAATAATTGGTCCGGAACAGCTGGCGATGCTCGTCGTCGGGCAGCTCGACCAATTTGCCGTAGATCGCGGTGCCGGCATCGTTGACCCAGGTGTCGATCCGCCCGAACCGCTGGTTGGCATGCGCCGCCGCGGCGCGGATCGCATCCGCATCGCCGATGTCGGCGGCATAAGCGTCCGCCGTCCCGCCCGCCGCGACGATGCCCTGCACCGCGTCGCGCAACGCCGCCTCGTCGCGCGCGACCAGCAGCACCCTGGCACCGCGCTCCGCCGCCATCCGCGCGGTGACGAGGCCGATTCCGGAACTTGCCCCGGTGATCACGATCACCTGCTCGGAAAGGGGCTTGAGCGCTGGTTTCATGGAGCAATCTTTCATCGGGTCGCGCCACAAGCGCCCCAGCACCGCAGCGGGTTCCGCGATGGTTGGGAACCTCGACCGATCACAAGGGTTCGCCGCGGCATGACCGACTTCGCCCGTGAAAACGTCGCCAGCAAATACCCTTTGCTCGCCTTCCCGCACATCCAGCTCCACGGCACCGTGGACGACATGATGTACGCCCGCTTCAAGACGCAGCTCGCCGAAGCGCCGCAGGACGGACCGCTCGTCGTCTCGATCACGACGCTCGGCGGCGACCCCGAGATGGGCCGCGCGATGGGCGACGACATCCAGTTGCTGCGCGATTACACCGGCCGCGAGACCTTGTTCCTCGGCAAGGTCGCGGTCTATTCCGCCGGCGCCACCTTCATGGCGGCCTTCCCGGTCGAGAAGCGCTTCCTCACCCGCGGCACCCGGCTGATGCTGCACGAGCGGCTGATGACCAGCACGGTCCAGCTCTCCGGCCCGCTCACCACCTTGCCTGCGGTGCTCAAGGCCAAGCTCCACGAGATCGAGGAGTCGATCAAGATCCAGGAAGAGGGCTTCCGCGAGATCGTCCGCGGCTCGTCGGTGACGCTGGACGAGCTGCGCAGCAAGGCGCCATCCAATTGGTATATCGAGGCCGAGGAGGCGCGGCAGCGCGGTCTTGTTCTTGATGTGATCTGATCGCGACCTATCTCTCGGGGGTTGCACTCGCCCGACGAAAGGCATAGCCGCAACGCAGCATATAGAGGAGCGTTGCGGCGATGGCCGAGTTCACCCTGCCCAAGAACAGCAAGGTCAAGGCGAAGGGCAAGGTTCATAAAGCGACCGGTGACGCGCAGCGCATCAAGACCTTCAAGGTCTATCGCTACGATCCCGATACCGCCGAGAACCCGCGTTACGACACGTTCGAGATCAACCTCGACGAATGCGGTCCGATGGTGCTCGACGCGCTGATCAAGATGAAGGCGGAGCAGGATTCCTCGCTTACCTTCCGGCGGTCGTGCCGCGAGGGCATCTGCGGTTCGTGTTCGATGAACATCGACGGCCGCAACGGTCTCGCCTGCACCACCGCGATCGAGGACGTGAAGGGCGAGGTGAAGATCACGCCGCTTCCGGCGATGGACGTCATCAAGGACCTCGTCCCCGACTTCACGCATTTCTACGCGCAATACAGCTCGATCAAGCCGTGGATGCAGACGGTCAGCCCGCCCCCCTCGGGCAAGGAGCGGTTGCAGTCGCCGGAGGATCGCGCGAAGCTCGATGGCCTCTACGAGTGCATCCTGTGTGCCTGCTGCTCGACGTCCTGCCCGAGCTATTGGTGGAACGCCGACAAGTTCCTGGGGCCGGCGATCCTGCTCCAGGCCTATCGCTGGCTCGCCGACAGCCGCGACGAGATGACCGGCGAGCGGCTCGACCAGCTCGAGGATCCGTTCCGCCTGTATCGCTGCCACACGATCATGAACTGTGCGAACACCTGCCCGAAGGGTCTCAACCCCGCCAAGGCGATCGCCGAGATCAAGAAGATGGAAGCCGAGCGCATCCTGTAAGGCGGGGGGCGTGACGGAGTCCCCGGCCTTCGTCGATGACGACGACCCGGACCTGCCCGGCTGGACGCGCTGGCAGGTCCGGGACGTGTCCCGCTTCAACGCCTTCATCGAGCCGCTGCATGTCCGCGTCGAGGGCGAGATCGCCCGCGTCCGCATGCTGCCCAGGCGATACCATTCCAATATGCGCGACAACGTCCACGGCGGCGCACTGCTCGGCTTCATGGATGTCGCGCTGTTCGCCGCGTCGCGCGCGTTCGGCGTACTCGGGGCAGGCGGCGCTGTGACGGTCGATCTGTCGGCGCAGTTCATCGATGGCGGCGCGATCGACGTGCCGCTGGAAGCGCGCATCGAGTTGCTGCGTGAAACCGGCCGGATGCTCTTCCTGCGCGGGCTCGTCGTGCAGGAGGCGCGAACGATCGCGAGCTTCACCGGCACGCTGCGCAAGGCCGCCGCCTGACCCCGACCATTCACCGATCGCACCCGCCCTCGGCATCTCTCCCCTCGCGATCGGCGAGGGCGGGGGCGCCACGCCTATAATTGCAGGATAGGGCGCCCCACGGCGCCGCAGGAACATCGCATGACCAAAGTCCTCAACGCCTATGACGCGCTCGTCGCCGCCGGGGAGCTTCGCCCCGACGCCGAGCAGCGCGCCGCCGCCACCCGCCTCGACGAACTCGCCGCCGCGCTCGAAGCGCCGCGCAAGAAGAGCCTGTTCGGCCGCCTCACCGGGCGCGGCGGCGGCACGCCGCGCGGCGTGTACATGTTCGGCGATGTCGGCCGCGGCAAGTCGATGATGATGGACCTGTTCTTCGCCAACGTCGCCGTCGGCAAGAAGCGCCGCGTGCATTTCTCGGAGTTCATGCTCGAAGTGCACGGCCGCATCGCGATCGAGCGCCGCAAGGAGGCCGGCGACCCCATCGCCCCCGTCGCCGCCGCGCTCGCCGAGGAGACGCGGCTGCTCGCCTTCGACGAGATGATGGTCACCAACTCGCCCGACGCGATGATCCTCAGCCGCCTGTTCACCGCCTTGCTCGAAGCCGGCGTGACGATGGTCACCACCTCCAACCGCGCACCCGCCGATCTCTACAAGAACGGGCTCAACCGCGAGCATTTCCTGCCCTTCATCGCGCTGATCGAAAGCCGCCTCGATGTGGTGACCCTGAACGGCCCGATCGATTATCGCCGCGACCGGCTGGGTCAGCAGAACACCTGGCTCGTCCCCAACGGCGCGGAGGCGACGCGGAACCTCTCCGCCGCCTTCTTCCGCCTGACCGATCACGAGGTGACCGAGCCGATCCCGTCGGAGGATATCGCAATACAGGGCCGCACGCTCCACGTCCCAAAGACGTTGAAAGGCGTCGCCGTCTTCTCGTTCAAGAAGCTGTGCGGCGAGGCGCGCGGTGCTGCCGACTATATCGCGGTGGCGCGCCGTTATCATACGGTGATCCTTGTCGGCATCCCGCGGCTCGGCCCGGAGAACCGCAACGAGGCGGCGCGCTTCGTCGCGCTGATCGACGCGCTATACGAGCATAAGGTCAAGCTGCTCGCCGCTGCCGATGCCGAGCCGGATGCGCTGTATCCGGCAGGCGACGGCAGGTTCGAATTCCAGCGGACGGTCAGTCGGCTGGAGGAAATGCGCTCCGAGGACTACCTCGCGCAGGGCCATGGCGCAGCTTAATGCAGTTGCGAACCATTATCATATAAACTCTTAACCGATGGCGTTTATCGGTTGCCGGGCGCGCAAAACGGGCGTAGTCGGCGTGGCCAATCACGCCCCGCCCCGAATTGGGGCCAACGGAGATGGATTGGATGGCTCGCAAGAAGATCGCGCTGATCGGCGCCGGTAACATCGGCGGCACGCTCGCGCACCTCGCGGCTTTGAAGGGTCTTGGCGACATCGTGCTGTTCGACGTCGTCGAAGGCGTGCCGCAGGGCAAGGCGCTCGACCTCAGCCAGTGCGGCCCGGTCGAAGGCTTCGATGCCAAGATCACCGGCTCGAACGATTATGCCGACATCGCCGGCGCCGACGTCATCATCGTCACCGCCGGTGTCGCGCGCAAGCCCGGCATGAGCCGCGACGATCTGCTCGGCATCAACCTCAAGGTGATGAAGGCGGTCGGCGAGGGCATCAAGGCCAACGCCCCCGACGCCTTCGTGATCTGCATCACCAACCCGCTCGACGCGATGGTCTGGGCGCTGCGCGAATTCTCGGGTCTGCCGCACAACAAGGTGGTCGGCATGGCCGGCGTGCTCGACTCGGCACGCTTCAGCCACTTCCTCGCCGACGAGTTCCAGGTTTCGGTCAAGGACGTCACCAGCTTCGTGCTCGGCGGCCATGGCGACACGATGGTCCCGGTCATCTCCTATTCGACCGTCTCGGGCATCCCGGTTCCCGACCTGATCAAGATGGGTCGCTCGACGCAAGACAAGATCGACGCGATCGTCAAGCGCACGCGGGGCGGCGGCGGCGAGATCGTGGGCCTGCTCAAGACCGGCTCGGCCTATTACGCCCCGGCGACCAGCGGCATCGCGATGGCCGAGGCCTATCTCTACGACCAGAAGCGCGTCCTGCCCGCGGCGGCCTATGTCGACGGCCAATATGGCGTGAACGACCTCTATGTCGGCGTGCCGGTGGTGATCGGTGCCGGCGGCGTCGAGCAGATCGTCGAGATCGCGCTCGACGACGAAGCGAAGGCGAACCTCACCGTCTCGGTCGATGCGGTCAAGGAACTGCTCGAGGCGTGCAAGGGCATCGATAGCTCGCTGAACTAACAGGCTGTTCCCCGGCGAAGGCCGGGGTCCAGTTGGGAGAACCCCAAGGTGGATAAGCCCGGCTACGTCTACATCATGGCAAGCGGGCGCTACGGCACCATCTACATCGGCGTGACCAGCGATCTCCCCAAACGGGTTTGGGAGCATCGCGAAGGGATCGTCGAGGGGTTCACCAAAAGATACGGTTGCAAGTGGCTCGTATGGTACGAGGCACACGACAGCATCGAAGCTGCTCGCCAGCGCGAACTGCAGATGAAGGAATGGAAACGGGCCTGGAAGGTGAAAGAGATCGAAGGGATGAACCCGAGTTGGGATGATCTGTTCGAAACGCTGTCGCCAAACTGATCCGCTTTCCCAACTGGGCCCCGGCCTTCGCCGGGGAACAATGAGGAAGAGAACCTAGATGAGCATCCTCGTCAACAAGAACACCAAGGTCATCACCCAGGGCATGACCGGCGAAACCGGCAGCTTCCACACCAAGGCGGCGCTGGAATATGGCACGCAGATGGTCGGCGGCGTGACGCCGGGCAAGGGTGGGACCGAGCATCTCGGCCTGCCGGTCTACAACACCGTCGCCGAAGCCAAGTCGAAGACCGGCGCGGATGCGTCGGTGATCTACGTGCCGCCGCCCTTCGCGGCCGATTCGATCCTCGAGGCGATCGATGCCGAGATCCCGCTGATCGTCGCGATCACCGAAGGTATCCCGGTGCTCGACATGGTCCGCGTCAAGCGCGCGCTGTCGGGCTCCAAGTCGCGGCTGATCGGGCCGAACTGCCCGGGCGTGCTGACGCCGGGCGAATGCAAGATCGGCATCATGCCGGGCTCGATCTTCAAGCAGGGGTCGGTCGGCGTCGTGTCGCGCTCGGGCACGCTGACCTATGAGGCGGTGTTCCAGACCTCGAACGCCGGGCTCGGCCAGACCACCGCGGTCGGCATCGGCGGCGATCCGGTCAACGGCACCAATTTCATCGATGTGCTCGAACTGTTCCTCGCCGACGAGGCGACCCAGTCGATCATCATGATCGGCGAGATCGGCGGCGATGCCGAGGAGCAGGCCGCGCAGTTCCTGATCGACGAGGCCAAGCGTGGCCGCAAGAAGCCGATGGCCGGCTTCATCGCGGGCCGCACCGCGCCTCCGGGCCGTCGCATGGGCCACGCCGGCGCGATTGTGTCGGGCGGCAAGGGCGACGCCGAGAGCAAGATCGCGGCAATGGAAGCCGCCGGCATCAAGGTCGCGGCGAGCCCGTCGGAATTGGGCTCGACGCTGCTGGAAGTGCTGAACGGCTGACACGATATCTCCCTCTCCCGCCGGGAGAGGGAGGGAGCCGTCCGAAGGACGGCGGAAGGGTGAGGGCGACGTGCCACACTCGCCCTCATCCTCCCACCCGCTGACGCGGGCGGGCCCCTCCTTCTCCCGATGGGAGAAGGGTAAAGGAAGAAGACCATGGGCTACGAAGGTCAGGATTTCAGCGACATCGCATCCGGCGTGTCGCCTGCGTTCATCGAAGCGCTCTACGCCAAATATCAGGCCGACCAATCGTCGGTCGATCTCGGCTGGCGTGGCTTCTTCGAGGGTCTCGAGGCGGGCACCGGTGGCCCGAGTTGGACCAACAAGCGCTGGCCTTTATCGACCACCGACGACCTGACCGCGGGCCTCGACCCGACGCAGATGGAGCCGGCGCCCAAGCCCGCCAAGGGCGGCAAGCCCGTCGCGGCGCCTGCGGCCGCCCCGTCCAAGGACGACGTTATCAAGGCGGCAGGCGACGCGATCCGCGCGCAGATGCTGGTCCGCACCTATCGCGTTCGCGGCCATCTCGCCGCCAACCTCGATCCGCTCGGCCGGTCGAATCGCGACATGCCCGAGGATCTGCGTACCGAATATCACGGCTTCACCGATGCCGATCTCGACCGGCCGATCTACCTCGGCGGCACGCTCGGCTTCGAATGGGCGACCGTGCGCGAGCTGGTCGACACGCTGCGCCGCAATTATTGCGGCAACGTCGGCCTCGAATATATGCATATCGTCGACGTCGAGGAGCGCCGCTTCCTGCAGGACCGCATGGAGGGCAAGGACAAGGCGATCGAGTTCAGCACCGACGGCAAGCGCGCCATCCTCAGCAAGGTCATCGAGGCCGAGCAGTGGGAGAAGTTCCTCGGCAAGAAGTATGTCGGGACCAAGCGCTTCGGCCTCGACGGCGGCGAGAGCATGATCCCGGCGCTCGAAAGCGTCATCAAATACGGCGGCCAGGCCGGCGTGCGTGAGATGGTGTTCGGCATGGCGCATCGCGGCCGGCTCAACGTCCTCGCCAACGTCATGGCGAAGCCGCTGCGCGTCATCTTCCACGAATTTGCCGGCGGCTCGGCCAACCCCGACGAGATCGGCGGGTCGGGCGACGTCAAATATCACCTCGGCACCTCCACCGACCGCGAGTTCGACGGTCACAAGGTGCATATGTCGCTGGTCGCCAATCCGTCGCACCTCGAGGCGGCCGATCCGGTCGTGCTCGGCAAGACCCGCGCGATTCAGACGCTGGCCAACGACCTGACCGATCACGTGGCCTCGCTGCCGGTGCTGATCCACGGCGACGCGGCGTTCGCGGGGCAGGGGATCGTCTGGGAATGCCTCGGCTTCTCGGGCATCCGCGGCTACAACACCGGCGGCTGCGTTCACTTCATCATCAACAACCAGGTCGGCTTCACGACGTCGCCGCAATTCGCGCGCTCGTCGCCCTATCCGTCCGACGTGGCGAAGGGCGTGCAGGCGCCAGTCTTCCACGTCAACGGTGACGATCCCGAGGCGGTGACCTTCGCCACCAAGATGGCGATCGAATTCCGCCAGAAGTTCCACCGCGACATCGTCATCGACATGTGGTGCTACCGCCGCTTCGGCCATAACGAAGGCGACGAGCCCGGCTTCACCCAGCCGCTGATGTACAATGTCATCCGCCAGCACCCGGGCGTCAGCGAGATCTACGCCAAGCGCCTGATCTCCGAAGGCGTGATCGACCAGGCGTGGCTGGACGACAAGGTCCACCAGTTCACCACCCTGCTGGAAGGCGAGTTCGAGGCGGGCGCGAGCTACAAGCCGAACAAGGCGGACTGGTTCGCCGGCCGCTGGTCGGGCCTGTCGGCGCCGACCGACGGCGGCAGCGAGCGCCGCAACGTCGAGACGGGGATCGAGCTCAAGCTGTTCGACGCGCTCGGCCGCACGCTGACGACGGTGCCGGAGGGCATCCAGATCCACAAGACGCTGTCGCGCGTGATCGATGCCAAACGCCAGATGTTCAAGACCGGCGAGAATTTCGACTGGGCGACGGGTGAGGCCTTGGCCTTCGGCTCGCTGCTGTCGGAGGGCTATGGCGTCCGCCTGTCGGGTCAGGATTCGGGCCGCGGCACCTTCTCGCAGCGCCACGCCGTCTGGGTCGACCAGACCGACGAGCATAAATACGTACCGCTGACCACCGTCGAGCACGGCCGGTTCGAAGTGCTCGACAGCCCGCTCTCCGAATATGGCGTGCTCGGTTTCGAATATGGCTATGCGCTCGCCGACCCGAAGACGCTGGTGATGTGGGAGGCGCAGTTCGGCGATTTCGTCAACGGCGCGCAGATCATGATCGACCAGTTCATCACCAGCGGCGAATCCAAATGGCTGCGCGCCAACGGCCTCGTGATGCTGCTGCCGCACGGCTACGAAGGGCAGGGGCCCGAGCATAGCTCGGCACGTCCCGAGCGCTTCCTCCAGTCGTGCGCGCAGGATAATATCCAGGTCGCCAATTGCACCACGCCGGCGAACTATTTCCACCTGCTGCGCCGGCAGATGCATCGCAACTTCCGTAAACCGCTCATCGTGATGACGCCCAAGTCGCTGCTCCGCCACAAATTGGCGGTGTCGGCTGCGGCCGACTTCCAGGGCGACAGCCACTTCAAGCGCATCCTGTCCGACACCAACGGTGCGGCGGATGCCGAGACGAAGCGGCTGGTGCTGTGCACCGGCAAGGTCGCCTACGATCTGATCGAGGCGCGCAACGCCGCCGGCGATACCGGGACGCAGATCGTTCGCGTCGAGCAGCTCTATCCGTTCCCCGGCGACGCGCTCGCCCGCCGGATCGCGCGGATGCCGCAGCTCGAGGATGTCGTCTGGGCGCAGGAAGAGCCGAAGAACAACGGCTATTGGTTCTTCGTCGAGCCGCTGATCGAGGAATCGCTCAAGGCCGCCGATTGCGCGGTCAAGCGGCCGCGCTATGCCGGCCGTCAGGCCTCCGCCTCGCCGGCGACCGGCCTGATGAAGCGTCACACCGCCGAACAGGGTGCGCTGGTCGCCGATGCGCTCGGCCACAACGTCCGCGAGGAAATCCGCCGCACCCGCAGCGAGGGTTCGACGACGACCGCCCGGCCGACCCAGTCCCCCAGCAGCTAACAACGTTCCCCGATTGAGACCCCTCCGCGGGGAGAAGGATGCAAGAGATGGCAACCGAAGTTACCGTGCCCGTTCTGGGTGAATCGATCACCGAAGCCACCGTCGGCGAATGGCTCAAGCAGCCCGGCGACCCCGTCAAGGTCGACGAGCCGATCGCCAGCCTCGAAACCGACAAGGTCTCGGTCGAGGTGCCCTCGCCGGTCGCCGGGGTGATGGGCCAGCATGCGGTCAAGGTCGGCGACACGGTCGAGGTCGGCGCGATGCTCGCGACGATCGAGGCGGGTGACGGCGCGGCCGCCGCTCCGGCAGCCACGCCCGCTCCCGCGGCGGCTCCGGCTCCCGCCGCCGCGCCGGCACCGACCGCCGCGCCGGCGCCCGCCGCGCAGCCTGAAGCGTCGAGCGATTCGCCCGCGGCGCTGTCGCCGTCGGTGCGTCGTGCGGTGCTCGAATATGGCCTCGATCCGTCGTCGATCACCGGCACCGGCAAGGACGGCCGCATCACCAAGGAAGACGTCGCCGCCGCCGCCGCGTCGAAGCCCGCGACGCAGGCCCCCGCCGCCGCGCCGGTCCCCGCCGCTGCCGCCACGGGCGGTCGCAAGGAAGAGCGCGTCAAGATGACGCGCCTGCGCCAGACGATCGCCAAGCGCCTCAAGGAAGCGCAGAACACCGCCGCGATGCTGACGACGTTCAACGACGTCGACATGACCGCGGTGATCGAGGCGCGCGCCAAGTACAAGGATCTCTTCGAGAAGAAGCACGGCGTCCGCCTCGGCTTCATGGGCTTCTTCGTGAAGGCCGCGACGATGGCGCTGAAGGACATCCCGTCGGTCAACGCCTCGATCGAGGGCGACGAGATCGTCTATCACGATTATGCCGATATCTCGGTCGCGGTCAGCGCGCCGAACGGCCTTGTCGTGCCGGTGATCCGCGACGCGCAGGACCTGACCGTCGCCGGCATCGAGAAGACGATCGGCGACTTCGGCCGCCGCGCCAAGGACGGCACGCTCAAGATGGACGAGATGAAGGGCGGTACCTTCACCATCTCCAACGGCGGCGTGTTCGGCTCGCTGATGTCGACCCCGATCATCAACCCGCCGCAGGCGGCGGTGCTCGGCCTGCATCGCATCGAGGAGCGCCCCGTGGTGGTCGGCGGCCAGGTCGTCGTGCGCCCGATGATGTACCTCGCTTTGTCCTACGATCACCGCCTGATCGACGGCCGCGAGGCGGTGACCTTCCTCGTCGCGCTCAAGAACGCGATCGAGGACCCGACCCGCATCCTGATCGACCTGTAAGAGGCCGAACACCAACTCACCCCGGCGAAAGCCGGGGCCCAGTTGGGAAGGCGGCGGTGACGAAGCGCCACGCTCTTCCCATATGTCCCCCAACTGGACCCCGGCCTGCGCCGGGGAGGAGACCTGAAATGGCTGACGAACAGCAATACGACTATGACGTCCTCGTGATCGGTGCCGGCCCCGGCGGCTATGTCGCCGCGATCCGCGCCGCGCAGCTCGGGCTCAAGACCGCCTGCGCCGAGAGCCGCGAGACGCTCGGCGGCACCTGCCTCAACGTCGGCTGCATTCCGTCGAAGGCGATGCTGCACGCGTCCGAATTCTTCGATGCCGCCTCGAACGGTACGATGGCCAAGATGGGCATTAAGGTCACCGCCGAGCTCGATCTCGACACGATGCACGGCCAGCGCCGCGATGCGGTCAACCAGCTGACCGGCGGCATCGAATATCTGTTCAAGAAGAACAAGGTCGAATGGCTCAAGGGTCGCGCCAGCTTCACCGGCAAGGACAGCGTCGAGATCGACGGTAAGGCCGTCCGCGCCAAGAACATCGTCATCGCCACCGGCTCGTCTGTCACGCCGCTGCCCGGCGTCACCGTCGACCAGAAGGTGATCGTCGACAGCACCGGCGCGCTGGAACTCGCCAAGGTGCCGCAGCATCTCGTCGTCATCGGTGGCGGCGTGATCGGCCTAGAGCTCGGCAGCGTCTGGCGCCGGCTCGGTGCGAAGGTCACCGTCGTCGAATATCTCGACCAGATCCTGCCCGGCTTCGACGGCGACGTCCGCAAGGAAGCGCAGAAGATCTTCAAGAAGCAGGGTTTCGAATTCAAGCTGTCGACCAAGGTCACCGGCGTCGCGGTCAACGGCGATGCCGCGACGCTGACCGTCGAGCCTGCCGCCGGCGGCGAGGCGCAGACGATCGAGGCCGACGTGGTGCTGCTCGCGATCGGTCGCAAGCCGAATACCGACGGCCTCAACCTCGAAGCCGCCGGCCTTTCGGTCAACGCGCGTGGCCAGGTCGAGATCGACCATGATTTCGCCACCAGCGTGCCCGGCATCTGGGCGATCGGCGACGTCGCGCCGGGCCTGATGCTCGCGCACAAGGCCGAGGACGAAGGCATTGCGGTCGCCGAGAACATCGCCGGCCTGACCGGCATCGTGAATCACGACATCATCCCGAGCGTCGTCTACACGCTGCCCGAATTCGCCGGCGTCGGCCTCACCGAGGAAGCCGCCAAGGCGAAGGGCGAGATCAAGGTCGGCAAGTTCCCGATGATGGCCAACAGCCGCGCCAAGACCAATCACGAGCCCGACGGCTTCGTGAAGATCATCGCCGACGCCAAGACCGATCGCGTCGTCGGCGTCTGGGCGATCGCCAGCGTCGCCGGCACGATGATCGCGCAGGCCGCGCAGGCGATGGAGTTCGGCGCGACGTCGGAGGATATCGCCTACACCTGCCACGCCCACCCAACGCATTCCGAGGCGATGAAGGAAGCGGCGATGGCGGTGACCGGCAAGCCGATCCACATCTGATCGATGGCGGGCGCGGATACCCACCGCGCCGCGCTCGAAGCCGCATGGCTGACGCTGACCCGCGAGACCCTGCCCGGTCTCGCGGGTCTTCGTTCGTGGCCGGTGCGCGCCGATCATTGTTTCCAGCGCATCCTGCTCGACGCCGCGGTCGGCGGGGTGTGGTATGACGCCGTCCGCGCGCGCCCGGCATATCGGTTCATCGCGGCGGACCTGCTGGAGCGTGCGGTGTCGCTCGGGCAGGGGGCGATCGACGGAACGGTCGACCTCGCCGCATTGAACCGCCAGTCGCTGGCGTGGCGGCGCGAGAAGAAGGCTGCGGCTCCACCGATGCTGTAAGCGTGACGGCGCGAACGTGCGTCTTGAGCCACTCCGTCACCCCGCATTGGTTCGCACGTCGGCGAACGTCTGCCTCTCCGGTAACCAGCACTGTGCTCCTGCGAAAGCAGGAGCCTAGGGCCAAGCAATACAACGTCTTACGGCGCCCAAGACTCCTGGGCTCCTGCTTTCGCAGGAGCACCGTGGGCGGGGCGCAGAAATCTTCCACACATCCGCCACCGGCAATAGTTCGTCACCCGACGAAACCACCCGCACCCCCATCCGTTGGCCCCATCAAGGAGAACCGTCACAACGGCTCCGTGAAGGGACCCGATGATCTGCTTGCCGTCGACCGCATGTTGAAACCGATCGCCATCGCCTCGACCGCGCTCGGGTTGAGCGGTTGCGCGCCCGCGCTGCTCGATCCCGCCGGCCCGGTGGCCGCTGGCGAGAAGACGCTGCTGATCAATTCGCTTGCGGTGATGCTCGGTATCGTCGTCCCGGTGATCGTCGCGACGATCGCCTTCGCCTGGTGGTTCCGCGCCGGCAATGCCCGCGCCAAACGCCGCCCCGATTTCGCCTATTCCGGCAAGCTCGAACTGCTCGTCTGGTCGGTGCCGTTGCTCGTCATCATCTTCCTCGGCGGGATGGGCTGGATCGCAGCGCACGAACTCGACCCGCGCCGCCCGCTCGCGTCGAAGCAGAAGCCGATCGTCATCCAGGTCGTCGCGCTCGATTGGAAATGGCTGTTCGTCTATCCCGAACAGGGCATCGCCACCGTCGACCGCGTGATCGTCCCCGCCGGCACGCCAATCGACTTCCGCATCACCTCCGCGACGGTGATGAACAGCTTCTTCGTGCCGCGGCTGGGCAGCCAGATCTACGCGATGTCGGGCATGGAGGCGAAGCTGAACCTGATGGCGGACAAGCCCGGCCAATTCCCCGGCCTGTCCGCGCATTATAGCGGCGAGGGGTTTTCGGACATGGACTTCGTCGTCGACGCCGTACCGCCGCAGCAATTCGCGGCTTGGGCGGCGGGGACGAAGGGGCGGGGGCCTGCACTAAACGGCGACAGCTATCACGCGCTCGCGCGTCAGCGGGGCAATGTGAAGCCCTTCGCTTACGGCAGCGTCCCGGCGGGCTTCTTCGCCGCCGCCGTGCGGGAAGCGGGCGCGCCGGTGCATGAAGTCGACAACGGCGGGCGGGAGAATTGAGCATGTTCGGCAAGCTCAATTGGCATTCGATCCCCTGGGACCAGCCGATCCCGCTGATCGCCGCGGCTGTCGTCGGCAGCGGCATCCTCGCGGTGCTGGTCTGGACGTGGCGCGCCGGTCACGTGCCCTATATCTGGAACGAGTGGATCACCTCGGTCGATCACAAGCGGATCGGCGTCATGTATTGCATCTTCGCGTTGCTGATGCTGATGCGCGGCTTCGTCGATGCGGCGATGATGCGCAGCCAGCAGGCGATCGCCTACGGCAATCCCGGTTATCTGCCGCCCGAACATTACGACCAGATCTTCTCCGCGCACGGCACGATCATGATCTTCTTCGTGGCGATGCCGTTCGTCATCGGCCTCATGAACTTCGTCGTGCCGTTGCAACTCGGCGTGCGCGACGTCGCCTTCCCGACCCTCAACAACGTCAGCTTCTGGCTGACCGCGAGCGGCGCCTTGCTCATCAACCTCAGCCTCGTCATCGGCGAATTCGCCAAGACCGGCTGGCTCGCCTATCCGCCCTTGTCAGAGCTGCGCTTCTCGCCCGGCGTCGGCGTCGATTACTATCTGTGGGCGCTACAGATTTCGGGCGTCGGCACCTTGCTGTCGGGGGTCAACCTCGTCACCACCATCCTCAAGATGCGCGCGCCGGGTATGGGCTATACCCGCATGCCGATGTTCTGCTGGACGAGCCTCGCCTCCAACCTGCTGATCGTCGCCGCCTTCCCGATCCTTACCGCGACGCTCGCGATGCTGCTGCTCGACCGCTATCTTGGCTTCCACTTCTTCACCAACGATGCCGGCGGCAACCAGATGATGTTCGTCAATCTCATCTGGGCATGGGGACACCCGGAGGTCTATATCCTGATCTTGCCGGCGTTCGGCGTTTTTAGCGAGGTCGTTTCGACCTTTTCGAGCAAGCCGTTGTTCGGTTATCGGTCGATGGTCGTCGCGACGATGGTGATCTGCATCCTGTCGTTCATCGTCTGGCTGCATCACTTCTTCACGATGGGTGCGGGCGCCGACGTCAACGGCTTCTTCGGCGTGACGACGATGATCATCGCGGTGCCGACCGGGGTGAAGGTCTTCAACTGGCTATTCACGATGTACGGCGGCCGAATCCGTTTCCACGTGCCGATGATGTGGGCGGTGGCGTTCATGATCACCTTCGTGATCGGCGGCATGACCGGCGTGCTGCTCGCCGTGCCGCCCGCCGATTTCGTGCTGCACAATTCCTTGTTCCTCGTCGCGCACTTCCACAACGTGATCATCGGCGGCGTGCTGTTCGGCGCCTTTGCCGGCTACAATTACTGGTTTCCCAAGGCCTTCGGCTTCACGCTCGACGAACGCTGGGGCAAGCGCGCCTTCTGGTTGTGGGTGATCGGCTTCTACGTCGCCTTCATGCCGCTCTACGTGCTCGGGCTGATGGGGATGACGCGGCGGATGCAGCATTACGACGTGCCGGGCTGGCAGCCGTGGCTGATCGCCGCCGCCTTCGGTGCGCTGATGATCGCCGGCGGCATGGCGTGCCAGGTGATCCAGCTCTACGTCTCGATCCGCAACCGCAAGGACCTCGCCGACACCAGCGGCGATCCGTGGGACGGCCGCAGTTTGGAATGGATCACCACCTCGCCGCCGCCGCCGTTCAATTTCGCGGTCCTGCCCGACGTGAAGGGCGAGGAAGCCTATTGGGGCATCAAGTCGACCGCGCGCGAGAACCGCGAACTGTCGGAGCGGCCGAACTATGAGGCGTTCCACATGCCGCGCAACTCGCCGACCGGCGTCGTCACCGCCTTCTTCACCACCGCGCTCGGCTTTGCCGCGGTCTGGCATATCTGGTGGCTGTTCGGACTGGGCTTCCTCGGTGCCTGGGCGACCTTCGTCGTCTTCGCGTGGCGCGACGAGAACGAAACCGAGATCAGCGCCGCGGAGGCCGAACGGCTCGATCGCGATCGCCGCGCCGCCAAGGCGGAATTGCTCGACATCCCCGCGGACCAGCCGGCATGAGCGGCGATCCGCACAAGCTCGGCCGCGGCGAGACGGCGCCCAGCGAACGCGGTCCCGCGCCCAAGCGGATCGTCGTCGCCTACGGCTTCTGGATCTTCTTGCTCACCGATTTCATCATGTTCGCCGGCTTCTTCGCCGCATATGCGGTGCTGGCCAAGGCGACGGCCGGCGGCCCCGCAGCGCGCGACATCGTCGAGCTGCCGCTGGTCGGCGCCGAGACGGCCTTGCTGCTCGCCTCCAGCTTCGCCTGCGGCATGGCGGGGATCGCGGTGGAAGCGAAGAACCGCGCCTGGTTCCAGATCGCGATGGCGGCGACTGCGTTGCTCGGCGCCGGCTTCCTCGGCCTCGAAGCCTATGAGTTCCTGCATCTCATCGGCGAGGGCAACGGGCCGCAGCGCAGCGCCTTCCTGTCCGCCTTCTTCGCGCTCGTCGGCTGCCACGGCCTGCACGTCACGCTCGGCCTCGTCTGGCTGACGACGATGATGGCGCAGGTGCAGGCCAAGGGCTTTCGCGACGAGATCGTCCGCCGCATCGCCTGTTTCAGCCTGTTCTGGCACGCGCTCGACATCATCTGGGTGGCGCTGTTCACCACCGTCTATCTGCTGGGAGTGGCGCGATGAGCGACCGGAGCGACAGGAGCGACCTGGACGACGATCGCGCGCCCGGTGAGGGCAGCAGCGAAACGGGCGACATCCGCGCCAAGGTGATGACCTATGTCGCCGGCTTCGTACTGGCAGCGGTGCTCAGCATCGCCTCGTTCGCGGCGGTGCATAGCGGGGTGATCTACGGTCCCGGCATTCCGGTGGCATTGATCGCGCTGGCGATCGCGCAGATGGGCGTCCACCTCGTGTTCTTCCTCCACGTCACCAGCGGGCCGGACAATACCAACAACGTGCTTGCTCTGGCATTCGGCGTGCTGATCGTCGGGCTGGTGCTGATCGGCTCGATCTGGATCATGGCGCACCTCGACCACAATCTGATGCCGGCGGACATGCCGCCGATGTAGCGCCTAGCGCGGCGGGGCATCCCCCGCCGCGAGCAGCGCGCGCGTCACGCCGTTGGTCCAGCCGAAGCCGTCCTGCAGCGGATATTCGCCGCCGCCACCCGGCAGCCGCTCGACGACATTGTACTTTTCGAGCAGCTTGCCGCTCGCCGCATATTCGCGGCTGACCGTCGCCAGCCAGTTGGTCGCGATCCGCTTCGCCAGCACATCCTCGCGATAGCGGCGCAGGCCCTGGATCGCGATCCATTGCAGCGGCGCCCAGCCGTTGGGCTCGTCCCATTGCTGCCCGGTCTTGACCGCGGTCGTACCGAGCCCGCCTTCGCCGACCAGCGGCGCGAGCGCCTGCGCGGTCGCCTTCGCCCGCTCCGCCGAAGCGAGGCCGACGAACAGGGGGTAAGCCATCGCCGCGGTCCGACCGTCGGCGACGCGGCGCGCGTCGAGGTCGTAATCGGCATAATAGCCCGCGGCGTTCCACAGATGCGCCGCGATCGCCTTCGCCCGCGCATCCGCCGCCGCCGCATACGTAGCGGCGCAGCCGGCATCCTTGAGCAGGCGGCAATTGTCGGCGATGCTGCGCTCCATCCCGTACATCAGGCTGTTGAGATCGACCGGCACGATCCGCGTCGTCCGGATCGTCGCCAGGGTCCGCCCGTCGCCGAGCCAACGCGAGCTGAAGTCCCAGCCGCTCTCCGCGCCGGCGCGCAGGTCGCGGTACATCGCCTTCGCATCGCGCCCCGGCGTCGCCGCGACCAGCGACGCATCCTCGCGATAGCTCTCGTCGCGGGGATCGTCGCGCTCGTCCCAATAGCGGTTGAGCAGCGACCCGTCCGTCAGTCGCACCACGCGCGCGTTCTCGCCGCCCGGCCGCAGCCCGGCGGCCCCCGCCATCCAGAAATCATGCTCGGCGCGCATCCATGCCGTGCGCTGCGCCAGCGTCGCGGTGTCCTTCGACAGGCCGGCGATCAGGTAGAAGAACGGCGGCTGCGAGCGGCTGAGATAATAGCTGCGCGTGCCGTTGGGGATGCGGCCGTAGCGATCGATCAGGCTGCCGAAGTCGGCGACCATGTCCTCGACCAGATCCTGCCGCCCGGACACTTGCAGCCCGAGCATCGTGAACCAGCTATCCCAATAATACATCTCGCGGAATCGCCCGCCCGGCACCACGAAGCGCTTGGGCAGCGGCAGCGCCGACGATCCCGCCGGCACGGTCGGCAGCGTCCGCGTCAGTTGCGGCCACAGCACGTCGATATGCTCGGCGAGCCCCAGCTTGCGCGACGGCGGCGGCGCCGCCGGCGTCACCGGCAAGGTGAAATTGGCGAGCACGAACGCCTTCAGCGCGGCATCGTCCTTGCAGTCGCAGCGACGATAATCGGCGAGGATCGCAGCATCGCCCCGCCGCGGCTCGGCATCGGCGAAGGTCTTCGAATCCGGAAAGACCTGCCGCATCTGCACGTCGCGGAACAGCGGACCGAAGCGCTGCGCCGGCGACAGCGGTGCGGCGGCGACGAGCAGGCCGGCGAGCGACAGCATCAAGGGACGGATCATGCGCGACTCTCCAACAGCGTGCCATGGCCCAGCGTCACGCGCCGCGCCCGGCGATCGACCCGCAATGTGACGCGCCGCTCGCCGTCGGGCAAGCGCAGCGCGAAGCCGTCGGCGCCGGCCCAATCATCCTGCCGCATCGGTGCACCGTCCAGCCGCCGCCAGTCGGGCACGTCATAGGGCGCGACGCGATCCAGACCCGCCGCCGCGCGGAATGCCGCCAGCGCGCAGGCGAAATCCTCCAGCGCCCGATCGCGCCCGGCCCAATCCACCCAGCCGATCGCATTGTCCTGCGCATAAGCGTTGTTGTTGCCCCCCTGCGTCCGCCCGAATTCATCGCCCGCGGTCAGCAGGATCGTGCCGCGCGACGCGAACAGCGTCGCCAGCAAGGCGCGCCGGTCGGCATCGCGACGGGCGACGACGGCGGGATCGTCGCTCGGCCCTTCGACGCCGTTGTTCCAGCTATGGTTGTCGCCGTGGCCGTCGCGATTGTCCTCGCCGTTGGCGTGATTGTGCCGCTCGGCATAGGCGACGGTATCGGCGAGCGTGAAGCCGTCGTGCGCCGCGATGAAATTGACGCTGCGCGTGTCGCCGCCGCCGAACACGTCGTCCGATCCGGCGAGCCGCGTCGCCAGCGCGCCCGCATCGCCGTCGCCTTTCCAGAAGCGCCGGACATCGTCGCGATAGCGGTCGTTCCATTCGAGCCAGTGCGCCGGAAAACGCCCGAGCTGATACCCGTCCGGCCCGATGTCCCACGGCTCGGCGATCATGATGCGGCTCGCGAGCAAGGGGTCGGCGGCGATCTCGGCGAAGATCGGCGCGTGCGGATCGAACCCCGGCCCGCGCGCCAGCACCGGCGCCAGATCGAACCGGAAGCCGTCGACCCCGAGCCGCGCGAAATGCCGCAGGCTGGCGAGGATCAGCGCGCGCACTTCGGGTCGCGAGCAATCGAGCGTGTTGCCGGTGCCGGTGTCGTTGATCAGCGTGCCGTCGTCGGCATGCGCATGATACAGCCGCTCGTCCAAACCGCGCAGCGACAGGGTCGGCCCGTAAACATCGCTCTCGCCGGTGTGATTGAAGACGAGGTCGAGGATCACGCCGATCCCCGCCGCACGCAGCGCCGCGACGGTCTCGCGCAGCTCGGCGATCCCGCCCGGCGCCAGCCGCGGATCGATCGCCATCGGCACCACCGGATTATAGCCCCAGGCGTTGCGCAGCCCGAGCGGCGGGAGATGCCGCTCATCGATCCATGCGACGATCGGCATCAGCTCGATCGCGCTCACCCGCAGCCGTTGCAGATGCTCGATTACTGCGGGATGCGCGAGCGCCGCGATCGTCCCCCGCTGCGCCTCCGGCACCTCGGGATGCAGCATCGTGAACCCGCGGACGTTGAGCTCGTAGATCAAGCCGCCGGGCGTGAAGAGCGGCGGGGGGAGGGCGCCGGCCTCATCCCCTTCGAAACCCCGGCGGAGGCCGGGGCCCAGTTGGGAAGGCCTCGGTGGCAAGTCGCTGCCGTCCCCCAACTGGACCCCGGCCTCCGCCGGGGTACGGCGCGCGGAATCGGACGAGACCACCACGCCCCAAGGCACCAGCACGCCCGTCTCGGTTCCCGGCTGACCGAGCTGCGGATCATAAATGAACGCCTGGTCCAGCTCGATGGCATAGGGATCGACCAGCAGCTTGGCGGGATCGGCCGCCGCCCGGAACCCGTAGCGCTGGCCGGCCTCGATCCCCGGCACGTCCACCGACCAGATGCCGTCGGCACCGGCCATCGCCACCCGCCGCTCGACCGCGCCGACCCGCAGGCACAGCGTCACCGCCGTCGCCGAGCGCACCGCGAACCGGACTCCGCCATCGTACAAGATCGCGCCCAGCGCGGGCGCGTCGCTCACGTGATGACGTCCGGCTCGGTCCGTCCGGTGTGCTGCACGATGCCGGCGATCGCATCCGCCGCCGCGACGATATCCGCCAGCATCTCGCCGGTCTCGCGATCGAGATCGCCGCCCGCGGGCTCGTAGCGCTCCAGATACACCCGCAACGTCGCGCCGCTGGTGCCGGTGCCCGACAGGCGGAACACCACGCGGCTGCCGCCCTCGAACAGGATGCGCACGCCCTGGTTGCGGCTCACCGAGCCGTCGGTCGGATCGGTATAGGCGAAATCGTCCGCCGCCGCGATTCTCAGCCCGGCGACCTCCGTCCCCGCCAGCGTGCCGAGCTTGCCGCGCAGCTCGGCCATCAGCGCATCGGCGCGCGCGCTTTCGACGCCCTCGTAATCGTGGCGGGCGTAATAGTTGCGGCCATAGGTCGCCCAGTGATCGCGTGCGATCGCGTCGACCGACTCGCCGCGAACGCTGAGGATGTTGAGCCACAGCAGCACCGCCCACAGCCCGTCCTTCTCGCGGACGTGATCCGATCCGGTGCCCGCGCTCTCCTCGCCGCAGATCGTCGCCATGCCGGCGTCGAGCAGGTTGCCGAAGAACTTCCACCCCGTCGGCGTCTCGAAGATCGGCAGGCCCAGCTTCTCCGCGACGCGATCCGCCGCGGCGCTGGTCGGCATCGACCGCGCGATCCCCTTGAGGCCGGCCTTGTAGCCCGGCGCGAGATGCGCGTTCGCCGCGAGCATCGCAAGGCTGTCCGACGGCGTCACGAACCGGGCCCGCCCGATGATGAGATTGCGGTCGCCGTCGCCGTCCGACGCCGCGCCGAAATCCGGCGCATCCGCCGCCATCATCGTCTCGTACAATTCGTGCGCGTGGACGAGATTGGGGTCGGGGTGATGCCCGCCGAAATCCTCCAGCGGCTCGCCGTTGCGCACCGTGCCCGCCGCGAAGCCGAGCCGCTTCTCCAGGATCTCGGTCGCATAGGGCCCGGTGATCGCGCTCATCGCATCGAACGCCATCGTCAGCTTGGCGGCGCGGATCGCGTCGAAGTCGAACAGTTGCTCCATCAGCGCGGCATAATCCGCGACCGGGTCGACCACCTCGACCGTCATGTCGCCGACCGTCACCTCGCCCAAGGTATCGAGATCGAGGTCGTCAGCATCGACCGTCAGCCAGCGATCGATCGTCTTCGTCCGCTCGTACAGCGCCTCGGTGACCTGTTCGGGCGCCGGACCGCCGTTGGCGATATTGTATTTGATCCCGAAATCCTCGGTCGGCCCACCGGGATTGTGGCTCGCCGACAGCACCAGCCCGCCCAGCGCCTTGCGGATGCGGATCATGTTGCTCGCCGCCGGGGTCGACAGCAGCCCGCCGCGCCCGACGACGACGCGGCCGAAGCCGTTCGCCGCGGCGATGCGGATCGCCTTCTGGATCACCTCGCGGTTGAGGAAGCGGCCGTCGCCGCCGATCACCAAAGTCGCGCCGTCCTTGCCGTCGATCACGTCGAACACCGCCTGGACGAAGTTCTCGGCATAATCGGGCTGCTGAAAGACGGTGACCTTCTTGCGCAAACCGGACGTGCCGGGCTTCTGGTCGGAATAGGCTTGGCTGGCGACGGTACGGATCATGCGGTTCCTGTCAGGCTCTTGTAGAGGTCGGCATAGCGGCGGCCGCTTTCCGACCAGGAGAAATCGGCGCGCATCCCGTTGCGCTGGATCGCGCACCATAGATCGGGGCGCGCGTAAGCGGCAATGGCGCGGCGGATCGCGTGGCCGAGCGAATGATGGCTCGCCTCGCCGTGCTGGAAGCCGGTGGCGACGCCGGCGGCGAGCGCCGCCTCGTTGGCGTCGATCACCGTGTCGGCGAGCCCGCCGGTGCGCGCGACGACGGGCACGCAGCCGTAGGCGAGGCCGTAGAGCTGCGTCAGCCCGCACGGCTCGAAGCGCGACGGGATCAGGATCGCGTCCGCGCCGCCCTGCAACAGGTGCGACAGCGGCTCGTCATAGCCGATCGTCACCGCGATCCGCCCCGGATAGCGCGCCGTCGCGGCGAGCAGCGCCGCCTCCAGATGCGCATCGCCCGAGCCGAGCAGTGCCAGCCGCGCGCCGCCGGCGACCAGTTCGTCGAGGCAGGTGACGAGCACGTCCATGCCCTTCTGCCACGTCAGCCGGCTGATGACGGTGAACAGCGGGCCGTCGCCCTTGTCGAGCCCGAACACCTTTTCGACCGCGCGCTTGTTCGCCTTGCGCCGGCCGAGCGCCCGCGCGGTGAAGCGGCTCGGCAGGGCGGTGTCCGTCTCGGGGTTCCACACGGCGGGATCGATGCCGTTGACGATGCCGTGCACGCGGTCGCGCCGCGTCTCGATCAGCCCTTCCAGCCCCATGCCGAACCGCGGCTCGCGGACCTCCGCGGCATAGGTCGGGCTGACCGTGGTGATCGCATCGGCCGCCTCCAGCCCTGCCTTCAGGAAGCCGACACCGCCGTAATATTCGACGCCGTCGATCGCATAGGCCTCGTCCGGCAAATCCAGCCCGGCGAACACCTCCGCCCCGAACTGGCCCTGGAAGGCGATGTTGTGGACCGTCATCACGCTGGCGGTACGGCTTTGTGCGGTGCGCCGGTAGCGCAGATAGGCCGGCGCCAGCGCCGCCTGCCAGTCGTGCGCGTGGAGCACGTCATAGCCCTGCGCCACCTCCGCCGCCGCCCGCGCCAGCGCCGCAAAGCGCTGCCAGTCGTCGGGCTTGTCGTAGAGCCCGCCCGGACGCGCGAACAGCGCCGGCGCGTCGAGCACCAGCAGCGGATGCTCGCCGATCCGCGCGCTGAGCAGCCGCGCCTCGACGCCGAGCAGGTCGCGCCAGCGCCGCACGACCTTCGCCCCCTTCACCGCCTTGCCGACCGCCGGATAGCCCGGGATCATCGTCGTCGTCGCGACGCCATGCGGCGCCAGCGCATCGGGCAGCGCGCCCACCACGTCGGCGAGCCCGCCGGTCTTGACCAGCGGGAACGCCTCCGAGGCGACCGAGAGGACGGAGAGCGTCACAGATCGAGGCGGTCGATCATCGGCTGGGTGATCAGGCAGATGCCCTTGTCGGTCCGCCGGAACCGGCGCGTATCCAGCTCGGGGTCCTCGCCGACGACCAGCCCGTCGGGGATGACGACGCCGCGGTCGATCACGACGCGGCTCAACCGCGCGTTGCGGCCGATATGGCAATAGGGGAGGACCACCGCCTCGTCGAGCGACGAGAAGCTGTGCGCCCGCACGCCCGTCGACAACAGGCTGCGGTGGATCGCCGAGCCAGAGACGATGCAATTGCCGGACACGAGGCTCGACACCGCCGAACCGCGCCGCCCGTCCTCGTCATGGACGAACTTCGCCGGCGGGGTGATCTCAGAATAGGTCCAGAGAGGCCATTCGTGATCGTAGACGTCGAGCTGCGGGATGATATCGGTGAGGTCGATGTTCGCCTCCCAATAGGCATCGACCGTGCCGACGTCGCGCCAATAGGCCGCCGGCTCCTCGCTGGTCCGCACGCAGCTCTTCGAGAAGCGATGCGCCTGCGCGACGCCATGCTCGACCAGATAGGGGATGATGTCCTTGCCGAAGTCGCGTGCCGAACCCTCGGTCGCGGCGTCGCGCTTGAGCTGCTCGATCAGGAACTTGGTGCGGAAGACGTAGATGCCGAGGCTGGCCAATGCGATATCGGGCTGGCCGGGGATCGCGGGGGGATCGGCGGGCTTCTCGACGAAGTCGATGATCCGGTCGGTCTCGTCGACGTGCATCACGCCGAACGCCACCGCCTCCATCCGCGGCACCTCCATACAGGCGACGGTCACGTCCGCACCGCTGTCGCAATGCTGCTGGAGCATGATCTCGTAATCCATCTTGTAGATGTGATCCCCGGCCAGGATCACCATATACTCGACGTTATACGTCTCGATGATGTCGATGTTCTGGAACACCGCATCGGCGGTACCCTCATACCATTGGAACTCCGACACGCGCTGCGAGGCGGGCAGGATGTCGAAGCTCTCGTTGCGCTCCGGGCGCAGGAAGTTCCAGCCGCGCTGGAGATGGCGGATCAACGAATGCGCCTTGTATTGCGTCGCGACGCCGATCCGGCGGATGCCCGAATTGATCGCATTCGACAGCGCGAAGTCGATGATCCGGCTCTTGCCGCCGAAATACACCGCGGGCTTGGCGCGCGTGTCGGTCAGCTCCATCAACCGGCTGCCGCGCCCGCCCGCCAGCACGTATGCCATCGCGTCGCGCGAAAGCGGCTGTCCTCGTCTGTCTACCATCGGCTCCCTCCAAATATCGTCGTTATCGGTGCGCGCGTCGCGCGCTCAGCCGTCGAATTGCAGCATGACCGTCGCCAGCGGCGGCAGCGTCACCCACGCCGCGCCGTCCTTGGCCTCGACCCCGCCGAGATTGCCGAGGCCCGATCCCCAATAATCGTGCGCGTCGGAATTGATGATCTCCCGCCAACGTCCGTCATGGGGCAGGGGGATGCGATACGGCGCCCGCGCCACCGGCGTCAGGTTGGCGATCACCGCCACCGGTCGCTCGCCCGGTGCCTTGCGCAGCCAGGCGAACACCGAATTTGCGGCATCGTCGCCGATCAGCCATTCGAACCCTTCCGGCTCGCAATCGCGCGCGTGCAGCGCCGGGGTATCGCGGTAGAGGCGGTTGAGATCGCGGACCAGCCTGCGCACGCCGCCATGCGCCGCGGACTGGCCGAGATGCCAGTCGAGCGCGCGCTCCTCGCTCCATTCCTGCCGCTGTGCGAATTCCTGCCCCATGAACAGCAGCTTCTTGCCCGGATAACCCCACATGAACGCGTAATAAGCGCGCAGATTGGCGAATTGTTGCCAGTCGTCGCCCGCCATCTTGGTCAGCAGCGATCCCTTGCCGTGGACGACCTCGTCGTGGCTCAGCGGCAGCACGAAATTCTCGTCGAAGGCATAGACGAAGCCGAAGGTGATCTCGCCGTGATGATGCCGGCGATGCACCGGCTCGCGCGCGAAATACTGGAGCGTGTCGTGCATCCAGCCCATGTTCCACTTGAAGCCGAAGCCGAGCGCCTCGCGCGGCCCCTCCTCGAACGCGGGCATCGACACGCCCGGCCAGCTCGTCGATTCCTCGGCGACGGTGAAGACGCCGTCTTCCTTGCCGTAGACCGCGCGGTTCATCTCGCGCAGGAAGCTCACCGCCTCCCAATTCTCGCGGCCGCCCTCGTCATTGGGGATCCACTCGCCCGCCTCGCGGCTATAGTCGCGGTAGAGCATCGAGGCGACCGCATCGACGCGCAGGCCGTCGACATGATAGCGTTCCGGCCAGAACAGCGCGTTGTTGATGAGGAACGAGCGCACTTCGCGCCGCCCGAAATTGTAGATCGCGGTGTTCCAGTCGGGATGGAAGCCGAGCCGCGGGTCCTCATGCTCGTACAGCGCGGTGCCGTCGAAGCGCGTGAGGCCGTGCGGGTCGACCGGGAAATGCGCCGGCACCCAGTCGAGCAGCACGCCGATCCCGGCACGATGCGCACCGTCGACGAAGCGCGCGAACCCGTCCGCATCGCCGAACCGTGCCGACGGCGCGTAGAGCCCCGTCGTCTGATAGCCCCATGACGGATCATAGGGATGCTCGCTGATCGGCATGAACTCGATGTGGGTGAAGCCGAGGTCGACGACATAGGGGATCAGCCGGTCGGCGAGCGCGTCCCACGACACATACCAGCCGTTCGCATCCTTGTCCCAGCTTCCCGCATGGACCTCGTAGATGCTGACCGGCACCCGGCGCGGATCGACCTTCGCCCAGGTCTCGCGATGCGCGTCGTCGCCCCAGACGTGCGCGGGCGGCGCGGTGGTGATCGATGCGGTCTTCGGCCGCAGTTCGGCGGCGAAGGCGAAGGGGTCGGCCTTCAGCGGCTGCAACGTGCCGTCGGGTCCGACGATCGCGAATTTGTAGCTGCGACCCGCCCCGACGTCGGGCAGGAAGATTTCCCACACGCCGATGTCGCTGCGCCGGCGCATGACGTGGCGCGTATCGTTCCAGTCGTTGAAGTCGCCGACCACCGAAACGCGCCGCGCATTGGGTGCCCATACCGCGAAATGCATGCCGCTCGCGCCCTGATGCTCGATCAGATGCGCGCCCATCTTGTCGTACAGGCGGAAATGCGAGCCCTCGGCGATCAGATAATCGTCGGTCGGGCCGAGCACCGGCCCGAAGCTGTAGGGATCGGTCACCCACCATTCCGCACCGAACCCCTGCGCCTTGTATCTGATCGGTTGCGGCGCACCGGCGATCGGACCTTCGAACAGGCCGGCATCCTCGATCCGGGTCAGCGCGCCCAGCGGCGTCCCGGCGAAATCATGCGCTTCCGCGGTCTCGGCGCCGGGGATCCAGGCGCGCGCGAACGTCCCTTCCGGCCCGGCGAACGTGCCGAGCAACGAGAACGGATCGTCGTGGCGCCCTTCCAGCAATGCGGCGATGGCGCCACGCGGCGGTTTCACATCACACCCCAGATCTGTTTCGCATATTCCCCGATCGTCCGGTCCGACGAGAACCAGCCCATGTTGGCGACGTTGAGCACCGCCGACCGGCCCCAGGCATCGGCATCGCTCCAGCGTGCGTCGACCTGTCGCTGCGCGGCGGCATAAGCGTCGAAGTCGGCGGCGAGCATGAACCAGTCATGCTCGTACAAACCGTCCATCAGCCCCTTGTAGCGATCGGGATCGTCGGGCGAGAATACGCCCGACGCGATCGCGTTGACCGCCTGCGCCAGCTCGCGCGACCCCTCGATCACCTCGCGGCCGCGATAGCCGCTCGCGCGCTTCTCGGCGACCTCGTCGGCGGTGAGGCCGAAGATGAAGATATTGTCGTCGCCGACATGATCCTTGATCTCGATATTGGCGCCGTCCAGCGTGCCGATGGTCAGCGCGCCGTTGAGCGCGAACTTCATGTTGCCGGTGCCCGACGCCTCCATGCCCGCGGTCGAGATCTGCTCGGACAGATCGGCGGCGGGGATGATCCGCTCGGCGAGGCTCACGTTGTAATTGGGGATGAAAGCCACCTTCAGCAGGTCGCCGACCGCGGGGTCGGCGTTGATCCGCTTGGCGACGTCGTTCGCCAGTTTGATGACGAGCTTGGCGGTGTGATAGCTCGACGCCGCCTTGCCGGCGAACAGCTTGACGCGCGGCACCCAATTGCGCTCGGGATGGCTGCGGATCTGGTCGTACAGCGCCACCGCCTCGACGATCCCGAGCAACTGGCGCTTGTATTCGTGGATGCGTTTGATCTGCACATCGAAGATCGCATCGGGGTCGAGCGCCAGCCCCATGCTGTCCTTGATGTAGGTCGAGAGCGTCACCTTGTTGGAACGCTTAACGGCGGCGAAACGCTCCCGAAACGATGAATCATTTGCGAAGGGTGCGAGTGCGGTCAGCTTGGCGGCGTCGTCGCGGAAATCCTCGCCGATCGCCTCGACCAGCAGGCCGGTGAGGCCCGGGTTGCACTGCTGCAGCCAGCGGCGCGGGGTGATGCCGTTGGTCTTGTTGTTGATGCGGTCGGGATAGAGCGTGTGAAGATCGGCGAACACCGTCTTCTTCATCAATTCGGTGTGCAATGCCGCCACGCCGTTGACGCTGTGGCTGCCGGCGAAGGCGAGGTTCGCCATCCTGACGCGCCGCTCGCCGCCCTCGTCGATCAGGCTGATCGCGGCGATCGCACGGCCGTCGATGCCATCGACCTTGCTCGCCTCGCGCAACAGCCTAGCGTTGATCGCATAGACGATCTGCATGTGCCGCGGCAGCAACCGCTCGAACAACGGCAGCGGCCAGCTTTCCAGCGCCTCGGGCAGCAACGTGTGGTTGGTATAGCCGAAGGTCGCCCGGGTGATGTCCCACGCCTCGTCGAACGACAGTTCGTGGAAATCGGTGAGCAACCGCATCAGTTCGGCGACCGCGACCGCCGGGTGCGTGTCGTTGAGCTGGATCGCCGCCTTGTCGGACAAAGTGCGGATATCGCCGAAATATTGCAGGTGCCGGCGGACGATGTCCTGGATCGATGCGGAGGAGAAGAAATACTCCTGCCGCAACCGCAATTCCTGCCCCGCCGGCGTGCTGTCGTTGGGATAGAGCACGCGGGTCAGCGTCTCGGCGCGCATCTGCCCGGCGAGCGCGCCCTCGAAATCGCCGGCGTTGAACCGGTCGAGCTTGATCGGGTCGAACGCCCGCGCATTCCACAATCGCAGTGTGTTGACGCGCTTGCCGCGCCAGCCGACCATCGGCGTGTCGACCGCGACCGCCTCGACCGCCTCGGCCGGCGACCAGTGGATCTGGCCCGCGGCGGTCGCGGTGACCTCGCCGCCGAAGCCGACGAAATAGGCGCTCTCGCGCCGCTCGAACTCCCAGGGATTGCCGTGCGCGAGCCAATTCTCCGGCAGCTCGACCTGCCAGCCGTCGTCGAGCCGCTGGCGGAACATGCCGTTCACATAGCGGATGCCATAACCGTAAGCGGGCAGGTCGAGGCTGGCGAGGCTCTCCATGAAACACGCCGCCAGCCGCCCGAGCCCGCCGTTGCCGAGCGCGGCATCGGGCTCGATCTCCTCGATCGCGGCGAGGTCGACGCCCAGGCTGGCGAGCGCGTCGGCGACCTCGTCGTTATGGCGCAGGTTGGACAAAGCGTCGCGCAGCAGCCGGCCGATGAGGAATTCGAGGCTGAGGTAATAGACCCGCTTCGCTCCGGCGGCATGCGCCGCCTTGGTCGATTCCATCCAGCGTTCGATGATCTCGTTGCGCAGGGTCAGGATCGTCGCGGCGAGCCAGTCGTGCGGCCGCGCCGCCTGCGCGTCCTTGCCGATCCGGTGGACGAGCGTGTCGACGATCGCCGAGGCGAGCGCGGGGCGGGGGTCGGTCGGTGCGGCGGCTTGGCTGTCTGTCACGGCATGTCCGAAGCAAGAGGAGGAGGCAGTAGACGATGCCGGTCCGCGAAAGTCACCCGCGAAAACGGCCGATCCGGCGTCAGAGCATGCCGACGAGCAAGGTCAGGTTGAGCCCGATGATGATCGCCGCGATGCCCCAGGCGAGCGTGCGCAGCCACCACGGGCTGACGAACCGCCCCATCACCCGCGACTGGCCGGTGAACAGCACCAGCGGCACGACCGCGAACGGCAATTGCAGGCTCAGCACCACCTGGCTCAGCACCAGCAGCTTGGTCGCGCCGCCGTCGCCCGACAGGCCGACGACGAACACCGCCGGCACGATCGCGAGCAGCCGCGTCACCATCCGCCGCAGCCACACCGGCAGCCGCAGGTTGAGGAACCCCTCCATCACGATCTGCCCGGCGAGCGTCCCGGTGACGGTGGAATTCTGTCCCGAGGCGAGCAGCGCGACGCCGAACACGATGCTCGCCGCGCCGACGCCCATCATCGGCGCGAGCAGGCGATAGGCCTCGTCGATCTCGGCGATCTCGGTACGGCCGGCGGTATGGAACACCGCCGCGGCGACGATCAGGATCGCGGCGTTGATGAAGAAGGCGAGGCCGAGCGCGACCGTGCTGTCCATCGTCGCCCATTTCGCCGCCTCCGCCTTGCCGGCATCGCTCGGGTCGAACGCGCGGGTCTGGACGATCGAGGAATGGAGATAGAGATTGTGCGGCATCACCGTCGCGCCGAGGATGCCGATCGCCAGATAGAGTTTGGCGGGATCGGTGACGATCCCCGGCGACGGCACGAAGCCCGCCAGCACCGCGCCCATGTCGGGCCGCGCGCTGAACAGCTCGAACGCGAAGCAGCCGGCGATGATCAGCAGCAGCGCGACGATGAACGCCTCGATCTTGCGGAAGCCGTAGCGTTGCAGCGCGAGGATCAGGAACACGTCGAGCGCGGTGACGATCACGCCCCAGACCAGCGGGATGCCGAACAGCAATTGCAGCGCGATCGCGGTGCCCAGCACCTCGGCGAGGTCGCAGGCGATGATCGCGATCTCGGCGAGCAGCCAGAGCATTATCGACACCGGCTTCGAATAATAGGCCCGGCACGCCTGCGCGAGGTCGAGCCCGGCGGCGATGCCCAGCCGCGCCGACAGCGCCTGCAACACGATCGCCATCAGGTTCGACAGCAGGATGACCGACAGCAAGGTATAGCCGAAGGCGGATCCGCCGGCGATGTCGGTCGCCCAATTACCCGGGTCCATATAGCCGACCGCGACGAGGAACCCCGGTCCCATGAACGCCGCCAACCGCCGCCACCCCGCGCCGCCCACCGGCACCGCGATACTGCGGTGGCTGCCGCTGAGGGACACGGCTGGGGCAGAGGCGGGTGGCGTCATGGCGCCGGTGTGTGGCGGAAGCGGCGCGCGCGGGCAAGGTGCGAGCGCGCCGGCTGGATCAATCGGCTGCAACTATCGGACGAGGGAGAGGCGGCGGATCAGACACTTGCGCCCGTCCACACCCCCGCCATGTGTGAGGACGTGGCGACGTCAGGGGCTTTGCAGAAAATTCCTCCCCCTGGCGGGGGAGGAATTACCGCAGTCCGTAAGCTGGACATCCACCCGCGCTAAACCGGCGCCGCGTCCACATCGGGACCCGCACCATAATGGTGCCAAGTGAAGATCGCCAGCGCGCCGCGATGCGGCCGCCATGCCTCGGCGAGCGCGCGCGTCAGTTTCTCCGATGGCCGGTCGTTATGGCCGAGCAGCCGCCCAACCTCGATCTGCACCGCAAGGTCGCCCGCCGGCCAGACATCCTCGCGCCCCTCGGCGAACAGCAGATAGATTTCCGCCGACCACCGGCCGATCCCCTTGACCCGGACGAGCTGCGCGATCGCCTCTTCGTCGTCCGCGGGCAGATGATCGAGATCGAGCCGCCCGCTGGTCACCTCCTCGGCGAGGCTGCGCGCATAGCTCGCTTTCTGTCGCGACAGGCCGGCGGCGCGCAGCGTCTCGTCGCTCGCCGCGAGGATGGTGTGGGGATCGCCGGGATCGCCGACCAACGTCTCGAGCTTGCGATACACCGCGGCAGCCGACGCGACGCTCACCTGCTGGCCGAGGATCGTGCGCAACAGCGTCGCATAGCCGCGCTCGCGCAACCGCGGCGGCGGATAGCCGACGCGGGCGAGGCCGGCGGCGAAGGCCGGCTCCGTCAATGCAAGTGCATCCATCGCCGTGCGAATCTGTTCGGCGCTCAGGCCCATGCTTGATCCTTGACCCAACGCGCGGCATGGCCGTCGGCAACTGTATCGGAGACTGTCATGCCCAAGCTTATCGTCGTCACGCGCGAGGGGGAAGAACGCGAAATCAACGGCGAGGCCGGTTTGTCGGTGATGGAGGTCATCCGCGACGCCGGCATCGACGAATTGCTGGCGCTATGCGGCGGCTGCTGCAGCTGCGCCACCTGCCACGTCCACGTCGATCCGGCGTTTGCCGACAAGCTGCCGGCGATGGGGCCGGACGAGGACGACCTGCTGGATTCGAGCGACGAGCGCAACGCGACCTCGCGCCTGTCGTGCCAGATCCAGATGACGCCGGCACTCGACGGCCTGAAGGTGACGATCGCGGGGGAGGATTGATCGGTATCTCGCCTTAGGATCGTAGTCTAATTCCCTACCGTCATCCCCGCGAAGGCGGGGATCCATACCCTCTGACCCGGCTTGAGCCGCAGCGTCAGCGTGTAGGGATTCCCGCCTTCGCGGGAATGACGATCAAGGCAAATGCGTCTACCGCGCCGCCACTGCGTACAGCGCGATCGCCGCGGCGTTTGACACGTTGAGGCTCTCCACCTTCTCGCTGATCGGCAGCTTGGCGAGTTCGTCGCAATGCGCCTCGGTATTCTGGCGCATGCCCTCGCCCTCGGCGCCGAGTACGATGCAGATGCGCTGCGTCCCCAAAGCTTCGGCGAGCGTCTGTTCGGCATGGCCGGTGAGCCCGATCCGCCAGAACCCCGCCTCGGCGATCTCCTCCAGCGCGCGTGCGAGGTTGACGACGCGCACCCACGGCACCGTCTCCAGCGCCCCCGACGCCGCGCGGGCGACCGTGCCGCTTTCGGGCGGCGCATGGCGGTCCTGCGTGACGATGCCGAGCGCGTCGAACGCCGCCGCCGAGCGCAGGATCGCGCCGACGTTGTGCGGATCGGTGACCTGATCGAGCACCACGAGCGGCCTTTGGTCGTCCTTGCCCTCGATCAGCAGATCGGCGAGCCAATTGTCCTCGAGCGGCTCGACCTCGGCGATGAGGCCCTGATGCGGCGCGTCGGAGGGCACCAGCCGGCCGAGATCGGCGACATCGGCATAGACCACCGGCATCGACGCCGGAATGTCGAGCGAGGCGAGCGCCTCGCGCGTCCCCCACAATTTGCGCACGACGCGGTTCGGGTTGGCGAGCGCTGCCGTCACCGGATGCCGGCCCCAGAATTTGGGCCGGTTGGCGGTGCCCGTCGACGGGCGGTGGCCACGGCGCGCCATCAGCGGGCGCTCGCAGAATTTGAGGTCATGGCATCAGTCATCATTGGCATCGCTATAGGCAAAGGGGTCAGTGACCACCGGCTGCGTCGGCAGCGGCGGCCGGGGCAGCGCCGTGTCGGCGTTGGCGGCGGAAAGCAGGACCGAGGCGAGGACGATCGATCCCTGCCGCAGATCCTCGGGCTTCAGATGGTCGAACGTGTCGACCGACGAATGGTGGACGCGGCTGCCGTAATCGAGCGGGTCCTGGACGAACTGGAAGCCGGGGATGCCGACCTGCTGCAGCAGCACGTGATCGGTACCGCCGGTCTGCCGCGCGACGACGTTTGCGGCGCCCATGGACGCGAGCGGCGCGAGCCATTCGCGGAAGATCGGCACCACCGCCGGATTGTTCTCGGCATACAGGCCGCGCAGCTTGCCGGAACCGTTGTCGATATTGAAATAGGCGGCGAGTTCGCCGTGGCCGGGCAGCGGCACGATCGGCCAGCGATCGGCAAAGCCATAATCGACGCCGGCCGGCTGGTCCGCCGGCGCGCCGCGGCGGGCGAGATGCGCCTTGGTATAAGCGAGGCTGCCGAGCAGGCCTTCCTCCTCCGCGCCCCACAGCACGAAGCGGATCGTGCGCTTCGGCCGCACGCCGCTCGCGGCGAGGATGCGCGCCGCCTCCATCACCTCGGCCGATCCGGCGCCATTGTCCGCCGCGCCGTCGCCCGCCACCCAGCTGTCGAGATGCGCGCCGGCCATGACATAGCCGGCCTTGGCGTCGGTGCCGGGGATCTCGGCGATGACGTTATAGGCGTTGGCGTCGCTGTCGTCGAAGCGGACGTCGCTGGTGATCTCCAGCGTCGGCGCCGGGCCGATCTTGGCGAGCCGGGCGAGCCGCAGATAATCCTCCTGCGCGATCTGCACCGCGGGCAGCGTCGCGGTATCGCCGGTGCCGAACAGATAGCCCTCGCCATGCACCAGCTTGCCGTCGCGATACGACATCGTCGCCATCGCCACCGCGCCCTCCGCCTTCAGGAAGGCGTCGAGCTTCTTGGTGTAATCGAGCCGCTTGGCGCGGCGATTGATGTTGGCGGGGTCGTAATCGGGCTGCTGGAACTGGTCGAGCCTGGCGATGTCGTCGCCGGTCAGGCGGCGGAAGTCGGGTTCGGTCGGGTCCTTGGCGGCGCGGGGCAGCGTGACCATCACGATCTTGCCGCGGAGCTGACCGCGATATTTCGCGAAGTCGCGTTCGCGCGCGATCGGCGCGACGATCACCGGCGCGGTGAGCGTGCCGTTGGTCCCCGGCGTCCAGGCGACGGGAATCGCGGTGAGCTGGACAGCGCGCGGCGTCACCATCCGCACGCTGGCGCGCTCGATTCCCCAGCCGCGGCCGAAGGCAAAGCCTTCCTTGCGGACGTTGCGCAGCCCCCATTCGCGGAACTTGCCCTGCGTCCAGGCCTCGGCGGCGCGCGCGCCCGGCGAATTGGCGAGCCGCGGGCCGATCACGTCGGTGAGATATTGCGCGGTCTGCACCACCTGGCTGTGGTTGGTGCCCTGATCGATAATCGCGGCAAGCCCGGCGCGGTCCTGCGCCGCGGCGGGCAGTGCGATGCAAAGGGCGGCGGTGGCGAGCAGGAAGTGGCGCATGAAGGTCCCCGGCGAACGTTGCGGCCGGTGCTAGGCGGCGGTCGCGGTTCGCGCAAGCCGGCGAGGGCGATGCGAAAAACCGCCGCGGGCGCGTTGACAGCCGCGTTTCGCTTCGCCAATAGGCCGCCTCGCTTCAGCGAAGCGGCCCATCTGGACAGGTGGCCGAGTGGTTAAAGGCAGCAGACTGTAAATCTGCCCGTGCAAGCGTACGCTGGTTCGAATCCAGCCCTGTCCACCACCTCCCCGCTTCGGCGGGGAGGGCCTGCACCCAGCGCCGCAGCCGATCGGAAACGCCCTGCGCCGCGTGGTAAAATCAGCTTTATCTATTTGAATCCACACGCGTAACGATAGGAACGGGTGCGACTCTCGACGGGTTGGAGCGGTCTTGCGAAGGGAGACCAGCATGACCGACCGACGCGATGACGCGCCCTCCACGACCTACAAGCACGGCGATGCTGCCGACGCCACCACCGCCTCGCTGATCGAGGGGCAGGGCAGTTCGGTGGCCGGACGATCGGTGACGATCAACCGGCCCGTGCGCGAACTTTACGACTTTTTCCGCGACTTCACCAACCTGCCGCATTTCATGGAGAATGTGGTGTCGATCGATGTCGTCGACGCCAAGCTTTCGCATTGGGTGGTCAAAGCACCTGCCGGCGCGACCGTCGCATGGGACGCGCGGATCACGCAGGAAGAGCAGGACCGGCTGATCGCCTGGACCTCCGAACCCGGCGCCGACGTCGCCAATTCGGGCCGCATCGAGTTCCGCGACGCCGGCCCGCGCGGCACGGTGGTGACCGCGACGATCGCGTATGACCCGCCCGGCGGCGTCGTCGGCAAGCTTATCGCCAAGATGTTCCAGCGCGAGCCTGCGATCCAGGCCCGCCGCGACCTGCGCCGCTTCAAGCAGCTTATGGAGACCGGCGAGATCGCCACGCCCGCGATGAACCCCAAGCAGTTCGAGGAGATGGGCCTGTGAAAGCGCTCGCATGGCACGGTAAGCATGACGTCCGCGTCGACACGGTCGACGATCCCGAGATCGTCAACGATCGCGATTGTATCATCAAGGTCACCTCGACCGCGATCTGCGGTTCCGATCTCCACCTCTACGACGGCTATATCCCGACGATGCAGGCCGGCGACATCCTCGGCCACGAATTCATGGGCGAAGTGGTCGAGGTCGGCGCCAAGTCGACGCTGAAGAAGGGCCAGCGTGTCGTGGTGCCGTTCACCATCGCCTGCGGCAGCTGCTACCATTGCGGCAAGCATCAATATTCGGCCTGCCCCAACGGTCTGCCCGCCGACAATCAGGACATCGCGCAGGAGCTGTACGGCCACGAGATGTCGGGCCTGTTCGGCTACAGCCATATGACCGGCGGCTATGCCGGCGGCCAGGCGGAATATGTCCGCGTGCCGTTCAGCGACGTCGGCCCGATCGTCATCCCCGACGGCGTCTCCGACGACAAGGTGCTGTTCCTGTCGGACATCCTGCCGACCGGCTGGCAGGCGGCCGAATATGCGCAGATCGAGCCGGGCGATACGGTGGCGGTCTGGGGCTGCGGCCCGGTCGGGCTGTTCGCGGTGCAATCGGCATTCCTGATGGGCGCCGAGCGCGTCATCGCGATCGACCATTTCCCCCACCGCCTCGAACTCGCCAAGCGCTTCGGCGCCGAGACGATCAACTTCGAGGAAAGCGCCACCTACGAGGCACTGATGGAGATGACCGGCGGCATCGGCCCCGATGCGGTGATCGACGCGGTCGGGCTGGAGGCGCACGGCATGTTCGTCGACAACATCATCGACCAGATCAAGGCGTCGACCTTCCTCGGCACCGATCGGCCGCATTCGATCCGTCAGGCGATCATCGCCTGCCGCAAGGGTGGCCGCGTCTCGATGCCGGCGGTCTATGGCGGCTTCGTCGACAAATTCCCGCTCGGCGCGTTCATGGAGAAGGGGCTGACGCTCAAGACCGGCCAGACCCACGTCCAGCATTATATGCCGGCGCTGCTCAACGCGATTATGGAAGACAAGATCGACACCGAGTTCCTGATCTCGCACCGCATGCCGCTGACCGACGCGCCCAAGGGCTACGACCTGTTCAAGAACCATCAGAACGAAACCACCAAGATCGTGCTGAAGCCCGGCATGGTCGCCTGATCGTCTTTCCATCCAAGGATACCGCATATGGCTGACAAATTCGCGATCATCACCGGTGCCTCGACGGGCATCGGCTTCGAACTGGCCTCGCTCGCCGCGCGCAACGGCTACGACATCCTCGTCGTCGCCGACGAGCCGCTGATCGAGGCGGCAGCGGCCGACTTCCGCCAATACGAGCATGACGTTCAGGCGCTCGAGGCGGACCTGTCGACCCCGGAAGGCGTCGATCGGCTGCTAGAAGCGGCAGGCGGGCGGCGGATCGACCTGCTCTGCGCCAATGCCGGCCGCGGTCTCGGCCATGCCTTCCTCGACCAATCGGTAGAGGATTGGCGCGCGGTGGTCGATACCAACATCACCGGCACCGCCTATCTCTTGCAGAAGGTGCTGCGCGACATGGTCGCGCGCAACGACGGCAAAGTGCTCGTGACCGGTTCGATCGCGGGTTACATTCCCGGCGCGTTCCAGGCGGTCTACAACGGCACCAAGGCGTTCCTCGACAGCTTCGTCGCCGCCTTGCAGAACGAGATCAAGGATGCCGATGGCGTCACGCTCACCAATCTGATGCCGGGACCGACCGACACCGAATTCTTCGCGCGCGGCGACATGCTCGACACCGATGTCGGCAGCGATCCCAAGAAGGACGATCCCGCCAAGGTCGCCGCCGACGGCTGGGACGCGCTGATGGAAGGCAAAGCAGCGATCGTGTCCGGCTGGAAGAACAAGATCCAGTCGGCCGTCGCCAATGTCACGCCCAATGCGGTGCTCGCCGAACAGCATCGCAAGATGGCGGAACCCGGCACCGCCGACCATTGATCGTGACGGCGGCTGTGGCCGGTGATCGGCCGCAGCCGTCGGCGTTCAAGGGCGTGGAGCGGGTAACGGGAATCGAACCCGTGTATTCAGCTTGGAAGGCTGCTGTACTACCATTGTACTATACCCGCACGACCTGACGGCCCGCGGGCGTCGATCGAGCCGCGGCTTATCGTCGCGCGGCATACGGGGTCAAGACCCAAGATCGCATCCCGTCGTGGTTCATGGCTTGCTTACCGTTGCCGCGCTAAGTCGCCGGGATGGAGCACGATCCCGAACAGGTCCCCGCATCGGCCGACCAGCGTCCCGCGTCTGCCGTCGGTCATGGCGTCGGGCTCGCTGGCATCGCCGGGCTGTTCGCGTGGCTGGCGGCGGCGCTCGCGATCGGCATGGATGGCCCCTATGCGGCGCTGGTCGCGCTCGTCGCCTGCGCGCTGCCCATGATCGGCTGGTCGCTGCTGGTCGACAAGGTGCATCGTCGCGCCAGCACCGGCATCGACTGGCACGATCCACGTCCGCTGGCGGAGCGCCGCGACGTCAGCCTGACCAAGCTCGCTGGCCTGTATCTCACCTGGGGCGGTATCGCCTTCCTCTACGGCATCGGGCGCTTCTATTGGGACGGCAATTTCGCCTTCGCCATGTGGTGTTTCGGCTGGGTCATGCCGATCGTCGCGATCCTCGCCGTGCCGTATGTGCTCTGGATCGACCGATATCTCGTCGAGCCGCGTGACGGCGCCTGGCACCTCGGCGCGTGGCTGACCGGCCAGCCCGGCGTCGTACCCGAGGCGATCTACGGCCATCTCCGCGCCTGGACGGTCAAGGCGTTCTTCCTCGCCTTCATGCTCGCGGTGCTCCCCGGCAATTGGGCGGGCTTCATCCACATCGACCGGGCGAGCCTCCGCGATCCCGTCGCGCTGGTGCAATGGCTGATCGGGCTGATGTTCGTCATCGACGTCAGCTTCGCCACCGTCGGCTATGTCCTGACGCTGCGCCCGCTCGACGCGCACATCCGCAGCGCCAACCCCTATGCCGCCGCATGGACCGCCGCGCTGATCTGCTATCCGCCGTTCATCCTGATGGAGTCGGGCGGCCCTCTCGACTATCATCCGGGGACGCAGGACTGGACATTCTGGCTCGCCGGCCATCCGACCGTGTCGGCGATATGGGGTGCGATCCTCGCGCTGCTGACCGCGGTTTACGCCTGGGCGACGGTCGCGTTCGGGCCGCGCTTCTCCAACCTGACCCACCGCGGCATCCTGACGCACGGGCCTTACGCGTGGTCGCGCCATCCGGCCTATCTGTCGAAGAACCTGTTCTGGTGGCTGTCGACCCTGCCGATCCTCACCACCGGCAGCCTGATCGACGCGGTGCGCGCCACCGCATTGATGGGCGTGGTCACCGGCATCTATTATTGGCGCGCCCGCACCGAGGAACGCCACCTCGGCCTCGATCCGGTCTACCGCGCCTATAGCGACTGGATGACCCGCCACGGCGCCGTACCGCGCTTCGGCCGCTGGCTGGTCGGGCGCTAGGTCGGATCGATAGCCAGCCTTAGAATTCCTCCCCCGCAAGGGGGAGGTGGCATGCCGGAGGCATGACGGAGGGGAGGACACGCAACAAGAGTGGTCGCTTACCTCCCCCTCCGTCACGGCTTCGCCGCGCCACAGTGCCGGGTCGGTCATGCCCCCGGCATGACCTTGAACGGCCGGGGGCCGTTCAACCCGGCACTCCCTGGCGGGGGAGGACTTGGCATCGTCCACGAGTTGAATGTCGATCGGCCTTAGGTCCAGCAGAGTGACAGCCGGAACTGCGCGCAACCCTGGGCTCCTGCTTTCGCAAGAGCACTGGGACGACTTTCGCAGAGGTCTCGGTCGAGCCCGGGGTGACGGAAAGGGGGTAATGCTTCGGTGCAGCCGATGGATACAGGAGGGCACGTCCGCAAGGCGTTCGCCCCCCGTCCGGCTCAATCGTAGCGGCGCAGGATGCCCGACAATTTGCCCTGTACGCGAACGTGCGACGGCACGTAGCGCTGCGGTTCGTAGGCGCGGTTGGCCGGGTCGAGCCGGACCATCGCGCCCTCGCGACGGAAATATTTGAGCGTCGCCTCGCTGTCGTCGATCAGCGCGACGACGATCTCGCCGTCGCGGGCGACCTCGGTCCGCCGGATCAGCGCGTAATCGCCGTCGAGGATGCCCGCCTCGACCATCGAATCGCCAGATACTTCCAGCGCATAATGTTCGCCCGAGCCGAGCAGGGCGGCGGGCACCGCGAGCATCGAGCTCCCCTCGAACGCCTCGATCGGGACACCGGCGGCGATGCGGCCGTGCAGCGGGATCTCGATGACGTCGTTCGCCGGCGTCGCCGCGGCGCGGACGTTGCCGGTCTTCGCGGGGGCCGGGGCGGGCGCGGGCGTCGCCGGTGCAGGCTTGCGCTCCGAGCGTTCCGGCATGCGCAGCACTTCGAGCGCGCGGGCGCGGTTGGGCAGGCGGCGGATGAAATGCCGTTCCTCGAGCGCGCTGATCAGGCGGTGCACGCCCGATTTGGATTTGAGGTCGAGCGCTTCCTTCATCTCCTCGAACGAAGGCGAGATGCCGGTTTCTTCCAACCGGTCGTTGATGAAGCAAACGAGCTCGTGTTGCTTGCGCGTGAGCATGAGCGGACCTTCCCCGTCGGAACAGACGCGGAACTTCTAGGGAACAGGATGGCGCCCGTCAAGCGATGACGAGGATTTCTGCCGAGTCGCCCGCGCTGGCGGCGGGTGCGTCGATCGGCCGCACGATCAGGCAGTGCGAGCGGGCGAGCGTGAGCAGCATCGAACTGTCCTGAATGGTCGAGGCATAGGCCCGGCCATCGCGCAGCTCGGCGCGCAGATAGTCGGTGCGCGGACCGTTCGCGGGCAGGTCTTCGCCGAGGATCGTCATCGTCGTGCGCGGCAGCGGGTCGGCGGCGCCGGCCAGATGCGCGATCAGCGGTTTGACGAACAGCAAGGCGGTGACGAAGGCCGACACCGGATTGCCGGGCAGGCCGAGCAGGATGGTGTCGGCGAGCCGCCCCGCCATCATCGGCTTGCCGGGACGCAGCGCGATCCGCCAGAAATCGATCGCGCCACCGGCGGCTTCGAGCGCCGGGCGGACGAGATCGTGGTCGCCGACCGAGGCACCGCCGGTGGTGACGAGCAGGTCGGCGTCGACGCCGGCGAAGACGTCGCGCAGCGTGCCGAGATCGTCGGGCAGGATGCCGAGGTCGACGAGATCGATCGGCAGGTCGGCGAGCAGCGCCGCCAGCATCGCGCGGTTCGATTCGGGCAGCGCGTCGGGGGTGTTCCCCTGACCGGGCTCGACGAGTTCGTCGCCTGTGGCGCAGATCGCGACCCGCACGCGGCGATGGACGGCAATCATCGCCACCCCGCCGGTCGCCGCGACCGCGATCCGCGCCGGCGTGAGCCGCTCGCCCTGCGCGATCAGCCGGTCGCCGGTCGTGAAGTCGAGGCCGCGGCGGCGGGTGTTGCGGCCCAGTCTCGGCGGACCTTCGCCGGTCAGCCGGATCGTCGTGCCGTCGGCGGCGACTTCCTCCTGGATCATCACCGTATCGGCGCCCGCGGGCATCGCCGCGCCGGTGAAGATGCGGACCGTCTCGCCCGGACCGACCGGGCCTGCGAAGGGACGGCCGGCGGCGCTTTCGCCGATCAGCCTCCAGGGTCCGGGGAGGTCGGCGAAGCGGATCGCATAGCCGTCCATCGCCGACAGATCGGTCGCCGGCTGCGTCCGGTGGGCGGCGACGTCGGCGGCGGCCCAGCGTCCGTGGGCCTGGCCGAGTGGTACGTCCTCGACGGCGACCGGGGCCGCCGAGGCGAACAGGCGGGCTTGCGCCTCGGCGATCGGCAGCAAGGCCATGGCGTCAGGCGCGCCAGTCGCCGGACTTGCCGCCGGCCTTTTCGAGCAGGCGGATGCCCGAGATCGTCATACCGCGGTCCATCGCTTTCGCCATGTCGTAGATGGTCAGCAGCGCGACCGAGACGGCGGTGAGCGCCTCCATCTCGACGCCGGTCTTGCCGTCCGTCTTGGCAAGCGCGGTGGCGGTGATGCCGGTGTCGTCCAGCTCCAGATCGACCGTGACGCGGGTGAGGGGAAGGGGGTGGCAGAGCGGGATCAGCTCGGCGGTCTTCTTCGCCGCCATGATGCCGGCGACGCGGGCGACGGCGAGCACGTCGCCCTTCTTCGCCGCACCGTCGCGGATCGCGGCGAGCGCATCGGGCGCGACCGCGATACGGCCGGTGGCGACGGCGTGGCGGCTGGTCACCGCCTTGTCGCCGACATCGACCATATGCGCCGCGCCATCGGCGTCGAGGTGGGTCAGGCGGGTCAACCGATCATCGCCCGCGTCGCCGCCTCGACATCGTCGGCGCGCATCAGCGCCTCGCCGATCAGGAAGCAGCGCACGCCATGTTCGGCCATCGCATCGAGGTCGGCAGGCGTTTCCAGCCCGCTCTCGGCGACAAAGGTGCAGCCCTTGGGCGCCTTGTCGACCAGTTCGTAGGTGCGGGCGAAATCGACCGAGAAATCGCGCAGGTCGCGGTTGTTGACGCCGATCAGCCGCGACTTGAGCTTGAGCGCGCGGTCGAGCTCGTGCGCGTCGTGGACCTCGACCAGCACGTCCATGCCGCAGTCGAGCGCCGAGCCCTCGATTTCCGCCATCTGATTGTCGTCGAGCGCGGCGACGATGATGAGGATCGCATCGGCGCCGATCGAGCGGCTCTCGGTCGCCTGCCACGGATCGACCATGAAGTCCTTGCGGATCACCGGCAGCTCGCAGGCGGCGCGCGCGGCGATGAGATACTCGTCCGAACCCTGGAACCATTGTTCGTCGGTGAGCACCGAGAGGCAGGCGGCCCCGCCGGCCTGATAGGCGCGGGCGTGGGCGGGGGGATCGAAATCGGCGCGGATCAACCCCTTGGACGGGCTCGCCTTCTTGATCTCGGCGATCAGCGCATGGCCCGGCTTGGCGTCGAGCGCGGCGCGGAAGCCGCGCGGCTTCGTCACCGCGGCGATGCGCGTGTCGAGGTCGGCGAGGCTGGTCGTCGCCTTGCGCGCGGCGACCTCGGCACGTTTGGTTTCGATGATGCGGGAGAGGATGGTCATCGGTAGGCGATCCAGGCGTCGAGCAGCGCGCCCGCGCGGCCGTCGTCGAGCGCGGCCGCGGCGGCATGCGCGCCGGCGGTGAGATGGGGGCTGTGGTCGGCGACGACCAGTGCGGCGGCGGCGTTGAGCAGCACCGCGTCGCGATAGGCGCCCGCCTCGCCGGCGAGCAGGCGGCGCAGCGCGGCGGCGTTATAGGTAGGGTCGCCGCCGCGGATCGCGGCGAGCGGATGGCGCGGCAGGCCCGCATCCTCCGGCACGATCGTGCGCGGCAGCGTCGCGCTGCCGACGTTGACCGCGATGCTCGGGCCGGCGGTGGAGAGTTCGTCGAGCCCCTCCTCGCCGGAGATCACCGCGGCGCGGGTCGTGCCGAGCTGTTCGAGCGCCTCGGCATAGAGGCCGGCGTAATCGGGGCGGGCGATGCCGATCAGCTGATGCGTGACATGCGCCGGATTGGCGAGCGGCCCCATCAGGTTGAAGATCGTGCGCTTGCCGATGCGGCGGCGGATCGGGGTGATCCGCGCCATCGCCGGATGATGGTTGGCGGCAAAGAGGAAGGCGATGCCGAGATCGGCGAGGCTGCCCTCCGCGGTGGCGCCGGCGACGGTCATGTCGAGGCCGATCGCCTCCAGCGTGTCGGCGGCGCCGGCCTTGGACGACGCGGCACGGTTGCCGTGCTTGGCGACCGGCACGCCGCAGGCCGCGACGACCAGCGCCACCGCGGTCGAGACGTTGAGCGTGTGGTGGCCGTCGCCGCCGGTGCCGCAGACGTCGATCGCGCCGACGGGTGCGGCGATCGGAATCAGCCGGGCGCGCAGCGCGCGGGCGGCCTCGGCGATCTCGATGCTGGTCTCGCCGCGGTCGGACAGCGCGATGAGGAAGGCGGCGATCGCCTCTTCCGACACGCGCGCGTCGAGGATGTCGGCGAAGGCCTGCGCCGCGCTCTCGCGCGACAGCGGCGTCGCGGGATCGGGCAGGAGTGCGCGGACGCTCACGCCGCCGCCTTCACCGCGATGCCGGCGATGCGCAGGAAATTGGCGAGCATCGCATGGCCGTGTTCGGTGGCGATGCTTTCGGGATGGAATTGGACGCCGTGGATCGGCAGCGTCGCGTGGCGGAAGCCCATGACGTTGCCGTCGTCGGCGCGCGCATTGACGACCAGCGGCGCGGGCACGTCGTTGACGATCAGGCTGTGATAACGCGTCGCGGTGAATGGCGAGGGCAGGCCCTCGAACAGCCCGGTGCCGTCGTGCGCCACCGGCGAGGTCTTGCCGTGCATCAGGCCACCGCGTTGAACGCGGCCGCCGAAATGCTGACCGATCGCCTGATGGCCGAGGCAGACGCCGAGCAACGGCCGTCCCGCATCCGCGGCGGCGGCGACGAGATCGAGGCTCACCCCCGCCTCGGTCGGCGTGCACGGGCCGGGCGAGATCAGGAACGCCTCGGCACCCGACGACAGCGCCTGTCCCGCCGAGATGGCATCGTTGCGCACCACCTCGACCTCGCTGCCCAGCTCCATGAGATAGTGGACGAGGTTCCAGGTGAAGCTGTCGTAATTGTCGACGACCAAGATCATCGCGCCGCCATAAACGATGCCCGCGCCGGTGCAACGCCTGTTGCGTCCCGGCAATCCTGTAGCAATCTGCCGCCGCTTATAACCGCTCCGTGTCGCGCGCCGGGAGAAACTGCGTCGCCTGCACGTTGAAGCCGCAAAGGAGACGCATGCCATGTTCCGCCCGTTTATGATTGCCGCTTTGATCGCGTTGCCCGCGGTCGCCGGTGCGCAGAGCGCGCCGGTGGCGGATACGGCAGGGTCGGGCACCCCGCCGCAGCGCGTCCGCGCGGTCACGCTCGGCGTCGGGCAGAAATGCCCGCAGAGCAGCGATACCGAGATCGTCATCTGCTCGACGCTCGAACAGCCCTATCGCATTCCCAAGCAGTTCCGCGACAGCGGCCCGATCCCCGCCAAGAACCAGGCGTGGGGCAATCGCGCCGCGACGATGGACCAGGTCGGCCGTGCCGCCGGCGGTCTGCCCGATACCTGTTCGCCGGTCGGCACCGGTGGCCAGAGCGGCTGCGCGCTGGCCACCAACCGCCAATGGGCGGCAGAGCGCCGCGCCAAGCAGGATGCCGATTCCTCGGTCCCCTGATCGCCAATCGAAGGTCGCCGCGCGTCGGCGCGGCGGCGGTTACTGGCCGAAGCCGCCCTGGGCGGCGCGGCTGACCGCATCGCGCGCGGCGGCGAGGATGGCGCCGGCCTTGGCTTCGCACTCGCGCTGTTCCGAAGCAGGATCGCTGTCGGCGACGATGCCCGCGCCCGCCTGCGCGTGGATCGTGCCATCCTTCACCACCGCGGTGCGCAGCACGATGCAGCTGTCCATCGATCCGTCGGGCGAGAAATAGCCGACACCGCCGGCATAGGCACCGCGGCGTTCGGGTTCGAGCTCGGCGATGATCTGGCAGGCGCGTACCTTGGGCGCGCCGCTGACCGTGCCGGCGGGAAACCCGGCGAGCAACGCGTCGATAGCATCGGCGGTCGGCGATAACCGGCCGACGACGTTCGAGACGATGTGCATGACGTGGCTGTACAATTCGATGCCATAGCTCGCCGTCACCCGGACCGAGCCGGGCGCGGCGGAGCGGCCGACGTCGTTGCGCCCGAGATCGAGCAGCATCAGATGCTCGGCGCGTTCCTTGGGATCGGCGAGCAGGCTGGCGCGGTTCGTCTCGTCCTCGGCGGCGGTCTTGCCGCGCGGGCGGGTGCCGGCGATCGGCCGAATCGTCACTTCGCCGTCGCGGACCCGGACGAGAATCTCCGGGCTCGACCCGATCAGCGCGAAGCCGGGCAGATCGAGATGGTAGAGGAAGGGCGACGGGTTGATCCGCCGCAGGCTGCGATACAGCTCGAACGGCGGCAGCGCGAAGGGCGCCGAAAAGCGCTGCGCCAGCACCACCTGAAAGATGTCGCCCGCGGCGATATAGTCCTGCGCCCGCGTCACCATGCGGGCATAGTCCGCCGGCGGGATCGCCGGCGTATAGGCGAGATCGTCCGCGCCCGCCCGCACCGGCGCGGGCAGCGGCGTGTTGGCGAGGCGGGCGGCGATGCCGTCGAGCCGGTCTTCCGCTTCGGCGACGAGCTGCGCGGGATCGCGCGCCGCATCGGGCCAGACCGGCGCGACCAGATAGAGCGCGTCGGCGAGCCGGTCGAAGACGCAGATCACCGTCGGCCGGACGAACAGCATGTCGGGGAGACCGAGCGGATCGGCGGCGGGTGCGTCGAGCCGTTCGACCAGCCGGATCGTCTCATAACCGAAATAGCCGACGAGGCAGGCAAGCGCCCTGGGCAGTTCGGCGGGCACGTCGCCCTGGCATTCGGCCACCAGCCTGCGCAGCGCTTCGAGCGTCGGCATGCCCGCGGGCTCGAACGCCTCGCGGTCGGTGGCCCACCGGCGGTTGATCTCGGCGGTGTCGCCGTGCGCGCGGAAGACGAGGTCGGGGGCGAGGCCGATCAGGCTGTGCCGCCCGCGTGTCGCGCCGCCCTCGACCGATTCGAGCAGATAGTCGCCGCGCCCGGGCTCGATGAGCTTGAGCGCGGCGGCGACCGGCGTCTCGGTATCGGCGACCTGCCGCCGCCAGACGAACGCCGGGCGACCGGCGGCCAGCGTCTCGGCGGCGGCGGTCGGCGCCTTCACCTCAATTGCCGCCGGTGTTGCCGGCGAGGTCGGCGCGGACGCGGGCCAGGGCTGCGGCATCGGTCTTGACGCCGACCGCGTTGCGGACCGCGCGCGCGAACTGTTCGGCATATTCGCGGCCGACGAGCCGGGCGATGCTGCCGCGCGCGCCGGCGACGGCGGCGGGCGTGCCGGCGGCGTTGCCGGGGACGATCGTATTGAGCTTGACGATCAGCCAGCCGGCGTTGTTCGGCGCCTCCAGCAGCTTGGCATTGCCCTTGGCCATCGAGAACAGCAGCGCGAGCGCCGGCTGGACGTTGCCCTGCGCCGCGGCGAGCTGCGCACGGCTGGCGCCGGCGGTCTGCACCGGCGGCAGCGCACGGCCCGAGGCGGCCATCGCCTGCGCCAGCGGCGTGCCCTTGTTGACCTTGGCGAGGATGTCAGTCGCGAGCTTGCGCGCGGCGGTGCGCGCCCGATCGGCGGTGACGTCGGCGACGACCTGCGCCTTGACCTGATCGAGCGGCCGCGGGGCGGCGTGGACGACGCGGCCGATCGCGACGACCGCGAAGCCGCCGTCCTGGCCGACCGGTACCAGCTGCGCCGGATCGCCCTCGGCCATCTGGAAGGCGGCGGCGACGATCGGCGCCACCGCCGGATCGGGCCGCGCGGCGGGGGCATCGGGGTTGGTGCCGTTGGCGAGCAACGGCGCGGTGGTCTGCGCGCTCAGCTTCTGGTCGGCGACGGCCTCGTCGAAGGTGGCGTTCTTGCCGAGTGACGTGTCGAGCGAATCGTGCACGTCGGCGAGGGCCTGTTGCAGCTTGCGCTTGGACAGTTCGGCGACGAGTTCTGGCTTCGCCTGTTCGAGCGTCTTGCCCGGCACCTGTTCGATCTTCTCGACGCGGGCGACGACCCAGCCGAGCGGACCGCGGACCGGGCCGACCACGCCGCCGCTGGGCGCGGCGAAGGCGGCGTCGGCGATGCCCGCGCTGCTCGCGGCGGCATACGCGGTCTTGGTGAGGCCGGTCTGCACCGCGGGCTCGAGCCCGGCGGCGCGCGCGGCGTCGGCGATCGGCGTGCCGGCCTTCACCTTGGCGGCGAGCGCATTGGCGCCGCCCTGATCGGCGACGACGACCTGGCTGATGTCGCGCTTCTCGGCGGCGGCGAAGCGGCTGCGCTGCTGGTTGTAGGCGGCGGCGATCTCGGCGTCGGTCGGCACCGCGCGTGCCTTGACCTGATCCGGCGTCACCACCGCATAGCGGACGACGCGGCGCTCGGGCACGGTGTAGCGCTGGATGTTGCGGCGATAGAAGGCCTGCTGCTCGGCGTCGGTCGGCGCCGGGCCGGTGTCGACCGCCTTGGCGGGGACGAAGGCGACCTGACCCGAGCGCTTTTCGAGCATCAGCGAGGCATAGGGCAAGGCGACCTTCATCGGCACCTGCGTCGCGCCCTGCGTCGGCAGCATGAGCTGCTGCGCGATGATGTCGCGGGCGATGTCGGTGCGGACCTGCGCATCGGTGAGCTTCTGGTCGGCGAGCAGCCGCTGGTAATTGGCCGGATCGAACTGGCCGTTGGGGCCGCGGAGGCCGGGGATGCTGGCGATCACGCCGTCGACCGAACGCTTGCTGACCACCATATGCTGGCCGCGCCCGAAGGCTTCGAGCGCGAGGCCGTTGATCGTCCGGTCCAGCGTCGCCTGCAAGCCGCCCTGGTCGAGCAGTTGCTGCATCGTCGGTGCCGGCTGCTGCTGGCGCGCGGCCTCCTGCGATGCCGCCTGCAGCTCGGTCTGGACGCGGCCGCGCAGCTCGGTGGCGGTGATCTTCTCGCCGCCGACGGTGGCGACGCTATTGCCCGACAGGCTGGTGCCATTCCCCGCCAATCCGGTGATGTCACCCGCCGCGAAGGCGAGCGCGATCACGCCGAGGACGATGAAGGTGACGACAATGCCGGCCTTGGAATTGATGATCCGGCGGAAAAAGCTGAGCATGAAAAGGCCGATCGTCCCTCTTGAAGAGCAGCGTCTTTAGGGGCGCAGCGGCTTGCCATCAAGCGCGCGGGCGGGCAGGGTTTGTTGAACATGTAAAACAGGAGGTCGGATGACGCGGCGCAAGCTGGTGGCGGGCAATTGGAAGATGAACGGATCGCGTGCCGCGCTCGCCGAACTCGACGGCATCGCCGCGGCCGCGGCCAGGGCGCCGGGCGTCGACGTGATGGTCGCGGTGCCGTTCACGCTGATCGCACCCGCGGCGGACCGGGCACCGGGCCTGCTGATCGGCGCGGAGGACGTGCACGAGGCGGACAGCGGCGCGCATACCGGCTGCGTCTCGGCGGCGATGGTCGCGGAGGCGGGGGCGCGCTTCACCATCGTCGGCCATAGCGAGCGACGGATGGACCAGGGCGAGACGAGCCACGACGCCTGGGCGAAGGCGGCGGCGGCGCGGCGGCAGGGGCTGCACGTCATCTCCTGCTGCGGCGAGACCGAGGCGGAGCGCGACGCCGACCGCGCCGAGCGCGTCGTCCAGGCGCAGATCGAGAAATCGGTGCCCGACAATGCCGACGGCAGCTGGTTCACGCTCGCCTACGAACCGCGCTGGGCGATCGGCACCGGCCGCACGCCGACGCTGGAGCAGATCTGCGCGATCCACGCGATCGCCCGCGCCAAGCTGCGCACGCTGATCGGCGATGCCGCGGACGGCGTGCGCATCCTGTACGGCGGATCGGTGACCGGCGAGAATGCCGCGACGATCCTCGCCTGCGACAATGTCGACGGCGCGCTGGTCGGCGGCGCGAGCCTGACCGCCGCGAAGTTCGTGCCGATCATCGAGGCGGCGGCGGGGGTGTAGGGCAGCCCGTTCGTCATCCCGGCGAAAACCGGGACCACGATTGGGGAGAGCGATTGCACACCGCCGGTCAGCGTTGCGAAAGGCGAAGTGCGTCATCATCTTACCATCGTGATCGCGCCTGCACCCTTACGCGAACGGCTCGGCGCCGCCGCCCTGACCGCCGTCATCGTCGTGGCGCTCGGCTATGTCCTGTGGCTCGGACTCGCCTTTCGGGCCGGCGTCGCGCCGATGCAGAGTGCGCTCGCGACGTTCACGGTCGCCCCCGAACCGCCGCCCCCCGAGCGCGTCCTACCGCCGCCGAAGCGGATCAACCGGGCGAGCGGCAGGGCCTCGCCGCCGAATCTCCGCTCCAAGGCGACCGAGGTCGTCGCGCCGGTGCCAATCGTCCAGATCGCCCCGCCGCCGCCGATCGTCGTCGCGCCGCGTCCCAACATCGGCGCGCAGGCGACGTCCGGCGCCTCCGACCGGGCGGGGCCGGGCACCGGTGCGGGCGGGATCGGCGACGGCAATGGCGCGGGCGGCGACGGCGATGGCGACGGCAGCGGCTGGGAACGGGTGCCGCGGCTGGTCAGCGGCCGGATCAAGGGATCCGACATCCCCGAAGCGATCCTCGACACCGGCTTTCGCGGCGTCGTCGGCGTCCGCTACCGCGTCGAGACCAACGGCCGCGTCACCGGCTGCACGATCGCCCGGTCGAGCGGCAATGCGCTGATGGACCAGGTGACCTGCGCCGCGATCGAGAAGCGCTTCCGCTACGATCCCTGGCGCGACGCCGCGGGGCGGCCGGTACGCTCGACCGTGCTCCGCGACCAGCAATGGGACATCGATCCGCCTGCTATCGATCGCTAGGCGCGGGTGATGCGGGCGGCGAAACAGCCCGGCTTGGCATAATGCGCATGAAGATAGGCGATTGCCGGGTCGGCGAGCAGTCGCTCGATGACGGGCACGAGTCGCTCGCCGTCGGCGAGATCGGCCGCGGTCATGTCTCCGGCGGCGGTGAAGGCGCGCAACGAGATCGGGCGGATGCGCAGCGCATCGGGGATCATGTCGATCCGGTCGAGCGCCTGCGTCGCCGTTTCGCCGATGAAGATGGCGTGACGCGATCGATAGGGGGTGCCGGCGGGCTGATGCTCGTAGTTGAGCAGGATCGCGGTTTCGCCGATCGCCAGATCGCGCACTTCGATCCGGTCCGGAAAGCCGGGATGCGCATCGACGACACAGCGTCTTGCGCCCTGCGCCGCCAATGCCGCGTCGGTGCGCCCGATGAGGTGCCGGAACGGTGCGGGATCGAGGCCCTGGATACGAAAAGACATGGCTTGGCTCCTATGGTGGAGCCACGCTTTGCGCCGGTCGCCGCCCGCCCGGCATCCCGTAGCTTGCGCTCAAACGCCTCCGTCAGCGCGCGGCGAAGCCGGCGGCCTCCGCGCGCGCGAGGCTGGAGCGGACGACGAGATGGTGGAACGGCGTGATCGCGGCGAGATAGGCGCGGCCGAGCCGGTTGCGGCAGCGGACCACCGTCGTCGCGAAGACGGTGGCGGTGCCGTCCGCGCGGCGGTCGACCAGCAGCGAGAGGCGGAAATCGAGGTGGCGATCGTCTTCGCCGAGGATGATCTCGTCCGCCGATCTTGCGCGGATCGGGAAGAAGGCGACGCGCGCGTCGGCGGGGACCGACTGGCGGATATCGTCCGTCGTCTGCAGCCCGGCGCTGCGCGCGAAGCCGTCGCGGATCGTCAGCAGCGTGCGGAACCACCACGACGGCCGGTCGAGGATCGCCAGCGCGATGCGGTGGATATCCCCGTCGTGACCCGGCGGCAGCGGCGCGGCGTAGCAATCGGGCAGGTCGGCGCCGTCATACCAGCCGGCGATGCCGCTGCCGCCGGGCGGATCGCGGCGGGTGACGCTCATCGCGCGCCGTAGCGCTGCTTCAACACCGCATAGCAGGCGCGCAGCGCATAAGCGTCGCCACCCTTCGGCCGGCCCGGCTTCGCCGCGGGACGCCAGGCGAAGACGTCCATATGCGCCCACGCCACGTCCTTCGGAACGAAACGGCGCAGGAACAGCGCGGCGGTGATCGCGCCGGCGAAGCCGCCGTCGGGGGCGTTGACCATGTCGGCGATGTCGGACTTCAGCATCTCGTCATAGGCGTCCCACAACGGCAGCCGCCAGAGCGGGTCGTCGAGCGCGTCGCCCGCGGCGAGCAGATCGGCGGCAAGCGATGCGTCGTCGGTGAACAACGGCGGCAGATCGGGGCCGAGCGCGACGCGCGCCGCGCCGGTGAGCGTGGCGAAGTCGAGGATCAGCTCGGGCTTGGCTTCGCCGGCGCGGGTCAGCGCGTCGGCGAGGATCAGCCGGCCCTCGGCGTCGGTGTTGGTGTTCTCCACTGTCGGCCCGAGCCGGCTGCGCAGCACGTCGCCGGGGCGGAAGGCATTGCCCGCGATGGCGTTCTCGACCGCCGGGATCAGCAGGTGGAGCCGCACCGGCAGCCGCGCCGCCATGACCAGGCTGGCGAGTGCCAGCGCATGCGCCGCGCCGCCCATATCCTTCTTCATCAGCCGCATGCCCGCCGACGGCTTGATGTCGAGCCCGCCGGTATCGAACACCACGCCCTTGCCGACTAGGGCGATGCGGGGATGCGCGGGGTCGCCCCATTCGATTTCTATGAGCCGCGGCGCGCGTTCCTTGACCGCCGCCTGACCGACCGCGTGGATCATCGGATAGCCGGTGGCGAGCGCATCGCCGCGCGTGACGGTGACGCTCGCCTGATGATCGCGCGCCAGCCGTTCGGCGGCGGCTTCCAGCTCGGCGGGGCCGAGGTCGCCCGCGCCGGTGTTGACGAGGTCGCGCACCCAGCCGGTCGCCGCGGCGAGGCGCAAGGTTTCCTCGATGCCTGCGGCGTCCTGCGTAAGAAGGATGCGTGCGCCGGTGTCGTCCGCCTTGCGATAGCGATCGAACCGATATTGGCCGAGCAGCCAGCCGAGCGCGGCGGGGCCGATCGCGCCGGCGACGCGATAGGTGCCGGCGGGAAGCGCCTCGGCGAGCCTGGCGAGCGTCCACACGTCGGGCGTGGCGGCGACGACGACCGCCTGCACCTCCTCGTCGGCGTAGATGGCGTGGCTGCCGGGCTTGCCGGTGAAGCGCTGCGCGGCGAGCGCCGTGCGGACGCGCGGCGGCTGGGCGGCGAGCCACGCGTCATAGGCGTCGGGCGCGATCAGGGCGATGGTGCGGGCGGGCTGGCCGCGGTCGGGCTGGAGCAGAATATCGGGCATGTCAGTTCGCCGGGCTGACGAGGAATTGCTCGTAGCGCTCGGCGCCGTCGGGCTCGGCGAAGGTGCCGATCGACAGCTTCCGGCCGGGATAGGTCACGGTGTAGCGCCGCTGGACGAAGCCGCCGCGCAATTGCGTCTGCCCCGCTTTCTCGAAGCTGGTTGGCTCGCCCAGCGCGGACAGGCTGGTGCGATAGTCCGCGATCACCTGCGGCGTGAAATAATAAGCGGCGTCCGCGGTGAGCAGCGTGCGGTCGAGCGTGCCGCCGCGCAGCGCGTCGAACATCGCGCGCGCCGCCTTGGTCTTCGCCGCCTCGGTCGCGTCGGCATCGGCGGGGAGGACGACCTTGGCGATGCCCTGCGCGATGCTGACGAAGGCATTGCCGAAATCGGCGTTGGTCAGCACGACGATCGCCGCTTTCTGCTCGGGATAGACGATATTCTCCGACAGGAAGCCGACCGCCTCACCGCTATGCTCGACGAAGGGCTGCCCGGCGCGCTTGCCGAGGCTGACGCCGAGGCCGTAATTGGTCGTGCTGCCGTCGGTGAGCAGCACCGCTTTCTCTTGCGCCGCCCAATCGTCGGCAGGGAGCAGGCTGCGGTTCAGCCGCGCCACGTCCCATTTGGCGAGATCGCCGGCGCTCATCGACAATTCGCCCGCGGCGAACAGCCAGCCGTCGGCGGGCGGCGGCGCGGCACGGACCGGGCCGAGCGCGTTGCGGTGATAGCCGGTCGGGAAGCGTCCGCCGATCGCCTTGTCCTGATCGATCGCGGTGATGCCGAGCGGTTTGAAGATCCGTCGTTCGAGCAAAGTCATCAGCGGCTCGCCCGCCGCCTTTTCGGCGATCAGCCCGGCGACGACATAGCCGGTGTTGGAATATTGCCATTGCGTGCCCGGCGCGAAGTCGAGCGGCTTCTTCGCCCAGCGGTCGACGATCGCCTGCGGCGTGGTCGGCGTCTCCATCGCCTGGAAACTGTAATCCTGCGGCCAGTAATCCTGCAGGCCCGCGGTATGGCTGAGCAACTGGCGGATCGTGATCCGGTCGCCGCCGCTGATCCCCGGCAGCCATTTGGCGACGGTGTCGTCCATCGACAGCTTGCCGTCGTCCTCGAGCAGCAGCAGCGCCGCGGCGGTGAATTGCTTGGAGATCGAGGCGATCTGATAGGGCGCATCGGTGCGCGCCGCGGCGGTGTCCGACTGCTTGCCATAGGCCTTCGTCAACACGATCCGCCCGCCGCGGACGATCGCGACCTGCGCCGAGGGCGTGCCGGTCGCGGCGAGGCCATCGGCGACGACCTTGTCGATTGCACCCTGTTCGGCCGGGGTGAGCGTCTGGGCGGCGAGGGGGGTGGCGGTAAGTGCCACCGCGGCGGCGAAGGTTCGGAACAGCATCGTGCCTAGCTGCCATATCGTCCGGCGGTCACGATAGCGAAATCGTCAGCGTTTCGGCCATTCCCATTTCGGCGCGATCTGCCCGGCGGCGCGCGTTTCGCCCATGTCCTTCTCCAGCGCGATCTCTTGGACCGCGTCGCCGTCGCGAAGCGCCTCGACCAGCGACGTGCTGTGCGAGACGACGATGATCTGGCAGGTGCGGGCGCTGGCGATCAGCAGCCGAGCGAGCGCGGGGAGCAGCGCGGGGTGCAGATTGGCCTCCGGCTCGTTGAGCACCATCAGCTCGGGCGGCTGGGGCGACAGCAATGCGGCGACGAGCAGGATATAGCGCAACGTGCCGTCCGACAGTTCGGCGGCACCGAGCGGGCGGAGCATGCCCGGCTGTGCCATCGCCAGCGTCGAATGGCCGCTACCCGAGTCGATCATGGTGATCGCCGAGCCGGGGAAGGCATCGTCGATCGCAGCGCCGAGCGCGTCGGCGTCGCCGAACGTCTGGATCGTGCGGATCGCGGCGAGCAAGTCCGCACCGTCGGCCGCCATCACCGGCGTATAGGTCACCACTTGCGGCCGCCGCGCCGGTGCGTCGTGATCGGTGCGCAGCGCGTCGTAGAAGCGCCAATCGCGCATCCGTTCGCGCATCATCAGCAGTTCGAGGCCGCCGGCGGGATCGGCGGCGTGCGAGACCATCGAGTCGAAGCGGCCGACCTCGAGCGGGCTGCGGCGCCATTCGCCGGTATCGGTCGTGCGCAGGTTGACGATGCGACCGCGACGCTTGGCGAAGACTGCGCTGCGGCGGAGGAGCTCGCCGGTCCACATCGCCTCGACCTTGATCTCGGGATCGTCGACGAAGCCGTAGCCGCTCGGCGGCGGGCCGAGGTCGATCGCATAACCAAAATCGGGACCGGCGAAGCCGAGCCTGAGGCTGACCGGCCCCTTGCGCACGGTGCCCTGAACCGGAACGCGGCCGGCGCGCATGTCGCAGCTGATGGTTTCCGGCCCGGCCCAGAGCACCGAGGGCAGCCCGCCGTCCCGCGCCAGCGAAGCGATCAAGCGGCCCTGCGCGACCTCGGCGAGCAGGCGCAGCGACCGGTAGAGGCTCGACTTTCCCGAGCCGTTGGCACCGGTGACGACATTGAGCGACCCTAGTTCGAGCGTCAGCTCGCGGATCGAGCGATAGCCGCTCACCGCCAGCCGGGTCATCATCGCCAACCGCTCGCGTACCATCCGCGCATTCTGCGCGGGACGCGGCGGCACGTCCAGCGTCGGGCGCTAAGTGTCTATACCGGCACGCCGTACAGGTCGTGCTCGTCGGCATCCTCGATCGCTACCGGGACGATGTCGCCGACCGTGAGATGCGCGGCGTCGCGGAGGAAGACCTGGCCGTCGATCTCCGGCGCGTCGGCCTGGCTGCGGCCGGTGGCGCCTTCCTCGCCCACTTCGTCGATGATGACGGGGAGGGTGCGGCCGATCTTCGCGGCGAGCTTGGCGGCGCTGATCGCGGCGGTCTTCGCCATGATCCGCTGGTAGCGCTCTTCCTTTACCTCCTCCGGCACGTGATCGGGCAGGAGGTTGGCAGCGGCGCCCTCGACCGGCTCGAAGCGGAACGCGCCGACCCGGTCGAGCTGCGCCTCGTCGAGCCAGTCGAGCAGATAGTCGAAATCCGCCTCGGTCTCGCCGGGGAAGCCGACGACGAAGGTCGAGCGGATTGCGATGTCCGGGCAGATCTCGCGCCACTGGTGGATGCGGCTCAGGACCTTGGCGTCATTGCCGGGGCGCTTCATCCGCTTGAGCACCGACGGCGCGGCATGCTGGAAGGGAATGTCGAGATAGGGAAGCACCAGCCCCTCGGCCATCAGCGGGATGACCTGGTCGACATGGGGGTAGGGATAGACGTAGTGGAGGCGGACCCAGGGGGCGATCTTGCCGAGCTCGCGGGCGAGGTCGGTCATGTGCGGCACGACCTCCTGCCCCTTCCACAGCCGCGGCTCCCGGCGGATGTCGATGCCGTAGGCGCTGGTGTCCTGGCTGATGACGAGCAGTTCGCGCGTGCCGGCGGCGACGAGCTTCTCCGCCTCGCGTAGGATCGCGTCGGGGCGGCGGCTGACGAGATCGCCGCGCAGGCTGGGGATGATGCAGAAGGAGCAGCGGTGGTTGCAGCCCTCCGAGATCTTCAGATAGCTGTAATGGCGCGGCGTCAGCTTCAGGCCCGCGTCGGGGATCAGATCGATGTACGGCGAGAGGTGGGCGGGCGCTGCCTCGTGCACCGCCTCGACGACCTGTTCGTACTGATGCGCGCCGGTGACCGCGAGCACCTGCGGGAAGCGGGCGCGGATCACCTCGGCCTCTTTGCCCATGCAGCCCGTCACGATGACGCGGCCGTTCTCGGCGATCGCCTCGCCGATCGCCTCGAGGCTTTCCTCCTTCGCCGAATCAAGAAAGCCGCAGGTGTTGACCAGCACGACGTCGGCGCCGGCGTAATCGGCGGACATCTGATAGCCGTCGGCGCGCAGCTGCGTGAGGATGCGTTCGCTGTCGACCAGATTCTTGGGACAGCCGAGCGACACCATGCCGACGCGCGGCGGAGAAGGGAGACGAGTTGCCATGAGAGAGGCGCACATAGGCGTTTCGGCGCGCTTTTGCCAGACGGTGCCGCGTCCGCCGCGGTTGATCGCTCGACAGCGGCCGGGGCAGGCGGCACAGCGCCTGCCGAGGAGTGACGTGTGATGCTGGCAATAGGGTTGATGTCCGGAACGTCGCTCGACGGGATCGATGCGGCGCTGATCGAGACCGATGGCGAGGGCGAGGTGCGCGCCGTCGCGTTTCGCGGCGAGGCCTATTCCGATGCGGCGCGGGCGCAGCTCGCCGCGGCGACGACGCTGGCGCTGACCTTCGACCGGCCGCGCGCGAGCCCCGATCTGGTCGCGGCGGGCGAGCTGATCGACCGGACGCATGCCTTCGCCGTCCACAAATTGCTGCGCGAGGCGGGCGTCGAGGCGGGGGCGGTCGACGTGATCGGCTATCACGGCCAGACGGTGGCGCATCGTCCCGATCGCGGCTGGACGTGGCAGATCGGCGACGGCGCGGTGCTGGCGCGGGCGACGGGTATCGCGGTGGTCGGCGACTTCCGCAGCGCGGACGTCGCCGCGGGCGGGCAGGGCGCGCCGTTGCTGCCGGTCTATCATGCCGCGCTGACCGCGGGGCTGGAGCGGCCGGTCGCGGTGCTCAACCTGGGCGGGGTGGGCAACATCACCTTCGTCGGTGCGGACGGGGCGCTGGTCGCCTTCGACACCGGCCCGGCGAACGGGCTGATCGATAGTTGGGTCGAGGCGGAGACGGGTGCGCGGTTCGACGAGGGCGGCGCGCTGGCGGCGGCGGGGCGGGTCGACGAGGCGGTGCTGACCGGGATGCTCGATCATCCCTTCTTCGAACTGGCGCCGCCCAAGAGCCTCGACCGCAACGATTTCACCATCCAGCCGGCGCGGGGGCTGGCGGCGGCGGACGGGGCGGCGACGCTGACCGCCTTCACCGCGGCGAGCGTCAACGAGGCGATCGACCGGCTGCCGGCGCGGCCGCGGCGGCTGATCGTCGCGGGCGGCGGCCGACACAATCCGACGTTGCTGCGGATGATCGGCGAGCGGACCGGGCTGGTGCCCGAGCCGAGCGATGCGCTGGGCTGGAACGGCGATGCGATGGAGGCGGAGGGGTTCGCCTATATGGCGGTGCGAACGCTACGCGGGCTGCCGATCAGCTTCCCGGGGACGACGGGGGTGGCGGCGCCGCTGGCGGGCGGCGTGGTGAGCCGGCCTTAGCGCCTGCCGTGCCGGCCAACATGGACAAGTTGGACACCTTAACGGAAACGATCGACTTCCATCGTTTCCATTTCTGTAGCGATGAGACAGAGCGGACGATGAGTCTATAACCCGTGTCGGGGATGTAGGACAGCCTGCGGCTAGCGTTTGCGGGTGAGTTCCCGCATCGCCTCGTCCAGTCCCGCCAGCGTCAGCGGGTACATGCGCTCGCTCATCAGCTCGCGGATCATGCGGATCGACGGGCTGTAGCCCCATTGCGGCGCGGGCAGCGGATTGAGCCATACCGCCGCGGGATAGGTGTTGGTCAGCCGCTGCATCCACGTCGCGCCGGCCTCCTCGTTGTTATGCTCGACCGAGCCGCCGGGATGGCTGATCTCATAGGGGCTCATCGAGGCGTCGCCGACGAACACGAGCTTGTAATCGTGGCCGAATTTGTGGAGCACGTCCCACATCGGCGTGCGTTCGGCGAAGCGGCGGCGGTTGTCCTTCCACACGCCTTCATACGGGCAATTGTGGAAGTAGAAGAATTCGAGGTTCTTGAACTCGGCGGTGGCGGCGCTGAACAGCTCCTCGCACAGCGTCACCCATGGGTCCATCGAGCCGCCGACGTCGAGGAACAGCAAAAGCTTGACCGCATTGCGCCGCTCGGGGCGCATCCGCACGTCGAGCCAGCCCTGGCGCGCGGTGCCGTCGATCGTGCCGTCGATGTCGAGTTCGTCCGCCGCGCCCTCGCGCGCGAAGCGGCGCAGGCGTCTGAGCGCGACCTTGATGTTGCGGGTGCCGAGTTCGCGGGTCGAATCGAGGTTGCGGAATTCGCGCTGGTCCCAGACCTTAATCGCACGCTGGTGGCGGCTTTCCCCGCCGATGCGGACGCCTTCGGGATTGTAGCCGCCGTTGCCGAACGGGCTGGTGCCGCCGGTGCCGATCCATTTGCTGCCACCCTGGTGGCGCCCCTCCTGTTCGGCGAGACGCTGTTTGAGCGTCGCCATGATCTCGTCCCACGATCCCAGCGACTCGATGCGGGCCATCTCTTCGGGGGTGAGGTATTTCTCGGCGATCGCCTTCAGCCAGTCCTCGGGAAGCTCGGTCGCGTCGGTGCCGTAGCTGGTCGCTATGCCGCGGAAGACCTTGGCGAAGACCTGATCGAACCGGTCGAGCAGCCCTTCGTCCTTCACATAGGTGGCGCGGGCGAGGTAGTAAAAGTCCTCGGGGGTGCGGTCGATGACCTCGGCGTCGAGCGCTTCGAGCAGGACGAGATGCTCCTTGAGGCTGGCCGGGATACCGGCGGCGCGCAGCTCGTCGAGGAAGGCGAGAAACATGGCGGCATCTTAGGCGTGCCGCCGCGCGTGTCTACCGGCCGGCGCCGGGGACATAGGCGTCGATCAAAGCGCCGACGTAATCGGGGTTGCGGCTGGTGAGCTGCGGGGAGGGGTGGCCGCCGTAGATGAACCCCTTGACCGGATAGATGCCGCCGCCGAGCCCCTCGGCGTCGCGATACCAGACCTTGACCTCGCTCCAATCGTTGCCCGGCGAGACGTCGTAGAGCGTGACATCCTGTTCGGCGTGGCCGCGCTTGCCGTTCTGGCGCGACCAATTGGCGTGGGTGAGCATCAGCACGCGACGCTCGACGACGCGGCTGACCACCGCGACATGACCGAGCGGCAGGCGACCGGTCTTGGCGAAGACGATCACCGACCCCTGACGCGGACGATGGCCGCGGTCGTAGCGGCCCTCGGCCTGGTTCCACCACGTCCAGGCATCGCCGTAGATCTCGATCCCCGACGCGGCGCGCGCAAACGGCACGCACTGGCCGACATAGTCGAGCAGCCCGGCCGACGCGCCGAGCGGCGCGACGGGTATTGCCGCCTGGGCGGCAGCGACCAGCAGGCCGCAGATGGGAAAAAAGCCCCGCATCGGGGCGAGTTAAGCCAAAGCGGATGACTGGCAGATTGGCAGTAATGGTTAACGGGCAATAAAAGCGGCAAAATGTTGCCGGTCGTTGCGCGGGTGGAATGACGCCCCTTCCGACCGTTTGCAGAACGCGCCGGATCAGCGCTGGCGTTTGGCCATGAACGCGAGGCGTTCGAACAGCATGATGTCCTGTTCGTTCTTGAGCAATGCGCCGTGGAGCGGCGGGATCGCCTTGGTGGGGTCGCGGTTCTGGAGCACGTCGAGCGGCATGTCCTCGTGGAGCAGCAGCTTCAGCCAGTCGAGCAACTCGCTGGTGCTCGGCTTCTTCTTGAGGCCGGGGACGTCGCGGACCTCGTAGAAGATGTCCATCGCCTTGCCGACCAGGATCTTCTGGATGCCGGGGAAGTGGACGTCGACGATCGCCTGCATCGTCTCGCGATCGGGAAATTTGATATAGTGGAAGAAGCAGCGGCGCAGGAAGGCGTCGGGCAGCTCCTTTTCGTTGTTGCTGGTGATGACGACGATCGGCCGTTCCACCGCGCGCACCGTCTCCTTCGTCTCGTAGACGTGGAATTCCATGCGATCGAGTTCCTGCAACAGGTCGTTGGGGAATTCGATATCGGCCTTGTCGATCTCGTCGATCAGCAGCACCGGCGGGGTCGGCCGGGTGAACGCCTCCCACAATTTGCCGCGGCGGATGTAATTGGCGATGTCGTGGACGCGCGCATCGCCCAACTGGCCGTCGCGCAGCCGGGCGACCGCGTCATATTCGTACAGGCCCTGCTGCGCCTTGGTGGTCGACTTGACGTTCCACTCGATCAGCTCGGCGCCGGTCGCCTTGGCGATCTCATAGGCGAGGACGGTCTTGCCGGTGCCGGGTTCGCCCTTGACCAGCAGCGGGCGGCGCAGCGTCACCGCGGCGTTGACCGCGACCTTGAGGTCGTCGGTCGCGACATAGCTTTGTGTGCCTTCGAAGCGCTTCATGGCCGTTCCCGACGTTGGATCATCGGCACGGTGGTTGGCGCATCGCGTCGCCCGGCGCAAGCGATGCGCGGTCGCGGCTCAGCCGTTGCGGGCGCTGGCGCGGGCTTCGAGCAGGTCCCACAAGGCGCGATGCTGCGCGAGCAATTGCTGCGCGCCGAAGCGGACCGCGCGTTCGGTGGCGGGCGTCGCGCCGAGCATCGTGACGCTCGACGCGGTCTCGGCGAGCGACGGGAAACCGGCGGGGACCGGCTCGACGCCGAAGCGCTGCGCGGCATGATCGAGCAGCAGGCGGATCGTCGTCCAATCCTGCACCAGCGCGGCGACCGCACCGGTCGCGCAGCCGCGGCGTTCCGAACGGGCGAGCGTTTCGAGCGCGTGGCGGCTGGCGATCAGCGCCGCCTCCGTCTCGGCCTGGCCCGGCGTCGAGGGGGTGGGGCCGGCGGCGGCAGCGAGGCGGGCGATATAGCTGCGCTCCCCGACGAAGGCGTCGGCGACCGCGGTCAGCCAGTCGCAGGCGTCGGGCTGGACGCAGAAGGTGCGCGCCTCGACCGCGAGGCCGGGCGGGTCACCGTGCACGGCGCAGAGCGCGTGGACCGCATCGGACAGGTCGCGCGACGCGGCGGCGGGCGAGATGAGCAGCGAGAGATGCGGATGCGCGACGCTGCCATCGGCCTCGCCGAGCTTGGTCACCACGTCCCAAGCGCTCGCTTGCCCACCCTTCTGTGCCGTGTCCAACATGCTGTCCCGCTAATCGATATCGTCCCGCCAAGCCGGTCCGACATGGTCCTTGTCTACCCACTAACTATACCGAAGCGAGTAAAGACACGGTTTATGCGTCGGTAACCCTGTCTCAATCCATCTTTACGCGGGCGGGGCGTGCCGTAAGAACGCCAACTCGTTGTTATTGGAGAAGGTGGATGCGGGGATGGATCGTGGCCTTGGCGCTCGCGTCGGTGGGGAGCATGGCGATGACCGCTGAAGCGGGGGCGCAGACCGGCGCGACTCGGCCGGCGGCGACCGCCGAGACCGGCAAACTGACGCTGGCGCGCGTGTTCGGCAGCCCCGATCTGTCGGGGTCGCAGCCGCGCGGAGTGCGCCTGTCGCCCGACGGGACGCTGCTCACCTTCCTGCGGCCGCGCGCCGACGAGAAGGAGCGCACCGATCTCTGGGCGCGCGACACGCGCACCGGCGCCGAGCGGATGCTGGTCGACAGCAAGACGGTCGGCAGCGGCGCCGAGCTGAGCGAGGCGGAGAAGATGCAGCGCGAACGTGCGCGCATCGGCGGGTCGAAGGGTATCGTCGCCTATGACTTCGCGCCCGACGGCAAGGCGATCCTCGTGCCGCTCGACGGCGACCTGTATCTGGCGACGCTCGACGGGCAGGTGCGGCGGCTGACGCAGACGCCGGGCGGCGAGCTCAATCCGATCGTGTCGCCGAAGGGCGGCTATGTCAGCTTCGTGCGCGACCAGAACCTGTTCGCGCAGCCGCTCGCCGGTGGCGACGCGCGCGCGGTCACGCAGGGCGGCGGCGGCACGATCCATTTCGGCGAGGCGGAGTTCGTCGCACAGGAGGAAATGCACCGCACCACCGGCTATTGGTGGTCGCCCGACGAGCGGTTCATCGCGGTCGAGAAGTTCGACGAGGCACCCGTCCACGTCTTCACCCGCGCGTCGATCGGCGCGGCGGGGACCAAGACCTACGAGCAGCGCTATCCGGCGGCGGGGACGCCCAACGTGCTCGTCGAACTGTATGTGATGCGGCCGGACGGGTCGGGGCAGGTCAAGGTCGATCTGGGCACCAACCCCGACATCTATCTGGCGCGGGTCGACTGGACGCCCGACGGCAAGACGCTGCTGGTGCAGCGGCAGAGCCGCGACCAGAAGACGCTCGACATGCTGCGCGTCGATCCCGCGACGGGCAAGGCGAGCGTGCTGTTCACCGAAAAGGCGGGGGCGAAGAGCTGGCTCAACCTGTCGGACGATTATCAGCCGATGAAGGACGGCAGCCTGATCTGGCGCTCCGAGCGCGACGGCTACGGTCATCTGTATCGCTGGACGCCGGGCGGCAAGTGGACGCAGCTTACCAAGGGACCTTGGGTGGTCACCGGCCTCGTCGGCGTCGACGAGCAGAAGGGCCGGCTGTATTTCACCGGGCTGAAGGACGACGTGCTCGAACAGCATCTCTATGCGGTCGACATCGCCAAGCCCAATGTCATCGAGCGGCTGACCGAGCGCGGCTGGACCAACAGCGCGACGATGGACAAAGCGGCGAGCCGCTTCATCGTGTCGCGATCGAATTCGGCGCAACCGACGCAGGTCTATATGGCCGATACCAGCGGCAAGCGGATCGCGTGGATCAACGAGAATGCCTTGGTCGCGGGCCATCCCTATTTCCCGTTCCTCGCGCAGCATCAGCCGACCAAGTTCGGGACGATCAAGGCCGCGGACGGCACGACGCTCTATTGGGAGATGATCACGCCGCCGCTCGTCGCGGGTAAGACATATCCCGTGTTCTTTGAACATTACGGCGGTCCGGGGACGGGCCAGCAGGTGACGCGCGGCTGGCAGGGGGCGCTGCCGCAATATCTGGTCAGCCAGGGCTGGGTCTATTTCAAGATCGACAATCGCGGCTCGTACAATCGCGGCAAGGCGTTCGAGGACCAGATCTATCACGCGATGGGGACGGTGGAGGTCGAGGATCAGCTCGCCGGGGCCAATTATCTGAAATCGCTGCCGTTCGTCGACGGCAGCAGGATCGCGACCTATGGCTGGTCGTATGGCGGCTATATGTCGCTGAAGATGCTGGAGAAGACGCCGGGGGTCTATGCCGCGGCGGTGTCGGGCGCGCCGGTGACCGACTGGCAGCTCTACGACACGCATTATACCGAACGCTATCTCGGCGATCCCGCCAAGGATCCGCAGAGCTATGCCGGATCCGCGGCGGTCGAGGAGGCGTCGAAGATCCGCGACCCGCTGCTGCTGATCCACGGCATGGCGGACGACAACGTCTTCCTCGACAATTCGACCAAGGTGGCGGCGCGCATGCAGGCGACCGCGACGCCGTTCGAGATGATGTTCTACCCCGGCTATACGCATCGTGTCGCGGGACCGGGGGTCAGCCAGCATCTGTGGGGGACGATCCTCGAATTCCTCGACCGGAACGTGAAGGACAAGAAGTAGGGCATCCCATTCCTCCCTCGCGAAGGGTGGTGGAGGGGCGTTTCCGCAGACGACGTACTACGCCGTATCCTCCCCCTCCGTCAGTGCTTCGCACTGCCAGCCCTGGCGGGGAGGAATGTTACCGTAACCGCTGACATGATTTCGTCGCGGACCCTCGCTACACGCCGCCGATGCGTTTCCTGACCCTCTTCCACCTCTGGCCGTTCCTCGACACGCTGGTCAGCTACGTGACCGCCTTCATCCTCGGCACGGTGATTGGCGCGGAGCGGCAATATCGGCAGCGTACCGCGGGGCTGCGCACCAATGCGCTCGTCGCGATCGGCGCGGCGGCGTTCGTCGATCTCGGCCAGCGGCTCGGCGGCGACGTCGAGTCGATCCGGATCATCGCTTATGTCGTGTCGGGGATCGGTTTCCTCGGCGCGGGCGTGATCATGAAGGAGGGGATGAACGTCCGCGGGCTCAACACCGCGGCAACGCTCTGGTGTTCGGCGGCGGTCGGTGCGATCGCGGGGTCGGACATGGTCGCCGAGGCGGTGCTGCTCACCGTCGTCGTGCTCGCCGCCAACACGTTGCTGCGGCCGCTGGTCGATGCGATCAACCGCATCCCGCTGGTCGGCCATTCGGTCGAGGCGACCTATAGCGTGACGATCACCGTCGATCCGGCGCAGGCGGGGCCGATGGGCGACATGCTCGTCGCGCATCTCGAAAGCGCGCAGCTGCCCGTCGCCGAGCTGGAAACCGAGCCGCGTGGCGACGATCGCGTCGAGGTGACGGCGACGCTGGTCAGCACCAACGTACCCGATGCGGAACTCGACACGCTGGTCGATCACCTCGCCCGCGTTCACGGGATCGGCCATGCGACGTGGCAGCTCAGCACGCACGATTAGCAAAGCCGATGGACGCGGACACGCAAGCGTATTAGGCGGCGCTGCAACGCAGCGGAGGGTTTCATGGGTTATCGGGTGGTGGTCGCGGGCGCGACGGGCAATGTCGGGCGCGAGATGGTCAACATCCTCGCCGAGCGCGAATTCCCCCTCGACGAAATCGCCGTGCTGGCATCGAGCCGCAGCCAGGGCGAACAGATCGAATATGGCGACACCGGCAAGATGCTCAAGGTGCTCAATATCGAGCATTTCGATCCGACCGGCTGGGACATGGCGCTGTTCGCGATCGGCAGCGAGGCGACAAAGGTCTATGCGCCCAAGTTCGCCGCCGCCGGCTGTACGGTGATCGACAATTCGTCGCTCTACCGCATGGACCCCGACGTGCCGCTGATCGTGCCCGAGGTGAATGCCGCGGCGATCGACGGCTACAAGGCCAAGAACATCATCGCGAACCCGAATTGCTCGACCGCGCAGATGGTGGTGGCGCTGAAGCCGCTGCACGATGCCGCCAAGATCACGCGCGTCGTCGTCTCCACCTATCAATCGGTGTCGGGCGCGGGCAAGATCGGCATGGACGAACTGTTCGAGCAGAGCCGCAACATCTTCGTCGGCGATCCCGCCGAGGCGAAGAAATTCACCAAGCAGATCGCCTTCAACGTCATCCCGCATATCGACAGCTTCCTCGACGACGGTTCGACCAAGGAGGAGTGGAAGATGGTGGTCGAGACCAAGAAGATCCTCGACCCCAAGATCAAGGTCACCGCGACCTGCGTGCGGGTGCCGGTGTTCGTCGGCCATTCGGAATCGATCAACATCGAATTCGAAAACGAGATTTCGGCAGAGGACGCCAAGCGCATCCTGCGCGAGGCACCGGGGATCATGCTGATCGATAAGCATGAGGACGGCGGCTATATCACCCCGATCGAGGCGGCGGGCGACGATGCTACCTATATCAGCCGCGTCCGCGAGGACCCGACGATCGAGAACGGCCTCAACCTGTGGTGCGTCAGCGACAATCTGCGCAAGGGCGCGGCGCTCAACGCGGTGCAGATCGCGGAACTGCTCGGCCGGCGGCATCTCAAGAAGGACGGTTGAGGGGCTAACGGAGCGATGATAGCATCGCTCCCATGGCACAGGTGCTGATCCCTGATCTCGATGACTCCCTGCTTCGCGACTATCAGCGGGCGGCCGATGGCAACGGCCGCTCGCTCGAGGCTGAGTTGCGATCGGCGTTGCAGCGGCTGAGGCCCGATACTGGCGAGCGGCATCGCGACGTGCGGGCGAGGCTCGCCGCGATTCGCGCGATGACCCCGGACGTGCCGCAGACGCCTGCCGAGCGGCTCGTCCGCGAGGATCGCGAGGGCTTTCGCGAGGCTTGACCTGGATCGTCGATACCAGCGTCGCCGTCAAATGGGCGGTCGCCGAGGAGGGCTCGGAACTGGCCGCTCCATTTCTCGGCGGCGATGTGGTTGCACCGGATCTGTTGCGAAGCGAACTTGCCAACGCGCTCTGGAAAAAGGTGCGGCGCAACGAGATCGGTGCGTTGCAGGCAGTCGCCGGATTTGCGGCGATCGAGGCTGCGCTGACGTTCCTGCCGACCGATCGGCTAGCCGCCCGCGCCCTCGACATCGCTTTGACGATCGCCCACCCGGTGTACGACTGCGTCTATCTCGCACTCGCGGAATCCACCGGCATCAGGATCCTGACGGCCGATCGGAAGCTGATCGTCAATTGTCAGGGCACGCCCTTCGGCGACTGGCTGGTATCGTTGGAGGCTGCCAGCCGCGCAGGCTAATGCCCGATATAGCGCCCCGGCCGATGCCAGGCGATCAGGATCAGGCTCATCGCCGCGGCGCTGAGCGCCGACCAGGCGAGTTGCGTGGCGGTGAGGACCGGCGCGGAGATGGCGAGGATCACCACGTCGATCGCGATCTGCGAACGGCCGGCGTTCCAGCCGCGGGTGCGCTGCAGCCATAAGGTCAGCACGCCGGTGCCGCCGACGCCGGCCTGATGACGTGCCAGCGCCAATATCCCCATCCCGATCACCGTGCCGCCGACCAATGCCGCGAAGGCGGGATGGATGTCGACCACGCGGATCGATGCGCGGGCGAGCGCCGAAAACGATGCGATGCCGATGTTGACGAGCAGCGACTTCACCGCGAAGCGCGCGCCCATCACCTTGTGCGCGAAGGCGAAGAAGGGGATGTTGATCAGCGTGAACAGCACGCCGGCGGGCAGCGGGACCTTATAGGAGATCAACAGCGCGATGCCGGCGACGCCGCCGGTGACCAGCCCTGCGGCCTTCAGGAAGATCAGCCCGACGACGATCAGGATGCACCCGATCATCAGGGCATAAGCGTCTTCGGCGACGCTGTGCGGTCGACCGTGGGAGAAGGCAATGTCGCGGGACTGCATCGGACCTCATGCGTGATGGGTCAGGCGCCTCTCCCGGGCGATGCCGCTCTCGGGGGCGGCATCGCGGGCTATACAGACTTGGGATGCGAACGGAAGGCCCGCGCCTAGCCGAGCCGGCGGTGCTTGCCGCCATAGCGATGGCCGACATATTCGCCGATCCGCGCCATCTCGCGTGCCGCACCCTGCGTCGCCTCGACGCAGCAGGGCAGGGGATCGCGCTCCGCCTGTGCCGCGCGGACCGCGACGCGATCGGTCAGCTCCTCGATGTCGGCGCGGCTGAGCAGGTTCTTCTCGCGCAGCAGGCACAACAGGCTCTGGAGGATCACCAGGCTCTCGTCGCCGGCCGGATGCACGCCACGGGATTGCTGACCATTGTCCATCATCGCTCTCCATCTTATGCTTTGAAAGGAGAGTATGCCTCTTTTGCCGGCTTGGAAAGGCCGATTTCGACGGTTCTGCCCGATCGTCACGGCGCCGGTGGCGACGGCGGGCGAGGGATCGAGGCTGGACTTATCGTTGCGCCCGACCCACGGACGGCGCCTCAACCGTATCGCAGCAGCAGGACCGACGACTCGTGGCCGACTCGCCCACCGAACCGCAATTTTTCGACAGCTTCGACGGCACCCGCATCGCCTGGCGCGAGCTGGGGACGGGACGGCCCGCGGTGCTGATCCACGGCTATTTCTCCACCGCCGAGGTCAATTGGCTGAAATACGGCCATGCCGCCAAGCTCGCCGCGCGTGGCTTCCGCGTCATCATGCCCGATCTGCGCGGCCATGGCCTCAGCGACCGGCCGCATGGCGTTGCCGCCTATCCGCCCGATGCGCTGATGCGCGACGGCATGGCGCTGATCGCGCATCTCGGCCTCACCGATTACGATCTCGGCGGTTATTCGCTGGGCGGACGGACGACGATGCGCATGCTGGTCAACGGCGCGACACCGCGGCGGGCGGTGCTCGCCGGCATGGGGCTGACCGGCATCCTCACGACTGCGGGCCGCGGCGACTATTTCCGCAAGGTGCTGACCCACCTCGGCAGCTTCGAGCGTGGCAGCAACGAGTGGATGACCGAGGCCTTCCTCAAGACGACCAAGGGCGATCCCGTCGCGCTGCTCAACGTGCTCGAGACGTTCGTCGATACGCCGCTCGACGCGGTCGAGGCGATCACCGTGCCGGTCGCGGTGGTCACCGGGGCGGAGGATGACGACAACGGCTCCGGCGCGGCGCTCGCCGATGCGATCCCGCATGCGGTGTACCGCGAGATTCCCGGCGGCCATATGAGCGCGGTCGCCAAGCCCGAACTGGGGCAGGCGATCGCCGACTATCTCGCCGGCTGAGCCATGGCTTGACCCGCGGGCGGTGACGCGGCCATCCTGACGACAATCATACGATCGTCAGGGGTTTCCATCCATGCGTCTCGTCTCCACCGCCGCGCTCGCCGCGGCCCTGTTCGTCATGCCCGCCGCCGCGCAGACCGGTACCAACACCGGCACCCGGCCTACTGCGGCGGAAGCCGACGCTTATGTCGCCGCGGTCGAGAAGGAGGCTGCCGACCTTTCAGTGCCGGCGCAACAGACCGCCTGGGTCAACGCCACCTATATCACCGACGATACCGATGCGCTCGCCGCGAAATCGGGCGCCGAACTGACCGAGAAGGCGGTGCAATGGGCGAAGGGCGCGGCGCGGTTCAACGGCGTGTCCGGCGTGTCGTTCGATACGCGCCGCAAGCTCGACCTGCTCAAGAACGGCGTCGGCCTGCCCGCGCCGACCACGCCCGGCGCCGCCACGGAACTGGCGACGCTGACCACGCGGATGTCGTCGAGCTACGGCAAGGGCAAGGGCACGCTCGACGGCAAGCCGATCAACGGCTCCGATATCGAGGCGGCGATGGGTATTTCGCGAGACCCCGCCAAGCTCAAGGAGATGTGGGTCAGCTGGAACGACAATGTCGGCGCGCCGATGCGCAAGGATTATACGCGGATGACCGCGATCTCCAACGCCGGCGCCAAGGAGCTGGGATTCGCCGATGTCGGCGCGATGTGGCGCTCGGGCTATGATATGACGCCCGCGCAGTTCGAGATGCTGACCGACCAGATCTGGAAGGAGGTCGAGCCGCTCTATCTGTCGCTGCACACCTATGTACGCTGGAAGCTCAACGAGAAATACGGCGACGCGGTGCAGGCCAGGACGGGGCCGATCCGCAGCGACCTGCTCGGCAATATGTGGGCGCAGGAATGGGGCAACATCTACGACATCGTCGCGCCGAAGGGCGCGGGCGACGTCGGCTACGACACCGGCGAGCTGCTCAAGGCGAAGGGCTATGACCCGACGCGGATGGTGAAGCAGGGCGAGGCCTTCTATTCGTCGCTCGGTTTCGCGGCGTTGCCCAAGACCTTCTGGGAGCGTTCGCAGATCGTCAAGCCGGCCGATCGCGAGGTGATCTGCCACGCCTCCGCCTGGGACGTCGATAACCTCGACGATATCCGCATCAAGATGTGCACCAAGGTGAACGGCGACGATTTCGTCACCATCCACCACGAACTCGGCCACAATTACTATCAGCGCGCGTACAAGACGCAGCCGTATCTCTACAAGGGCGGCGCCAACGACGGCTTCCACGAGGCGATCGGCGATACCGTCGCGCTGTCGATCACGCCCGATTATCTCGTGAAGATCGGTCTGCTCGCGCCGGCTCAGGTGCCGAGCGCGGACAAGGACATCGGCCTGTTGCTGCGCCAGGCGATGGACAAGGTCGCGTTCCTGCCGTTCGGGCTGCTCGTCGACAAATGGCGCTGGGACGTCTTCTCGGGCAAGATCGGCAGCGGCGATTACCAGAAGGGCTGGGACGCGCTGCGCCTGCGCTATCAGGGGATCACGCCGCCGGTGGCGCGCGACGAGAGCAAGTTCGACGCCGGCGCCAAATATCACATCCCGGCGACGGTGCCCTATACGCGCTACTTCCTCGCGCGGGTGCTGCAATTCCAGTTCTACAAGGCGGCGTGCGATCAAGCCGGCTGGAAGGGGCCGCTGCATCGCTGTTCCTTCTATGGCAACACGGCGGTGGGGACGAAGCTCAACGCGATGCTGGCGATGGGTCAGTCGAAGCCGTGGCCGGATGCGCTGCAGGTGATGACGGAGTCGCGGCAGATGTCGGGCAAGGCGCTGGTAGAATATTTCGCGCCGTTGAAGACGTGGCTGGACCAACAGAACAAGGGCAAGCCGACGGGGTGGTGAGGGGAGGGTAACTCCCCCGCAAAGGCAGGGCTATCGCATATGGACGCTTGTGCGAGCCCTCGTATTCCAAACCCGTTCCGTCACTCCGGTCTTGCGCCGGGGTCCCGCTTTTCCGGGCGCCGCGAGGAAGCGGGATGCCGGAACACGTCCGGCATGACGGTAGATGCGCGAACCCTCCCCCTGACGGGGAGGGATCAGGTTACGCCTCGGGGATCGAATTTTCGTCGGCGATGCCGGCCTCGAAGGACTTGGACGCGTCCTCGCCTGCCGGGCTGTGCGCCTTCTTGCCGTCCTTCGGCGTGCTGCCCCGCAGCGACAATAGCGCCGCCGCCGCGACCGCGCCGACCGTCGCGACGCCCGCGCCGATCGCGGCGATACCCCATCTGCTGGTGCCGTCGGTCTCGCGCTTCTTCGCGGCGGGCTTCTTGGTCGCGGCGCGCGGCGTCGCACGCTTGGTTGAGCGGGGCTTGACCGACTTGGCGGCAGAGGCGACCGCGCCTTCCGCCTTGGCCACCGCGGCCTTGGCGCGGCGGGTCGTCTTGGCGGCGGCGTCGCTGACCGCGGTTTCGACCTTCTCGACTGTTGAGGTATCGGCCGGCTTGGCGCGCGGCGCGCGCGGCTTGGCGGGAGCCTTGGCCGGCGTCGCGCGCGTCGTGCTTGTCTTGCGCGGCGCGCGGCGGCGCGGCGTCACTGCCGGCGTGTCGGACTTCGGCGTGTCGTCGGTTTCATCGGCCACGGCAGCAACTCCCTGATAGATTCGGAACCGTAACGCACTAGGCCCGGATCGTTTCCAATTTGCGGAACGCCACCGCCCGCGATCAGCGGAACGGCGGCTCGTCGAACGCGCGCAGCTTGCGGCTGTGCAGCTTGGCGCCTTCGCGGCGGAGCTGTTCGCAGGTTTCGATCCCGATCCGCATATGCTCGCTGATCGCGCGTTCGTAGAAGCGGTTTGCCTGTCCCGGCAGCTTGAGTTCGCCGTGCAGCGGCTTGTCCGAGACGCAGAGCAGGGTGCCGTAGGGCACGCGGAAGCGATAGCCCTGCGCGGCGATCGTCGCCGATTCCATGTCGATGCCGACCGCACGCGAAAGCGAGAAGCGCAGCGCCGAGGCGGAATAGCGCAGCTCCCAGTTGCGATCGTCGGTGGTGACGATCGTACCGGTGCGCAGGCGGCGCTTCAGCTCCTCGCCCGATTGGCCGCTGACGATCTCCGAGGCGCGGGCGAGCGCCTGCTGCACCTCGGCGATCGCGGGAACGGGAATCTCAGGCGGCAGCACGTCGTCGAGGACATGGTCGTCGCGCAGATAAGCGTGCGCGAGGACATAGTCGCCGATCCGCTGCGACGGGCGCAGGCCGCCGCAATGGCCGATCATCAGCCACGCCTCGGGACGGAGCACCGCGAGATGGTCGCAGATCGTCTTGGCGTTGGACGGGCCGACGCCGATGTTGACGAGCGTGATGCCGGTGCGGTCGTCGGCCATCAGATGATAGGCGGGCATCTGGTGCCGCCGCCACGCGCTGTCGTTGACCAGTTTGTCGATGTCGCCGGGATTGTCGATGACGATATTGCCGGCGCCCGACAGCGCGGTGAAGCGGCTTTCGGGGCCGAGCTGCGACGCGCCCCAGCGGACGAATTCGTCGACGTAACGGTGGTAGTTGGTGAACAGCACGAAGCGCTGCGTGTGCTCGGACGGCGTGCCCATATAATGGCGCAGGCGGGCGAGGCTGAAGTCGGTGCGCAGCGCGTCGAACAAGGCGAGCGGGCGGGTGCCGCCGTCCGAAATCCACAGTCCGTCGGCGATCTCGTCGCCGATATGCGCAAGCTCGGTAGCGGGGAAGTGGCGCGACAATTCGGTCGCCGACACCGTGTCGAGGCTCAGCGCATGGCCGGGATCGAGGACGTAGGGGAAGGGTATCTCCTGCCGCCCCGGCACCGCCTCGACCTCGACGTCGTAGTCCTCGAGCAGCAGCGTGAGCTGTTCGGTGAGGTAGTCGGCGAACAGCGCGGGCTTGGTGACGCTGATCGTATAGTCGCCGGGCGATACGAGCCGGCCGAACGAACGCAGCGGCGTCGGGCGATCGCCGACGCTGGCATAGCGCAGGTGGATGACGGGATAGGCGAACGACCCGTCGACCCGGCTCTCGGGCGAGGGCGGCGTGCCGTCGGTCAGATAGGCATTGAGTGCGACCTGCAGGCGTTCGACGGAGGCACGATAGAGGCGGTCGAGGTCGGCGACGATCCGGGATGCGAGTGTCATCCCGGATGGTTACGCGCCGGGGGTGACGGTGGCAAGACAATGGGATGACCGCCGGCCCTCCCTCTTGCGGACAGGCAATCCCCTATGAGCGTCAGAGTGTTTCGCGCGATTGCGGAAATCTACTCCGTCACCCCGGCCTTGGGTCGGGGTCCCGCTTCTTCGGACGGTGCCGAGAAGCGGGATGCCGGATCAAGTCCGGCATGACGAAGATATAAAGACGGGTGCGACACCCCATTCGTCATATACGATCACCTTCCCCCTGTGTGGGGGAGGACGATGGGGTCAGAGCTCGCCGAGCAGATATTCCGCGCTGCTGACCTTGAACTCGCCGGGGGCCTCGACGTGGAGCTGCTTCACGACGCCGTCCTCGACCAGCATCGTGTAGCGCTGGCTGCGCTTGCCCATCGCGAACTTGCTGCCGTCCATCGTCAGGCCGATCGCCTCGGCGAAATCGGCATTGCCGTCGGCGAGCATGGTGATGCCCTCGGCATTCGCCGACTTGGCCCAGGCGGCCATCACGAAGGGGTCGTTGACCGAGATGCAGGCGATCTCGTCGACGCCCTTGGCGGCCAGTTCCTCGCGCTTGTCGACGAAGCCGGGCAGATGTTTGGCCGAGCAGGTCGGGGTGAAGGCGCCGGGGACCGCGAACAGCGCGACGGTGCGGCCGTCGAACAGCGCGTTGGTCGTGATCTGGTCCGGGCCATCGGAGGTGACCTTGGTCAGGGTGGCGGCCGGTATCTTGTCGCCGACGGTGATCGTCATCTTGGGTCTCCGATGCTGGAAAGCGGGTGGTCGCCGGACGGCGCCACGCCGCGGGAGGTCGGGCATGACGGCGTTGATTTCAAGCATGGCAGAACCCGCGGCGCAGCTTATGTTTGCCGCGATGCACTATCGACCCTTCCTTGCCGGCCAATTCCTTCTCGCGATGCCGGGCATGCGCGATCCCAGCTTCGACCATGCGGTGATCGCGATGTGCGCGCACGACGCCGACGGCGCGATCGGCATCGGCGTCGGCGCGACGATCGAGGGATTGAGCCTGCACGATCTGCTCGACCAGTTCGAAATCCCGCACGGCGTCGCGCCCGACGCGCCGGTGCATTTCGGCGGCCCGGTCGATCCGCGGCGCGGCTTCGTCGTCCATTCGAGCGACTGGAGCGGCCAGGACACGATCGACGTCGCCGGACGCTGGTCGCTGTCGAGCACCGTCGACGTGCTGCGCGCGATCGCCGAGGGCAGCGGCCCGACGCGCTATCTCGTCGCGCTCGGCTATGCCGGCTGGGGCGGCGGCCAGCTCGAGGGCGAGCTGACCCAGCCGGGCTGGTTCCATGTCGCCGGCGACGAGGATCTGCTGTTCGACACCCCCGCCGGACGGCGCTGGACCGCCGCCTTCGGCAAGGCGGGGATCGACACGCGGCTGCTCGTCCCCGACGCCGGCACCGCCTGACGCGGACAGGCCCGACGACATATAAAGATATCTTTATATTTGATCCGGCCGGCGGGACCGGCTAAGGGGCCGCCATCCATCTTCTTGAGGAGCATGACACGTGGCTACTGCGCTCGCGGTCGAAAAGAACGATTACGTCATCAAGGACCTCGGCCTCGCCGACTTCGGCCGCGCCGAGATCCGCATCGCCGAAACCGAGATGCCCGGCCTGATGGCATTGCGCGACGAGTTCGGCGCCAGCCAGCCGCTCAAGGGCGCGCGCATCACCGGTTCGCTGCACATGACGATCCAGACCGCGGTGCTGATCGAGACGCTGACCGCGCTCGGCGCTGACGTGCGCTGGGCGACTTGCAACATCTTCTCGACGCAGGACCATGCCGCCGCCGCGATCGCCGCGACGGGCGTGCCGGTGTTCGCGGTGAAGGGCGAGAGCCTGGCCGAATATTGGGATTATGTCGGCGACATCTTCTCGTGGGATCGCGACACGGACGGCCAGACCGCCAACATCATCCTCGACGACGGCGGCGACGCCACGATGTTCGCGCTCTGGGGCGCGAAGCTCGAGGCCGGCGCGACGCTCGGCGAGCCCGAGAATGAAGAGGAAGTCGAGTTCCAGCGCGCGCTCAAGGCGTTCATCGCCAAGAAGCCGGGCTATCTGACCGAGACGGTCAAGAACCTGAAGGGCGTGTCGGAAGAGACGACGACCGGCGTGCATCGCCTGTACGAGATCGCCAAGAAGGGCGAGCTGCCGTTCCCCGCGATCAACGTCAACGATAGCGTCACCAAGTCGAAGTTCGACAACCTCTACGGCTGCAAGGAATCGCTGGTCGACGCGATCCGTCGCGCCACCGACGTGATGCTGGCCGGCAAGGTCGCGGCCGTCGCCGGTTTCGGTGACGTCGGCAAGGGCTCGGCGCAGTCGCTGCGCAACGGCGGCGCCCGCGTCATGGTCACCGAGATCGATCCGATCTGCGCGCTGCAGGCGGCGATGGAAGGCTTCGAGGTCGTGACGATGGACGAGGCGGTCAAGCGCGCCGACATCTTCGTCACCGCGACCGGCAACGCCGACGTCATCACCGCCGATCACATGAAGGCGATGAAGCCGATGTCGATCGTCTGCAACATCGGCCACTTCGACAGCGAGATCCAGATCGCCGCTCTCTCGAACTACAAGTGGAGCGAAGTGAAGCCGGGCACCGACTTGGTCGAATTCCCCGACGGCAAGCAGATCATCGTCCTCGCCAAGGGCCGCCTGGTCAACCTCGGCTGCGCGACCGGCCATCCGTCGTTCGTGATGAGCGCGAGCTTCACCAACCAGACGCTCGCGCAGATCGAGCTCTGGACTGCCGGCGAGAAGTACAAGAACGAAGTGTACGTCCTGCCCAAGCATCTCGATGAGAAGGTGGCCGCGCTCCACCTCGAGAAGCTCGGCGTCAAGCTGTCGAAGCTCAGCGAGAAGCAGGCCGGCTACATCGGCGTGCCGGTCGAAGGACCGTTCAAGCCGGACCATTACCGCTATTGATCGCTCGCGATCATGGTGGGGAAGGGGCGGTGCCGAAAGGTGCCGCCCTTTTTCTTTGCATGCCCCCCGGCCGGGGGCGGTGGCCATCGACTCTCATTGCCGCTGCCGTAGGTTGCGTTCTACACGCGGGCCGTGCACGCCGTGCGGACGGGCGTGACGAGGGGTAAGCGTTGATCCAGCTTTCGGTGATGGCGGCGGTCCTGTGTGGCGCGGTGCTGGCGGCACTGATCGCCGGCGGCGGCTTTGCGCTGTTCGTCGGCTGGCGGCTGCGCGGCGAGGCGGCGGGGGTGATCGCACGCAGCCGCGAGGCCGAGGTGCTGCGGAGCGTTTCTCCGGCGATGGCGATGCTGGTCCGTGCCGATGGGCGAATCGAGATGCCGCCGCGGCTGGTCGAATGGCTGGGGCTATCGGTGGCGCCGCGTTTTCTGGGCGATCTTGCCGCCGAGGGTGCTGGCCTGCCCGCTGAGGAGGCCGAAGCGCTCGCCGCCGACGTGCAGGCGGCGCAGCGCGCGGGGCGCGGCTTCGTCCGGGCGCTGCATCCGATCGGATCGGGGCGGGCGATCACGATCCGCGGCAGCCGCGCGCCGGGCGAACTGGGCGCGACGGGCGCGGTCGTCATCTGGACGCTCGACGCCACCGACAGCGAGGCGGAGATCACGCATCTGCGCGATCAGGTCGAGCAATTGTCGATCGCCTTCGAGGCGCTGACCGGGCTGATCGAGGCGGCGCCGCTGCCGATGTGGTATCGCAGCGGCGACATGCGGCTCGCGATGGTCAATAGCGCCTATGTCCGCGCCGTCGACGGCGTCGATGCCGCCGACGTCATCGGCCGCCAGCTCGAACTGGTCGAGGGATCGGGGCGCGGCGGGCCGCGCGCCGGGGCGCATGCCGCGCGTGCATCGGGGACGCCGCAGCGCGAGATATTGCCCGCGACGATCGGCGGCGAGCGCCGCTCGCTCGAAGTGCACGACGTGCCGCTGCCGACCGGCGGGGTGGCGAGCTTCGCGGTCGACATCGAGGATCTCGAACAGTCGCGCGCCGGCGCCAAGCGCTTCGCCGATGCGCAGCGCGCGCTGCTCGACCGGCTGTCGGCGGGCGTCGCGCAATTCGGCGCAGACCGCGGCCTCGTCTTCTGCAACCAGCCGTTCCGGCGGATGTTTGCGATGCGCGCCGAATGGCTCGCCGACCGGCCCGAATTCGACCGCGTGCTCGAACGGATGCGCGAGGCGAGCCGCGTGCCCGAGGTGCGCGACTTCCCGAGCTGGAAGGCGGAGCGGCGCGGCTGGTTCGTTCCCGGCGAGACGGCGAGCGAGGAGAATTGGCATCTGCCCGGCGGCACGCATCTGCGCGTCGTCGCGCAGCCGCTGCCCGACGGCGGCCTGCTGACGATCTTCGAGGATCGCACCGAGGAGGTGCAGCTCGCTAGCGCGCGCGACACGCTGCTGCGCGTGCGCACCGCGACCTTCGACAATCTGTTCGAGGCGCTGGCGGTGTTCGCCGCCGACGGCAAGTTGCAGCTTTGGAACAATCGCCTTCGCGCGGTCTGGGGGTTCGAGGAGGAATTCCTCGCCGGCCATCCGCGCGTCGATGCCTTCGCGGCGGCGGCGGCGTCGAAGCTCGCGACGCCCAATCGCGCCGCGCTGATCCCCGAGCTGGTCCGCTCCGCCACCACCGAGCGCCAGCAGCGCGGCGGCCGCGTCGCCTTCGCCGACGGGCGGCATTTCGCCTTCGCCGCGGTGCCGCTGCCCGACGGCAATGCGTTGCTGACGATGCTCGACATCACCGACAGCCGGCGCGCCGAGCAGGCGCTGCGCGACCGCGCCAATGCGCTGGAGGCGGCGGACCGGGTCAAGACGCAGTTCGTCGCCAACATGAGCTACGAATTGCGCACGCCGCTGACCTCGATCAGCGGCTTCGCCGAGATGCTGCACGCGGGGTTCGCCGGCAAGCTGACCGCGACCGCGGACGGCTATGTCGAGGCGATCCTGCAATCGGTCGAGCGGCTCGGGCTGCTGATCGACGACGTGCTCGACCTGACGCAGGGCGGCGACGATGCCGAGATCGAGCGCGTCGACGTCGACCTCGCCGCGACGGCGCGCGCCGCGGCGGAGACGATCCGGCCGGCGGCGAAGCGGCGCAAGCTCGACTTCGCGGTCGAGCTGGCGCGCTCGACCGGTCGGGTGCGCGGCGATCCCAAGCGGCTAAAGGAAGTGATCGAACATCTGTTGCGCCACGCGGTCGCCTCGACGCCCGAGGGCGGGCGCATCCTGCTCCACGCCGACGGCAGCGCGACGGGGGCGCGGATCGTCGTGTCGGACGACGGCTTCGGCATGGATGCGGAGAGTATCGCGCGCGCGTTCGACCGGTTCGGCGAGCCCGGCATGCAGCCGACCGGCGAGCGCGCGCTGGGGCTGGGGCTACCGCTCGCACGGCAGTTCGTCGAGGCGCATGGCGGGCGGATCGAGCTGGTCTCGCAGCCCGGCGAGGGGACGCTGGTGACGGTGGAGCTGCCGCGGCGATGAGGGGGGTGGGCGAGAAGACTACCGGCATCCGGCTCGCCGATCCCGCCGCCACCGAAGCCTTCGGCGCATCGCTCGCCGGGCTCGTCCGCCCCGGTGACGTGATCACGCTGCAAGGCGATCTCGGCATGGGCAAGACGAGCGTCGCGCGGGGCCTGCTCGCCGCGCTCGGGCTCGCGGGCGAGGCGCCGAGCCCCAGCTTCGCGATCGTCCAGCCTTATGATCCGCCCGAGGTCCGGCTGCCCGTGCTCCACGTCGACCTCTACCGGATCGAGGATCCGGACGAGCTGGAGGAACTCGGCCTTGCCGAGGCGCTGACCGATACGCTGCTGCTGGTCGAATGGCCCGAGCGTGCGCCGGGCTATTGGCCGCAGGCGCTGGCGCTCACCTTGCGGGCGGGGCCGGACGGCGGACGTATCTTGACAGCCGACGTGCCGGCGTCTTGGAAGCCGCGATGGCCGATATGACCCCGCCCGCCGGCGCGCCGGCGTTCCTCGCAACGCATGGCTGGACGGGCGATATTTCCCCGGTCGCCGGCGATGCCTCGTTCCGCCGCTATTTCCGCGTCGCCAGCGGTGGGCGCAGCGCGATCCTGATGGACGCGCCGCCGCCGCACGAGGACCCGCGGCCGTTCATCCGCATCGCGCGATGGCTGACCGATCACGGCTTCGCCGCGCCCGCGATCCACGCCGCCGACCTCGCGCAGGGGCTCGTCCTGCTCGAGGATTTCGGCGACGTGCGGCTGCGCGAGACCGCCGACGCCGGCGAGGCGGCGGCACTGCCGCATTATGCCGCGGCGATCGACCTGCTGGTGGCGCTGCGTGCGCATCCCGCCGGCGATCTGCCGCCGTACGACCGCACGGTGCTGCATCGCGAGGCGGGGCTGTTCGTCGACTGGTATTGTCCCGCGGTCGGGCTCACCGTCGACGAGCCGGGTTATCGCGCCGCCTGGGATGCGGTGTTCGATCATGCGCTGACCGAGGCGCCGGTCACCGTGCTGCGCGATTATCATGCCGAAAATCTGATGCTGGTCGGGGCGGAGCAACGGCTCGGACTGCTCGACTTCCAGGATGCGCTCGCCGGTCATCCGGCCTACGATCTCGTCTCGCTGCTGCAGGATGCGCGGCGCGACGTCGATCCGTCGCTGGAGGCGGCGATGCTCGCTCGCTACCGGGCGGCGACGGGGGCGGGCGACGATTTCCTCGCCGCCTATCACGTGCTCGGCGCGCAGCGGAACGCCAAGATCATCGGCATCTTCACCCGGCTGTGGAAGCGCGACGGCAAGCCGCGCTATCCGACGTTGTGCCCGCGCGTCTGGCGCTATCTGGAGCGCGATCTGGCGCAGCCGTCGCTGGCGCCGGTGGCGCGCTGGTTCGACGCCAACGTCCCGCCCGCGCTGCGCGGCGATCCGGCGGCGCTGAGCGCATGACGCGGCAGCGGATCCTGCGCCCCGATCCCGGCGGCATCGTGCCGGCGACGGCGATGGTGATGGCCGCCGGTCTCGGCAAACGGATGCGGCCGCTGACCGCGACGCGCCCCAAGCCCTTGGTCGAGGTCGCGGGCAAGCCGCTGATCGATCACGTCTTCGATCGCCTCGTCGCCGCCGGGGTGCAGCGCGCGGTGGTCAACGTCCATTATCTCGCCGACACGCTCGAGGCGCACGTCACCAACCGCAACGACGGCATCGCGGTGGCGATCAGCGACGAGCGCGCACAATTGCTGGAGACCGGCGGCGGGCTGGTGCATGCGCGCGGCTTGCTCGGCAACGATCCGGTGCTGGTGATCAACAGCGACAATCTGTGGTTCGACGGGCCGGTCGACACGCTGAAACTGCTCGCGTCGCGCTGGGACGATGCGACGATGGACGCCTTGTTGCTGGTGGTGCCCTATGCGCGCGCCAACAACCATCAGGGGCAGGGCGATTTCCGCATCGCCGCGGACGGGCGGATCATCGCGCGTCGCAAGGCGGCGACGGTCGCGCCCTTCGTCTATACCGGCATCCAGATCCTCCACCCGCGCCTGCTGCGCGACTGGCCGGAGGGGGCGTTCTCCACCAATCTGTTCTGGAACCGCGCGATCGAGGCGGGCCGCGCCTATGCGCAGGTGCATCAGGGGCTGTGGTTCGACGTCGGTACGCCCGCGGCGATCCCGAAGACGGAAGCGCTGATCGCCAATGGCTGAGGCGCGCAGGCCGCACCTCTATTCGATCCCCTCGCACAAGGCGTTCGCCGACACGCTCGTCGCCGGGTTGCTGCGGCGGGCGGGGGGCGATGCGATGGCGCTCGCCCGCGGGCTGGTGCTGTTGCCCAACAATCGTGCGGTGCGCGCGGTGACGAGCGCGTTCGTGCGCGCGAGCGGCGGCGGGCTGCTGCTGCCGCGGCTGGTGACGCTCGGCAGTCCCGATCTCGGCGAGGCGGTCGGCGCGGCGCTCGACCCCGTCGATGAGGAGGCGCCGCCGCCGCCCGCGGTCGCGCCGATGCAGCGGCGGATGATCCTCGCGCGGCTGGTGTTCGAGGAGCGCGCGCGCGCCGGCGCGGCGATCGATGCGGCGGAGGCGGTGCGGCTGGCGGGCGAGTTGTGCCACACGCTCGACCAATTGCTGGTCGAGGAGGTGCCGCCGACGGCGTTGCGCGACATCGATCTCGCGCCGGAGCTGACCGAACATTGGCAGCGCGCGCTGTCGACCTTCGCGATCGTGCTCGAACGCTGGCCGGCGGAGCTGGCGCGACTCGGCTTGATCGATGCGGCGACGCGGCGGCGGTTGCTGCTCGACCGGGTCGCGGAGCGCTGGCGGCGGCAGCCGCCGCAGGGCTTCGTCTGCGCGGCGGGCGTGACCGATCCGGCGCCGGCGGTGGCGCGGCTGTTGCGCTGTGTCGCGGAGGCGCCGCAGGGGATGACGGTGTTCGCCGGCCTCGATCTGGCGATGCCGCAGGAGGAATGGGACGCGCTCGGGCCGCACCAGCCCGATCCCGTCACCGGCCGCATCCGCCGCTCGCTGGAGACGCATCCGCAATATCATCTCAAGCTGATGCTGGAGCGGATGAGCGTCGGCCGCGGCGAAGTGACCAATTGGCCCGGCACCGCGGGGCCGGATGCCGGCGTCGCGCGCGGCCGGGCGATCGCCAACGCGCTCGCGCCCGCCGCCTTCACCGGCAAATGGACCGAGCTGAAGGCGGAGGACCGGCGGCTGACCGGCGTCGCCGCCGCCGAGCTGGCGACGCCGGCGGAGGAGGCGCAGACGATCGCGCTCGCGCTGCGCGGCGCGCTGGAGGAGGAGGGGCGGACCGCGGCCTTGGTGACGCCCGATCGCGCGCTGGCACGGCGGGTGGCGGTGCATCTGCGCCGCTGGGGGATCGAGGCGAACGATTCGGCGGGTCGGCCGCTGTCGATCCTGCCGCCGGGGACGCTGCTGCTCGCGCTCGCCGAGGCGGCGGCGCAGCGGTTCGCGCCGATGGCGTTGCTCGCGCTGCTCAAACATCCGCTGGTGCGCAACGTGCCGGGCGACCGCGCCATCCGCGGCGCGTGGCTCGACGGCGTGCGCGGGCTCGACCGGGGGCTGCGCGGGCCGCGACCGGCGGCGGGGCTCGACGGGATCATGGGGCATCTGCTGACCAACACGCGCGACCGCGCGGCGGCGTGGTTCGCCGAACCGGTCGGGCTGCTCAAGCCGATCGAACTGGTCTTCGAACAGGGTATACAGCCGCTGCCGGCGTTGCTCGCGGTGCTGCGCGAGACGGCGCAGGCGCTGTGCGGCGACGATCTGTGGTCGGGGCCGGCGGGGCGCGCCGCGGCCGAGTTCCTCGACGCGCTCGAAGCCGAGGCGCCCGCCGGGCCGCCGCGGATCGCGCCCGATGGGCTCGCGCCGCTGTTGCGCGGGCTGCTCGACGAGGTGGCGGTGCGCCCGGGCTCGGGCGTCGGCCATCCGCGGATCGCGATCTACGGCCTGATCGAGGCGCGGTTGCAGACCGCCGATCTGATGGTGCTCGGCGGGCTCAACGAAGGCGTGTGGCCGGGGCGGCCGGCCCCCGATCCGTGGCTGGCGCCGCGTATCCGTGCGACGCTCGGGCTGCCCGGACTCGAGCGTGCGGTCGGCGTCGCCGCGCATGAATTCGGCCAGGCGCTCGGCGCGCCGCAGGCGATCGTGACGCGGGCGCGGCGCGATGCCGCCTCGCCGGCGCTGGCGTCGCGGCTGTGGCTGCGCCTGCAGGCGATGGCGGGCGAGCGCTTCGTCCGCGCGCACGACCTCGAACGCTGGGCGCATGCGCTCGACGATCCCCGTGAGCATGTCCCCGCCGACCGGCCGGCGCCGCTGCCCGATCCGGCGCGCCGCCCAAAGGCGATCTCGGTGACCGAGATCGACCGGTTGAAGGCCGACCCCTATGCCTTCTACGCGCGGCGGGTGCTCGGGCTGATGCCGCTCGATCCCGTCGATGCCGATCCCAGCGCGGCATGGCGCGGCACCGCGGTGCACGACATCCTCGAACAATGGTGGAAGCGTGACCGCTGCGCCGCCGATGCTTTGCTGCCGCGCGCCACCGCGATGCTCGACGACGAGCGGACGCACCCGATGATGCGCGCGCTCTGGCGGCCGCGGCTGGTCGAGGCGATCGACTGGATCGCCAGGACGGTCGCAGCGCAGGATGCCGAGGGCCGCAAGGTCGCCTCGGCGGAGGGCAAGGGGCATATCGAGGTGGCGGGGGTCAAGCTCTCCGGCCGCTACGACCGCGTCGATCGGCTGCCCGACGGCAGCATCGCGATCGTCGATTATAAGACCGGCAAGCCGCCGTCCGCCGCCGCGGTCAAGGCGGGCTACAGCCTCCAGCTCGGCTTGCTCGGCGCGATCGCCGAGCGCGGCGGGTTCGACGACGTCTCGGGCCGCGCCGGCGGCTTCGAATATTGGTCGCTCGGCAAGAAGCGCGACCAGTTCGGCTATGTCGAAAGCCCGGTCGATGCCGAGGGCAAGCGCGACCGGATCGTCACCACCGACTTCACGACGATCGCGATGAGCAATTTCATCGAGGCGGCGGGCCATTGGCTGACCGGCAACGCGCCGTTCACCGCCAAGCTGGTGCCGGAATATGCGCCTTATGCCGAATACGACCAACTGATGCGCCGGGACGAATGGTATGGCCGGGACTGAGCTTGCCACTTTGCCGCGGCTGAAGGGCGCGCAGGCGGCGGCGAGCGATCCGCACGCGCACGTCTGGCTGTCCGCGTCGGCCGGCACCGGCAAGACGCAGGTGCTCGCCGCGCGCGTGTTCCGGCTGCTGCTGGGCGGGACGCAGCCGGCCGCGATCCTGTGCCTGACCTTCACCAAGGCGGGCGCGGCGGAGATGGCGCAGCGGATCAGCAACCGGCTCGCCGCCTGGGTGCGGATGCCGGGGCCGCAGCTCGCCGCCGACCTCGAAGCGCTCGGCGAGCGCGCGACGCCGGAATTGCAGGCGCGCGCGCGGACGCTGTTCGCCGGGGTGCTCGACGCGCCGGGCGGCGGGCTGCGCATCCAGACGATCCACGGCTTCTGCCAGAGCCTGCTCGCCGCCTTCCCGGTCGAGGCGGGGCTGACCCCCGGCTTCCGCCCGCTGGAGGCGCGCGAGGAGGCGGTGCTGGCGCACGAGACGCTGGCGACATTGCTGGTCGAGGCGGAGCGCGACGGCCGCGTCCGCCCGATCGAGACGATCGGCGCGCTGTCGCTGCGCATGGGCGAGGGCGGGGCGGAGAGCTTCCTGCTCGCCTGCGCGCGCTCGCTCATCGCGCTGGAGGCGCTGCCGAGCGGCATCCAGCCGTGGCTGCGCCGCGCGCTTGATCTGCCGCAGGGCGATATCGGCGAGGCGCTGGCCTCCGGCTGCGACGCGATCGACGTCGATCTGGTCGAGCGGCTGGCGGTGGCGAACAAGGCATGGGGCGCGGCCACCGGCCTCGGTCATGCCGAGACGCTCGACCGCTGGCTCGCCGCCGCGCCCGCGGCACGTGCCGCGACCTTGCAGGAACTGGCCGGCGTCGTGCTCACCGGCAAGAACGAGCCGCGCAAGGCGTCGAAGAAGCTGGTCGATGCCGAACCCGATTATCCCGAACTCGCCGCGGCGCTCGGCGACCATTGCCTCGACCTGCTCTCGCTCACCCAGCGCGCGGCCTATGCCGATCTGCTCGCCGATGCGCTCGACGTCGGTCGCGATTATGCGCGGGCCTATGCCGCGGCGAAGCGGCGCAACGGCGCGGTCGATTTTGACGATCTGATCGGCGTCACGGTACGTCTGCTCGAACAGCCCGGTATCGGCGAATGGGTCCGCTACAAGCTCGATTCCGCGACCGAGCATGTGCTGATCGACGAGGCGCAGGATACCAACCTCAACCAGTGGCGGATCGTCACCGCGCTGGCGGGCGAGTTCTTCGTCGGTCGCGGCGTCCATGCACCCTCGACGCGCACGCTGTTCACCGTCGGCGATTTCAAACAGGCGATCTTCGGTTTCCAGGGCACCGACCCGATCAACTTCCGCTGGGCGGAGGGCCATTTCGCCACCCGCGCCGCCGAGGTCGAGGGGACCAAGGACTGGCCGGAGTCCGAACGCGGCCTGCCGTTCCAGCGATTGTCGCTGACCCATTCGTTCCGCTCGACGCGGCCGATCCTCGAATTCGTCGATGCCGCGGTCGCCGCGACGGGCGAGCCCGGCCTCGGCGCGATCGGCGCGCTGGAGGATCACGCCAGCGAGGTCCCCGGCCCCGGCACCGTCGAGCTGTGGCCGCCGGTGGTGGCGGGCGGCAGCGACGAGGACGAGGAAGCGTGGATCGACGACGCCGTCCGCGAACAGGCGGTGCGGATCGCGCGAGCGGTGCGCGACTGGATCCGCGACGAATTGCCCTTGGAGAGCAAGGGCCGGCCGCTGCGCCCCGAGGACGTGATGATCCTCGTCAAGCGCCGCGGCGATCTCGCCTCGCTGATCGTCGCGCGCCTCTATGCCGAGGGCGTGCCGGTGGCGGGCGTCGACCGGTTGCGGCTCAACGCGCCGCTCGCGGTGCAGGATCTGCTCGCCGCGGTGCGCTTCGCGTTGCAGCCGGAGGATGACCTGTCGCTGGCGTCGCTGCTCGTCTCGCCGCTGATCGGCTGGACGCAGGACGAATTGATGCACGCCGCGCCGCGCGATCACGGCAGCCTGTGGCGCCATCTGACGCTGACCCAGTCGGAGGAACGGCTGGCGCCGCTGCGCTCGATGCTGCTGCGCGCCGATATCGCCACGCCCTATCAGTTCCTCGAAGAGCTGCTGTCCGGCCCGCTCGACGGGCGGCGCAAGCTGCTGCGCCGGCTCGGTGCGGAGGCGCGCGATCCGATCGAGGAATTGCTCAACGCCGCGCTCGCCTTTGAAACCACCTCGACGCCGTCGATGCAGCGTTTCCTCGACTGGTTCGATCGCGGCGATGTCGAGATCGTCCGCGATCCCTCCGCGCCGCTCGATGCGGTGCGGGTGATGACCGCGCATGGCGCCAAGGGCTTGCAGGCCCCCTTGGTGATCCTCGCCGATGCCACGGTCGATCCCACCGCCGCGCCGCGCGCGCTGGTGCGCTGGTCGCCCGAGCCCGGCGCGCAGCCGATCCCGATCTTCCGCCCGCGCTCCGCCGAGCGCGGCGGCCCGCTCGACGTGGCGATCGGCGAGGTCGAGCGGCGCGAGCTGGAGGAACATTGGCGGCTGTTCTACGTCGCCGCGACGCGTGCCGAGGAACGGCTGGTGATCGGCGGCGCGCTCGGCCCGCGCGCCAAGGGCGAGCCGCCGGTGTCGAGCTGGTATGCCGCCGCCGCGCGCGCCTTCGATGCGCTGGGCGTGGCGGGCGAGGGGCCGCGCGTCTTCACCGGCCGCGTCGCGCAGCCGCCGGTGAAGGCGCGGCCCGCCGCGAAGGCGGAGCGCGTCGAGACGATCGTCCTGCCCGAATGGGCGCAGCGCCCCGCGCCGATCGAGAGCCGCCCGTCGCGGCCGCTCGCCCCGTCCGCGGTCGGCGACGACGAGGTCAGCGATCCGCCGCCCGGTCCCGCAATGCGCGCCGCCGCCGAGCGCGGGCGGCTGTTCCACGCTCTGTTCGAGCGCCTGCCCGTGGTCGCACCCGAAGCGCGCGCCGCGAGCGCCGAACGCTGGCTCGCCACCGCGGGCGGCGTCGCCGATCCGGCGATGCGCGCCGAGATCGCCGCGGGCGTGCTCGCGGTGGTGGACGACCCGCGCTTCGCCGACCTGTTCGGCGGCGACGCCCTCACCGAAGCACCGATCGCCGCGACGCTCGCCAACGGGCTCGTCGTCTCGGGCACGGTCGACCGGCTGCTGATCGCGGCGGACCATATCCGCGTCGTCGACTTCAAGACCGGGCGGCGCGTGCCCGACGATGTCGCGGATATCCCGCCCTATCACCTCGACCAGATGGCGGCCTATGCCGCCGCGCTCGCCACCATCTTCCCGGGGCGGCGGATCGAGGCCGCGTTGCTCTATACGAGCGGGCCCCGGCTGTTCGTACTCGCCCCCGCGTTGCTCGACGCGCACAAGCCGCGCTTTCGCGTCCGGGAGCAAAGCTAGGGCGCCGACGGTTGAGCCGAAGTCCGCGCCATCCTAGATGGGCTGCTAAGGAGATTTGATATGGCTACCAAGGCGATTACCGACGCAAGCTTCGACACCGACGTGCTCAAGGCCGACGGTCCCGTGCTCGTCGACTTCTGGGCGGAATGGTGCGGTCCGTGCAAGATGATTGGGCCGAGCCTCGAGGAATTGTCGGAAGAGCTGGGCCAGCAGGTGACGATCGCCAAGCTCAACATCGACGAAAATCCCGATGCCCCCGGCCGCTACGGTGTGCGCGGCATCCCGACGATGATCCTGTTCAAGGGCGGCGCCCCGGCCGCGACCAAGGTCGGCGCCGAGCCCAAGGGCCGCATCAAGGCATGGATCGAAGGCGCATTGGCCTAAGAGCATCAGAGCGCTCGGCCGGAGGGGTGGGGCTTATGTCAGCCTGTTTGCCGGCCGAGCGGTATCCACCTCCGCCCCGTCACCCCGGCCTTGAGCCGGGGTCCCGCTCCTCCTTAGACAGGGAGGAGAAGCGGGATGCCGGATCAGGTCCGGCATGACGGAACTTGGTGCGGTGGCACCAGACCCGATCGCCGCTAAGGGCAGGGCTCTTTCAACTGAACAGCAGCTTCGCCGCCTGCTCCCACAAGTCGGGCGATGCCGCGGCGAGCATCCCGCGGCGCTGATCGCCGACGTGATAATCCCTGCCGTCCGGCCAGCGCACGACGCCGCCCGCCTCGCGCAGGAACAGCGAACCCGGTGCGTGATCCCAGGGCAACGTCTTCTGGAACAACGCGACGTCGTTCGTCCCCAGCACCAGCCGCGGATATTGCTCCGCCGCGCAACGCGGCATCGGCGCGACGGTGAACGCCTGTTCGGCGCGGGCGTACAGCGCGGCGATGTCCGCCTCGCTCATATAATAGGTCGCGAGCACCGCCGACGGCCGCTCCCCGCCGCTCGGCCGGGCATGGACCCGCGCGCCGTCGACATAAGCGCCGCCGCCGCGCACCGCATGGCATAGCCGGTCGGCGACCGGGTCGAGGATCCACCCCGCCTGCGTCTCGCCATCCTCGACCAAGGCGATCATGATGCCGAAGGTGGCGATGCCGCTGGCATAATTGTTGGTGCCGTCGATCGGGTCGATGATCCACACCCGGCCGTGCTCGATGCCGTCGACCAGCGAGGCGTCCGCCGCCACCGCTTCCTCGCCGACGACGCGGATGCCCGCATCCAGCGCCGCCAGCCCCGTGGTCAGCGCCGCCTCGCTCTCGCGGTCGGCGACCGTCACCATGTCGTCCGCGGCTTTTTCCTCGATCTCGTCGGCGGACAGGTTGCGGAAGCGCGGCAGGACGATCTCCGCCGCCACCCGGCGCATCAGGGTGACGACCGCGTCGTGGTGCGGATGGTGCATGTCAGCTCCTGTAATCGGCGTTGATCGAGATATAGCCGTGGGTGAGGTCGCAGGTCCAAACCGTCGCCGCACCGTCGCCGAGGCCGAGGTCGACGCCGACCTCGATCTCCTGCCCCTTGAGATGCGCGGCGACCGGCGCTTCGTCATAGCCCTCGACCGCGAGGCCTTCGCGCGCGACCTGCGTCTCGCCGAAGCGGATCGACAATCGGTCGCGCTCGGCGGGTTCTCCGGCCTTGCCGACCGCCATGACGACGCGGCCCCAATTGGCGTCCTCGCCGGCGATCGCGGTCTTCACCAGCGGCGAATTGGCGATCGACATCGCGATCCGGTGCGCCGAGGCGTCGCTGTCCGCGCCGGTCACCGCGATCTCGATCAGCTTGGTCGCGCCTTCGCCGTCGCGCACCACCAGCAGCGCGAGCTGCGCGCAGAGATCGGCGAGCGCCGCGGCGAAGGCGTCCGCACCGTCGCTGTCGGCGGCGGCGAGCGGCGCATTGCCCGCCACGCCGGTGGCGAAGGCGAGCACCGTGTCGCTGGTCGAGGTGTCGCCGTCGACGGTGATGCACGAGAAGGTGTTGCGGTTGGCGGCGTTGAGCGCGGCCTGCAGGAAGCCCGGCGTCACCGCCGCGTCGGTGAAGACGAAGCCGAGCATCGTCGCCATGTCCGGCGCGATCATCCCCGAACCCTTGATGATGCCGACCAACGTCACGGTGGTGCCGTCGACCACGGCGGTGGTCGTCGCGCCCTTGGGATAGGTGTCGGTGGTGCCGATCGTCTCCGCCGCCGCGCGCCAGTCGCAGGGGGTCGCGACGAAGGCGGCGTCGAGCCCCGCCTCCGCCTTGTCGATCGGCAGCGGCACGCCGATCACTCCGGTCGAGGCGACGAACACGTCCGAGGGCTGGCAGCCGAGATGCTGCGCGGTGCGCGCGGCGATCGCCTCGACCGCGGCACGGCCGCGATGCCCGGTGAAGGCGTTGGAATTGCCGGCGTTGACCACGAGCGCGCGGGCGGTGCCGAGGGTCAGCGCCTTGCGGCACCATTCCACCTCGGGCGAGGGGCATTTGCTCTGCGTCACGACGCCGGCGACATTGGTCCCCTCGGCGAGCGTGACGAAGGTGAGATCGCAACGGTCCCACGCCTTGTACTGCGCGCGCGCGACATGCGGCACGACGCCGGCGATCGCGGGCAAAACGGGGAAGGGGGTGGCGAGCGGGGAGATGGACGAAGACATGCCGCTGCCATAGGCTCGTTCCAAGACAGGGCAAAGACGGATGATACGCACGGCCGGTCTGCTTGACCATGTCTCTTGGTCAACCTACCTTCCGATCATGGCGACTCACGTCAACATCGGTGACGCAGAGACCCGGCTGTCCGAACTGGTAGCCGCAGCCGTGCGCGGTGAAGACATCATCCTCGATAAGGCTGGCTATCCGCAGGTTCGGCTCGTGCCGATTGCAATGATGGCGGAAAGCGAGGTCGAACGGCTATCGAATCAACGCCGGCGTGCCATCGGCATGTTTCGACAGGAAGCGCAGGGCCTTGATATCGATATCAAGGCGTTGAAGGCTGAACGCGTCGATGCCGACCATCGGTTGTCTTCCTACATTGCACCTTCTTCTTGATACCCACATCATCGTCTGGTCGGTAACGTCCGACGAGCGACTATCCCGATCTGCCCGCGACGCCCTGTTGTCGCCCGACGCACGCTTACTTGTCAGCGCAGTCACCGCCTGGGAATATGCCGATCTCCACCAACGCAGACGGCTCCCCATGGCGGCCGATTTCAATACCGTCGCGACGATGCTGGCGTTGGAGACCGTCGATCTCCCCGCCGAAATCTGGCGTTTGGCGGTGACGCTACCCGACCTGCATCGCGACCCGGTGGACCGCATTCTGATTGCCCATGCCTTGCGTCTCGATGCGACGTTGGTCACCGCGGACACCACGATGCGTCGCTACCCGGTACGTTGCTTGTGGTAATACAGCCGCTTCGCATGTGGACGCCTGCGGACCTTGTGCTTATGGCAATGCCGCGATGAACTTGCTGCTGCTCCTGTCCGCGCTGCTGTCCGCCCTCACCGGCGGTGCATCGACGATGCGTACGCCGGCGGCGGCGCATGCGGTCGCGAGCGCGGCGGCGGTCGTCGAAGCGCAGGTGCGTCCCACCTCCATTGCCAGTCGGCCGCAGCAGGCGCTGCCGACGCTGGCCGAGACCGCGGCCCGGAGCCTCGCCGCCGCCGCCGCTCCGGTCGTAGCCCCCACCGAACCGCTCTACGCGCGCCGCCGGCGCGAATAGCGCCCGTTGCGGCCCGGGCTGCGACCCATATCTTCGTGACAACGACGCTGCGCCGCCCCGCATCCCCGGGCCGCGCGCTCTTATCCAGGAACCATCCTTATGTTCGGCGGCTTCGCTAAATCGCTCTTCGGCTCGTCCAACGACCGCTACGTCAAATCCCTGAACCCGATCGTCCAGAAGATCGCCGCGTTCGAGCCGACACTCCAGGCGCTCACCGACGAGCAGCTCGCCGCGCAGACCGCCAAGTTCCGCGAGCAGCTCGCGGGTGGCGCCAAGCTCGACGATCTGCTGCCCGAGGCGTTCGCGACGGTGCGCGAGGCGGCAATGCGCGTGCTCGGCATGCGCCATTTCGACGTGCAGATGATCGGCGGCATCGTCCTCCACCGCGGCGAGATCGCCGAGATGCGCACCGGCGAGGGCAAGACGCTCGTCGCGACGCTGGCGACCTATCTCAACGCGCTGCCGGGCGAGGGCGTCCACGTCATCACCGTCAACGACTATCTCGCCGCGCGCGACGCCGAGTGGATGGGGCAGGTGTATCGCTTCCTCGGCCTGACCGTCGGCACGATCATCCCCAACCTCACCGACGAACAGCGCCGCGCCGCCTACAACAGCGACATCACCTACGGCACCAACAACGAATTCGGCTTCGATTACCTGCGCGACAACATGAAGTACGAGCGCAGCTCGATGGTGCAGCGCGCCTTCGGCATGGCGATCGTCGATGAGGTCGATTCGGTGCTGATCGACGAGGCGCGCACGCCGCTGATCATCTCCGGCCCGACCGACGACAAGTCGGAGCTGTACATGAGCGTCGATGCGATCGTGAAGCAGCTCAACCCCGACGATTACGAGAAGGACGAGAAGCAGAAGTCGATCATCCTGACCGAAAGCGGCACCGAACGGATCGAGCGGATGCTCGAGGCGGCGGGCCTGCTGGAAGGCGCCAACCTCTACGATTTCGAGAACACGCAGGTCGTCCACCACGTCAACCAGTCGCTGCGCGCGAACATGATGTTCAAGGCCGACACCGACTATATCGTCAAGGACGGCAAGGTCATCATCATCGACGAATTCACCGGTCGCATGATGGACGGCCGCCGCTGGTCGGACGGCCTGCACCAGGCGGTCGAGGCCAAGGAGGGCGTGCAGATCGAGCCCGAGAACCAGACGATGGCGTCGATCACCTTCCAGAATTATTTCCGCATGTACCCCAAGCTGTCGGGCATGACCGGCACCGCGGCGACCGAGGCGGCCGAATTCTACGACATCTACAAGATGAACGTCGTCACCATCCCGACCAACGTCGGCGTCCGCCGCGTCGACGAGGAGGACGAATTCTACAAGGACACCACCGACAAGTTCCGCGCGATCGCCAAGAAGATCCGCGAGCACGCCGCGCTGGGACAGCCGGTGCTGGTCGGCACCGTGTCGATCGAGAAGTCCGAGCTGCTCAGCGAATTCCTCACGCAGGAGGGCGTCGACCACAAGGTACTCAACGCGCGCTACCACGAGATGGAGGCGCACATCGTCGCGCAGGCCGGCCGCAAGGCGGCGGTGACGATCGCCACCAACATGGCGGGCCGCGGCACCGACATCAAACTCGGCGGCAACCTCGAATTCCGCATGCTCGACGAGCATCCCGACCTCGTCGAGGGCACGCCCGAATATGAGGCCGAGGCGACGCGCATCCGCGCCGAGATCGAGGCCGAGAAGCAGGAGGTGCTCGCCGCCGGCGGGCTGTTCGTGCTCGGCACCGAGCGGCACGAGAGCCGCCGCATCGACAACCAGTTGCGCGGCCGGTCGGGCCGCCAGGGCGATCCCGGCCTGTCGCGCTTCTACCTCAGCCTCGACGACGATCTGCTCCGCATCTTCGGACCCGATACGTTGTTTGCCAAGATGATGCGCAACAATATCGAGGACGGCGAGGCGATCGGCAGCAAGTGGCTGTCGAAGGCGATCGAGACCGCGCAGAAGAAGGTCGAGGCGCGCAACTACGACATCCGCAAGCAGGTCGTCGAATATGACGACGTGATGAACGACCAGCGCAAGGTCATCTACGAACAGCGCGCCGACATCATGGACGCCGATGCGGTCGGCGACGTCGTCAGCGACATGCGCACCGAGACGGTCAACGTCATCGTCGGCGGCGCCTGCCCGCCCAACTCTTATCCCGAGCAATGGGATATCGCGGGGATGAAGGCGGGGCTGACCGAGATCCTCAACCTCGACCTGCCGGTCGACGACTGGCTGGCCGAAGAGGCGATCGATCCCGAGATCGTCGAGGAGCGCGTCCGCGAGGCCGCCGACGCGGCGATCGCCGCCAAGGCCGCCGAGCTCGAGCCGGAGACGTGGACGCAGGTCGAGAAGTCGATCCTGCTCCAGAACCTCGACCATCACTGGAAGGAGCATCTCGCGACGCTCGACGCGCTGCGCCAGGTCGTCCACCTGCGCGCCTATGCGCAGAAGACGCCGATCAACGAATATAAGCAGGAGGCATTCTCGCTGTTCCAGCGCATGCTCGATTCGATCCGCGAGGACGTGACCAAGACGATCGCTTATGCACAATTCCAGATGCAGGAAGCCCCGCAGCTCCCCGAGCTGCCCGACTTCATCACGACGCATTTCGACCCGTTCACCGGCGAGGACGATTCGAATGACATCGACGCGGGGACGCTCGGCCGGATCACCACGCAGATCCCGCCGCTGCAGATGATCCAGCCGGATGCCGAGGCGATGCTCGGCGACAATCCGGAACATTGGGAAGGCCGCGTCAACCGCAACGCGCCATGCCCGTGCGGCTCGGGCCGCAAATACAAGCATTGCCACGGCGCCGTCACCGCCTGAGCCCCCGGCGCCTCTTCCGTCACCCCGGCCTTCGCCGGGGTACATCAAGGGTTTCGCTGAGCGAGCGGCCTGCCGGCAACGCCAACACGAAAAAGGCCGGATCACCGCGGGGTGATCCGGCCTTTTGCCGTTACGGGAACCGCAGGTTATTTCGGCAGCACCACCGTCGGTCCGATGCTGTCCACCACCGCGCGGGCGTTGAACGCGCGCAGATTGTCGCGCGGGATCGGGCCCTTGCGCATCACGATCTCTGCGGTCGCCTCGTAACGGTCGATCGTGCGGATATCGAAATCGTTGCCCCACGGGCCGCCGCCGAAGCCGCCGCCGAACCACGGGTCCCAGCTGCGCCAGCCGAAACCGCGGCCGTAATAGCGCCACGACGGACCCCAATAGCCGCCGAAGCCGCCATAGCCCCAGCCGCCGCCGACGCCCGGCGTGCTGTAGGTACGCGACTGAAGGTCGGTGTCGCGATTGGCCATGACGAAATAATCATAGCCGTTCTGCAGCGTCAGCTCCGCGGCGCGGAACAGCAGATAGCGTTCCACCGTGTCGCGCGAGGTGACGCTGTTGCCGGCGAAGCTGACGAGATAGCGGTCGGGTTCGATCCGGCGATCGCTGTAGCCGGTGCGGTTGAAGCCCTGCCCGGTGGCGGGGCGATAGGTGGTCTCGGTCGCGCAGCCCGCGACCATCAGCGTGGAGGCGGCGAGCGCCGCGACCACGGCCTTGCGGCCCAGATGACTCATGACTCCAATACTCCATTCGCTCGCGGATGCGGCGAACCGTGCCGCCTATACACCGTCCCAGTGGAACGAGCGATGAACGACTTGGCTCCCGTCCGCAACGCTTCGCCGCGGTTCACGCGCCGATCAGGTGCAGCGCCAGGCTGCGCCGATGCGGACTGGTGCGGTGTTCGAACAGATAGATGCCCTGCCACGTCCCCAGCGCCGGCGCGCCGTCGATCACCGGGATCGACAGTTGCACGCCGGTCAGGGCGGTGCGCAGGTGCGCGGGCATGTCGTCCGGCCCTTCGTCGTCATGTTCATAGTCGCGGCTCTCGGGCGCGAGGCGGTTGAAATAGGCTTCCATGTCGCGGCGCACCGCCGGGGCGGCATTCTCCTGGATCACCAGCGACGCCGAGGTATGCCGGCAGAAGACGGTGAGCAGGCCGGTATCGACACCCTGCGCCGCCACCCAGCGGACGATGTCGCCGGTCACCTCCAGCAGGCCCTGCCGCCGCGTCTCGACGCGCAGGATGGTCGTGGCTTGCCGCATGTTCGCTCCCTATTCCGGCCCGCAGCATCAACGCTCGGCGCGCGCTTGCGTTCTGCCGAGGCGCAAATCGCGGTCAGCTGGCGACGCCGCGGGATCAGGCGAGTTTGGCGATCTCCGCGGCGTTCAGCGTGCGGCGGAGGTTCGGCTCGGGACCTTCGAGCACCAGATAGGCCGATTCGCGCGCGGCCGAGTCGAGCCGCAGCCAACGGTCGAGGCATTCGCGCACCGGCGCGCGCCAGGGCTGATGGATCGAGGCGACGAGCTGGGCGGTGACGGGGCAGGGCGAATCCACGATGAGGTCCTGTGCCAGGGTGGTGCGGTACGACCATCCTAGACCCAATTCGCGACGCATGCATTAACGCTGGTGATCCCGCTGCCGCGGGACGGCGTTTATTCCGGTCTGGTCAGCTTGCGCCGGTCGGCCAGTGCCAGGACAACGGGCGTGGCCAATAGCGCGATGCCGAGCGCCCCGATCGCAATTTCCAGGAAGATCATCATGCATCTCTCTCCAGCGGGAACGTGTCGTTCCTCATCTGGCCGGATGATGTCGCGTTCGGCGAGCCGGTGCAATGTTTAAATTACTAGGAGTTACGCTGCGCCGCAATATAGTTGCTAGGCAAAGGATGCCACAGCGAGGTCCGGACCAACGGAAGGGAACGGCTGTTTCTTGTTCCACCCCGCCGGAACACCGATGGCCGGTCGGTCCTCACAGACCGTGCGGCGTCGATGCGGCACATCGCATCGCATCACGGTGTCGTCCCTGCTATCCCGCGTGCAGACGCGACGGTCCTCGCACCGTCCGCCACCACGGAGACCGATCGATCCACTGGAAACCCAAGAATATCGTCGCGCTGCCGCGCATCTGGCGCACCATGGCGACCGAAGGCGTCGATCACGACGGCGTGTTGCGGCAGATCGCGGAGGAGGCCGGCTGGTCGGGCCGCTACGCCTTTCTGATCGTCATCTCCGCGGCGATTTCGCTGCTCGGCCTGCTGATGCCGTCGGTCGCGGTGCTGATCGGCGCGATGCTGCTGTCGCCGCTGATGATGCCGATCATCGGACTGGGCTTCGGCATCGCGACGCTCGATTTCCACGACATCCGCCGGGCCGCGACCGCGCTGGTCCTCGGCGCGGTGACTGCGGTGACGCTGTCGGTGGTGCTGATCCGGCTGTCGCCGGTGCAGACGATCACCAGCGAGATCGCCGGCCGGACGCAGCCGACTTTGTTCGACCTGCTCGTCGCGCTGCTCTCGGCGATCGCGGGCGGTTATGCGCTGATCCGCGGCCGTGGCGGCACGGTGGTGGGCGTCGCCATCGCGATCGCGCTGATGCCGCCGCTGGTCGTCGTCGGCTTCGGCATCGCGACGTGGAACTGGGTGGTCTTCTCCGGCGCGCTGCTGCTGTTCCTCACCAATGCGATCACCATCGCGCTGACCGCGGCGCTGGTCGCGCGCTGCTATGGTTTCGGCAGCCATCTGTCGCCGCGGCACACCGGCTGGCAGCTCGTGTTGTTCGCGGTGGCGATCGGCGTGCTGTCGATCCCGCTCGGCGCCGGGCTGCGCCGCATCGCGTTCGAGGCGGTCGCGCAGCGGCAGGTCCGCGACGCGCTGGATGCGGATTTCCCGCCCGGGGCACGGCTCAGCCAGGTCGAGATCGATCACGGCGCCGACCCGGTCCGCGTCCGCGCCGTGATGCTGACGCCGCGGATCGAGCCCGGTGCCGATCGCAAGCTCGCCGCCGATCTGCGCGCGCGGCTGGGACGCCCGGTCGACGTCCATATCGATCAGGTACGGATTTCGCCCGAGACGGGCGCGGTCGAGGCGGCGCAGATCGCCCGCGCCGGCAAAAGCGACGCGCTCATCGCCACCCGCGCCCGCGACCGTGCGATCGCCGATGTCGCGCTGATCGCCGGCGTGCCCGCCACCGCGGTCGCGCTCGACCCGTCCGGCCATGACATCCGCGCCACCGCCGCCCCGCTGCCCGGCCTCGGCATCGCGGGTTATCGCGATCTGGAGCGCCGCGCCGCTGCCGCCGCCGCCGACTGGCGGGTCAGGCTCGTGCCGCCGGCGGACGTCGCGCTGCCCGGCGTGACGATCGATGCCGGCGTCATTGACGATGCCGCGCTGGATGCCGCGGCCTGGGTCTCCACGCGACGCGGCCAGCCGCTGACGGTGAACGGCGGCACGTTGCGCCAGCGCACGGCGATTGCGGAGGGTATCGTCGCCCGCGGCGGCCAGGCGGCGCCCGGCACGCCCGGCGGCCGCCTCCGCCTGGCGTGGCCGGCAACGGATCGCGAAACTCCGCCGCAAAACGGCGAAGGTGGAACAACATCGGGAAGGGGAGAGAGTGCAAACGCTGACCCGGCGGCATCGGCGCCCGGGTGAAAATGGCTCCCTGAGTAGGATTCGAACCTACGGCCGCTCGATTAACAGTCGAGAGCTCTACCGCTGAGCTATCAGGGAACGTTGCGTCGTGGAGGGGGTCTATAGCCGCCAGAAATCGGAGTGCAACCCCGTTGTCACCTTTTTCCACAGCTTCGTGTCAGGAGACGAACTGCTCCATCGTGATGCGGTCGTCCAGCGCATGTTCGGGGTCGAACAGCAGCGTCAGCTCGCGCGCGCGGTCCATGCAGATCGCCACCTCGGCGACGTCGCGGAATTCGCGCTGGTCGGCGACCGCCGAGACCGGGCGCTTGGCGGGATCGAGCACGCGCAACGTGATCCGCGCCTTGTCGGGCAGGATCGCGCCGCGCCAGCGCCGCGGGCGGAACGGGCTGATCGGGGTCAGCGCCAGCATGTTCGAACCCAGCGGCAGGATCGGCCCCTGCGCCGACAGATTATAGGCGGTCGATCCCGCCGGCGTCGCGACGAGGATGCCGTCGCAGGCGAGTTCGGGCATGACGATGCGGTCGTTGACCGTCACCTCCAGCTTGGCGGTCTGCCGCGTCTCGCGCAGCAGCGACACTTCGTTGATCGCCGGCGCCTGATGGATGCGGCCGTCGATGCCGGTGATCGTCGCGGCGAGCGGCGTCACCTTGAACGACTTGGCGCGATCGAGCCGTTCGCCGATCCCGTGGCGGCGCCATTCGTTCATCAGGAAGCCGACCGTGCCGAGGTTCATCCCGAACACCGGCACCGCCGCGCCGCGCCGGTCGAGCAGGCCATGCAGCGTCTGCAGCATGAAGCCGTCGCCGCCCAGCGCGATGATCACGTCCGCCTCGGCGGGGTCGACCCAGTCGAGCGCGTCGGCAAGCTCCGCCGCCGCGGCCTGTGCGGGTGCCGTCGGGGAGGCGACCAGCGCCCGCCGCTCGTAGCTCATCCGCCGGTGACGCTCATGTGGCGCGAGACGGCGGGGGCGGCGTCGCGGCCGATGCGGAAATCGTGCCGCGCCGGCTTGCGGGTGAGGCCGAGGTCGATCGCCGCGTCGAGCCCGTCGATCCCGCCGTCGCGCAGCGCCGCCTTGAGGTCGACCTGATCGTCATGGCCGAGGCACAGATACAGCTTGCCCTCGGTGGTCAGCCGCACGCGGTTGCAGCCGTCGCAGAAATTCGCGGTGAGCGGCGAGATCAGCCCGAGCTTCGTCGCCGTCCCCTCGACCCGCCAATACCGCGCCGGGCCGCCGGTGCGATGCGCGTCGCGGTGCAGCGCGAACCGCGTCTGCAGGTCGGCGAGCACGCGGGTCAGCGGTACGAAGCGGTCGGTACGGTCCTCGTCGATCGCGCCCAGCGGCATCGTCTCGATCAGCGACAGATCGTGACCCTCGGCGACGCACCAGCGCAGCATCGCGGGAATCTCGTCCTCGTTGAGCCCGGCGAGCGCGACCATGTTGATCTTGACCGCCAGCCCGACCGCCTTGGCCGCGGCGATGCCGCGCAGCACCTGGTCGAGATCGCCGTGCCGGGTGATGTAGCGGAAGCGCTCGGCATCGAGGCTGTCGAGGCTGACGTTGATCCGCCGGATGCCGGCATCGACCATCTCCTGCGCATATTGGTCGAGCCGCGTCGCATTGGTGGTCATCGTCAGTTCGTCGAGCCCGCCGTCGGCACCCACGTGCCGGCCGAGCCGCCGCACCAGATCGCCGACGTCGCGGCGGACCAGCGGCTCGCCGCCCGACAGGCGGATCTTGGTCACGCCGCGCGCGATGAAGCGTTCGGCGATGATCGCGATCTCGTCGAGGCTCAGCAACTTGGCACGCGGCAGGAAGGTCATCTGCTCGGCCATGCAATAGCGGCAGCGCAGGTCGCACCGGTCGGTGACCGAGATGCGCAGATAGCGGATGGTGCGACCCTGGGGATCGACCAGCGCCGCGGCGGATTGGGGGAGAACGCTGGTCATAGGATGGAGCTAAGCGGTCAACCGTCCAGCGACAAGTCCGTTCCCTTTCGACGGATCGACTCAGCCGCCATTGCCGCTTTGCGGTCAGGGGCTTAGGCAGGGGGCAATGGGTATCGAGGCCGAGCGGGCGACGCTGTTCATCGTTTCGGGCGCAGCCCGCATCGCGGGCGACGCCGCTGTCGGCGATCTGCCCGGCTGGCGCATCGTCGCCGACGACGGCGGCGAGGGGGTCGCGGCGCGCGCACTGGCGAGCCGGCCTGCGCTGCTGCTGGTCGACGGCCGCGGCGATCCCGCCGGCGGCCTCGCCGGCGTCCGTGCGCTCGGCGGCCTCGCCGGGGCGACCGGCGGCGCGTTGCTCGCGGTGATCGACGACGGCGACGCGCTCGACGAGCTGCACGACGCCGGCGCCACCCACTTCCTGATCGATCGCGGCGATCCCGCCGAACTCCACCAGGCGATCCGCTTCGCCGCGCGCACGCCGCCGCGCGAGCCCGGCGAGCGCCGTGGCCGCGGCATCGGCATCAGCGTCGAGGCGGGCGATGCCGACGCATGGATCGGCAGCCGCCTCGCCGCGGGCACGCCGGTCGGCGTGCTGATGATCGCGCTGTCGCGGCTCGACATCCTCAACGCGGCGCGCGGCCGCGCGGTCGGCGATGCGCTGATCGCCGCGGCGCGCGCGCGGGTCGAGGCGATCACGCTCGCGCTGCTCGGGCCGGCGGGCTTCGTCGCCGCACCCGCTGGCGGCGACATGATCGTCGCCTCCGCCGCATCGCCCGCGATGCTCGCCACGCTCGCCGCCGCGCTCGACGCGGCGCTCGCGCAGCCGCTGCTGGTCGGCGCGCGTCAGGCGGTGCTCGGCAGCCGCTGGGGCATGGCGGCGAGCGGCCCCGGCGACGATGCCGCGCGCCTGCTCCGCCGCGCCGGCGAGGCGCTGGTCGCCGCCAAGGCGAGCGACGGCGCGATGATCCGCGTCGCCGGGCCGGAGGGCGCCGCGCCGCTCGATTCGCTGGCGATCGACCTCCACCTCGCGATCGAACGCGGCGAGATCGACGTACTCTTCCAGCCGCAGGCACGGATCGACGCGCGGACGATCATCGGCGTCGAGGCCTTGGCGCGCTGGCATCACGGCCGGCTCGGTCCGCTCGGCGCCGACGCGCTGTTCGCCGCCGCGGATCGCGCCGACCTCGGCATCGCTTTGTCCGATCACATCCAGCGGCTGGTGCTCGCCCGCGTCGCCGCCTGGCCCGCCGCGCTGTCGGCCCTGCGCGTCTCGCTCAACCTCACCGCCGGCGATCTCGGCCGGCCGGGCTTCGCCGCGCTGTTCCTCGACCGGGTCGCGGCGAGCGGCGTGCCGTTCGACCGCCTCACCGTCGAGATCACCGAGACCGGCGCGATCCGCAATCTGGAGGCCGCCGCCGACGTCCTCGCCACGCTGCGCGCTGCGGGCGTCCGCGTGGCGCTCGACGATTTCGGCACCGGTTATTCCAGCCTCGCCTATCTCACCGCATTGCCGCTCGATTATCTCAAGCTCGACAAGGCGCTCGCCTGCGGCATCGCCGCGACCGCGCGCCAGCGCGGCGTCGTCCGCGCGGTGATGACGCTGGCGCGCTCCCTCGACCTGCCGGTGATCGCCGAGGGGGTGGAGACCGATACCCAGCGGGCGCTGCTCGCCGCGGAGGGCTGCGCCTATCTGCAAGGCTATTGGCTCGCCGAGCCGCTCGACGAGGCCGCGCTCGCGGCGATGGTGAAGGAGGACGGATGCTGATCGTACCGATATTGCTGGCCGCCGCGGCGCCGACGACGGCCGAAGCGGCGATCACCGCGGTGATGACCGACAGCGCGGCGGGGTGGACCGCCGGCGACATGCCGCGCTTCCTCGCGGTCTATGCCGACGACGCCGTGTTCGCGACTCGGGACGGCCTCGTCCGCGGTAAGCCGGCGATCGCCGCACGCTATGCGAAGAACTACGGTGCCGATCCCGCCGCGCGGGGGCGTCTGTCGTTCCGCACGCTCGGTTTCCGCCGGATCGACGCGGCCCATCACATGCTCTGGGCGAACTGGCGGCTCGACTATCCCGGCGGCAAGCAGGATTCAGGCGTGACTTCGCTGCTGTTCGAGCGCCGGGCGGCGGGCTGGAAGATCGTCTCCGACCATAGCAGTTGAGCGGAATAGGGCGGCGTTCGATCAGCCAGCTCCCGCCTATCCTCTCCCTCCGTCACCGCTTCGCGGCGCCACCTCCCCCTGGCGGGCAGGGCTATCGCATATGACGTTCCACGCAATGTTCCACGCAATGATGGGTACGTGACCTCTCGCGAGGTTGGAGTTTTCCAATTGAGCTGCGGGCCTCCGGCGCACGATCACAACCTAAAAATTCCATATGCGATAGCCCTGCCCTGGCGGGGGAGGACTGGGCACGGTTCCCCGCGCCGAAGCTTTGGCGTGCGCAACCAATTCTCGCAGCCGGCCCTTCCAAATCCTCCCCGCCAGGAGGAGGGGGACCGCTCGGCGCGAGCCGAGCGGTGGAGGGGGAGGATGGGGCGGAAGCCTCGATGAGGTACCCGACGGCATGACCTGTTGGCGGAGGGAATGACTACCCCGCCGCCTTCGCCAGCCCCTTCGACAATTGCAGCGCGCCGTGCAGCCGCGATTTCGCATCCGGCCACGCGCGCTGGAGCACCAGCTTGCTGTCCGGCCGCAGCTTCGCCACGCCGTTCAGCCGCTCGACATAGGCCAGCAGCCCGGGCACGTTCGGCGGCGTATCGTCGTGGAAGCCGACCAGCACCCCGCGCGGGCCGACGTCCATCTTGGCGATACACGCCCGCCTCGCGTTCAACTTGATCTCGATCACCCGGATCAGATTGTCGGTGGCATCGGGCAGCGGCCCGAACCGGTCGATCATCTCGGCGGCGAACGCCTCGATCTCGCGATGGTCCTCCAGTTCGTTCAACCGGCGATACAGGCCCATCCGCAGATCGAGGTCCGGCACGTAATCGTCGGGGATCAGGATCGGCGCATCGACGGTGATCTGCGGCGAGAAATCGCGCGGGCGCAGCGCCATGCCGCCGGCCTTGGCGTCCATGATCGCCTCTTCCAGCATCGACTGGTAGAGTTCGTAGCCGACCTCCTTGATATGCCCCGACTGCTCGTCGCCGAGCAGATTGCCCGCGCCGCGGATGTCGAGATCGTGGCTGGCGAGCTGGAACCCCGCGCCGAGCGAGTCGAGGTCGGACAGCACCTTGAGCCGCTTCTCCGCGGTCTCGGTCATCTGCCGCTCGGGCGGCGTCACCAGATAGGCGTAGGCGCGCGTCTTCGACCGCCCGACCCGCCCGCGGAGCTGATAGAGCTGCGCCAACCCGAAGCGATCGGCACGGTTGACGATGATCGTGTTTGCCGAGGCGATGTCGATCCCGCTCTCGATGATCGTCGTCGACACCAGCACCTCGAACTTCTTGTCGTAGAAGGCGCTCATCCGTTCCTCGACCTCGGTCGGGCTCATCTGGCCGTGCGCGACGACGTAGCGGATCTCCGGCACCTCGTTGCGCAGATAGTCCTCCAGATCGGGTAGATCGGCAACGCGCGGCGTGACGATGAAGCTCTGCCCGCCGCGATAATGTTCGCGTAGCAGCGCCTCGCGCAGCACCACCGGGTCCCACGGGATCACGTACGTGCGCACCGCGAGCCGGTCGACCGGCGGCGTCTGGATCACCGACAGCTCGCGGATACCGCTCATCGCCATCTGCAGCGTGCGCGGGATCGGCGTCGCGGTCAGCGTCAGCATATGCACGTCGGCGCGCAACGCCTTCAGCCGCTCCTTGTGCGTCACGCCGAACCTCTGCTCCTCGTCGACGATGACGAGGCCCAGCCGCTTGAAGTCGATATTCTTCGCCAGCAGCGCATGCGTGCCGATGACGACGTCGACCGTGCCGCCGGCGAGCCCTTCCTTCACCGTCTTGGCCTCGCCCGCGGGGACCAGCCGCGACAGCCGCCCCATGTTCATCGGGAAGCCTTCGAACCGCGCGCTGAAATTGTTGTAATGCTGGCGCGCGAGCAACGTCGTCGGACAGACCACCGCGACCTGCTTGCCCGCCATCGCCGCGACGAAGGCGGCGCGCAGCGCGATCTCGGTCTTGCCGAAGCCGACGTCGCCGACGATCAGCCGGTCCATCGGCTTGCCCGCCGACAGGTCGCCGAGCACGTCCTCGATCGCGCGATCCTGATCGTCGGTCTCGGCATAAGGGAAACGGTCGACGAAGCTCGGATAGCCGCTGACATCGGGTTCGAGCACGTCGCCGGGATGCAGCGCGCGCTCGGCGGCGGTCTTGATGAGCTCGCCCGCGATCTCGCGGATGCGCTCCTTCATCTTCGACTTGCGCCGCTGCCACGCCTCGCCGCCGAGTCGGTCGAGGCTCGCGCCTTCCTCGTTCGAGCCGTAGCGCGACAGCACTTCGAGATTCTCGACCGGCACGAACAATTTGTCGCCGCCGGCATATTCCACCGCGACGCAATCGTGCGGGCTCTTGCCGACCGGGATCGAGGTCAGGCCGAGATATTTGCCGATGCCGTGATCGCTGTGGACGACGAGGTCGCCCGGCGTCAGCGCGGCGATCTCGGCGAGGAAGGCGTCGGCCGACTTCTTGCGCTTGGCGCGCCGCACCAGCCGGTCGCCGAGCATGTCCTGCTCGGTGAGCACCGCGACGTCGGGCGCGGTGAAGCCGTGGTCGAGCGGCAGCACGACGAGCGCGACACCCGCCGACTTGCCCGTATCGGCGATCCCCAGCGCCTCCTGCCAGCTCTCCGCCGCTTTGCCGCCGGTGAGGCCATGGTCTTTGAGCAGATTGCCCAGCCGCTCGCGCGCGCCGACCGAATAGCTCGCCAGCACCGGCTTCTTGCCCGCCTTGCGCAGGCCCTTGAGGTGATCGACCACCGCCTCGTAGACGTTGGCGCTCGCCGACCGTTCGGGGGCGAAGTCGCGCGGCCCGTCGACGTCGAAGTCGAGGACGGTCGCGCTTTCCGGCTCGTGGAACGGCGTCGTCAGATGCGCGTGCGCCGTGTCGAGGCTCGCCGCCCATTCCTTGGCGTCGAGATACAGCGTCCTGGCGGCGAGCGGCCGATAGCTGCCCGGCTGCGCCGCCTCGGCGCGCTGGCGGTTCTCGTAATAATCGGCGATCGATTCCATCCGCCCCTCGGCGGCGCCGGTGACGCCGAAGTCGCGCACCACCACGTCGCCTTCGGCCAGATGGTCGAACAGGGTCGCCAATTTGTCCTCGAACAGCGGCAGCCAATGTTCCATGCCAGCGAGCCGCCGCCCGTCGCTGATCGCCTGATAGAGGGGATCGCCGGTCGCGGTCGCGCCGAACTTGTCGCGATAGCGGGTGCGGAACCGCTTGATCGATTCCTCGTCGAGCAGCGCCTCCGAGGCAGGGAGCAGCGTGAAGCCCTCGATCCGCCCGGTGGTACGCTGGTCCTCGGGGGAAAAGGTGCGCACCGTCTCGATCTCGTCGCCGAAGAAATCGAGCCGCAGCGCCTGCTCCTCGCCGCTCGGAAACAGGTCGACGATGCCGCCGCGCACCGCATATTCGCCCTGGTCGTGGACCGTTTCGGTGCGGACATAGCCGTTCGCCTGGAGCAGCCGGGCGAGATCGTCGCGATCGATCCGCGCGCCGGGCTCCAGCGTCGCGACGAGCTGGCGGATGCGGAACGGCGTCAGCACGCGCTGCGTCGCCGCATTGGCGGTGGTCAGGACCAATTGCGGGGTCTTGGCGGGCTTCTGCAACCGCCACAGCGCCGCGATCCGCTCCGCCATGATGCGCAGCGTCGGGCTCGCGCGATCATAGGGCAGGCAGTCCCACGCCGGGAAGCTGATCACCTCCAGCTCGGGCGCGAAGAACGCCGCCGTCGCCGCCACCGCGCGCATCGCCGCATCGTCCGGCGCGATGAACACCGCGCGCGCGCCCTTGCCGTTATGGGCGGCGGCACGCGCGAGATCGGCGAGCAGCGCCGGCTGGAATCCGGCGGGCACGCCGGCGAGCGTCAACGGGGATTTGGCGGACAGGATCGTCTTCAGATCGGGCAAGGCATGGTCTTCTGCTATCGTGCTCCTGCGAACGCAGGAGCTCAGGGTCATGAGCGACATCGTTTGCCGCTCTGGGTTCCTGCCTGCGCAGGAACACGGGTCATGCCGTCAGCGGCTGACCGGCACGTAGCTCAGCGAGCGCATCTGCGTCATCATCGGCCCGTCCCATTCGGGCGGGCAGGGCAGCGATCCGATCGCCCAGCCCATGATGTCGACGTCCTGCTCCTCCAGCAGCGTTTCGAACCAGTCGAGCTGTTCCGGCGTCCAGTCCGCGCCGTGCGCGTCGAAGAAGCCGCCGATCATCAGATCGGCCTCCTTGGTACCGCGATGCCAGGCACGGAACTTCATGCGCTTGAGGCGGGTGGCGTGATCCATCGACAATCCCATGCAAATAGCCCGGCAACCGCTGGTCGCGGCGGTCGGGTACGGTATAGCGGTCATGTAGTCATGCGCCCCGATATCCTCAATCCGCTGTTCGCCGAGGTCACCGCCCTGAAGGGGGTCGGTCCCGGCCTCGCCAAGCCGCTCGACCGGCTCGGCCTCGCCCGCGTCGTCGACGTCGCCTTCCATCTGCCCAGCGGCTGGATCGATCGCCTGCCGCGCGAGGAGCTCGACGTCGCCGACGCCGGCCGCATCATCGCGATCACGCTGACGCCGCGCGATTACAAGACGAGCGCCGGCCGCGGCCCGACGCGGGTGCAGGCCACCGACACCGCCGGCAACAGCGTGAACCTGGTGTATTTCGGCGGCTCGTCGGGCTGGGTGAAGAAGCTGCTGCCGCTCGGCGAGCCGCGCCGCGTTTCCGGCAAGCTCGAAAGCTACGGCGAGACGCTCCAGATCGTCCATCCCGATCTGGGCGAGCCCGACGAGGTGTTCCGCGAGCGCGAGGCGATCTACCCGCTCTCCGAAGGCCTCACCTCGCGCCGCCTCGCGGGCTTCGCCGCGCAGGCGATCGAGCGCGCGCCAGAGCTCGCCGAATGGATCGAGCCCGGCCTCAAGGCCAAGCGCGGCTGGCCCGACTGGCGCGAGGCGTTGCAGCGCATCCACGCCGACCCCGCCGACAAGACCGCGCGCGAACGCCTCGCCTATGACGAGATCTTCGCCAACCAGCTCGCGATGACGCTGGTGCGCGCCGACACGCGCAAGCGGCGGGGCAGGGCCTTGGTCGGCGACGGCCGGCTGCGCGACCTGCTGCGCCTGCCCTATACGCCGACCGGCGCGCAGACCCGCTCGGTGGCGGAGATCGAGGGCGACCTCGCGCAGACCGCGCCGATGCTGCGCCTGCTGCAGGGCGACGTCGGCTCGGGCAAGACGCTGGTGGCTGCGATGTCCCTGCTGATCGCGGTCGAGGCCGGCGCACAGGGCGCGATGCTCGCTCCCACCGAAATCCTCGCCCGCCAGCATTACGACAGCCTGCGCAAATTGCTCGCCGGCCTGCCGATCGAGATCGCCGTCCTCACCGGTCGCGACAAGGGCAAGGCGCGCGAGGCGACGCTGATGGCGCTCGCCAGCGGCGAGATCGACATCCTCGTCGGCACGCATGCGATCTTCCAGGAGGCGGTCGGATACCGGGATCTCGGGCTGGTCGTCGTCGACGAACAGCATCGCTTCGGCGTCGCGCAGCGCATGCTGCTGCAAGCCAAGGGCAAGGCGCCGCCGCATCTGCTCGCGATGACCGCGACGCCGATCCCGCGCACGCTGACGCTCGCGCAATATGGCGAGATGGACGTCAGCCGGCTCGACGAGATGCCGCCCGGCCGCGAGCCGATCGAGACGCGCGTCGTCTCCGAGGACCGGCTCGACGAGGTGATCAATGCGATCGGCCGCCACATGGCCGACGGCGGTCAGGCCTATTGGGTCTGCCCTTTGGTCGAGGAAAGCGAGAAGAGCGACCTCGCAGCGGCGGAGATGCGCGCCGAGACGCTGCGCAACCGCTTCGGTGCCAAAGATGGACAGGAGCGGATCGGCGTCGTCCACGGCAGGATGAAGCCCGCCGAGAAGGACGCGGTGATGGAGGCCTTCTCGGCCAACCGCCTGAGCGTCCTCGTCGCGACGACGGTGATCGAGGTCGGCGTCGATGTCCCCAATGCGACGCTGATCGTCATCGAGCATGCCGACCGGTTCGGGCTTGCCCAGCTCCACCAGCTCCGCGGCCGCGTCGGGCGCGGCGGCGGCCTGTCGCGCTGCCTGCTGCTGCGCGGTGCCTCGCTGAGCGAAACGTCGCGCGCACGGCTCGCCTTGATGCGCGAGAGCAACGACGGCTTCCGCATCGCCGAGGAGGATCTGCGCCTGCGCGGCGGCGGCGAATTGCTCGGCACGCGCCAGTCGGGCGAGGTGACCTTCCGCCTAGCTTTGCCCGAGATGCTCGCCGACCTCCTGCAATGCGCGCAGGACGATGCGCGGCTGCTGATCGACCGCGACGGCGGGCTGGAGGGGCCGCGCGGGCAGGCGGCGCGCGTGGCGCTCTACCTGTTCGACCGCGATGCCGGGGTCGCGTTGCTGCGATCCGGGTGACGCGCCCAAGGGAGCGTGCCGTATCCTCCCCCTCCGTCATGCCTCCGTCATGCCTTCGGCATGCCACCTCCCCTTGGCGGGGAAGGAATTTGCCCGAATGTCGATCCAGCCTAATTCCTCCCCCGCAAGGGGGAGGTGGCACCGCGCAGCGGTGACGGAGGGGGAGGACAGGGCGGAAGTTCCGCGCCCCCCAGGAACCGCTACCCTGCCATTGCCCCCAGCACGGCATGATAGCGGTTCGCGGGGATCGGCCGCTCCAACTGGCAGCCGATCCGGCCGCCCAGCGCCCAGCGGACGACGACGCGCACGTCGCCCATCGCGGGCAGCCGGATGAAGAGCCAGTCGCCGGCACCCACCGCCACGTCGCTGCGGATCATCAGACCCGATGGCGACAGATTGACGATCAGCACCGAGACGCGACGCTCGTCGGCGAGCATCGCGCTGCTGCGATGATGCACCTCGTCGCGCGGCTCGCTGCGGTCGTCGGACAGGGTCGCTGCAATCACCTTTAGGCTCCTCCGAAATGATCCGGCTCCGGACCATTTCGGACTTATCCGTACAAGGTGATGCGTTTACGAGTCCTTACCGCGCCGGGGTTAGCAGCCCGTGCAGCTTCTTGCCCGCCGACACCCTGACCTCGGCATCGCCGAGCGCGATCGTCGCCGCCTCGTCGCTCACCTTCTCGCCATCGATGCGCGCGCCGCCGCCGGCGATCAGCCGCCGCGCCTCGCCCTTCGACTTGGCGAAACCGAGCGCGACCAAGGCATCGACCACCGCGATCGACTCGCCGGGTACGGCGACGCTCGGCAGCGCATCGCCGCTCGTGCCCTCCTCGAAGGTGCGCCGCGCGGTCTCCGCCGCCTGTTCCGCCGCCGCGCGGCCGCGGCACATTGCGGTCGCCTCGTTGGCGAGCACCTTCTTGGCCTCGTTGATCTCCGCCCCCGGCAGCGCTTCCAGCCTTTCGATCTCGTCGAGCGGCAGGTCGGTGAACAAGCGCAGGAAGCGGCCGACGTCGCGATCGTCGGTGTTGCGCCAGAATTGCCAGTAATCGAAATGCGGCAATTGGTCCTCGTGCAGCCAGACCGCGCCGGCCATCGTCTTGCCCATCTTGCCGCCGTCGGCGGTGGTGATCAGCGGCGTGGTGACGCCGAACACCTCGGCGCCGTCCATCCGCCGGGCAAGCTCGATGCCGTTGACGATATTGCCCCATTGGTCGCTGCCGCCCATCTGCAACCGGCACCCGGCGCGGCGCGACAGCTCCAGGAAGTCATAGGCCTGCAGGATCATATAGTTGAATTCGAGGAAGCTCAGCGATTGCTCGCGATCGAGCCGCAGCTTGACCGAATCGAACGACAGCATCCGGTTGACCGAGAAATGCTGGCCGACGTCGCGCAGGAAGGGGATATATTCCAGCCGGTCGAGCCATTCGGCATTGTCGACCATCACCGCGTCGGTGGGGCCGTCGCCGAAGGTCAGGAAGCGTTCGAAGATCCGCTTGATCGAAGCGACGTTGGTCTTGATGCCATCCTCGCCGAGCAGCTTGCGCGCCTCGTCCTTGAAGCTGGGATCGCCGATCTTGCCGGTGCCGCCGCCCATCAGCACGATCGGCTTGTGGCCGGTCTGCTGCAGCCGGCGCAGCAGCATGATCTGCACGAGGCTGCCGACGTGGAGCGACGGCGCGGTCGGATCGAAACCGATATAGCCCGGCACCACCGTCTTCGCCGCGAGCGCATCGAGCGCGGTCGCGTCGGTGAGCTGGTGGATATAGCCGCGCGAGGCGAGCGTGCTCAGCAGGTCGGACTGGTAGGTCATCCGCGCCGGTTAGCAAGCGATGCGGCGCCCGTCACCTGTCGTAGCGGCGGGACGTCACCGCCGTGGCAACTGGCTCTGCGGATCGACCGGGGTCCGGCCCTTGCGCAGTTCGAAATGCAGCTCGGGCTGGTCGGCGAAGCCGGTGTCGCCGGACAGCGCGATCGTCTGGCCGCGCTTGACGCTCTGTCCGCGCTGGACGAGCAGCTTGGCGGCATGGCCGTAGACGCTGGTCCAGCCGTTGCCGTGGCGGACGATGACGAGGCCACCGAGCGCGGCGATGCCGTCGCCGGCATAAGCGACGACGCCGTCCGCGGTGGCGTGCACCGGCGTCGACACGGGTACGGCGATCTTGATCCCGTCGTTGCGTTCGCCGCTCTTGCCCGGCCCGAAGCGGCGGACGACCTTGCCGTCGACCGGCCAGACGAAGCCGCCCTGCAACCGCGCCGGTGCAGCGACGACGGCGGTCGGCGGCAGCACGCGGCCGGGGTTGGCGACCGGTCTGGCGGGGGCCTGTCGCGGTGCTGCGGCGGGCTCGCCGCCGGTCAGGATGTCGTCGATGTCGAGCTTGAACGCCGCCGCGCGTTCGGCGCGGCTCGGCGGGGCGCCGGGATCGCCGGGGATCAGCACGCGCTGCCCGGCACGCAGGCCATAGGGTTCCTCGAGCTGGTTGGCGCTGACGATCCGCGACCACGCGACGCCATAGGCGCGGGCGATGGCGATGCCCGTCTCGCCGGGACGGACGAGGTGATAGCGGCCGCCGGGGATGATGAGCCGCTGCCCGGCGCGGATCGTATAGGGCGGCGCCAGCCCGTTGGCGCGCGCGATCGCCTCCGATCCCGCGCCGGTGCGCTCGGCGACGCGGCGGAGCGAATCGCCGGGTGCGACGACATAGCTCTGCTCGGCGACGACCTGCGCATCGGGCGTGACCGGCCGTGCCTCCCACGCCGGGCGCGCGGTGCGCGGCATCGCCACATCGCCGCGCGCGGCGGGGCGGGCCACGTCGCCGCGCGCGGCGGGGCGGGTCGTCGGCAGACGGCGGACGGGCGGATCGACGCGTTGCGGCGGCGGTTCGTCGCGCGGCGCCGGCACGCTGCGCTGTGGGGCGCGGTACGGCGGCGGGGGGCGCTGCACCGAGGGCGGGGCCTCGACGCTCGGGATACAGGCGGACAGCGTCAGGCCGGCGAGCGCCAGACTGCCTGCGATCCGCCCCCGCGCCACGCCGTCAGCGCTTGGCTTCGAGCCGGTCGAGCCCGCCGAGATACGGCCGGAGCACCGCCGGCACCGCGACCGAGCCGTCCTCCTGCTGATAATTCTCCAGCACCGCGACCAGCGTCCGGCCGACCGCCAGCCCGGACCCGTTGAGCGTATGGACGAAGCGCGGCGCCTTCTCGCCCTCGGCACGGTAGCGCGCGTTCATCCGCCGCGCCTGGAAGTCGCCGCAGGTCGAGCAGCTCGAAATCTCTCGATACGTGTCCTGCCCGGGCAGCCACACTTCGAGGTCGTAGGTACGCCGCGCGGTGAAGCCCATGTCGCCCGCGCACAGCAGCATCCGCCGATAGGGCAGGTCGAGCGCGTCGAGGATGCTCTCGGCACATTGCGTCATCCGCTCGTGCTCCGCCTCGGACGCCTCCTCGGCGACGATCGACACCATCTCGACCTTGTCGAACTGATGCTGGCGGATATAGCCGCGCGTGTCGCGCCCCGCCGCGCCCGCTTCCGAGCGGAAGCACGGCGTCAGCGCCGCGAAGCGCAGCGGCAGCTCGCCCGCCGGCAGGATCGCCTCGCGCACGATATTGGTCAGCGACACCTCGGCGGTCGGGATCAGCCAGCGGCCGTCGGTCGTGCGGAACAGGTCTTCGGCGAATTTGGGCAATTGCCCGGTGCCGAACACCGCCTCGTCCTTGACCAGCAAGGGCGGCGCCACTTCCTCGAAGCCATGGTCGCGGGTCAGCGTGTCGAGCATGAACTGGCCGAGCGCCCGTTGCAGCTGCGCCGCCGGCCCGCGCACCAGCGTGAAGCGCGCGCCGGCGATCGCCACGCCGGTCTCGAAATCCAGGCCGATCGCCGGCCCGATCGCATCGTGTTCGCGCGCCGCGAAGGCGAAGGCCGGCGGCGTACCGCGCTGGTGGACGACGACGTTGCCGCTCTCGTCCGCGCCGGCGGGCACGTCGGCGGCGGGCAGATTGGGCAGAGCGGCGAGCGTGGTGTTGAGCCGCTCCGCCGCATCGGTCTCGCTCGCCTCGAGCTGCGGCAGCAGGTCCTTGAGCGCGGCGACCTCGGCCATCAGCGCCTGCGCGCGCGCCTCGTCCTTCTGCGCCTTGGCCTGGCCGATCTGCTTCGACAGGTCGTTGCGGCGGGTCTGCGCGTCCTGCGCGGCGGCGATCGCGGCGCGGCGCGCGTCGTCGAGCGACAGCAGCGCGGCGGCCTGCGGGGCGACGCCGCGGCGGGCGAGGGCGGCGTCGAAAGCGGCGGGTTCGTCCCGGATGGCGCGGATGTCGTGCATGATTGCGCGGCTATGCCGACGCGCCTCCCGCCGCGCAAGTCGGCAACCCCATCGCCCCCGGCGGCGTTGACCCCCCGAGTCCAACGATCAGGAGTAACCCGATGCAGGTCCCCCACAACGCCTTCGTACTGGTCGCCGACGGGCGCAAGGCTCTGTTCTTCCGCAATGAGGGCGATGCCGACTTCCCCAACCTGCAGGTCGAACACGCCGAGGAACGCGTCAATCCCGCCGATCGCGACCAGAAGACCGACGCCGCCGGCGGTGCCAGCGCGACGCAGATGGGCACGATGGACGAGGTCGACTTCCACCAGCAGGAGGAAGACCGCTTCGCTGCCGACACCGCCGACATGCTCAAGCGCCGCGCGCTCGCCAACGAGTTCGATTCGCTGATCATCGTCGCGCCGCCCAAGACGCTCGGCGAATTGCGCCGCCATTATCACAAGGAAGTCAGCAACCGCCTCGCTGGCGAACTCGCCAAGGATCTCACCGGCCATCCCGTGCCCGACATCGAGAAGGCGCTCAGCGCCGCCTGACGATGGCCTGATGCGACAAGGGGTGCCGGACGCGAGTCCGGCACCCCTTTGCCTATCCGTCGGTCAGGCCGCCTGCGGCTTGGCGAAGCGCTTGCGGGCGACCAGCGCGGCCGCGGCGGCGCCGAACAGCAGCACCATCGGCGGTGCCGGCACCGGTGCCGGCGGACCACCCGACGATCCCGGCGGACCCGACGGCGGGCCGCCGTGATGCCCGCTCGACGTCCAGCCGCCGTTCGACGACCAGCCGCCGCTGGTGCTCCAGCCCTTCGAGCTCGACCCGTAATTGTTCTGGTTCTGGCCCTGGCCCTGATTTTGGTTCTGACCCTGGTTCTGGTTCTGGTTCTGGCCTTGGTTCTGGCTCTGATTATTGCTGTTGTTGTTCGTGTTCGAATTCTGGTTGTTATTGGAATTCTGGTTGCTGTTCGAATTCTGATTGCTGTTGTTGTTATTGTTGTTGATGTCGACATTGGCGCCGCCGGTCGAGCTGCTGGTCGAGGACGAGCTCGACACGTTGCCCGAGGACGAACTCGACACGTTGCCCGACGATGAGGAACTGCCCGACGAGGAACTGCTGGTCGAGCTCGATCCGCCGCTCGACGTCGAAGAGATCACCACGCTGCCGCTCGATCCGGACGATCCGCCGCCGAAGAAGCCGCCGCCGAACCCGCCGCCGAAGCCACCGCCGAACCCGCCGCTGCCGCCGACCACCACGGGCACGCCGCCGCCACCGCCGCCGATGAAGCCCTGCGCCGCGGGCAGCGGCACCGGAACGGGGGCCGCCTGGCTCGCCACCGTCACCACCGCGGGCGCGCAGCTGGTCGTGGTCGTCGTCACGACGCGGCGGCGCACGCCCTGGCGCTGGACCGCGGCGACCTGCCGCCGGACGACGACGCGCTTCTTGACCTGCTTGACGTAGACGGGTCGGTTCGGTCGCTCGGCGACGTGCACCGCACCGCCACCGATCAACGCTCCCCCGCATGCGCAAGCGCATAATTTCGCCAAGGCCATCCTTACGGACATAAGGTCTCTTTCTCGTTGCTGGCGCCCATGCCCCAGAATCCCGCTCGCAGCACGGCGGTGCTGCCATACGACCAAGGGCCAAAGAAACGATTAAGTGCAAGGACCTTCGGCACTTTGTTGCGGGGATATCGCCTTTTCACCAAAGCGATGTCTGGGGATCGCCGTTAACGTACCAGAGTGGAACAGATGTTTGATCCGTCGTTAACCACGACCGGCCCGTCGCCCGGCCGTCGCAATCCGTCGCCCGCCATGCTGCAATAAAATAACGCCGGGACGTACGATTCGGCAACTCTCATCGCTTGTGGTTCCTTCCGGGCGCGATTATAGGCGCTTCAACCATTTGGGGGCGGCCCCGAGGTCATCATGGGGCCGGAGGGAGAGTGGTATGGCAACGCAAGTCAGTCAGATAGACGATGTAACGACCAACCCGCCGGCGGCCAATGATGCCGACGATGGCTATCGACCCAGCAACGACGAACCGTTCATGACGCGGCGTCAGCAGGCGTATTTCCGCAACAAGCTGCTGCGCTGGAAGGATGCGATCCTTCAGGATGCGGCAGGCACGCTCAACCAGCTCCAGGTCGATTCGCTGCGCGAGGCGGATCTTACCGATCGCGCGTCCAGCGAGACCGACTGGTCGATCGAGCTGCGCACCCGCGATCGCCAGCGTAAATTGGTCTCGAAGATCGAGGCGGCGATCCGCCGCATCGACGAGGGCGAATACGGATATTGCGAAGTGACCGGCGAACCGATCAGCCTCGGCCGGCTCGAGGCGCGCCCGATCGCGACGATGACGCTGGAGGCGCAGGAGCGGCATGAGCGCAACGAGAAGATCTCGCGCGAGGACTGAACCGGCGTGGGCGGTTAACGCTTTCGCCACCATCGGCCATTAGGCGCCGGCGCCTAACCCGCACCGGTCACACAGGCTTCGTTTATGGACAGCTACTCCCACGACCCGTTCGACAAGGCCGACGCGGCCAGTGGGTCGCAGCGCAGCCGGTCGCGCGACAGCCTGTTCCTCATGGCGCAATTGCGCTTCGAGGAAGAGACGACGGTGCGCGACGTCCGCGTCCGCAACCTGTCGGAAGGCGGGCTGATGGTCGACTGCGCCCGCGTCAAGGAACCGGGCACGCCAGTGGCGCTGGAGCTGCGCGGCATCGGCAAGGTGACCGGCAAGGTCGCCTGGTGCACCGAAGGCCGGATCGGCATCGCGCTCGATTCGCCGATCGATCCCAAGAAGGCGCGCAAGCCGGTCAGCGGGGCAAAAGCCTAAGCGGGATCGATACTTATATCGTTGTCGTTTCCGGACGATGGGGATCGCCGAAGTCCCGCCCTTGCGTCACCCCGGACTTGATCCGGGGTGACGGACCGAAGGTGTCGACCAACGAGACTGCCACGCGCGCCTGCACCGGGCGCGCCGAACGGCGCTCATGCAAAAAGCCCCTCCGCGACGGGAGGGGCCGAAGGGCCTTACAGGCCGCTGAGCTCTTCCTTGAGCTTCAACTTCTTGCGTTTCAGGTCGGTGAGGATCGCGGCGTTGGGCATCGGGCGGTGGGCTTCGTCGGCGATGCGGCGGTCGAGCGCGGCATGCTTGGTCTCCAGAGCCTGTTGATGCGTCGTCTGCATTTCGGTGTCCTCCTGATGCATGCGTGTTGGGGGACTGAGTAAACCATCGAAGAGGTTAAAAGTCCTCATCGCAATTCGGTGAACGCGATTAGCCGAGTGGCTACGTGCGACGACTTGGTCCGCGCCCGCGGCTGGGCTAGGGGAGCGACGCAGGGGCAGGGGATTAGGCATGGACGAAGCACAGATCATCGCCCGGCTCGACGCGCTGCGGACCGAGCATCGCGATCTCGATGCCGCGATCGACGCGCTCACCGCGACCGGCGTGCCCGATCAGTTGCAGGTCGCGCGACTCAAGAAGCGCAAGCTGCGGCTGCGCGACGAGATCGCCAATTGCGAGGATCAACTGATCCCCGACATCATCGCCTGACATTATTTCGTCCCGGACCGAATCACTTCGGCACAACCGGCACAATCGGGACCGTTGCGGCACCTGTCCAAGCCGCCGGGCTTGTGTCACCCGGTGGTCATGACCCGCAGCAGCAGCGAATCACGCATCCACGATCGTCTGATCGACTCGCTCTATACCGAGGCGATGCTGCTCGCCGACGAGGCGCGCGACTATTTCGACGCCGAAGGCCGGCTGGAACGCGAGACGCTCGATCCGCTGATCCGCGTCGGCTTCTCCTGCGAATCGCTCAAGATCACGACCCGGCTGATGCACGTCATCGCCTGGCTGCTCACCCAGCGCGCGATCGATGCCGGCGAGATCCAGCCGCGCGAGGCGCTCGACCCGACACGCCGGCTCGGTAGCGCGCCGCAGTTCGACGCCGACCTCGTCCGTGCGCTGCCGGTGCGCGCGCAGGGGCTGGTCGCCGCGAGCGCCAATCTCCACCGCCGCGTCGGCCTGCTCGACGATGCGCAGGTGCCGCACCCGACGCCGAGTCCGGTCCATCGGCTTCAGGATCGTCTCGCGCTGGCCTTCTGACCCGCGGCCTGTCCTACATCCGTGCCGCCCGCTAGACCGGCGACATGGCGCCCCCGACTCCCCGTCTCTCCCCCCTCCCTGCAAGGCAAGCGCCGGGGGTGGCGACGCGAGGCGCGACACCCGTTGCCGAACGTCCGGCAAACCCCTGGGCGATGCCGCATCATGTCAAAAACGGAAACGATCGAAGCCCGATCGTTTCCGTTAAGGTGTCCATCTTGTCCATGTCGTCCGACACGACGCGTCGCTCAACCGAGCAGGCGCGCCTTTGCCGCGGCATATTCCGCTCCGAACCGCGCGACGCGGTCGGCGACGCTCTCGACCTTGTCGATCACGCCGATACCCTGTCCGGACCCCCAGATGTCGCGCCACGCCTTGGCCTTGCTGCCGTCGCCGCCGCCGAAGTTCATCGTCTTGAGGTCGCCCTCGGGCAGATTGTCGGGGTCGAGCCCCGATGCGGCGATCGAGCTGCGCAGGTAATTGCCGTGCACGCCGGTGAACAGGTTGGAATAGACGATGTCGGACGCGCGGCTCTCGACGATCGACGCCTTGTAGTCGGCCGCGGCATTCGCCTCGGTCGTCGCGATGAACGGCGATCCGATATAGGCGAAATCGGCGCCCATCGCCTGCGCGGCGAGGATCGCGCCGCCGCTGGCGATCGATCCCGACAGCGCCAGCGGCCCGTCGAACCATTGCCGGATTTCCTGCACGATCGCGAACGGCGACAGCGTACCGGCATGGCCGCCGGCCCCCGCCGCGACCGCGATCAGCCCGTCCGCGCCTTTCTCGATCGCCTTGCGCGCGAACCGGTCGTCGATCACGTCGTGGAGCGTGATGCCGCCCCAGCCATGTACCGCGGTGTTGAGGTCCTCGCGCGCGCCGAGCGAGGTGATGACGATCGGCACCTTCCATTTGGCGCAGGTGGTAAGGTCCTGCTCCAGCCGGTCGTTCGACTTGTGGACGATCTGGTTGACCGCGAACGGCGCGGCGGGCGCCTCGGGATGGTCGCGGTCGTGCGCCGCCAGTTCCTCGGTGATCCGATGCAACCACTCGTCGAGCAGCGTCTGCGGCCGCGCGTTGAGCGCCGGAAACGAACCGACGATCCCCGCCTTGCACTGCGCGATCACCAATTCGGGACCGGAGATGATAAACAGCGGCGAACCGATCACGGGCAGGCGCAGGCGGTCGAAGATCGGGGGTGTCATGGCGGCGGCTTCCTCTCTGGATCGGTTGTTTAGCGCAACCGATCGGCCTGTCCAGCAAGCCCCGTCTTGCCCGCGCCGAACAAAGGCGTATGGGCCGGATGATACAGTGTTTCCGGAGTGTGTCCTTCCATGAAGCTAGCCGTCGCCGCCGCCCTTGCCCTGACCGTCTCCACCCCCGCGCTCGCCGCCGGCAGCCTGCCCGCGACCGTCGTTCCGGTGCTCTACGACATCAATGTCACGCCCGATGCGCAGGCGATGACCTTCACCGGCAGCGAGACCGTTCAGATCGACGTCAAGGCGGCGACCGGTACGATCACGCTCAACGCCGCCGATCTGGCGATCGCCGCGGCGACGGTCGACGGCAAGGCGGTGCCCTTCGCGCTCGACAAGGACAAGCAGCAACTCGTCCTGACGCTACCCACCCCCGCGAAAGTCGGCCGCCACATCGTCGGCTTCCGCTGGAGCGGCAAGATCAACCAGTCCGCCGCCGGACTGTTCGCGATCGACTATACCAATCAGGACGGGTCGAAGGCGCGGATGCTCGCGACGCAGTTCGAGGCGCCCGACGCGCGCCGCTTCGCTCCGATGTGGGACGAGCCCGCGTTCAAGGCGAAGTTCCGGCTGACCGCGACCGCGCCCGCCGGCCAACTCGCTTTCTCCAACATGCCCGCCGCCTCGGTCGCCAGGCAGGCGGACGGCACGCAGCTCTACCGCTTCGCCGAGACGCCGGTGATGTCGAGCTATCTGCTTTACCTCGGCATGGGCGATCTGGAGCGCAAGACGGTGCAGGCGGGGAACGTCGAGATCGGCGTGATCACCCGCCGCGGCGTCGTCGACCAGGGCGATTACGCGCTTGCCGAGGCGAAGCGGCTGCTGCCCTATTACAACAGCTATTTCGGCCAGCCCTATCCGCTGCCCAAGCTCGACATGGTCGCCGGCCCCGGATCGAGCCAGTTCTTCGGCGCGATGGAGAATTGGGGCGCGATCTTCTATTTCGAGCCCGAATTGCTGTTCGATCCGAAGCGCGCCACCGAAAGCGGTCGTCAGCGCATCTTCACCGTCGTCGCGCATGAGATGGCGCACCAATGGTTCGGCGATCTCGTCACGATGAAATGGTGGGACGACCTCTGGCTCAACGAGGGGTTCGCCTCGTGGATGGAGAACAAGTCCGCCGCCGATCTCAATCCGGCGTGGAAGGCGGATGCCGCCGCGGTGTCGACCGATCGCGAGGCGGCGATGGGCATCGACGCGACCGCCGCGACCCATCCGATCATCCGCAAGATCGAAACCGTCGACCAGATCGGCGAGGCGTTCGACGGTATTACCTATTCGAAGGGGCAGGCCGTCATCGGCATGCTCGAATCGACGCTCGGCCCCGACAAGTTCCGCGACGGCATCCGCCGCTACATGGCCAAATACAAGTTCGGCAACACCGTCACCGAACAGCTCTGGGCCGAGCTGTCGGCCGCGGCCGGCCAGCCGGTGGCGGAGATCGCCCACGGCTATACGCTGCAGGGCGGCGTTCCATTGGTGACGCTGACCGGCGCGCGCTGCACCGGCGGCACGACCACCGCGACGCTCGCGCAGGGCCGCTTCGGGCTCGACGCGGCCTCGAAGACGCCGCAGACGTGGCAGGTGCCGCTGGTCGTCGCGACGATCGGCGGCGGCGAGACGCGGACGATCGTCACCGGCCCGGCGACCAATGTCTCGGTCAAGGGATGCGGCACGTTGCTGATCAACAAGGGCAAGGGCAGCTATACCCGCGTCCTCTACGACCAGCCCGGCCATGACGCCCTGGTCCGCGACTATACGCGGCTGCCGCTCGAGGACCGGCTCGGAACGCTCGCCGACGATTATGCCTTGGCGGCAGGGGGCTATCAGGATCTGTCGCGCTATTTCGCGCTGATGGGTCAGGTCGGCACCAACGCCGATCCGCTCGAATGGTCGCTCGTGTCGGGCCGGCTCGGCGGGCTCAACGGCCTGTTCGAGGGCACGCCGCTGTCCGCGCCGCTGCGCGCGCGCACCGTCGCGATCCTCGGCCCGGTGCTGCAACGCATCGGCTACACCGCGCGGCCGGACGAATCGCCGCTGGTCGGCAACCTGCGCGAGAACCTGGTCGGCCAGCTCGGCGCCAACGGCGATCCCGAGGTGCTGCGGCAGGCGCGCAGCTATGTCGCCAAGCTGTCCACCGATCCCACCGCGATCCCGCCGGCGATCCGCCAGCCGATCCTAGCCACCTTCGCCGCCAATGCGAGCGCGGCGGATTGGGACCTGCTGCTGCGCCTGACCAAGGCGGAAACGAACCCGGTCGCCAAGAACCGCTTCGTCTCGCTGCTCGGCTACGCCAAGGACGATGCGCTGGCGGCGCGCGCGCTGGAATTGCTCAAGACCGACACCTTCACCGCGCCGCAGCGCGCCGCGCTGTTGCGTGCGGTGTCGGGCGAGCATCCCGACATGACGTTCGACTGGGCGGTGGCGAACCGTGCCTTGGTCGAGGGGTTCATCGAGGACAGCAGCAAGGCGAGCTTCATCGTCGGCCTCGGCGGCGGCTCGGTCGATCCGGCGATGCCGGGCAAGATCACCGCCTTCGCCGCGACGATGCCGGAAACCTCGCGTGGTCCCGCCAAGCGGGTGGTGTCGAGCATCGCCGTCCGCAAGGCGGCGGCGGAGCGTCTGCGTCCCGCCGTCCAGACCTGGCTCGGCAAGGGCGCCTGACGGATGCGGAGCGGCCCCGGGGCCGCTCCGCCCATTGGATCAACCGCCGGCGCGGGCGGGGATGCCGGTGACCTCCGCCACCCCGTCGTCGCCGAGCGCGACCAGCCAGGCGCTGCCCTCGATGCACCGCACCGCCCATACCGGCTTGCCCTTGCGGTCGGCCTGTCGGGTCACCGCGGCGACGCCCTGGCACGGCTGTTTGGCATCGTCGATCGCCCGGTAGAGCACGCCGTTGAGCTGCCGCGGCGGCAGCGCGGTGACCTTGGCGATATAGCCGCTCTCTTTCGGGGCGGCGCTGGCGGTGTTGGCCGCTTGCGGTTCGGGTTGCGACCCGCATCCGGTCAGCGCCGCGGCCAGCATCAGCATCAATTCCTTACGCATCGCCGTCTCCATGGTCCTATCCTCCCGAAGATAGGCGGGGGAGGCCGGGATCGACAAGGCTCCACGTCCGCCTCAGCGCCAGCCGGTGATAGCCCGTACGCGGTCGACGTCATGGTCGACCATCTGCTGCGTCAGACGCAGGAACAGCCGCTGCGCCTGCCGCCACGCGACCGCGCCCGCCCGCCGGTCGCGAACGCGATCGCCGACGACGAGGCGGCTGCCCCAATCGTCGACCGCCGCCGCCAGATCGTCCGGCACGCCGCCGGGACGGATGACGAGCGACGGGAACGGCAGATGCGATCGGGGCGAGGCGAACAGTCCGCCCGCATCGGCCGGCGGCGCGAACAGCAGCGCGCCGGCGACCTTGCGGACGTCGTCGGCCGGCGACAGCCGCGCCCACCACGCGCTCGCCGCGCAGCCCAGTCCCTCGGCGACGATCAGCACGCGCGCGTCCGCCTCGCGCACCGCCCGGTCGAGCTTCGCCGCCCAGATGTTGCGCGTCGCCGGCGAGCGTGCATCGAGCGGCACCGCACCCGATCCGCCCGCAGGCCAGCCGAACATGCGCTGCCAGGCGGGTATGCCCTCGCCGTCGCCGATCGTGACGATCGACAGGCGGGGGGCGGCGAAGGGCAGGGCGATGGCGTTCATGCGCGTCTCACTCCTCAAGGCCGGGCGACTCGGCGAAGGACGAAGTATGAACGCTTCCTGACGACTGGCCAGCCCCGACACCGTCCTCCGCGCCGAACCGGGCGGCAGGCGGGACGATCATCGCAGCATGGGATAGCCGAGCGCGATCGCCTCGCGCTCGGTCGATCGCACGGGCGCCAGCGACGTCTCGTCCGCCGGCACGATATCGCGCAGGAACAGCGCGTCACGCGCGGTCGTGAGGGCGGGATCGGCAACCACGGCCGCAAGCGCCGCCCGGATCGCGGCGATATGCGCATCGGACGTCGCCGCTGCGGTCACGAAGGGCAGCGCGGTGGTGGCGCCCGTCGCTGCGATCACTCGCAGCCGCTCGGTCAACCCCGGCTCATGGCGCCGCAGCGCCGCCCAGGTCACGCAGTCGATCGCAGCGGTATCGGCGTCGTCCCGCACGACCGCCTCGGCGCTGGCGCGGTGGCCGCCCGTCACGACGACCTGCGAGAAGAACGCCGCCCCATTGGCCAGCGGTGCGACTACGGCACGCAACAGGTTCATGCCGGTGTTCGAGGTCGCCGCGTTGATCGCCACCCGCTGTCCCCGCAAGTCGGCGACGGCAGCGGCGCGATCCGCCTCTCGCACCACGATGACACTGCTATGGGTCGCACCGTCGCAGCCGGCCACGTCGTAGACCGGCAGCGCGACCAGCCGCACCGCCGGCGCGTCGGTCGCAGTCAGCGGATAGCCGCACGCCTGCGCCAGCAGCAGCCGGGAATCGTGCCAGATCGCCTCGACCGATCGCGACCGGTCGAGATCGTCGGGCACGCCCGGAATGCCCGCGTCCCGCAACCGGTGCGCGATACCGTGCCAGAGCGCATCGTTCGCCGCTCGCTGCGCCGGATGGTCGTACATCCCGAGCGACGCAACCAGCGTCACGCCGGCTGATCCGGTCGATAGGCGGGATGGTGCAGATCGTCGTGCGGGTCGAACGCAAAGCGGCGCAGCACCTCGCCATAGCCGCGATAGATGCGGCCGCCTTCGGCGAGGAATCGCTCGCGATGCGCGCGGTGATAGGCGGGCAGGCGATACCAGGGCAGGCCCGGTCGCTCATGATGCGCGACATGGAGATTGTTGTTGAGGAACAGCAAGGCGAACGGTCCTCCACGCTCGACGATCGCCGCATGGGCGGTGGTCTCGAGGTCGGCGCGATGCTCGGCATAGCTGCGCAACAGCGTCAGCGCGATGCCGGGGTAGACGAAGGCGATGAGATAGGTGCCGATCGGCAGGCCGACATGGCCGAGCCACCCGAGCAGCAGCGCTGCGCCCGCGAGATGCGGCAGCCAGTCGCGCGCCACCGCGCCCGGCGCGCGCCGCATCCGCACGATCTCGCCGGCGAAAAACCGCCCGATCACGATCGCCGGCCCGACGAGCAATTGGCCGACCAGCGTCGCCTGCACCGCCGCCAGCCGCCGCGCCATGCCGCGACCGGCATGGTAGCGCGATTCGGGATCGGCGGCGGGATCGGTGATCGCCCCGCAGCCGTGATGCGCGAGGTGCGAGCGTCGGTAGATCGCATAGGGCAGGTACAGGCTCAGCGGCGGCATGCCGATCATGTCGTTGAGCCAGCGCCGCGTCGTGGGATGACCGTGGATCGTCTCATGCTGCAACGACCCCTGCCAGCCGACGATCGCGCCGCCGAGCAGCACGAGCGCCGGCAGCGGCAGCAGCGCGTGCCAGGCGGTGATCGCCAGCCATCCGCCGTAGACGGCGACTGCAACGGCAATGGTTGGCCAGTCCACGCCCGCCGCGGCGCGTCGTTGAGTGTCGGGCCGGGGCATAGAGTCTCCTGACGTTCGATCAGCAATCTCCATCAATTGAGTAGGATTTGGCAAGCCAAGGCCTGCTTGTCACGGAGATCGCTCAGCTTGTTGGGTGCAGGGCATCGTCAAGCGGCGCATCGTCGGCTAGCGAGCATGCGCGGCCGTCGATGGCCTCGCGATGACGGAGCAGACAGACGATGCCGAAGACGTTGGTGACTGGTGCGGCGGGTTTTATCGGAATGCACACGGCCGAGGCGCTGCTCGCGCGCGGCGACAGCGTGGTCGGCATCGATTCGCTCAACGATTACTATGATCCGGCCTTGAAGCGGGCGCGTCTCGCCGAACTCACCACGCGCCACGGCGACCGGTTCACCTTCCTTCCCGTCGATTTCGCCGATGCCGCGGCGCTGCGCGATGCGCTGGCACCGCATGCGTTCGAACGCATCGTCCACCTCGGCGCGCAGGCCGGCGTCCGCTATTCGATCGAGCATCCCGAGGTCTATGGCCAGTCCAACCTCGTCGGCCATCTCAACATCCTCGAACTCGCCCGGACGCGGCGGGTCGCGCATCTGGTCTACGCCTCCTCCTCGTCGGTCTACGGCGGCAACACCTCGGTGCCGTTCCGCGTCGAGGATCGCGTCGACCGCCCGGTGTCGCTCTATGCGGCGACCAAGCGCGCCAATGAGGTGATGAGCGAAAGCTATGCGCACCTCTATCGGCTGCCGCAGACCGGCTTGCGCTTCTTCACCGTCTACGGCCCATGGGGGCGGCCGGACATGATGCTGTGGATCTTCACCCGCGCGATGTTCGCGGGCGAGCCGATCCCGGTGTTCAACAACGGCCAGATGGAGCGCGACTTCACCTTCATCGACGATATCGTCGCCGGGGTGATCGCCGCGCACGACCAGCCGCCGCCCGACGACGGGCAGGAGAAGGCGGGCGGCAGCGTCGCGCCGCACCGGCTCTACAACATCGGCAACAACCGCTCCGAGCCGCTCGGCCGTGTGATCGGGTTGCTCGAAGCGGCAATCGGCCGGCCGGCGGTGCGTCGCGACCTGCCGATCCAGCCCGGCGACGTGGTGCGGACCTTCGCCGATATCACCGCGATCGCCGACGATCTAGGCTATCGGCCGACCACCACGATCGACGTCGGCGTGCCGCGCTTCGTCGACTGGTATCGCGCCTATCACCGGATCTAAGGGCCGATCGACGTTCAACTCGTGGACAATGACAATTCCTCCCCCTGGCGGGGGAGGACTTAACCTACGACGATGAATGTCGATCCCGCTACGACGCCGTCGCCCAGGGCGCTTTCGCCAGCGCTTTGGCGAGATGGTCGATCACCACCGCGACACGGCGCGGGCGCAGCGGGCTCGGCGGGGTGATGAGATGGAGGCCGAGCGGCGCGACGCTCCATTCGGGCATCGCCACCTCCAGCCGCCCCTCGCGAATCTTGCGCCAGACGAGGAACTCTGGCTGTAACGCGAGCCCCTGACCGGCGAGCAGCGCCGGGTTGAGCATATCGGCGTTGTCGGTCCAGACGCGTACCGGCGGCTCGACCGTCTCCTCGCCAAACTGCGGATGGCCGAAGCGCCAGACGCCGCGGCTCGACCCGCCGGTATAAGCGAGCGCGCAATGATCCTTGAGCTGCGCCGGATGGCTCGGCCGCCCGTGTGCGTCGAGATAGGCGGGTGCGGCGACGAGCAGGATGCGCACCGTGCACAGCCGTCGTGCGAGAAGCGAACTGTCCTCCAGCGCGGCGATGCGCAGCGCGAGGTCGAAGCCTTCGGCGACGAGATCGACGCGGCGGTCGCTGAGCGCGAAGTCGAGCGTGATCTCGGGATAGGCGGAGAGGAAGTCGGGCAGCGTCGCGCCGACATAAGCGGTGCCGAACGACAGCGGCGCGCTGATCCGCACCAGCCCGCGCGCGACGTCGGACTGCTCCGCCGCCTCGTCCTCCAGCGCCTCGCCCTCCTGCAGGATGCGACCGGCGCGGGCGAGCGCCGCGCGCCCCGCCTCGGTCAGCGACAGGCGCCGCGAGGTGCGCGACAGCAAGGCGACGCCGAGCCGCGCCTCCAGCCGCGCGATCGCCTTCGACACGGTCGGGTTGGCGAGGCCGAGCGCCTCCGCCGCGCCCGCGAAGGAGTTGCGCTCGGCGACCTTGGCGAAGATCGCCCAGGCTTCGAAATCGGGAAGGCGACGTGTCATATTCGGCAATGATGAGATGCCATCATTGCCGTTTCGTCAAGCCGCCCGCTCCCCCATCTTGGGCTCAACAGGAAGCGTCCCGGCTTCCACAGGAGACAGACCATGATCGACCGTCGCCCCTTCGCCAGCCTCGGCGGTGCCAACCACGGCTGGCTCGATGCCAAGCATCATTTCTCCTTCGCGAACTATTACGATCCCAAGCGGATGGGCTGGGGCCCGATCCGCGTGTGGAACGACGATACGATCGCCGCCGGCACCGGCTTTCCGCCGCATCCGCATGCCGACATGGAGATCATCACCTATGTCCGCGAAGGTGCGATCACGCATCAGGACAGCCTGGGCAATATCGGCCGTACCGAGGCGGGCGACGTGCAGGTGATGAGCGCCGGATCGGGCGTGCGCCATTCGGAATACAACCGCGAGCCCGGCACGACGACGATCTTCCAGATCTGGATCGAGCCGAAGACGCGCGGCGCCGCACCGTCCTGGGGCGCCAAGCCCTTCCCCAAGGGTGAACGCTCGGGCACGTTCGTGACGCTCGCCAGCGGCTTCGGCGACGATACCGACGCGCTGCCGATCCGCACCGACGCACGCATCGTCGGCGCGACGATCAAGGCGGGCGAAACGGCGGAATATGCCCTGGGTGCCGGCCACCACGCCTATCTGGTGCCGGCGACCGGCAAGGTCGAGATCAACGGCGTGGCGCTCGACGCGCGCGACGGCGCGGCGATCGTCGACGAGTCGGTTATCCGCATCACCGCGACCGAGGATGCCGAGATCGTCCTGGTCGACGCCGCCTGACCCCGACCGGGGAGCGCGCCTTGCGCTCCCCGGCACTTGCCGCGAAGGGGTATTGATGAGCGACACCATCCTGATCTTCTACGGGTCCTACCGGTCCGACCGGCAGGGCATCCGCCTCGCGCATTATCTGGTCGACGCATTCCGCGCGCGTGGCGCCGATGCCGAGCTGATCGACGCGAAGGCGCTCGACCTGCCGATGCTCGACCGGATGTACAAGGAATATCCCGCAGGCGAGGCGCCGGCGGCGCTCGAGGCGCTGGCGGGCAAGATCAAGGCGGCGGACGCCTTCGTCTTCGTCGCCGGCGAATATAATTGGAGCGTCCAGCCGGGCCTCAAGAACCTGACCGACCATTTCCTCGAGGAATGGTATTGGCGGCCGGCGGCGATCGCCAGCTATTCGGCCGGGCGCTTCGCCGGTGCGCGTGCGGGGCTGGCGTGGCACGGCATCCTGTCGGAGATGGGGATGGTCGTGGTGTCGAGCAGCCTCGCGGTCGGCGGCATCGGCCATGCGCTCACCGCCGAGGCCGAGCCGGTCGGCGACGGCGGCGCGAGCCTCGCCAAGGCGTTCCCGCGCTTCGCCGACGACCTCGCATGGTGGACCGAGGCGGCGCGGGCGCAACGGGCGGTGAAGGCGCCGCCCTACTGAGCGTCCGCCGCCTTGCGCGCGGCGCGGAAGCGGTGGAGCAGAGGTTCGGTATAGCCATTGGGCTGGTCGATCCCCTCGAACAGGAGCGCGCGGGCGGCCTGGTAGGCGAGGCTGGTGTCCTCGTTGCCGTGCATCGGACGATAGAGCGGATCGCCGGCATTCTGCGCGTCGACCTTCGCCGCCATCCGCGCGAAGGCGGCATCGACGTCGGCCGGCGACGCCACCCCATGCAGCAGCCAGTTCGCGATATGCTGCGACGAGATGCGCAGCGTCGCGCGGTCTTCCATCAGGCCGATGTCGTTGATGTCGGGGACCTTGGAACAGCCGATCCCCTGATCCACCCAGCGCACGACATAGCCGAGGATGCCCTGCGCATTGTTGTCGAGCTCGGCGCGCACCTCGTCCGCCGACCAGTTGCGCCCTGATTCGGCGGCGGGGATGGCGAACAGGTCGGCGAGCGGCGCGGGGGCCTCAGCGCTGCGCTCGCGCTGGCGGGCGAAGACGTCGACGCGGTGGTAATGCGTCGCGTGCAGCGTCGCGGCGGTCGGCGAGGGGACCCAGGCGGTGTTGGCGCCGCTGTGCGGGTGGCCGATCTTCTGGTCGAGCATGTCGGCCATGCGATCGGGCGCGGCCCACATGCCCTTGCCGATCTGCGCCTTGCCCGACAGGCCGCAGGCGAGGCCGATCTGCACGTTGCGGTTTTCGTAGGCGGCGATCCATGCGCTCGCCTTCATCTCACTTTTGGGGATCATCGCGGCGGCGTGCATCGACGTGTGCAACTCGTCGCCGGTGCGGTCGAGGAAGCCGGTGTTGATGAAGACGAGGCGGTGGCGGAGCGCATGGATGCAGGCGGCGAGATTGGCGCTGGTGCGGCGTTCCTCGTCCATCAGGCCGACCTTGATCGTGTGGCGCGGCAACGCGAGCAAATCCTCGACCGCGTCGAACAGGCGATCGGTGAAGGCGGCTTCGGCGGGGCCATGCATCTTGGGCTTGACGATATAGATCGAACCGGTGCGGCTGTTGCGGCCGGCATCGTGGCGCGCGATCAGCGCGGTGACGATCGCGTCGAGGATACCTTCGGGTGCATCGCTGCCGTCGGGCAGGCGGACCGCGGGGGTCGTCATCAGATGGCCGACGTTGCGGACGAACAGCAGGCTGCGGCCGGGCAGCGTCAGCGTGCTGCCGTCGGGGGCGGTGTAGCTGCGGTCGGAGGCGAGCATGCGGCTGCGCGTCTCGCCGTCTTTGGCGAAGCTGGCGGTGAGGTCGCCGCGCATCAGCCCGAGCCAATTGGCGTAGGCGGTGACCTTGTCGTCGGCATCGACCGCGGCGATCGAGTCTTCGAGGTCGCAGATCGTGGTGAGCGCGCTTTCGAGGCGCACGTCGGCGATGCCGGCGGGGTCGCCGGCGCCGATCGGGTGGGTGCGGTCTATCACCAATTCGATGTGCAGGCCGTGGTGGCGGAGGAGCAGCGTGTCGCCGGCGCGGCCGACGAACTGGGCGGGATCGACAAGATCGGGGGTGCCCCCGCGCCAGTCGGTCCAGCTGCCGGTGGCGAGCGGGACGACGTCGTCGAGGAACGCCTTGGCCCAGGCGATCACCTCGGCACCGCGCGCCGCGTCATAGCCGCCGGGGGCGGGCGTGCCGGGGAGCGCATCGGTGCCGTAGAGCGCATCGTAGAGGCTGCCCCAGCGGGCGTTGGCCGCGTTGAGGAGGAAGCGGGCGTTGAGGATCGGGACGACCAGTTGCGGTCCCGCCATCGTCGCGATCTCGGCATCGACGCCCGCGGGGTCGATCGCGAAGGGGGCGGGCTCCGCGATGAGATAGCCGAGGTCGGTCAGGAAGGCGTGATAGGCGGCGGGGTCGAAAATGTTGGCGCGATGCCAGGCGTCGATCGCCGCCTGGAGCCGGTCGCGTTCGGCGAGGAGGGCGCGGTTATCGGGGGCGAAGCGGGCGAGGAGCGCGGCCACGCCGGACCAGAAGGCCGCGGGGTCGAGGCCGGTGCCGGGGAGGGCGCTTTCCTCGATGAAGGTGGCCAGCGGGGGGGCGATGACGAGGCCGGCGCGGGTCATAAATTCTCTATCCTCTCGCATGAGCAGCGAGGCTAGACCGATGGCCGGCCGTTCGCTAGCCATGAAGATGTTGAAGCAGTTTATCCTGTGAGGAACGAATGGCGTTCGATCCGGACTATGCGCTGTTCGTCGCTGTGGCGGCGGGCGGCAGCCTGTCGGCCGCGGCGCGCAGCCTGAACATCTCGCCGGCCATGGCCTCCAAGCGGTTGCAACGGCTGGAGAACAGACTGGGCGTCAGGCTCGTTCACCGGACCACGCGGCGGCTGGCGCTGACCGATGCGGGGGCGCGGTTTCGCGACGATCTGGACGGGGTGCTCGCCGCGCTGGGCGAGGCGGAGGCGCGGGTGACCGGCGCGCGTGGCAAGCCGTCAGGGCCACTGCGCGTCTCGGCGCCGACGTCGTTCGGGCGGCTGCACGTCGCGCCGCATCTGGGCGCGTTTCTGGCGGCGTATCCGCGGATCGACCTCGCCTTCGACCTCAGCGACCATTTCGTCGACCTGCTTGGCGAGCGGGTCGATTGCGCGATCCGCATCGCGGGGGCGGTGCCGGGGACCGTCGTGGCGCACCGGCTCGGCGAGAGCCGGCGCGTATTGTGCGCGGCGCCGGCCTATCTCGCCGACCATGGCGCGCCGGACCGGATCGGCGATCTCGCCGGCCATCGCCTGCTCGCCGCCGACGGGCAGATGCCGTGGCGGCTGGTCGCCGCCGGCAAGACCGTCGCGATCGAACGCGCGAGCCATGTGCGGACGAATTCGAGCGAGATGGTGCGCGAACTCGCGCTCGGCGGCGTGGGGATCGCGCTGCGCTCGTTATGGGATGTCGGCGACGCCTTGCGCGACGGGCGGCTGGTGCGCGTGCTCGCCGATTGGGAGGGGTCGACGGAGGTCGGCATCTATGCGGTGCATCTGCGCAGCCCGGCGGTGCCGGCGGCGGTGAACGCCTTCGTCGCCTTCCTGCGCGAGACGATCGATCCGCGGCGTTGGGAGGCGATGACACCGGCATGACGCCGAATTCATGGAACATGACGGTTGCGTCACGGCTTGTCGCAGCAAGGTTTCGTTACAGGAGTTCGCAATGAAGAGTCTGATGTTCCTCGCCGCCGCCACCGCCCTCGTCGGCGCACAGCCGGCGCTCGCCAAAGGCTGTATCCGCGGCGCCGCCGCCGGCGGGGTCGCGGGCCATTATGTCGGCAAGGGCCATGCGGTGATGGGCGCGGCCGCCGGTTGCGTCGCGATGCACCACCATTACGCCAAGCAGGCCCGCGCGCAGAAGGCGGCGGCGAAGCGCTGACCGTTTCCACCCGCGTATTGGGGTGAGGGCGACCCGGAGCGGCCATGCCGTTCCGGGTCGTTGTGCGTTCGGCGTCGGCGGTCAGGCTTTCGCCCGGCCGCTCAGTTCGGCGCCGGCCTGCGGATCGAATCTGGCGTTGACGAGGATCGCGGTCAGCGAGATCGCCGTCACCGTCCAAAAGGCGAAGGTGAAGTCCGGAAACGTCACGCTGCTCGCCCCGCGCCACAGCATCGAGACGTGGAGCGCGGTCGCGCCGATGCAGATGCCGAGCGACAGCATCAATTGCTGGAAGGTCGAATAGAAGCTGGTCGCCGCGCTCATCCGGTCCTTGGCGATCTCGTCATAGGCGATGGTGTTGTAGGCGGTGAACTGGAACGACATCAGGAAGCCCGAGACGACGAGCACCGCAAAGACCGCGGGCAGCGGCCAGGCGGGATCGAACAGCCCGCAACAGGCATAGGCGGCGGTGCCGGCGACTCCCATCACGACGAGGCTGTTGCGGAAGCCGAAGCGCTTGAGGATGCGCCGCGCCACGCCCTTCATCCCGAACGAGCCGATTGCCGAGGCGACGGTCATCGCGCCGCTCTGCGCGGCGGAAAGGCCGAAGGCGAGCTGCATCATCAGCGGCAGCAGGAACGGCTGCGCGCCCTGCGTGATCCGCGCCAGCGAGCCGCCGAGAACCGACAGGCGGAAGGTCGGGATGCGCATCAGCGACAGATCGAGGATCGGATGTTTGGTGCGCTTCGCATGGTGCCAATAGCCGAGGCCGAACACCGCGCCGGTGGCGATCAGCGTCGCCGCCAGCCGGCCCTCGCCGGGGCGGCTCGCCATCTCGAACCCGAACAGCAGGCAGCCGAGCGCGGCGCCCGACAGCAGGAAGCCGAGCGGATCGAACTTATGCGGCGTGTCCTCGCGCACGTCGGCGATGAAGCGGCCGACGAGGACGATGCCGGCGATGCCGATCGGCAGATTGAGCCAGAAGATCCAGCGCCAGTCGAGATAGGTGACGATCAACCCGCCGACCGGCGGCCCGACGATCGGCCCGATCAGCGCCGGCATGATCAGCCACGACATCGCCGAAACCATGTCGCGCTTGGCGACCGAGCGGAGCAGCACCAGCCGCCCGACCGGCATCATCATCGCGCCGCCGATCCCCTGCAGGAAACGGGCGGCGACCATTATCTCAAGGCTGGGCGACAGGCCGCAGGCGAGGCTGCCGACGACGAACAGTCCGATCGCGGCGCGGAACACGCGGCGCGCGCCGAACCGGTCCGCCATCGTTCCCGACGCGGGGATGAACATCGCCAGCGCCAGGAGGTAGGAGGTGAGCGCGATGCTCATCTCGGGCGCGCGCACGCCGAAGTCGCGCGCCATCGTCGGCAGCGCGGTGGCGAGCACCGTCGCGTCGAGATTTTCCATGAACATCGCGGTGGCGATGATCAGCGCCACCGTGCGGTAATTGCGCGTCGGTGCCTCGCCGCCGCTATGGTCGGCGGTCTGCGCGATATCGTCGCCGGCGGGAACGATGCCGTCGCGCACCTCGGCATTGACCGAGGCGATCCCGCGCCGCCGCGGCCTGAGATAGAGGCGCGGATCAAGGGCGGCGGGAAGGTGGAGGTGCATGCGAAGGGTAAGGCTTTCTCGCGGGGTCGGCCTCTCCGGGAGGAGCGTGGCCGGGTCTCGCAGGCGGGGCCTTCGCTGCTCTCCATATAGGGACCGGCGGGTCGGATTGAAGTTTTTCCGTGCGGTTTTTATCGTTTCCGCGGGTCGGGACCGAGGGAGCGTCGCTGGTGGAGCACTGGGGTAGTTTCGCAGAAGAGTCGACTTGGTCAGGCCTATGGGAGCGTCTTTGCCGCGGCGAGCGCGCGCTCGCGCCCTTCGCGGTGGCCGATGATCTTGGCGGGATAGGCGTCGGGGCGGGTACCATGCGCGTCGGGATCGTGGATCGTCTCGTCGGACAGATCGGCCAGCTCCGGCACCCATTCGCGGATATAGTCGGCAGCGTCGAACTTCTCGGACTGGCCGAGCGGCGCCATGATCCGGCCGAACATATTGGCGTCGACGCCGGTGCCGGCGATCCACTGCCAGTTGACCGAATTGTTGCCGTAATCGGCATCGATCAGGCAGTCCCAGAACCAGCGCTCACCCTCGCGCCAGTCGATCAGCAGATGTTTGACGAGGAAGCTGGCGGTGATCATCCGCACGCGATTGTGCATCCAGCCCGATTGCCAGAGCTGGCGCATGCCGGCGTCGACGATCGGATAACCGGTGCGGCCCTGCTGCCACGCCTCGAGGTCGCGCTTTGCAGCGGCGTCGTCGCGCCAGGGCAAGGCATCATATTTGTGGCGGCCGTTGACGCTGCCGTAATCGGGCAGCGCGAGCAGCACGCCGGCGGTGAAGTCGCGCCACGCCAGCTCGCGCAGGAAGGCCGCCGCCTCGGCACCGTGGCCTAACGCATGATAGACGGTGCGCGGCGATATCTCGCCGTGGTGGAGGTGGGGGGAGAGGCGCGACGTGCCTTCCTCCGAGGGGAGGTTGCGGCGGCGGTCGTAGGCGGCGACCTCGGCGGGGAAGTCCTTCGCCTTGGCGAGCGCTTCCTTCTCACCCGGCGTCCAGTCGGCGTCGAACGCCATCGACCAGTCGGGCTTGGTGGGGAGGAGGTCCCAGTCGGCGAGCGCATCGCTCTTCGGCCAATGGTCGGGCGCGGGGATGGCGCGCGGCGCGGCGAGCGGCTCCTCGGGTGGCAGTTGCGCCTGCAATGCGCGCCAGAAGGACGAGAAGACGCGGAACGGCGTGCCGGCACCGGTGGTAACGTCCTCGACCCGCGACAGGCGGTTGCCGTCGTACAGTTCCAGCACATCGCCGAGCGCATCCTCCTGCTTGCGCCACCACGGTTCGTAATGGCGGATCGCGTGGATGCGGGTGGCGCCGGTCTCCTCGAGCAGGTGCCTGAGGATCGCGACGGCGTCGCCGCGGCACAGGATCAGGCGGCTGTGCTTGGCGGCGAGATCCTTACCGAGCGATTCGAGGCTGTGGTGCAGCCACCAGCGTTGCGCGCCGCCGATCCGCCATTGGCCGGGCGCGTCGTCGTCGAGGATGTAGACGGGGATCACCGGACCGGCATGCGCGGCGGCGACGAGGGCGGGCTGGTCGTGGAGGCGCAGGTCCTGGCGCAGCCACAGCAGGGTCGTTTCGGTCATCGCGGGGTGAAGCGTTCGGGCGCGGTGCGCGGTTCCCGTGGGGCGTTTCGCGCTGCGTCGGCCGTGCTAGGGCGGCGGCATAGGATGAGGGACGAAACGATGAAGCGGATCATGATCGCGGCGACGATGCTGGGTGCCTGTTCGCCCTCCGCGCCCGCGCCGACGCCGCCGCGACTGCCCGTGCCGATCCGCGGTGCCGAGCAGATGACGCTGGTGCGCGGCGCGGCGCTGGAACGGCTGGTGCGCGGCAGCGTGCAGACGCGCGGCGGGGCGGTGCCGCCGGTCGAGCGGTTCGCGGCGGTGGGCGAGGATTATACGCTGCGCTACAACGACAAGCCCGATTCAGCGGGGCGTTACCGCGTGACGCCGGATCGGGTGTGCCTGCGCTTCGCGGGGGATCGCAGCATCTATTGCCGCTTCTACCTCAGGGATCGCGCGGGCAGCATATGGATGGCGGAGGACGACCGCGACTATCCGCTGCACGTCGCCGCGGTGGCGGTGGCGCGGGACGGGTAAGCGTTCCATAAACGTCTGTGGTATTCGGTCGTGTCCCGACCCGGTCAGTCACCCCGGCCTTGCGCCGGGGTCCCGCTTCTTCGGGCGGTACGAAGAAGCGGGATGCCGGATCACGTCCGGCATGAGGGCGATATGAGCGTCCTTGCCCCTCTCCCGGGAGAGGGGAAGACGGATCACACGATCATCGCACTGCCGGCGATGACCTTGTCGAGCGTGATCGGATATTCGCGGATGCGCACGCCGCTGGCATTGTAGATCGCATTGGCGATCGCAGCGCCGACGCCGCACAGGCCGAGTTCGCCGACGCCCTTGGCCTTCATCGGCGAGGACATCGGATCGACCTCGTCGAGGAAGACCACCTCCTGATGCGGGATGTCGGCGTGTACCGGCACTTCGTAGGTGGCAAGATCGTGATTGACGAAGAAGCCGAAGCGCTTGTCGACCGCGAGTTCCTCCATCAGCGCCGCGCCGACGCCCATCGTCATCGCGCCGATCACCTGGCTGCGCGCCGACTTAGGGTTGAGGATGCGGCCCGCTGCGCAGACCGCGAGCATGCGGCGGATGCGGATCTCGCCGGTATAGGCATCGACGCCGACCTCGACGAAATGGCCGGCGAAGGTCGATTGCTGTTCCTTCTTGGCGAGATCGCCGAACTCGATGATATCCTCGGCGGAGAGGCCGGCATCGCCCGCCGCCTGCGCCAGCGGCACGCTGCGGTTGCCCGAGCGCACCTTCCCGTCGGCGAATTCGACGTCGGCGGAGTTGAAGCCGAGCTTCTGCGCCACCGTCTCGCGCAGCTTCATGCAGGCGGCATAGACGCCCGCGGTCGAGCTGTTCGCGCCCCATTGCCCGCCCGAACCGGCGGCGACGGGGAAGCTGCTGTCGCCGAGCAGGACGTTCACCTTGTCGAGGGTCACGCCCATTACCTCGGCGGCGGTCTGCGCGATGATCGTATAGCTGCCGGTGCCGATGTCGGTCATGTCGGTGGCGACGGTGACCATGCCCTTCTTGTCGATGCCGACGCGGGCGCCCGACTTCATCGTGATGTTGTTGCGGAAGCCCGAGGCGACGCCCATGCCGACCAGCCAGCGGCCGTCGCGGACCGAGCGGGGCTTGGCCTGACGCTGCGACCAGCCGAACTTGTCGGCGCCCATGCGCAGGCATTCGACGAGCTGGCGCTGCGAGAATTTGCGGCCGGGCTTTTCGGGATCGACCTGGGTGTCGTTGAGGATGCGGAACTGGACGGGGTCCATGTTCAGCTTTTCCGCCATCTCGTCCATCGCGACCTCAAGCGCCATCAGGCCAGGGGCCTCGCCGGGGGCGCGCATCGCATTGCCCTCGGGCAGGTCGAGCACCGCAAGCCGCATCGAGGTGAGGCGGTTGGCGCCGGCGTAGAGCAATTTGGTCTGCGACACCGCGGTCTCGGGACCGCCGCCGGGCAGATCGCCCGACCCGCTCTCGTGCGCGATCGCGGTGAGCTTGCCGTCCTTGCCGGCGCCGAGGCGGATGCGCTGGCGCGTCGCCGGGCGGTGGGTGGTGTTGTTGAACATCAGCGGACGCTGCAGCGTCACCTTGACCGGACGACCGGCCTGGCGCGCGCCCAGCGCGGCGAGCACCGCATCGGCCCGGACGAACAGCTTGCCGCCGAAACCGCCGCCGATATAGGGCGAGATCAGGCGGACGTTGTCCTTGGGAATGCCGAGCGTCTTGGCGACGTCGCCCTTGCCCCAGGCGATCATCTGGTTGGAGGTCCACAGCGTCAGCTTGTCGCCTTCCCAGCGCGCGATGCTCGCGTGCGGCTCCATCATCGCGTGGCTCTGGTCGGGCGTCTCGTAGAGCGCGTCGAGCTGGACCGGGGCGGCGGCAAAGGCCTTTTCGAAATTGCCGACGCGGTCGACGGGCGGTGCCGAGCTGCCCTCGCCGCTGCTGTCGCCCTTCAGCGGAGCGGTCTTGAGCGCGGTGTCGAGATCGAAGCGGCCCTGCCCGCGGGCGTAATCGACGCGGATCAGCGATGCGGCGGCACGCGCCTGTTCGAACGTTTCCGCCACCACCAGCGCGATCGCCTGATGATAATGATCGACGGCGGGGCCGCCGAGCAATTTGGCGGTGTTCATGTCGCCCTTGCCGAGCGCACCGGCGCTGTCGGCAGTGACGATCGTCAGCACGCCCGGCGCGGCCTTGGCGGCGGCGAGGTCCATCGACGCGATGCGTCCCTTGCCGATGCCGCCACCGACGACATAGCCATAGGCCGCATCGGGAACGACATCGTGGCGTTCATAGGCATAGGGCGCGGTGCCGGTGGTCTTGAACTTGCCGTCGATGCGATCGGTGGGCTTGCCGATGACCTTGAGCTGGTCGATCGGATTCTGGCCGGCGGGTTGGTCGAACTTCATGCTGCGTCTTTCGCTTCGGCCATGACCGCGGCGAGCGTGCGCTCGACGAGGGGCACCTTGAAGGCATTGTCGGAGGTCGGGCGGGCACCCGCGAGCAGGCGGCCGGCGACCGCCTTCGCCCCCTGCGGCAGCGCGGCTTCCGCCGCCTCGACGCGCCACGGCTTGGGCGCGATGCCGCCGATCGCGACATGGCCGCTGCCGTCGCGCTGGAGGATCGCCGCCACCGAGACGAGCGCATAGGCGTAGGAGGCGCGGTCGCGCACCTTGTGGTAGATGTGCGTGCCGCCGACCGGCTTGGGCAGCGTCACCGCGGTGATCAGCTCGCCCGGCTGCAGATTGGTATCGATATGCGGCGTGTTGCCCCACAGACGGTGGAAGTCGGCGATCGGGATGCGCCGGGTCTGACCCGAGGGCTGCACCGTCTCCACCGTCGCGTCGAGCACGCGCATCGCCACCGCCATGTCGCCGGGATAAGTTGCGATACAGGCGTCGCTGGTGCCGATGATGCCGAGCTGACGGCTGTAGCCGCCGATCGCGGCGCAGCCCGAACCGGACTTCCGCTTGTTGCACGGCTGATTGGTATCGTAGAAATAGGGGCAGCGGGTACGCTGGAGCAGATTGCCCGCGGTCGTCGCCTTGTTGCGAAGCTGACCGCTCGCACCGGCGACGATCGCGCGGGTGAGCACGCCGTAATCGCGGCGGACGCGGGCGTCGGCGGCGAGATCGGTGTTGCGGACCAGAGCGCCGATGCGCAGCCCGCCATCCGGCGTCGGCTCAATCTTGTCGAGCGCGAGGCGGTTGACGTCGACCAGATGCACCGGCTCCTCGATCTGGAGCTTCATCAGGTCGAGCAGATTGGTGCCGCCGGCGATGAACTTGGCGCCGGGCTTGGCCGCGACCGCCGCGGCAGCGGCCGCGGGCGTTTCGGCCCGCTCGTAGGTAAAGGCCTTCATGCTTTTGCCCCCGCGACTTCGCTCATCGCTTCGATGATGTTGGAATAGGCACCGCAGCGGCAGATGTTGCCGCTCATCCGCTCGCGCATCTCCGTCGCGGAGGCGGTCGGCTGGCCGGCGATATCGGCCTGGACGTGGCTGGGGACGCCGCGCTTGATCTCGTCGAGCACCGCCACCGCCGAACAGATCTGGCCGGGCGTGCAATAGCCGCACTGATAGCCGTCGTGCTTGATGAAGGCAGCCTGCATCGGGTGCAGGTCGTCGGGCTTGCCGAGCCCCTCGATCGTGGTGATCTCGTCGCCGTCGTGCATCACCGCGAGCGTCAGGCAGGAGTTGATCCGGCGACCGTCGACCAGCACGGTGCAGGCACCGCATTGGCCGTGATCGCAACCCTTCTTGGTGCCGGTCAGCTTCCAATGCTCGCGCAACGCGTCGAGCAGCGTGGTGCGGGTGTCGAGGTCGAGCTTGCTGGTGCGGCCGTTGACCTTGAGCGTCACCGGCACGGTCGGGATCGGGTCACGATCCTGCATCTGCGGCGTCGCGGCTTCGGCGGGCAGCGCGGTTGCGGCCACGCCGACGGTCCCGACCGCGATTACCCCGCGGCGGGACATCTGGAATTCATTCTGGCTCATCGTGGCCCCCGTTATGCTGCGAGCGTCGGAACCTCTATGATCCCGATCGTCCGTTGGCTCCGGTGGGGCTTATCCTGCCTTATCCAACCAAAGCAAACGCTTGGGGAGAGTACGCGGCAGGATAGGTCCGGGTTCCACCTAACATAGGCGAAACCCGGACTTTTTGGTCAGAAGCCGATATGCGCGCCCGCCGAGAGGACGATCGCGTGCGCGTCCTGCAACGTGCCATTGGTAGCAACGATCGTCTGCGCAGCGGTACCAAGGTAGGCGCCGGTGCGACGGTCGATCGTCGTGTCGGAGAAGTCGACATAGTTCGCCGCCAGATCGATGCCGATCTTCGGCGTCAGCTGGAAGGTGCCGCCGGCGCCGTAGTTCCAGCGGTTGGCGTCGGGCACGCGCGCGTCGCGCAGGCCGTCCTGCGTCGGGGTGGTCGCGCGCTGCACGCCGGCGCGCAGCGTCAGCTGCGGCGAGACGGCATAATCGACGCCGCCGGCGAGGCTGTAGCTGTCGCGATAATTTTCGGGCAGCGCGGTGTTGATCGGTGCGCCGAGACGGATCGCGTCGAACTTGCTCCAATTGTAGCGGACGGCCTGACCGTTGAGCGTCAACTGCGGCGTGGCGCGGATGCGTGCGCCGACGATGACTTGCGCGGGGGTGTAGAAGCTCGCCTCGACATCGTTGACGGTGCGGTTCTGCGTCGCGAGCGGGCCGACGAGACCCTCGACCAGCAGATCGCCCTTCAGCGTATGCTCGATGCGCGACTTGTAGCTGACGCCGACCGTCGCCCAGTCGTTATGCATCTGCATGCCTGCGGTCCAGCCGAGATCCCAGCCGTCGCCTTCCAGCTTCTGCCGGCCGTCGGTCGCCGAGGTGATGTTGGGCAGGTTGTTGCCGAGGCTGGCGTAGACGTGCTCGACGTTGGCAGCACCGCCGACGCGCAGCCAGTCGGTCAGCGCGATGGCGATCGACGGCTGGATGTCGATCGTCTGCAGCTTGGTGCGGGTCGCGCTGTAGCGGGTCCAGCTGGTCGAATCGTAATCGGTGGTGAAGCTGTACGGCGAGGTCACTGCGAGGCCGATCGCAACCGGGCCGAACGGCATCGCGATCGCGCCCGAGGGCAGCAGGCCGTTGTCGATCGGGTTGCGGGCGACGCTGTTGGCGCCGGCCGTGCCGTTGACCGGGGCGAATGCGCCGGCCGGCGTGCGCTGTACCACGGTGCCGTTATCGACGACCTTACCGCGTGGCAGGATGCCCGAAGCGTTGATGGCGGCTTCGCCATTCTCCATGCCGGCGATCGACGCGGGGTTCCACCACAGCGACTGCGGGCCGGTATCGGCAACTTCGCCCGAGAAGGCGCGACCGGCGCCGCGCGCCGACTGTTCCTGAAGGTAGAAGGCCTGCGCATGCGCGACGGTGGCGAAGCCGAACGAGCCGAGCACCGCGGTGGCGAGCAGGGAAGTCTTACGGAATGTCATTGGGGTAATCCTAAAGCTGACTGGGAATGGAGCGGATTAGCGGACGCGGGTCCAGGTCTGCGTCTTGCAGAGCGGCACGAAGACGCAGCCGCGGACCTTGAGCGTGTTCGCGTCGACCGGCGTCACCTTTGCCTTGTAGGTCTTGCCGTCGTCGGGATTGTAGATCTGGCCGCCGGACCAGCCGTCGCCGTCAGCGGTGAAGCCGCTGATCAGCAGCAGGCCCTTGAGCGGGCGGCTGCGCTGCGCGACGTTCTGGTTGTTGGCGTCCTTGAGGTCGGGCTGCCGGCGGAGCAGTTCGGAGGTCAGCAGGCGGCCGCAGATCGACGGGCCGCAGCGCTGGATCTCGACGATGCCGTTCTTCGTCTCCGTCTTCCAGCGACCGATCGCCGTGTCGGCGGCGGGGGCAGGGGCCGCTGCGAGCAGGGCGCCGAGCAAAAGCAGGGACATGATGATTCTCCTCTCCGGGATGCACGCTAACAGCCGCATGCATCGAACAAGCCTTCCAAAAGCTTTCGCGCCGCATCTGTACGGTCGCGGTATGTCGCCATCATTGCCGGTCAGAGATGAACGATGACCTAATGGCTAACAGGATGCCGTATACGGCAACCTGCGGCCCGCCTAACCCGCTGGCGTCGGGTGTCAAGCGCGGCTTGGGTGGGGATGGCGGGTTTTGAGGCACGTGCGGCGTGGCAGCCACGGGTAGAATTCCTCCCTCGCGAAGCGGGAACGTGAGGTTGGATTGCCCCCGGCAATCCAAGATCGTGCCGGGGGCACGATCGACCTCACGCTGGGGACCGCCGGCCGCAGGCCGGTGGTGGAGGGGGCGTTTCCCCATACGACCTCGTTCGCCGTATCCTCCCCCTCCGTCAGGCCTTCGGCCTGCCACTTTCTTGCGGGGGAGGACTTAGGCCGGATCGGCATTCATCGTCATAGCGTAAGTCCTCCCCCGCCAGGGGGAGGTGGCATGCCGCAGGCATGACGGAGGGGGAGGTAAGCGACACCTCGGTTCCGTGTCCTCCCCCACCGTCACGGCTTCGCCGCGCCACCTCCCCCTGGCGGGGGAGGAATTTAGCCAAAACTCCGAATGTCGATCCGGCCAAGGTCAGTTCCGTAACGGTTTCCCCGTCGTCAGCATCTGCTGGACGCGCGCCTGCGTCCGCGGGTCCTTTACCGCGGCCATGAAGCCTTCGCGTTCCAGCGTCAGGAGGTCGTCCTCCTGCACGATGTCGACCAGGTCGGCGTCGCCGCCGGTCAGCACCATCGCCAGCCGGCCCGAGACGATCTCGTCATATTCGGTCGCCAGACCCTTCTTGCGGAAGCCGTCGACCACGCCGGCGATGCCGCCGCGGCCGCTCTCGCCCGGCAGGCGGAAGGTCGGCTTCTCCGGCGCCGCATAGCTCTCGACCAAAGACAACGCCTTCGCCTTGGCGTCGGCGAGCAGCCGGTCGCGGTTCATCGTGATGCCGTCGTCCGGCCGCAGGAACATCATCTCCTTGGCGAGCGCCGCGGATTTGGAGACCTGCGCGGTCGAGATCGTCTCGAACGCCTTGGCGACCGCGGGCATCGGCCCGCGCGGCATCATCGGCGCCTTCGCGAACCGGTCGAGCATCTCGCCGTTGCCGCCCCAGCCGGGGAGCAGGCCGACGCCGCATTCGACGAGGCCGACATAGCTTTCCGCATGCGCCTGCACCGCGTCCGAATGGAGCAGCACTTCGCAGCCGCCGCCCAGCGCCATGCCGGCCGGCGCCGACACGACGGGGAAGGGGGCGTATTTCAGCGCCTTCAACGCCTGCTGACCGCCGGCGATCAGCTTCTCGATCTCGCCCCACATCCCCGCGGCGACGGCGAACATCGCCATGCCGAGATTGGCGCCGGCCGAGAAGTTCGAGCCCTCGTTGTAGATCACCAGCGCCTTGAACCGCGCCTCGACGATCGGAATCGCCTGTTGGATCAGCGCCATGATCTCGCCGTCGAGCGCGTTCATCTTGGTGGTGAATTCGAGCGCCGCGACGCCGTCGCCGATATCCCACAGCGCCGCGGAGGCATTCCTGACGATCGGCTCGGCGCCGAGCTTGATGTCCTCGAGCAGCACGACGCCTTCGCCGCGCACGACGTCGGCATAGTCGCCCTCAAGGGTGAGGAACTGGCGCTTGCCGTCGACGACGCGGTAGAAGGGACGATCGCCGGCGGTGTCGAGGATCGCGGGGACGCTGCGGCCCTCGTCGCGCAGCCGCGTGGCGAAGGTGGCGGCGCCGATCTTGTCGATCAGCTCGAACGGCCCGAACTTCCAATTGTAGCCGAGCTTCATCGCATCATCGATACCGACGATATCGTCGGCGGCCTCGCCGACCAGCATCGCGGCATAAGCGAGCGTCTTGCCGAGGATCTCCCACGCGTAATCGCCGACCTTGCCGGGGACCGCGATCAGCGCGGCGAGGTCCTTCTCCGCCTTGGGCGGCAATGCGGCGGGCTTGATCCCCTCGCGATAGTCGCCGGTGGCGAGATCGAGCGCGAGCTTGGTCCTGGTCGCCTTGTCGAAGCGGTAGAAGCCGCCCTTGCCCTTGCGGCCGGTGAAGCCGTCCGCGATCATCCGGTCGACCAGCGGCATCGGGCGGACGGTATCGAAATAGGGGTCGCCCTGCGGCAGCGTCGAGGACAGGCTCTTCGACAAGAGCGGCATCAGGTCGACGCCGACGAGATCGACGAGGCCGAAGATGCCGGTCTTGGGCACGCCCATCGGCCGGCCGCCGATCTGGTCGGCCTCCTCGATCGTGAGGCCCTGGTCCATCGCCGCGTTGATCGCGACCGCGAGCCAATAGGTGCCGATACGGTTGGCGATGAAGCCCGGCGTATCCTTGGCGCGGACGATGCGCTTGCCCATGAAGCGGTCGACGAACGCCTCGACCTTCTCCGCCACCGCGACATCGGTATGTTCGCCGCGGACGATCTCGATCAGCCGCATGTAGCGCGGCGGATTGAAGAAATGCGTGATGAGGAAGTCGGCCTTGAACTGGTCCGAACGCCCCTCGACCAGATTGGCCAGGGGGATCGTCGAGGTGTTCGACGACACCGCGGTGCCGGGCCGCTTCAGCGCCTCCAATTTGGCGTAGAGCGACTGCTTGATGTCGAGCCGCTCGACGATCGCCTCGATGATCCAGTCGCATGTCGCGACGCGGTCCAGATGATCGTCGATATTGCCCGTCTCGACCAGCTTCGCCGCGCCGATCGACATGAACGGCGCGGGATCGGTCTTGAGCATCCTGGCGACGGCGCTTTTGGCGACCGCGTCGCGATCGTCACCCTCGCGGGCGGGGATATCGAGCAGCAGCACGGGGATGCCGGCATTGGCGACCTGTGCGGCGATCCCCGCGCCCATCACGCCGGCGCCGATCACGCAGACCTTGCGAATAGCGTCGGCCATCATGCGCGCTCCAGTACCGTGGCGATGCCCTGACCGCCGCCGATACACTGGGTCGCCAGCGCATAGCGGCCGCCCTCGCGCTCGAGCAGCGCCGCCGCCTTGCCGACGATCCGCGCGCCGGTCGCGCCGAGCGGATGGCCGATCGCGATCGCGCCGCCGTCCTTGTTGATCGTATCGTCCTTGAGGCCGAGGTCGCGGATGCAGGCGATCGCCTGGCTGGCGAACGCCTCGTTGATCTCGACCACATCGAGGTCGGCGACCGACACGCCGGCGCGGGCGAGCGCCTTTTGCGAGGCGCTGATCGGGCCGAGGCCCATCGTCTCGGGCTCGATCCCCGACACGCCCACTGCCTTGATCCGGGCGAGGATCTTGAGACCGTGCTTCTTCGCGAACTCCTCGGAGGTGACGAGCACCGCCGACGCGCCGTCGGTCAGCGGCGACGAGGTGCCGGCGGTCACCGACCCGTCCTGGCTGAACGCGGGCTTGAGCGCGCCGAGCGCCTCGACCGTGGTGTCGGGGCGGATCGTGCCGTCCTCGCTGACCGTGCCGGCCTTGGTGGTGATCGGCACGATCTCGTCGGCGAGGCGGCCGTCGGCGCGCGCCGCAGCGGCCTTCTGCTGACTCTTCACCGCGAACGCATCCTGCTCGCCCCGGGTGATCTGATACTTGGTCGCGACGTTCTCGGCGGTGTCGCCCATTCCCATGTAGGCGCCGGGGTTCGCCTTCGCGAGCACCGGATTGGGAAGGGGATTGTAGCCACCCATCGGGATGCGGCTCATCGATTCGAGTCCGGCGCAGATGAACGCCTCGCCCGCGCCGATCTGGATCTGGCCCATCGCGATATGGATCGCGCTCATCGACGACCCGCAGAAGCGGTTGACCGTCATGCCGCCGACCGACAGCGGCAGATCGGCGAGCAGGCCGATCAGCCGCGCGACGTTGAGCCCCTGTTCGCCCTCCGGGAACGCGCAGCCGAGGATGATGTCCTCGATCTCGGACGCGTCGACGCCGGTCTTGTCGATCAGCCCGCGGATCGTCTGCGCGGCGAGGTCGTCCGGGCGGACGCGGGCGAGTGCGCCCTTGCCGGCGAGGTGGAAGGGCGAGCGCGCATAACCGGCAATGACGACGTTGGTCATGGAATCCTCTCTTTTGCAGGCAACCGAGACTTGCGGGATGCCGTATAGGTGCGATACCTTCCCATTACGTCAAGTGGCACGAGCGGACAATATGCTCGATGGATATGATGAGAGGATGGACGGATGAGCGACGACGCGAGCCGAGACACGAGCACCATTGTTGCCGCGCCGCTGGCGGTCCGGCACGGCGTGCCGCTGGTCGCGCAGCCGCGGCTGCTGGGTGACCTGCTCGCCCGGTCGGCGACGCGCTTTCCCGATCGGCCGGCGGTCGACTTCATGGGGCGGATCACGACCTGGGGTGCGCTCGCCGCCGATGTCGATCGCGCCGCCGCGGCGTTGCAGGCGCTCGGCGTCGTCAAGGGGACGCGCGTCGCCTTGTGCCTGCCCAATACGCCGTATTATCCGGTGCTGTTCTACGCGACGCTCAAGGCGGGCGGCATCGTCGTCAACGTCAACCCGCTCTACGTCGAGCGCGAGCTGACGCATCTGATCGAGGATTCGGGCGCCGAGATCATCGCCACCTGCGACATCGCCGACATCCAGGCGCGCGTGCTCAAGGTCGCGGGCGAGACGGGCATCCGCCACGTCATCAGCTGCCCGATCGCCGACGTGCTGCCGGGGCTCAAGAAACTCGGCTACAAACTGGTCAAGCGCAAGGAGATCGGCCGCGCGCCGGCGAGCGCCCGCCACCTCTATTACGCGGACTTCATGGCGAAGGGCGGCACGCCCGAATCGGTCGCGGTCGACCCGCACGAGGTCGCGGTACTGCAATATACCGGCGGCACCACCGGCGTGCCCAAGGCGGCGATGCTGAGCCATGCCAATATCGTCGCCAATACCGATGCGATGCTGGTCCATTGCGGCGGCGAGGTGCCCGATCAGGATCGCGTGCTCGGCGTACTGCCGCTGTTCCACGTCTTCGCGCTGACCAACGTGCTGACCTTCTCGACGCTCGTCGCCGCCGAGATGATCCTGCTGCCGCGCTTCGAACTGAAGCAATTGCTGGCGACGCTCAAGCGCACCCGCCCGACCTATTTCCCGGCGGTGCCGACGATCTACAACGCGCTTGCCAATCTGTCGGCCGAGCAGCGTCCTGATCTGTCGGCGATCAAGGTTTGCATCTCCGGCGGCGCGCCGCTGCCGGTCGAGGTGCGGCATGCGTTCGAGACCAACACCGGCGCCAAGCTGGTCGAGGGCTATGGCCTGTCCGAAGCCTCGCCGATCATCACCTGCAACCCGTTCGAGGGGGTGAACAAGGAAGGCTCGGCCGGCCTGCCGTTCCCCGGCACGACGATCGAGATCCGCGACCGAGAAAACCCGGCGCAGATCGTGCCGGCGGGCGAGAAGGGCGAGATCTGCGCGCGCGGGCCGCAGATCATGTCGGGCTATTGGCGCAAGCCGGCGGAGACCGAGGCGGCGTTCGCCGACGGCGCGCTGCGCACCGGCGACGTCGGCTATCTCGACGCCGACGGCTATCTGTTCATCGTCGACCGGATCAAGGACATGATCCTGTGCGGCGGCTACAACGTCTATCCGCGCGTCATCGAGGAGGCGCTGTACGAACACCCCGCGGTGGTCGAGGCGGTGGTGATCGGCGTCGCCGACGCGCATCGCGGCCAGGCGCCCAAGGCGTTCGTCGTGCTCAACCCGCCCGGCGCCGCGACGCCGGCGGAATTGCGCGATTTCCTGCGCGACAAGATCAGCAAGATCGAGCTTCCCCGCGAGGTGGAAATCCGCGACACTCTTCCCAAGACCTTGATCGGCAAGCTTTCCAAGAAGGAGCTTGTCGAGGAGGAACTCGCCAAGGCGGCGCGATAAGCGGTCGGGCAGGGGTAGGCGTCGGGGAGCGGATGATGGACGAGGGCGGAGACCTGCAGGGAATCCAGGAGGTGGCCGACATGCTCGGCATCACGCCGCGGACGCTGCGCTTCTACGAGGACAAGGGACTGATCGAACCGTCCCGGATCGGGACGACGCGGGTCTATCGCCGGCGTGAGATCGCGCGGATGCAGCTCATCCTGCGCGGCAAGCGGCTCGGCTTCTCGCTGACCGATATCGCCGAATTCCTCGACCTCTACGACGCCGATCCGCAGCATCTCGAACAGATGCGCGCGCTCGCCGAGCGCGTGCGCCAGCGCATCACCGAGCTGGAGCAGCAGCGCGACACGCTCGACCAGACGCTCGCCGATCTCGCCAAGCTGGAGGGCGAAGCGCTCGCCCGCGTCCACGCCCACGAACCCGACGGACGCCGCGCCGCGGGCTAGATTGGCGGAGACGGATGGGCCGGGGTACATCCGGTGTTTTGCAGAGGTCGCGAACTTGTACGGGGTCCACGGGGCTGCAGGGAACGGTTTCGCCTCAGATTCTTCTTCTCGCCGCGGCATGGACCTCGGAGCACGTCCGGATCGACGGGTGCCGCGCGGGATGCGATCGGATCGGTCCCATCCCGGTCCCGCACGACCTTCTTGCCTCAGGGAATTGATGTTCGGGCAGAAGGGGGACTATAGGCAGCGCCACATCCCCCAGGACCGTTGAGGTAATACGTGGCCAAATCGCCTGCTCCTCCCGCCGTACCGCTCACCAATCGCGAGCGTCCCGCCGATCCCAAGCCGTTCGAGGCGACCAAGGAGCAATTGCTCGATTTCTACAAGCACATGCTGCTGATCCGCCGGTTCGAGGAAAAGGCCGGCCAGCTGTACGGCCTGGGCTTCATTGGCGGCTTCTGCCACCTCTACATCGGTCAGGAAGCGGTCGCGGTCGGCCTGCAGTCGGCGCTGGACGGCGACAAGGACTCGGTGATCACCGGCTATCGCGATCACGGCCACATGCTCGCCTACGGCATCGATCCCAAGCTCATCATGGCGGAATTGACCGGCCGGGCCGCCGGCATCAGCCGCGGCAAGGGCGGTTCGATGCACATGTTCTCGACCGAGCATAAATTCTACGGCGGCCACGGCATCGTCGGCGCGCAGGTGTCGCTCGGCACCGGTCTCGCCTTCGGTCACAAGTACAGCAACGACGGTGGCGTCTGCCTCGCCTATTTCGGTGACGGTGCGGCCAACCAGGGCCAGGTGTACGAGAGCTTCAACATGGCCGAGCTGTGGAAGCTGCCGATCATCTTCGTGATCGAGAACAACCAATATGCGATGGGTACGAGCGTCAACCGCGCCTCGGCCGAGGACCAGCTGTATCGCCGCGGCGAGAGCTTCCGCATCCCCGGCATCCAGGTCGACGGCATGGACGTGCTCGCCTGCCGCGGTGCCGCCGAGGAGGCGCTCGCCTGGGTGCGCGCCGGCAAGGGGCCGGTCATCCTCGAGATGAAGACCTATCGCTATCGCGGCCATTCGATGTCCGACCCCGCCAAATATCGCAGCCGCGAGGAAGTGCAGGGGGTGCGCGACAAGTCCGATCCGATCGAGCACGTCAAGAAGCTGCTCGATGCGCAGGGCGTGACCGAGGCCGACCTCAAGACCATCGAACAAGAGATCCGCAAGACCGTGAACGAAGCCGCCGATTTCGCCGAAAGCACGCCCGAGCCCGCCGAGGCCGAGCTGTATACCGACGTGCTGGTGGAGACGTACTAAGATGGCAATCGAGATCAAGATGCCCGCCCTCTCCCCCACGATGGAGGAGGGCACGCTCGCCAAATGGCTCGTCAAGGAAGGCGACACCGTCAAGTCCGGCGACATCATGGCCGAGATCGAGACCGACAAGGCGACGATGGAGTTCGAGGCCGTCGATGAAGGCACGATCGGCAAGATCGTCGTCGCCGAGGGCACCGACAATGTGAAGGTCGGCGACGTCATCGCCGTGCTGCTCGAAGACGGCGAAAGCGCCGATGCGGCGACCACCGCCGGCTCGACCGCGGGCGAGGGCGCCAATCCCGCGCCCAAGAACGAGGCGACCGACCAGGCCGCACCGCCGATGCCGGAGGGCGCCGCGGCGGCCGAGCAGGAGAGCGGTACGCAGAAGCTCGTCGCTTCCGCCGAGAAGAAGGGTGTGGCTGACCCGGCGATCCCCGAAGGCACCGAGATGGTGAAGACCACCGTCCGCGAAGCGCTACGCGACGCGATGGCGGAGGAGATGCGCAAGGACGACCGCGTCTTCGTGATGGGCGAGGAGGTCGCGCAATATCAGGGCGCCTACAAGGTCACCCAGGGCCTGCTCGACGAGTTCGGCGACCGCCGCGTCATCGACACGCCGATCACCGAATATGGCTTCGCCGGCGTCGGCACCGGCGCGGCGATGGGCGGCCTGAAGCCGATCATCGAATTCATGACGTTCAACTTCGCCATGCAGGCGATCGACCACATCATCAATTCGGCGGCCAAGACCAACTATATGTCCGGCGGCCAGATGCGCTGCCCGATCGTCTTCCGCGGCCCCAACGGCGCGGCGAGCCGCGTCGGCGCGCAGCACAGCCAGAATTACGCGCCCTGGTATGCCAGTGTCCCCGGCCTGATCGTCATCGCGCCCTATGACGCGGCCGACGCCAAGGGCCTGCTCAAGGCGGCGATCCGGTCGGAAGACCCGGTCGTCTTCCTCGAGAACGAGCTGATGTACGGCCGATCGTTCGACGTTCCCAAGCTCGACGATTACGTCCTGCCGATCGGCAAGGCGCGGATCATGCGCGAGGGCAAGCACGTCACCCTGGTCAGCTATTCGATCGGCGTCGGCCTCGCGCTCGAAGCCGCCGAGACGCTGGCGGGCGAGGGCATCGAGGCGGAGGTGATCGACCTGCGCACGCTGCGCCCGCTCGACAAGGACACCGTGCTCAAGAGCCTCGCCAAGACCAACCGCCTCGTTGTGGTGGAAGAGGGGTGGCCGACCTGCTCGATCGCGTCGGAGATCACCGCGATTGTGATGGAAGAGGGGTTCGATGATCTCGACGCGCCGGTGCTGCGCGTCACCAACGAGGACGTGCCGCTGCCCTACGCCGCCAACCTCGAGAAGAAGGCGCTGATCGACGCCAAGCGCGTCGTCGCCACGGTGAAGAAGATCGTCTGATCGCGGTGGCGTGAACGGTTTTCGTTCGCTGCATCGGGAAAGGCCGGGCCATCGTGCCCGGCCTTTTGCGTTGCGGTCCGGCGACGCCCCGCCTGGCGGAGCGCCACATTACGGTCAATTCGCCGTATAGAGGTCGCAGAAATATTGCGTCGCGGCGGGGTTGGGATTGTAGATCTGGGTGAAATCGCGCCGGTCGCGGACGACGTAGGAGGCCGTGTAGCGGATGCGAGTCACCGCCGCGCCACCGGGCACCCAGGCCGCGCTGAAGATCGGCCGGTAATCGTAGCTGACCTCGATATACATCACGGCCGATCCGACCGGGGCGTTCACCTTCGTGCCACTCGTGTCGCCCATGCCGTCGGGCTGCGCTACGCCGGCGCTGCTCGCGTCGGTGCCGATGCCATCGCCGCGATCCATCGTGCCCTTGCTGCGATCGTACGTCGAATCGTAGCCCGTGCCGCTGCGTTTGCCGAGGCAGCGCTGCCAATGAAGATATTGGCTGCCGGCGGTCAGCTGTTCGAGGCTCGAAATGGTGATGCGGCCGCGATTGGTGAGATCGAGCGCTGCGCCCTGCAGCCGTGCCGACGTCAGCACGTCGTTGATGTCGGCCTCGCGCAACTGGGTGATGCCGCTGTTGCCCATCACGCCGACGCGCGATGCGGTGTCGGCCAGATTGAGCGCGACCTGGCTGACGCGCAGGTTGGTGATCGCCAGCCAGGCCATCTCCGTGCCCCAGGCGCCGATGCCGAGCACCAGCGGCAGCGTCAGGGCGAATTCGAGCAGCGCGAGGCCGCCCGTCTCTCGGGCAAGGTCGCGTGCCCGCCGCCGGATCCGAATCGTCGTCATTTCGGGCACACCAGCTGCGCGGTCGGGCCGGCCTGTGTCGCATAGGGCTGGTTCTTGAGGATCGTCGTCGCGCTGATCGTCGCGCGTTGCGGCCAGCCGATCATCTTCGCCAAAGGGAACAGGCGGGAGAATTGCACGGTCATCGTGTAGACGACGACGTCATTCGCGCCGCCCTGGCCGGCGATGCCCGGATCCAGATCGCGGGTGCCGTTGCCGTTCACGTCGGTGAAGCATTCGGTCGCCGCGTCGTACACGCCATTGTTGTTGTTGTCCTGAAACGGCTCCGCGGCGATATAGCCGAACTGGCCGAAGCTCTTGCGCGACGAGGTGCCCGTCGCCGTCCTGGCGACGCCGACGACCTGGCTCATCACCCGCTGGTCCAGCGTCGTGCCCGCATTCGCCGAGGCATTGTTCTGGATCGTGCCGTCGCGCCCCGCCTTTTGCACCGCGCCGGTCAACACCGCCTGCAGATAGGCCTGATAGGCGATGTCGCCCAGACCCATGATCAGCAGCAGCATAACCGGCACGACCATCGCAAATTCGATGATCGTGGCGCCGCGGGCGTTGGCTGCGAGCGTGCGCAGCCGCCGTCTCACTGGCTGATCCTCAGCATCGCCAGCCGCTGTGCGATCGTGCGGAACGCACCTTTGACCGCATCGGTGCTGCTCGCCTGGAACGCCTGGCCGGGGGACGCGCAATAGGTCAGGTCCGGGGTGATGCTCGTGCCGAGCGCGACGACGAAGATGCTGATGCCGCGCTTCTTGGCCGCATCGCATTCGATGCGGAAGCGCGCGGTGTGATTGGCATAATCCTGATTGTCGTTATTTGCGCCGCCGGTACGATTGTCCCAGTCCTCGACACCATATTGGCCATAGATCTCCCCGTTGGGCGACATGGTCCCATCGGTCATGAAGACGATGTTGCGCGACGGCGCGGGCCGTCCTGGTCGCGCGCTGGTATCTGCGGCGAACACGCCGTTGGGCGACAGCATCCGCAAGCCCCAGATCATCCCGACGTCGTGATAGGTGCCGCCCACCGCCTTGAAGTCGCTATTGTAGACGTAATCATTGACGTCCTGCGCGCTCATGACGGTCAGCCGCTGCGCCTGCATGCCGCAGGCCGTATAGGCACTGTTCGCGAGCGAATAGCCGGCGCGATAGCTGTTGCTGTTGTCGTTGGTGTTCTCGTCGGTGATATCCTGGAAACCGGTGTTGTTGCGCTGGTAGACGACATCCGGCCACAGCGGCCGCCACTTGTTCGTCGACGCCGCGGGGATGACGTCCGGGTTGAGGTCGTCGGGCAGCGCGTTCACGTCGAAGGTTGCACCCTTGGAGGTGTTGAGTTCCTCGATACAGCCCTTCCAGCCCGACGTGGACCCGTCGAACCGCGTCGGGTCGGCGACCGTGCCGCCGTTGATCGTGCCGAGCAGTTGCGAAACATCCCATTGCACCGGCTCGTAGCGCCAATAGGGGCGGAGCGGCTGTTGCCAGCCCGAACATGTCCCGCCCGACGAGGCACTCCAGCTCACGTTGTAATATTTCATCGCCTGTGGATAATTGGTGTTCCAATTGGGTCCGCTCGTCGTGAAGCCGGTCGCCGGGTAGCGCTGCGCAACGCACATCGCCTTGGGGATGTTGGAAAGCGAAAAGGGGACGGCAAGCAGCTGATAGGGGGCATAATCGCCGGGCAGCATCTTGTCGCTGCCGCCCCAGCCGACCGCGCCGATCAGCGGTGAGAGGTGGCGGCTCTGGTAGGTCCAGCTCTGCTGGAGATATTGCGCGGGGATAAGCCGGCCGACGTTGACCGCGGAGGCGTAGGGCACGAACCCGTAGCGGATGCGCGTCGACGGATCGGTGCTCGACCGCATCGTATTGTCGAAGAGCAGAACGGATTGGCGCAGCGATTCGATCTTCGAATAAGTGATCGCATTGCCCCAGCCATAGGCCGGCTTTTCCGTCGCATTGCCGCAGGTTGCCGGATCGCTGGGGTAGCAGTTCATCGAGCCGGTGATGTCGAGCACAAACATGACGTCGGCATCGCCGACATCGAATACCGCCTGGCAGGTGACCGTCAGCGTCCGCGCGCTCACCCCGAAAAATTGCATCAGCGCCATCGGCAACGTTGTCGAGGCGGTGCCGCTGACCGCATTGGCGACGCCGGCGGTGGTGTTCACCGACGCCTTGCTGGTCGAGAAACTGACGTTGCGGTTCTGATACCAGCCGGGACGGAAATTGTTGTTGAAGAAGGCGGTCGCCTGCGTCGCCGCGGCAGTTTCGAGCGGCGTCGACATCTGCGTGTCGATCATCGCCTTGCGCCCGGCGAGCACGCCGGCGTCGCAGGCCTGCTGAAGCCGCACTTTGACGACGTACAGTCGCGCCATGTCGACCGCCGATCCGGCGAACCCGATCAAGGGGATCAACGCGGCCGCCATGATCGCCAGCGTGTTGCCGCGGATGTCGCGGCGCAGCCGGGTCAGGAGACCGGGGGAAGAGGACGACCGCGACGTGGACATGGCCTGAAATCGGCTCTCGTTTGTTCTGTTGGACATTCCCAGTTAACCGGGTGGTATGAAATCGCAGTCAAACGGCATGGTTAACGAAGATCCACGCGCCAATGGGCCGCAGGCGGCCACCGACGGCCGCGCGCTTGCGTTGCTCGTTGCCGCCGCGCCCGCGCGCCCGCCGATCGAGGCGCTCTTCGCGCTCGACAGCCGTCTTGCCGGGATCGTCCGCGCGACGCGGGAGCCGATGGTCGGGCAGATGCGGCTGACGTGGTGGCACGAGGCGCTGACCAAGCTCGATCGCGAGCCGGCGCCTGCCGAGCCGTTGCTGCGCGACGTCCAGCGGCATCTGCTGCCGGCGGGGGTGAGCGGAGCGCGGGTGGCGGGAATGATCGACGGGTGGGAGGAGTTGATCGTGTCCGATCCGCTTGCCGCGGAGACGCTGGACCGTCACGCCGAGGCGCGGGGGGGCGGTCTGTTCGCGGCGGCGGCGGTGGTGCTCGGGGGCGACTCGCCGCTACTCGCACCGGCGGGGCGGGGCTGGGCGCTCGCCGATCTCGCCGGGCATTTGTCCGCGCCGGCGGCGGCCGGACTCGCAGCAGACGCCGCGCAGCGCGAGTTGTCGCAAGCTTTTTCAGCGCCTTGGCCAGCAAAGCTGCGCCCGATCGGTGTGTTGAGCCTGATCGCGCGGCTGGATGCCGCCCCCGGATCGGCACTTGCCAAGGCTTTGAAGGTAGGGCGGTTTAGAATAACCGGTCGATGAACATTTGCGGTGACCGCTCGCCATGCTAGCCTCGACTTGCGGCGGGGGACTCGGCGATGCGGCGACGGCTGATGGAAGAGGTGGCGTTACTCGTCGGCTGTAGCGTCGGCCTGGTCGCGGTGCTGCACGCCGATGGACCGTCGACCGTGCCGCCCGCGGAAACCCTGCACAGGCCGGCGTGGCCGCCGACCTCGCCGGATGCCGCGGCGGCCGCGCATGCCCGGCTGGCCGCGCACGATCGTAACCGCGACGGCGTGCTGTCGCGCGACGAATATCGCGCCGCCGCGCGGGCGGCGTTCGCCCGGCTGGATGCCGATGGCGACCGCCGGCTCGATCTGGGGGAATGGGCCGATCCGCAGTTCGACGCGGCGGATCGCGATCGCTCGAGCACGATCGACGCAGGCGAATTGGGCAAATGGCTCGATCCCCGGCGCGATGTGGCGCGTGGGGCGGGGGGCCGCTGGCCGGACCCGCCGCGCGGCCTGTCGCTGGGATGAGCGAGGGCTGAGACAGAGGGGGACGTATGATGTGGCGATATTGGGCGATCGGTGCGGCGGTGCTCGCGGCGGTGGCGGGGGGCGTGATGCTGTTCGGCGGATCGGTACGACCGGCGCTGCTGCCCGCGCAGCCCGCGGTGCAGGCGGCGGCGGCGGCGCCCGTCGGGGGCACGGCCGACGCCGACCCGGTGCCCGAAGCCTCCGAGGCGACGCGCGAGCAGAAACGCTTCGCGCGCTACGACCGGGATCAGGACGGCAAGGTGACGCGCGACGAATATCTCGCCAACCGGCGCAAGGGCTTCGCCAAGCTCGACGCCAATGGCGACGGCCGGCTCGACTTCGACGAATGGGCGGCCAAGGCGACCGCCAAGTTCGTCGCCGCGGACCATGACCAATCCGGCGCGATGGACGCCGCCGAATTCGCCACCACCGCGGTCAAGCGGAAGCCATCGTCCCGGCCGAAATGTCCGCCGGCTGCGGCGCCGGCGGAGGAGAGTTGAGCCAGCCGGCGAAGGCGGTGCGCGCGCGATCGGTATACATGCGCTTGCGGTCGGCCTTCTTGGTGCGGCCGGGGATCGGCGGCATCAGCCCGAAATTGACGTTCATCGGCTGATAGGTCTCGGCCTCCGCGCCGCCGGTGATATGGCCGAGCAAGGCGCCGAGCGCGGTCTCCACCGGCGGCGGCGCGAGCGTCTCGCCCGCCGATTCCGCCGCGGCGAAGCGGCCGGCGAGCAGGCCGATCGCGGCGCTTTCGATATAGCCTTCGCAGCCGGTGATCTGGCCGGCGAAGCGCAGGTTCGGGCGGCTCTTTAGCCGCAGCGTCGGGTCGAGCAGCTCGGGCGAGCGGATGAAGGTGTTGCGGTGCAGCCCGCCGAGCCGTGCGAAGTCCGCATTCTGCAGGCCGGGGATGGTGCGGAACAGCCGGACCTGTTCGGCGTGCTTCAGCTTGGTCTGGAACCCGACGATGTTCCACAGCGTGCCCTGCGCATTGTCCTGGCGGAGCTGGACCACCGCATAGGGCCAGCGCCCGGTGCGGGGATTGTCGAGGCCGACCGGCTTCATCGGGCCGTAGCGCAGCGTATCGAGCCCGCGCTCGGCCATCACCTCGATCGGCATGCACCCCTCGAAATAGGGCGTGTCCTTTTCCCAATCCTTGAACTCGGTCTTCTCGCCGGCGATCAGCGCGGCGTGGAAGGCGAGATATTGCTCCTTGTCCATCGGGCAGTTGATGTAATCGGCCTCGCCCTTGTCCCAGCGCGACGCCTTCCACGCGACGTCCATGTCGATCGTGTCGGCGTGGACGATGGGGGCGAGCGCATCGAAGAAGGCGAGCGCCTCCGCCCCCGTCGCGCCGCCGATCGCCTGCGCCAAGCCCGCCGCGGTCAGCGGCCCGGTGGCGAGGATCGCCGGCCCTTCCGGCAGCGTGTCGACCCGCTCGCGCACGAGCGTGACGTTGGGATGATCGGCAAGCGCCGCGGTGACGCCGGCGGAATAGCCGTCGCGGTCGACCGCCAGCGCCGACCCGGCGGGAACGCGATGCGCGTCCGCCTGGCGCATGATCAGCGACCCCATCGCGCGCATCTCCTGGTGGAGCAGGCCGACCGCATTGGCCTCCGCATCGTCCGAGCGGAAGCTGTTCGAGCAGACGAGTTCGGCGAGATGGTCGGTCTGATGCGCGGGGGTGCGCTCGCCCGAGCCGCGCATCTCCGACAGGCGGACGCGATAACCCGCCTCGGCGAGTTGCCAGGCGGCTTCCGAACCGGCGAGGCCGCCGCCGACGATATGGATATCATGGGTCATATGGGTGCCTTAGGCCGCACCGCGGCGGCGGGCAACGCGGCGGTCGGCTCGTGCGTTCGGCCGGCATGACCACGATCTACACCATCGGCTATGAAGCCACGACGATGGCCGACTTCCTCGCCGCTTTGCACCGTGCGGGGGTGAAAAGGGTGATCGACGTGCGCGCGCTGCCGTTGTCGCGGCGGCCCGGCTTCTCGAAATCCTCGCTCGCCGCCAGCCTCGCCGAGGCGGGGATCGCCTATGTCCACCTCAAGGCGCTCGGCACCCCCAAGCGCGGGCGCGACGCCGCCAAGAAGGGCGACGTGGCGACGCTGGAGGCGGTGTATGAGGAGCAACTCGAACTGCCCGAGGCGCAGGCGGCTGCCGCCATCATGCTGGGATTGGCTGCGGAGACGCCGAGCGCGCTGCTCTGCTTCGAGCGCGACCCGAAACATTGCCATCGTACGCTGCTGCTCGAGGCGGTCGGTGAGGGGGCGGAGGTTGTCGACCTGTATACATGAGCGGCGGTTTTTGCCGCCGTTGGCACTGAGCTTGTCGAAGTGTCTTGAGACTCACTTGCCCTTCGACAGGCTCAGGGCGAACGGCGTGATGGTAGGACCGTTCACACCTTGCCCGGCACGGCTTCCCCCAGCCGCCGGACGCGCCGGATGCGGGGTTCGCGGTCGATCTCCGCCTCGGCGCGGATCGACTGGCGCAGTTCGTCGCGCTTCTCGTGGATCGAGGCGATCACCGGTCCCATCGCGACGCCGAGGTCGACCAGTACCGCCTCGGACAATTGCAGCGAGCTCTCCAGCGTTTCCGGCACCGCGTCGGTCACGCCGGCGCGATAGAGTTCGGCGGCGTGGCGCGGATCGCGGGCGCGGGCGATGATCGGCAGATCGGGGGCGAGCGCGCGCATCCGCCGGGTGAGCTGCACGGTCAGCACCGGATCGTCCATCGTCAGGATCAGCGCGCGGGCGCGGGCGAGGTCGAGCCGTTCGACCCAATCGCCGCGCGCGATATCGCCGAACAGCACCGGATGGCCGCTGCGCCGCGCCTCGGCGACGGTGTCGATATCCGCCTCGACCGCGATATAGCGCTGGCCGTGGACCGCGAGCATGTCGGACACCATCCGCCCGACGCGGCCGAAGCCGATCACCACCGCACCCGGCCCCTCGCCGAGCGCGTCCTCGGGCAGGCCGTCGCCGGGGGTGAAGCGGTCGATCCCGCGCGACAAGCGCTGGCCGGCCTTGGCGAGCAGCGGCGTGATCGTCAGGCCGATCGCGGTCACCGTCTGCCAGAAGGCGGCGGTGGACGGCAGGATGAGCTGCGCCTGCGCCGCGGTGGCGAGCACGATCAGCGTCGTCTCCGACGGACTGCCCATCAGCAGCCCGGTCTCGGCGGCGATACCGCGCCCGGTCTGCGCGACGCGGAGCAGCAGATAAGTGACGACCGCCTTTACCCCGACCACCGCGACCACCGCGCCGAGCAGCGACGGCCAATTGGCCAGCACCTCGCGCAGGTTGACGCTCATCCCGACGGTGATCAGGAAGACGCCGAGCGCGAGGCCCTTGAAGGGCGCGGTCATCACCTCGACTTCGGTGTGGTATTCGGTCTCGGCGATCAGCAGCCCGGCGAGCAACGCGCCGACGATCGGCGACAGGCCGGCGGCGGTGGTTGCGACGCTGGCGGTGATGACGACGAGCAGCGAGGCGGCGAGGAAGAGTTCCGGGCTCTTGGTGCGCGCCGCCTGTGCGAACAGGCGCGGCAGCACCAGCCGGCCGCCGAGGTACATCACCACCACCGTCGCCAGCCCGCGCAACGCGACGCCGGCGATGCCGACCCAGCCGTCGGGGCTGGCGGTCGGCGCCATCGCGCCGAGCGCGAAGATGATCGGCACCAGCGCGAGATCCTCGAACAGCAGCATCGCGAAGGCGGCGCGGCCGACCGGGCTGGTCGTGCCGACGAGCGGCAGCACCAATGCGGTCGAGGACAGCGCCAGCGCGAGGCCGAGGCCGGCGGCGCCGCCCCAATCCTGGCCGAGCAGATGCACCGCCACCGCGATCAGCGCCGCCGAGCCGATCAGCTCGGCCGGTCCGGTGCCGAACACCTGCGCGCGCATCGACCACAAGCGCTTGAACGAGAGTTCGAGCCCGATCGAGAACAGCAGCAGCACGATGCCGAATTCGGCGAACGGCTCGATCGAATGCGGGTTGGAGATGGTGAGGTAATAGAGCCACGGCGCGCGGCCGGTCAGCGCGCCGAGCCCGTCGGGGCCGACGAGCATGCCGACGAGGATGAAGCCGATGATCGGGCTGACCCGGAAGCGCGCGAAGGCGGGGATCACCAGCCCCGCCGCCCCCAGGATCACCAGCGCGTCGCTGAAGCCCGCATTATCCAGTCCGATCGCCATAAGGGGATTGTAGGCACCAGCCGGGAAATGTCAGCCGATGATTGCGATTTCGGCGATCACGCAGCCGGGGAGGGGATCGGTCACTTCGTTTCCGCGAACCGATAGTCCCGGAATTGCTCGCGCAGCGCGGTCTTGAGCAATTTGCCCGTCGCGGTGTGCGGCAGCGTATCTACGAACGCGATCCCATCGGGCAGCCACCATTTCGCCACCACGCCGGCGAGATGGTCGAGGATCGCGCGCGCGCTGACGTCGCTGCCCGGCTTGCGGACGACGACGAGCAGCGGCCGTTCGTCCCATTTGGGATGCGCGATGCCGATCGCCGCCGCCTCGGCGACGCCGGGGCAGCCGATCGCGGCATTTTCCAGCTCGACCGAGCTGATCCACTCGCCGCCCGATTTGATCACGTCCTTCGACCGGTCGGTGATCTGCATCGTGCCGTCGGGGTGGATCACCGCGACGTCGCCGGTGTCGAACCAGCCGTCGGCGTCGATCGCATCCGCCTCGGCGCGGAAATAGCGTTTGATCACCCACGGGCCGCGGATGTGCAGCCGCCCCGCGCTGGTGCCGTCGCGGAGCAGCGGCGTGCCGTCGTCGTCGCGCACGACCAGCTCGACGCCATAAGGCACGCTGCCCTGTTTGGTGAGCAGGTCGAGTTGGCGGTCGCGCGGCCAGCTCGGCCAGTCCGGCGGCGGTGCGGCGGCGGTGGCGACCGGGGAGGTCTCGGTCATCCCCCACAGATGCTTGACCTCGACGCCCATGTCGATCAGCCGCGCGATCATCGCGCGGGGCGCCGCCGAGCCGCCGATCGTCGCCATCCTGAGCGCGCGCGGCGTCTCGCCGGTCGCGTCGATATGCGCGAACATCGCCAGCCACACCGTCGGCACGCCCGACGAGATCGTGACGCCTTCGCGGTTCATCAGATCGCACAGCACCCTGGCGTCGTTGACCGCGGAGAAGACGAGCTTCGCCCCGGCGAGCGGTGCGGCGAACGGCGTACCCCAGGCGGCGGCGTGGAACAGCGGCACGACCGGCAGCAGCACCGCCGCCGACGACAGGCCGAGCACCGCGGGCGAGGCGACGAGCAGCGCGTGGAGCAGGATCGACCGGTGGTCGTAGAGCACGCCCTTGGGATGGCCGGTGGTGCCGCTGGTGTAGCAGAGCATGCAGGCTTCGCGCTCCGATCCGGTGACCCAGGCATAATCGCCATCCTCGGGCGCGATCAGCGCGGCGACGCCGTCGGCGCCGTCGCTGTCCATCACCACATAACGGTCGATGCTGGTCCATCGCGCGCGCAGCCGGTCCACGATCGGCTGGAAGGCGCGATCGTAGAGCAACACGCGATCCTCGGCATGGTTGGCGATATAGACGAGCTGATCGTCGAACAGCCGCGGGTTGATCGTGTGGATCACCGCGCCCATGCCGATCGTCGCATACCAGGCGGCGAGATGGTTGCCGTGGTTCATCGCCAGCGTCGCCACCCGCTCGCCGGGCCGCACCCCGAGCCGTTCGAGCGCCTGTGCCAGCCGCTTGGCGTCGTGCGACAGGGTGCGCCAGTCGCTGCGCGTCTCGCTGCCGTCGGCCCAGTGCGTGACGATCTCGCGGGTCGGGTGCTCGCGTGCGGCGTGATCGATCAGGGTCGATACCCGCAGCTCGAAATCCTGCATCCCGCCGAGCATCGATTCGTCCTTTCCCATGGCGCGCGGGGGTCATCCCACATCGGACCGAACCATACCGCAGGAAGGAGATGAGGCAAGCTCACGAGCCGTGACGAAGGATTGCTCGCTTATTCCTCCCCCTGGCGGGGGAGGAATTGGATACGTCCGGCCTTAACGCGACCCTCCGCCTCAGTTCCCCGTCACCGTCCGCGATTGCGGGCTCACGCTGCCGTTCACCGCGATCGCGGTGTTGCTCGGGCGTCCCGCGATGCGGACCGCCGCGGCGCCGGGCAGGCCGGGGAAGCGCGGCCACAGGCCCTGCGCCAGCGCGGAGCGGCTGACCGATGCCTTGCGGCCGCCCTGCGCCTCGTACATCCAGTAATTGCGCAGCACCGTCGTGACATAGCCGCGCGTCTCCCAATACGGGATGCTCTCGATATAGAGCAGCGGATCGCCGTTATCGTGGACGATCGCGTTCCAGTCGCCGACCGGGCGGGGCCCCGCATTATAGGCGGCGATCACCTTGGGCAGCAGCCCGCCGGTCACCCCGGCCATGTCGCGCAGCCGTTCGAGATGGCGCTGGCCGATATCCATGTTGGTGGCGGGCTTGGTCAGCGCGGTCTTGTCGAGCGGCAGGCCGCGTTCGCGCGAATAATCGGTTGCGGCGGCGGGCATGATCTGCATCAGGCCGTACGCGCCGGCCGGGCTCACCACCTTGTTGCGGAAGCCGCTTTCTTCCAGCGTGTGCGCGTAGACGAGCGCCTTGTCGACGCGCCAGCCGCTCGACGGCGTCCAGTTCGGCGTCGGATAGCGCGCCTCGGCGGTGGCGACGACGCCCTGCGGGCAATTGTGCGCGAGCCACACCGTCGTGGCGGGCAGGCTCAGCGCCTCGGCGACGCGGACGAGGCTGCCGAACTCCGACGGGTCGCCGATCCGCGCCTGCTGGCGCACGACGGTGTCGGCGAGGTCGGTCTCGCCGATCTCGGCGAGCGCGGCGGCGACGCGGATGTTGGGCCGCTTGTCGAGCCGCGCCCAGTCGGCGGCGACGATCTGCGTCGACGGCTTGCCCTTGTCCTTGATCAGCAGCGCCTGGCGCGACAATTGGCCGTAGAAGCTCTCGGAGAATTGCGCCGCGGATTGCAGCCGCGCCTGCACCTTGTCGGGGCGGCCGCAGACCATGTCGGCGCGCGACGTCCAATACAGCGCGGCGGCGCGCAGGTCGACGTCGGTCGCGCGCGCGGCGACGCCCTCGAAGCCGCTTTCCGCTGCGGCGCAATCGTTCTGCCGCCAGGCGGCGAGCGCGCCGGTCCAGCGGCCCTGCACCGCCCAGTCGCCATAGCCGGCGGCGGCCTTCGCCGCCATCGCCCGCGTGTTCACGTCGTCACCGGTGAGGAAATACATCCAGGCGACCTTCGCCTGCCATTCGGTCTGCGCCTCGACGGTGAGGCCCGGCGTCGTCTCCAGCAGCGCCTGCGCCTCCGCCCCCATGTCGGCCTTGACGAACGGCTGCATCTTGAGCGCCAGTTCGGCGGCGATCTCGTCGCTCTTGGTGGCCTTGGCGCGGACGCGGCGGGGGGCGCCGTCCTGCCAGATCAGCCGCTGCGCCTGCGGCAGCGGCGGCAGCTCGACCGCGCCGCGCGCCTTGGCGAGGCGGGCGAGCGATTCGGCCTCGGGCAGCTCGGGCGCTTCGTTGAGCAACGCGACGAGCGGTTCCATCTCGACCCGCGGCGAGCCCTTGGCGGTGAACAGCTCGGCACGCGCGATGGCATGGAGCGGGCCGGGCTTCATCGCGTCGAGGCCGAGCTGCGCGTCCTGCCATTTGCCGTCGCGGATCGCCTGGAACACCGCGCGATAGCCGTCGCGCTGCACCGTATCGAGCTGATCGGGGATGCGATCGGCGGGCGCGGCGGCGGCGGGCAGCCTGGCGTCGCCGGCGGGTTCGGACGGCCCGGCGGCGTGCGCGGCGGCGGGCAGCGCGATCAGCGCCAGGGTCAGCGCGAGCGTGCGGGTCATGTGGGCAGGTTTCCCATCAGCAATTGCAGATCCTTCCAGGCCTCCGCCTTCGCCACGGGCTTCTCGAGCAGGAAGCGCGGGTGAAAGCTGGCGACGACCCCGGTCTCTCCGCTCTTATGGTTAAATGAATGCAAAGACCCGCGCGTCCCCGGCATTTCCGCCCCCAGAATGGCACGGCTCGCCGCATTGCCGAGCAGCAGCAGCCTTTTCGGCGCGACCAGGCCGATATGATGCTTCGAAATGTCGGACAGACGCGTCTCGGTATCGCGCGGCATCCGCCCGGCGACGGGCCGTTTGGCGCACACCGCGGCGAGGTGGATCGTCTCGCGCGACAGGCCGATCGCGGCGAGCATCCGGTCGAACAGGGCGCCGGCCGCACCGCTCAGCAACGTGCCCGCCTCGCCGTCCTCCTTGTCGGGGCAGTCGACCAGGACCATGATCGCGGCGTCGGGCGGGCCGCTGGCGGCGATCGACACGCCGCGCCACTCGACCTCGGGCACCGCATCGCCCAGCCGCCACGCGATGAAATCGGCGAGCGCGTCGGGCATCGCCGCGGCGGCGGGGGCGGCCGGCACCGCGGCGGCGGTGGCTGCGGCGGCGAAGGCGGCGGGCGCCGGCATCGGCTGGCTCAGCCAGTCGCGCGGAACGTCCTCGACGAGCGTGTCGACGCCCGCCTCCTGCCACCAGTCGAGCGCGCTGCCGACGCTGCTCATCCAGTCGATATGCTGATCGGCCCCCACATTATTCCTTTTTGTTGCGACGATCCTTCTCCAGGTTGACGTTTGCGTCAACTTGTCCGATCGCGGGCCGGAGACGAGCCGTTGTCGTCGTGCGCCTGAACGCTTTTGCCGCCGCCGACAACATACAAGCGTGACGCACCGCGGATGGTGCCGGGAGTGGAATGATGTCGACACGCGAATCGATGCCCTATGACGTGGTGATCGTCGGCGCCGGCCCGGCGGGCCTGTCGGCGGCGATCCGCTTCAAACAGGTCGCGGCCGAACAGGGCGCGGACCTGTCGGTCTGCGTGCTGGAGAAAGGCTCGGAGGTCGGCGCGCACATCCTGTCGGGCGCGGTGATCGATCCGCGCAGCCTCGACGAGCTGCTGCCGAACTGGCGCGAGGACGGCTGTCCGCTCGCCGAGGTGCCGGTGACCGAGAACCATCATTGGGTGCTCACCGCGACCAAGAAGCGCAATCTGCCCGAATTCCTCACCCCGCCGTTCATGCACAACAAGGGGACCTATACCGGCAGCCTCGGCAATCTGTGCCGCTGGCTGGCGGGCAAGGCCGAGGAACTGGGCGTCGAGATCTTCCCGGGCTTCGCCGCGGCGGAGATCCTGTTCGACGAACAGGGCAGGGTGAAGGGCGTCGCCACCGGCGACATGGGCGTCGCGCGCGACGGCACGCACAAATCCGATTATACCCCCGGCCTCGAACTCCACGCCAAATACACCTTCTTCGCCGAAGGCGTGCGCGGCCACCTCACCAAGGAGGCGATCCGCACCTTCGATCTGGCGAAGGACGCCCAGCCGCAGGTCTATGGCCTCGGCATCAAGGAATTGTGGGACATCGATCCCGCGCTGCACAGCCCCGGCCGCGTCATCCACACGCAGGGCTGGCCGCTCGGCGACGACGCCAACGGCGGAAGCTGGCTCTATCATCAGGCGAACGGGCAGGTCAGCCTCGGCTTCGTCACCTGGCTCAATTATACCAATCCCTATCTGTCGCCCTTCCAGGAGATGCAGAAGTGGAAGACGCATCCGGAGATCGCGGCGATCCTCAAGGGCGGCAAGCGCGTCTCTTACGGCGCGCGCGCGATCAACGACGGCGGGTTGCAGTCGATCCCGAAGCTGGTCTTCCCCGGCGGCGCGCTGATTGGCTGTTCGGCGGGTTTCCTCAACGTGCCGCGGCTCAAGGGCACGCATGGCGCGATGAAGTCGGGCATGATGGCCGCCGAGGCCGCGGTCGCGGCGATCCTGTCGCAGCGCGAGCATGACGAACTCGCCGCCTATCCGGCGGCATTCGAGACGTCGTGGCTGCACAAGGAGCTGTCGGTCGTCCGCAACGTCGTGCCGTTGGTCAAGAAGTTCGGCGACTTCCTCGGCTCGGGCCTTGCCGGCGTGACGATGTGGCTCGAACATTTCGGGCTCAGGATGCCGTTCACGATGAAGCATCATCCCGATCACGAGAGCCTGTGGCGCAAGGATCTGGTCAAGCCGCCGGTCTATCCCAAGCCCGACGGCGTGCTGACCTTCGACCGCCTCTCCTCGGTGTTCCTGTCGAACACCAACCACGAGGAGGACCAGCCGGTCCATCTGACGCTCAAGGACCCCAACGTGCCGGTCGAATACGACCTGCCGCTCTACGACGAACCCGCGCAACGCTATTGCCCGGCCGGCGTTTACGAGATCGTGGGCCAGGACACCGGTGATCCCAAGTTCGTGATCAACGCGCAGAACTGCGTCCACTGCAAGACGTGCGACATCAAGGACCCGACCCAGAACATCAATTGGGTGGTGCCGGAGGGTGGTGGAGGCCCCAATTATCCCAACATGTAAACGCCTGTTCCTCGCGTCGCTGCTGGGCCTCGGCGCGGTCCTTCCGGCGGCGGCCGACACCGGCCACCTTGCCGAATATCTGAAGGCCGGCGCCGCCGATGCCGATGGGCGGGTCGATATCGCCGCCGCCGGCTACGCCCGCGCGCTTGCCGCCGCGCCGGCGAGCACCGCGGTCGCGCTGCGCGCCTATCGCGAGGCGCTGGCGGCGGGCGATGTCGCGCTCGCCACCCGCGCCGCCGCGGTGCTGCGCGGCCGGCCGGAGGCGCCCGCCGAACTGCCGCTGCTGCCGCTCGCCGTCGCGGCGGCGAAACAGGACTTCGCCGGCGCGAGCGCAGCGACCGATGCGCTCGCTTCGACGCCGCTGGCGGTGCTGGTCCCGTCGCTGCGTGGATGGATCGCCTTCGCGCAAGGCAACGATCCCGCGCCGCAGATCGCGCGGGCGGGCAAGGACCCGGTCAGCCAGCGGCTCGCCGCCGAGACCGCGGCGCTGCTCCAGATCGCGCGCGGCGACACCACCCAGGGGCTCGCCACTGTCCAGGCGCTGCGCGAGACCGGATCGCCGGTCGACCTGCGCCTGTCCGCGGGCCAGTTGCTGTTCGGCCGCGGCGAAACGGATCGCGCGCGCGCGCTGCTCGCCGGCGGCGATCCGGTGTTCGCGGCGGTCCGCGCCGGCGATGCCGCGCAGCCGACGCTGGGGTTCGGCGTGTCGCGGCTGCTCGGCCGGATCGCCGGCGACCTCGCCGATCAGGACGCGACCGATCTGTCGATCGCGCTCGCGCGCACCGCGGTGATCGCCTGGCCCGCCAACGACCGCGCCCGGCTGCTGCTCGCCGCCGCACTCGCCAAGGACAAGGCGATCCCGCGCGCGCTGGCGACGCTCGACGGCATCGGCCCGGCCAGCGCCTATGCCTCGACCGCCGCCGCGACGCGGATCAGCATCCTCACCACCGCCGGCCGCCCCGACGACGCGCTGGCGCTCGCCCGCAGCGGTGCCGAGCGGGCAGGGGCGGGCGAGAGCGACTGGCAAACCTATGCCGACCAGCTCAGCGCGATGAACCGCCATCGCGAGGCAGCGGACTGGTATCGCCGCGTCGTCAACGCCGATCCGACCGCGTGGAGCGCTTGGCTGCAATATGGCGGCGCGCTCGAACAGGCGGGTAATTGGCCGGCGGGGCGCATCGCTTTGCAGAAAGCGGTGGCGATCGCGCCGCGCGAACCGCTCGCACTCAATTATCTCGGCTATGCGCAGGCGGAGCGGCGCGTCGACGTGCCGCAGTCCATTGCGATGCTTGAACGCGCGCATGCGTTGAAGCCCGACGATGCCTCGATCGCCGATTCGCTCGGCTGGGCCTATTTCATCGGTGGCGACGTTACCCGCGCGCAGCCGCTGATCGAAAGCGCCGCCGCGGGCGATCCGATCAACGCCGAGATCGGCGAGCATCTCGGCGACCTCTATTGGACGCGCGGCCGCCGCTACGAGGCGCGCTACGCCTGGCGTGCCGCGGCGCTGACCGCCTCGGCCGACGATGCGACGCGGCTCGCCGCCAAGGCCGCGCAGGGATTGCCGCGCAAATGATCGTCGAGCCCGCGCCCGCGAAGATCAACCTCGCGCTCCACGTCCGTCGCCGCCGCCCGGACGGCTATCACGATCTGGAGACGCTGTTCGTCTTCGCCGCCGACGGCGACACCGTGACCGTGGTGCCTGACGCGACCGACCGGTTTGCGATCACCGGGCCGTTCGCCGCGGCGCTCGCCGGCGCCCCGGAGGCGGACAATCTGGTGATTCGCGCCGCGCACGCCTTCCGCGCGGCGTTCGATATCGCGCAGCCGCATGCGATCACGCTCGACAAGCATCTGCCGATCGCCTCGGGGATCGGCGGCGGCTCGGCCGATGCCGCGGCGACGCTGCGTGCGCTCGCCGGGCTCCATGCCATCGCGCCCGACGACCCGCGGCTGTTCGTCATCGCCGAGGCGCTGGGTGCGGACGTCCCCGCCTGCCTGCTCGGCCGCGCGACGCTCGGCACGGGCAAGGGCGAGGCGCTGCTGCCGGTAGACGGCCTGGCGGGGATGCCGCTGCTGCTGGTCAATCCCGGCGTCGCGGTGAGCACCGCGGCGGTGTTCGGCCGCTGGGATGGCGTGGATCGCGGCGGCATCGCCGCCGACGGCGATCTGCTCGCGCGGGCGCTGGCGGGGCGCAACGACCTGCAGGCGCCGGCGGTGGCGATCGCGCCGGCGATCGCCGCGGTGCTGGCGTTGCTCGATGCGGCGGTGGGCGTGCGGCTGGCGCGCATGTCGGGCAGCGGCGCGACCTGCTTCGCGCTGTTCGAGTCGGTCGAGGCACGCGATACGGCGGCGAAACACGCGTCGTCGCGCGGCTGGTGGACGCTGGCGACGATCCTGACCTGAATTCAGGCTTCGAGAAGCGGGGCGGCGATCCGATAAAGGATCACAATCCTGCCGTTCCCCTCTTGTTCCGCAGGAACAAACGTCGTACATAGCGAAACAGACGCGTTGCCCCGGCGACGCGCTTGCTCTAGCGAGGAACCTCCCGATGGCCGCCAATCTGAAAGTGATCGACACCGGCATGGCAACCGCATCCACCGACCGGCAGAAGGCGCTCGACGCCGCGCTGGCCCAGATCGACCGCGCCTTCGGCAAGGGCTCGGCGATGAAGCTCGGCGCGAAACAGTCGATGGAGGTCGAGACGATCTCGACCGGCTCGCTCGGTCTCGACATCGCGCTCGGCGTCGGCGGCCTGCCGCGCGGCCGCGTGATCGAGGTCTATGGCCCCGAATCGTCGGGCAAGACGACGCTCGCGCTGCACGTCATCGCCGAGGCGCAGAAGGGCGGCGGCACCGCCGCCTTCGTCGACGCCGAACATGCGCTCGATCCCGTTTATGCCAAGAAGCTCGGCGTCAACATCGACGAGCTGATCGTGTCGCAGCCCGACACCGGCGAACAGGCGCTCGAGATCGTCGACACGCTCGTCCGCTCGAACGCGATCGACGTGCTGGTGGTCGATTCGGTCGCCGCACTCGTGCCGCGCGCGGAGATCGAGGGCGAGATGGGCGACAGCCACGTCGGCCTGCAGGCCCGTCTGATGTCGCAGTCGCTGCGCAAGCTGACCGGTTCGATCAGCCGCTCGCGCTGCATGGTGATCTTCATCAACCAGCTGCGCATGAAGATCGGCGTGATGTACGGCAACCCGGAGACGACGACGGGCGGCAACGCGCTGAAATTCTACGCCTCGGTCCGTCTCGACATCCGCCGCACCGGCGCGATCAAGGACAAGGAAGAGGTCACCGGCAACGCCACCCGCGTCAAGGTCGTCAAGAACAAGGTCGCGCCGCCGTTCAAGCAGGTCGAGTTCGACATCATGTACGGCGAGGGCATCTCCAAGATCGGCGAGATCCTCGATCTCGGCGTCAAGGCGGGGCTGGTCGAGAAATCGGGTGCCTGGTTCAGCTACGACAGCGTCCGCATCGGCCAGGGTCGCGAGAATTCGAAGACTTATCTGCGCGAACATCCCGAAATGGCCGACCGCCTCGAAAAGGCGATCCGCCAGCGCACCGAAAAGGTCGCCGAGGAGATGATGGCCGGTCCGGAAGCCGACGACGACATCTGATGCGGGCGATCCGCCAGACGCTTCGCAGGGAACTCGCCGGTAACGGCGGGTTCTTTTGCGTTGGGGATACCGGGCAATGATCCAAGAATGGAAACGATGAACCCGGATCGTTTCCATTAAGGTGTCCAACTTGTCCATGTTGCCGGTCGCGACGGGGTCGCACATCGGCAGCGGTCGGAAAGGAGTTCGTCCCCGTGACCACCGCTTTGGATTGGAGCGCGCGTGTCGGCACCGTCTGGGCGGAGGAATGGCGCAACACCGACCGTGCCTTCGCTGGCCTCGCTCCCCATCTTGACGCTGCGATCCGCGCCGCGGCGCCCGCCGGCCCGTTCGCCGCGCTCGACATCGGCTGCGGCGCCGGTGCCACCGCCGCCGCACTCGCCGCCGTCCGACCGGACGCGCATGTCACCGGTGCCGACCTGTCGGCGGACCTGCTTGCCGTCGCCGAGGCGCGTCATCGGCACGCCAATCTCGCCTTCCGCATCGGCGACGCGCTCGACACCGCCGCCGCTCTCGCGCCGCTCGACCTGCTCGTCTCGCGCCACGGCGTCATGTTCTTCGCCGATCCCGTCGCCGCCTTCGCCCGGCTACGGGGTGCGACCCGCTCCGGCCGCCGGATCGTGTTCAGCTGCTTCGCCGCGGTTGCCGACAATCCCTGGGCGACACTGGTCACCCCCGCGGCCGAAGGCGCATCCGGCTATGTCCCCGGCCCGTTCGCGTTCGCCGATCGCGATCGATGCGCCGCTATCCTCGCCAACGCCGGCTGGGCCGAGGCGACGCCGACGCTGGTCCGTTTCGCCTATCGCGTCGGCGAGGGCGACGATCCCGTCGAGGATGCCGTCGCCTTCCTGACCCGCATCGGCCCCGCCGCCTCGCGGTTGCGCGACGCCGCCCCGGCAGACCGCCCGGCGCTTCTCGCCCGGCTGCGCGCGGCGCTGGCCGCGCAACGAAATGGCAGCGTTGTGGATTTCCCTGCTGCGGCATGGCTATGGACCGCCCGCGCGACAGGGGAGACAATATGATCATCGTCCACCATCTCGAGAACAGCCGCTCGCAGCGTATCCTGTGGATGCTCGAGGAGCTGGGGCTCGATTATCAGATCAAGCGATATGAACGCGATCCCAAGACGATGCTCGCGCCGCCGGAGCTGAAACGCGTTCATCCGCTCGGCAAGTCGCCGGTGATCGAGGACCTCGACGCCGACGGCGGCCGGGTGATCGCCGAGACGGGGGCGATCGTCGAATATCTCGTCGAGAAGGCGGATGGCCGCCTCGGGCCGCCGGCGCATCGCGAATCGGTGCTGCGCTACCGGTTCTGGCTCCATTATGCCGAAGGCTCGATGATGCCGCCGCTGCTGCTCAAGCTGGTACTCGGCCGCATCCCGCTGATGGGCAAGGCGGCGGTCAAGCGCATCCAGCCGATGATCGACGTCCACCTCGACTATGTCGAGGCGGAGCTGGCGCAGCGTCCGTGGTTCGCCGGCGAGGTGATGACCGCCGCCGACATCATGATGAGCTTCCCGATCGAGGCGGCGCGCAGCCGCGCCGGCCTCGACGCCTCGCGCCCGGCGACGATCGCGTGGCTGGAGAAGGTCCACGCGCTGCCGGCCTATCGCGCGGCGCTGGAGAAGGGCGGCCGCTACGCCTACGCCTGATGCGGGCTAGTGCCGGAAGCTGGTCGCCGCCGGTGCCGCCGGCCCCTCCGCCACCGCGGGGTCGATCGTCGCGGGTTCGCGCGGATCGAACCCGCCCTCCCATTTCGCCACCACCGATGCCGCCACCGCATTGCCGATCACGTTGGTCGCGGTCCGCCCCATGTCGAGGAAATGGTCGATCGCGAGGATCAGCAACAGGCCCGCTTCGGGGATCTTGAACACCGGCAGCACCGCAGCGATCACGACGAGGCTGGCGCGCGGGACGCCGGCGATGCCCTTGGACGAGATCATCAGGAACAACAGCATCGCGATCTGCGTGCCGAGCGGCAGGGCGATGCCATAGGCCTGGGCGATGAACAGCGACGCGAAGGTCATATAGATCATCGAGCCGTCGAGGTTGAACGAATAGCCGAGCGGCAGCACGAAGCTGGCGATGCGCGGCGGCACCCCGAATTTGTCGAGCGCCTCCAGCATGCGCGGATAGGCGGCTTCCGACGAGGCGGTGGTGAACGCGACGAGCAACGGCTCGCGGACGTAGCGGATCAGGTCGCGGATGCGCGGCCCGATGAACAGGAAGCCGATGCCGAGCAGGATCGCCCACAGGCACAGCAAGGCGAGGTAGAAGCTGCCCATGAAGAAGGCGAGCTGGCCGATCACGCCCGGCCCGCGCTCGGTCAGCGTCGCCGCGACCGCACAGAACACCGCGAGCGGCGCGACGCGCATCACGTAATCGGTGATCCGCAACATCACCGCGACCAGCCCGTCGATCGCGCGGGTCAGCGGCGCGGCGCGCTCGCCGACCGCGGTGATCGCGACGCCGACGAAGATCGAGAAGACGACGATCTGGAGGATCTCGTTGGTCGCCATCGCCTCGACCATCGAGGCGGGGACGATATGCGTGATGAACGTGTCGAGGCTGAACGCGGCGGTCGCGATGCCGGCATCGGCGGTCACCGGCGGCAGCGGCAGGTTGATGCCGACCCCCGGCCGGATCAGATTGACCAGCACCAGCCCGAGCCCGAGCGACAACAGGCTGGCCGAGACGAACCAGCCGATCGCCTTGGCCCCGACCCGGCCGAGCGCCGACGTATCGCCCATCTGGGTGATGCCGCTGACCAGCGTGGCGAAGACGAGCGGCGCGATGATCATCTTGATCAGCCGCAGGAAGACGGTGGTGCCGATCGCGAAATAGCCGGCGATGCCCTTCAGCCGCGCTGCCGATGCCGGCGAACCGTCGTCGAGCCAGCCGTTGATCGCCAGTCCCACCACGACGCCGAGCAACAGGCCGATCACGATAAACAAGGTCAGCCGTTTGGCCATGCACGAAAACTCCAGGATTCGCCGTTAGGGAAGGGGATTGCGGCCGCCGGGTCAAGCGCCGTATCGCTGGCGTATGGTCTTCACGCCCTCGCGTCGTTCGCTCCTCGCCGCCGCCGCGGCGGTGCCGCTCCTGTCGTCGGGGCTGCTCCGCGCCGCCGAGCCCGACCTGTCCGCCTTGCGCGACATCACCGCCGGCGCGGTGCCGATCGGCCGCGACGAGCGCGCCGGCCGTCTGGCGCGGGCACAGGCGCTGATGGCGGCGAGTGGGCTCGGCGCGGTGCTGATCGAGCCGGGCTCGTCGATGCTCTATTTCACCGGTGTGCGCTGGGGGCGCAGCGAACGGCCGACGCTGGCGATCCTGCCGCGCGAGGGCGAACCGCTGATCGTCACGCCCTTCTTCGAGGAGCCGTCGGTCCGCCAGACGCTGAGCGTCCCGGCCGAGGTGCGCGTCTGGCAGGAGGACGGCAACGCGCTCGCCGTCGTCGCGGGCTGGCTGAAGGAGCGCGGGCTCGACCGGCTGCCGATCGGTATCGAGGAGACGACGCGCGTCTTCATCCCCACCGACCTCGCCCGGTTCGCCCCCGACGCGCGACAGGTCAGCGCCAATCCGGTGGTGCGCGGCTGCCGGATGATCAAGACGCCCGCCGAACTCGCGCTGATGCAGACCGCGACCGAGGTGACGCTCGCCGCCTATCGCTGGCTGGCGCCGCGGGTCGAGGCGGGGATGACCGGCAGCGAGATCGGCGCGCTGATGACCGCCGCGACCACCCGGCTCGGCGGCGATCCCGAATTCGCGCTGGCGCTGATCGGCTTCGCCGCCGCGCTGCCGCACGGCAGCCGCGAGGTGCATCGCATCGCCGCGGGCGAGATCCTGCTGATGGATTGCGGCTGCACGGTGCAGGGCTATCAGTCCGACATCTCGCGCACCTGGGTGCCGCAGGGCAGCGCCACCGCTGCGCAGCGCAAGGTCTGGGATCAGGCGGCGCGCGGCCAGCAGGTCGCGCTCGCCGCGGCGCGGATCGGCGTCGCCGCGGGCAGCGTCGACGATGCGGTGCGGCGCTATTACACGGGGCTCGGCTATGGCCCCGACTATAAGCTGCCCGGCCTGTCGCATCGCACCGGTCACGGCATCGGCATGGACGGGCACGAACCCGTCAACCTCGTCCGCGGCGAGACGACGCGGCTGGCGGCCGGCATGTGCTTCTCGAACGAGCCCGGCATCTACCTGCCCGGCCGGTTCGGCGTCCGGCTGGAGGATTGCTTCCACATGACCGCGGAAGGGCCGCGCTGGTTCAGCACGCCGCCCAAATCGATCGATCAGCCATTCGGATGAAGGACCAACATATGCGGCTTTCCTGTGCTTACGCCATCGCTCTGCTGTCGCTTGCAGGACCTGCGGTCGCGGCGCAGCCGCCGGGCTTGCCGAAGCAAGTCGGGACATGCGTGTTCAGCACGGTGCGCAACGTTACCGCGCGGCTGGAGGATGGATCGGGCCGGCCGGTGCCCGAGAGCGGTACGAGCATATCGCTCGCCAACGGCCTGTACGGCGTCTCCTACAGCCGCGTCGCGGCGGCACAGAATGCGCGGCGGGGGGATCGCGTGCTCGCCTGTCTCGTCAGTATCCCACGGCATTGCCCGCCGGGCGACGATCGCGGCCGGATCTATACGACCACCAACCTGCGCACGATGGAATCATGGACGCTGCCCGATTCGCAGCACATGTGTGGTGGCGCGTAACGACGCTTGAGGGCGGGCCGTCTCTCGCCTAAGTCGCTTGGTCTATGACCTCGACCAACGACATCCGCCGCGGCTTCCTCGACTATTTCGCTAGCGCGGGCCACGCCATCGTGCCTTCGGCGCCGCTGGTGCCGCAGAACGACCCGACGCTGATGTTCGTCAATGCCGGGATGGTGCCGTTCAAGAACGTCTTCACCGGCCTTGAAAGCCGGCCCTATACGACGGCGACCAGCAGCCAGAAGTCGGTGCGCGCCGGCGGCAAGCACAACGACCTCGACAATGTCGGCTATACCGCGCGGCATCACACCTTCTTCGAGATGCTCGGCAATTTCTCGTTCGGCGATTATTTCAAGGAACAGGCGATCCACCACGCCTGGACCTTGCTGACGAGCGTCTGGGGCATCCCCGCCGAGAAGCTGACCGCGACCGTCTACCATACCGACGACGAGGCGTTCGGCCTGTGGACCAAATATCTGCCCGAAGAGCGGATCATCCGCATCGCGACCAAGGACAATTTCTGGGCGATGGGCGACAGCGGTCCGTGCGGCCCCTGTTCGGAGATCTTCTACGATCACGGCGACCATATCCCCGGCGGCCCTCCCGGCAGCCCGGACGAGGACGGCGACCGCTTCGTCGAGATCTGGAACCTCGTCTTCATGCAATATGAGCAGGAGGCCAATGAGATCGTCGGCGAGCTGCCCAAGAAGTCGATCGACACCGGTATGGGGCTGGAGCGGATCGCGGCGGTGTTGCAGGGCGTCCACGACAATTACGATACCGACACGTTCAAGGCGCTGATCGCCGCCTCGACCTCGCTGACCGGCACCGATGCCGAGGGGCCGCGGCGCGCGTCGCATCGCGTCATCGCCGATCATCTGCGCTCGTCGGGCTTCCTCGTCGCCGACGGCGTGCTGCCCGCCAACGAAGGCCGCGGGTACGTGTTGCGCCGGATCATGCGGCGCGCGATGCGCCACGCGCATCTGCTCGGCGCCAAGGAGCCGTTGATGCACCGGCTGGTGCCGGCGCTGGTCGCCGAGATGGGCGCCGCCTATCCCGAACTGGTCCGCGCGCAGCCGCTGATCGAGGCGACGCTGCGCCAGGAAGAGACGCAGTTCCGCAAGACGCTCGACAAGGGGCTGAAGCTGCTCGACGAAGCGACCGCGGACATGGCCGAGGGCGCGACGCTCGCCGGCGAGACCGCGTTCCGCCTCAACGACACGTTCGGCTTCCCCTACGACCTCACCGAGGACGCGCTGCGCGAGCGCGGGCTGACCGTCGACCGCGCCGGCTTCGATGCGGCGATGGCCGAGCAGAAGCGCGCGGCGCGCGCGGCATGGAAGGGCTCGGGCGCCAAGGCGTCGGACGATCTGTGGTTCGACATCGCCGAGGAAACCGGATCGACCGAGTTCATCGGCTATGGCGCCGACGTCGGCGAGGGCGAGGTGGTCGCGCTGGTCAGGGACGGCGCGCGCGTCGATCAGGCGGCGGCCGGCGACACCGTCGCGGTGATCGTCAACCAGACGCCTTTCTATGGCGAGAGCGGCGGGCAGGTCGGCGATACCGGTACGATCGCGACCGACGGCGGCCTGCGCGCCGCGGTGACTGAAACCTCCAAGCAATTGGGTCGCGTCTTCGTCCATCATGCGAAGGTCGAGAGCGGGTCGATTAAGGTCGGCGATGCCGTTCGCCTCCAGATCGACGTCGCGCGCCGCGCGCAGATCCGCGCCAACCATTCGGCGACGCATCTGCTGCACGAGGCGCTGCGCCAGCGGCTGGGTACGCACGTCGCGCAGAAGGGCTCGCTGGTGGCGCCCGAGCGGCTGCGGTTCGACGTGTCGCATCCGGTGGCGATGACTGCCGAGGAGCTGGCCGACGCCGAGGTCGCGGTCAACGCGCAGATCCGCGGCAACGGCAGCGTGACGACGCGGCTGATGACCCCCGACGAGGCGATCGCCGAGGGCGCGATGGCATTGTTCGGCGAGAAATACGGCGACGAGGTCCGCGTCGTGTCGATGGGGACCGAGGATGGCGGCAAGACCTATTCGGTCGAGCTGTGCGGCGGCACCCACGTCAATGCGCTCGGCGACATTGGCCTGTTCAAGGTCGTCGGCGAGGGCGCGGTGTCGTCGGGCGTGCGGCGCGTCGAGGCGCTGACCGGCGAGGCGGCGCGCGCCTATCTCAACGGCCGCGACGAGCGGCTGCGCGAGGCGGCGAGCGCGCTCAAGACGACGCCCGACGAGGTGCCGGCGCGGGTGATCGCGCTGCTCGACGAACGGCGCCGGCTGGAGCGTGAACTCGCCGAGGCGAAGAAGGCGCTCGCGATGGGCGGCGGTGGCGGCGGTGCGGCCGCCGGGCCGGAGCAGGTCGGCGGCGTCGCCTTCATCGGCCAGGTGCTCGACGGCTTCGAGGCGAAGGGGCTGCGCGGTGCGGTCGACGATGCCAAGCAGCGGCTCGGCGGCGCGGGCGTCGCGGTGATGGTCGCGGTCAACGACGGCCGCGCCTCGATCGCGGTCGGGGTGAGCGACGATCTGGTCGGTCAGGTCAATGCGGTCGATCTGCTGCGTCGCGCGGTCGCGGTGCTCGGCGGGCAGGGCGGCGGCGGCCGGCCCGACATGGCGCAGGGTGGCGGCCCCGATGGGGCGAAAGCGGCGGACGCGATCGAGGCGATCCGCGCAGCGCTGACCGAACAGGCTGTCGCGGCCTGAAGATCGTCTTTGCGTTGGTGAGGCGGCGGTGAGCCTGATGGTCGACACGAGGATCGACGTTCAGGCCTGAAGCAAGTCCTCCCCCTGGCAGGGAAGGAATTTGACCGGATGTCGATCCGGTCCAGCCGTCCTACGTCGGAAAAAAAAGGGGAGGGCGAACCCTCCCCGATCCGTTACTTCGCCGCGCCGGCGGTGGCCGCGGCGAGCTGGTCGGCGGTGATGCCGGCGACGATCTTGCCGCTCGCATCGGCGCTGAAGCCGGCGATCGGCAGCTTCACGTCGCCCTTGGCGGTGGTCAGCGTGACGAATTGCGCGTCGGCCGACTTGATCGTGCCGAGCGTCGCGCCGTTGAGCCCGGTCACCGACGTGCCCGGCGTGAGCTTCGACTTCACCGCCGCCTGCGCCTGCGCCTGCGAGCTGGCGACCGCGGCGTCGAGATCGGCCTTGGTCATCGCCATCGCGAAGCCCTTGTCGGTCTTGCCGATCGAGGCGGGGGGCACGGGCACCTGCGCGGTGCCGGTGTTGAGGATCACCGCTTGCGGGGTGATGCTGGCGACGGTGCCGAGCGCGACGCCAGCACTGTCATAGATCGTCGCGCCGACGGTGGGCGCGGTGGCGGTGGCGGAACCGGTGGCGGTCGCAGCGGCGCCGGGGGCAGGCTGGGCTTGCTGTGCCAGAGCCGCGGCGGGCACCATCATCAGGCTGCCGATCGTCAGGGCCAGGGTACGCATTGGAATTCTCCCATCTTGGTCGTTGTGACGGGGTAACGATGGTGCTCCAAATGCGGTTCCGCCCGCCTTTCTCGGCGAGCGGAGCCTGAACCGGGATCAGCCGGCGATCGGCAATCGGACCGTCCCGTCCGCAGCACGCTCCAGCGGACCATAGGCAATGACGGTTTCGAGCAGCAGCGGCTCGTAGAGATGCGGGAAAAGCTGGCCGCCGCGTGATTCCTCCCACTTCAGCGTGTCGCCGAAGCTGCCGAGATCGACCGCGACGACGTGCAGATCGCCTTGCCCGGCGAAATGCTTGTCGACCGTCTCGGTGAGCTGCGCCGCGGTCGACAGATGGATGTAGCCGTCGGCCAGGTCGACGGGCGCCCCGGCGAACTGGCGGTCCCGCTCCAGCGTGGCCATCTGCTCGGCGGTCAGCACCTTGTAGGCGGTGGTGGGACGCTCGCTCATGCCGCGTCCCCGCTCTCGCCGTCGTCGCTTTCGTCGACCCTTTCGTCCATCGTCTGCGGCCCGGTGCCGTCGTCGACCACCAGATCGTCCTCGCCCGGCAGCGCGGGGGTGCCGCCCAGTTCCTCGGCGATCACCGCCTCGGCCTCGTTCTCGGGCTCTTCCTCCTCGTCGATCCGCGCAGCCGAGACGACATGCTCGTCCTTGGCGACGCTGAACAGCGTCACGCCCTGCGTGTTGCGGCCGGTGACGCGGACGTCGCCTACCGACATGCGGATCAGCTTGGCCTGATCGGTGACCAGCATCAATTGCTCGCCCGAATGCGCCGGGAAGCTCGCCACCACCGGACCGTTGCGGCCGGCGGAGACGATGTTGGTGATGCCCTGGCCGCCGCGATTGGTGCGGCGATATTCGTAGGCGGACGTGCGCTTGCCATAGCCGTTCTGGGTGACGGTGAGGATGAACTCCTCCGCCTTCTCCATCGCGTCCAGCGTCTCGGCATCGAGCGTCGTCTCGCGTTCGCCCTCCTTCCACGGTGCGGCGCGCAGATAGGCGTCGCGCGTGTCGGTATCGAACGGCACGCCGCGCAGGATCGAGAGCGAGATCACCTCGTCGCCCTCGCCGAGGCTGACGCCGCGTACGCCGGTCGAGGTGCGGCTCTGGAATTCGCGCACGTCGGTGGCGGCGAAGCGGATCGCCTTGCCGTTGCGCGTGGCGAGCAGCACGTCGTCGCTTTCGGTCAGCACCGCGACGCCGATCAATTTGTCGTCGGACTCCTCGTCGAAGCGCATCGCCAATTTGCCGTTCGACGGGATGTTGGCGAAGGCGTCCATCGCGTTGCGGCGCACGGTGCCGTTGGCGGTGGCGAACATGACGTGCAGGTCGCCCCAGCGCGTCTCGTCCTCGGGCAGCGGCAGGACGGTCGAGATCGTCTCGCCCGGCGCCAGCGGCAGCAGGTTGATCATCGGCCGGCCGCGCGTCGCCGGCCCGCCTTCGGGCAGGCGCCAGACCTTCTTGCGATAGACCTTGCCGAGGTTGGAGAAGAACAGCACCGGCGTGTGCGTCGAGGTGACGAAGAGGCTGGTGATCGCATCCTCTTCCTTGGTCGCCATGCCGGCGCGCCCCTTGCCGCCGCGCTTCTGCGCACGGAAGGCGTCGAGCGGCGTGCGCTTGATATAACCCTGCACCGTGACGGTGACGACCATGTCCTCGCGCTCGATCAGATCCTCGTCGTCGATGCCGTCGGCGGCGGCGGCGATCTCGGTCCGGCGCGGCGTTGCGAAGATCGAGCGGACGTCGACCAGCTCCTCGCGCATCACTTCGTAGAGGCGCTTGCGGTTGCCGAGGATCTCGAGCAGCGCGGCGATCGAATCGGCGAGGCCCTTGAGCTCGTCGCCGATCTCGTCCCGGCCAAGCGCGGTGAGGCGATGCAGGCGCAGATCGAGGATCGCGCGGACCTGCACGTCGGACAGACGATAGCTTTCGCCGACCTGGATGCCCTCGACCGCCTCGACCAGGCTGAGATAGGGGGCGATCTCGGCGACCGGCCACTCACGCGCCAGCAGCGCGGCGCGCGCCTCCGCCGGGCTCGACGAGCCGCGGATGATCCGCACCACTTCGTCGAGATTGGTGACCGCGATCACCAGCCCGAGCAGGATATGCGCCCGGTCGCGCGCCTTGTTGAGCTCGAACTTCGAGCGGCGGGTGATGACCTGTTCGCGGAACTGGACGAACGCCTGGATGATGTCCTTGAGGTTCAGCGTCTCCGGCCGGCCGCCGCGGATCGCGAGCATGTTGGCGGGGAAGGAGCCCTGCGCCGGCGTGTGCCGCCAGAGCTGGTTGAGCACCACGTCCGGCGTCGCGTCGCGCTTGAGGTCGATGACGATGCGCACGCCCTCGCGGTTCGATTCGTCGCGGATGTCGCTGACGCCCTCGATCCGTTTGTCCTTGGCCGCCTCGGCGATCTTCTCGACCAGCGCGTTCTTGCCCTGCTGGAAGGGGATGGCGGTGAGCACGATCGAACGCCGGTCGCCGCGGCTTTCCTCGACGATGTGGCGCGAGCGCACGATGATCGAGCCGCGGCCGGTATGATAGGCCGAGCGCGCGCCCGCCTTGCCGAGGATGATCGCACCGGTCGGGAAATCGGGCCCGGGGACGATCTCGATCAGTTCGTCGATCGAGATCGTGCCGCCGGCCATCGTCGCATCGATATAGGCGATGCAGGCGTCGACCACTTCGCCCAGATTGTGCGGCGGAATGTTGGTCGCCATGCCGACCGCGATGCCGCCCGCACCGTTGACGAGCAGATTGGGGAAGCGTGCCGGCAGGACCTGCGGCTCGCGCTCGCTGGCGTCGTAATTGGGCTGGAAATCGACGGTATCCTTGTCGAGATCCTCCATGAGGTAATTGGCGGCGCGGGCGAGGCGCGCCTCGGTGTAGCGCATCGCGGCGGGCGGATCGGGATCCATCGAGCCGAAATTGCCCTGACCGTCGATCAGCGGCAGGCGCATCGCCCAATCCTGCGTCATCCGCGCCAAGGCGTCGTAGATCGAGGTGTCGCCGTGCGGGTGGTATTTACCGATCACGTCGCCGACGATGCGCGCCGACTTGCGGTACGGGCGATTGAACAGGAAGCCGTTTTCCTGCGCCGAGAACAGGATGCGACGATGGACCGGCTTCAGCCCGTCGCGCACGTCGGGCAGCGCGCGCGCCACGATGACGCTCATCGCATAGTCGAGATAGCTCGACTTCATCTCGTCGACGATGGAAATCGTCGAAATGTCGGAGGGTTCGGCGAGGGTGGTCTCGTCGGCCAAGGCTATACGCTTTCGGATTGTTACAGAAGTGTGCCGATCTTGTAGGACCACCCGGACCGAAAGTCACGCGCGCACGCACATACGCGTGCGCGCGGGATACAGGAGTGGCGGCGCTTATTTCTTGCAGGCGGCCTTGGTGGCGTTGCCGGCCTTGCTGCAATCGTAGGTGACGGTCTTGCCGGTGCTGGTCTTGGTGGTGACCATCCGGCCCTTGGCGGCGGCGGCGGTGCGGGTCGTCGTCCGGGTCGTCGCGGTGGGGCGGCCGACCGCGGGCTTGGTGGTCGTCGTCGTGCGGCTGGTCGCCACCGTCTTGGCGGTGGTCTTCGGCGTGGCGGCCTGCGTGGCGAGCGCGGCGGAACCGCAGCACAGCGAGGCGACGGCCAGCATCGCAAAGGGCAGGGACTTGGTCATGGCATCATCTCCACCGGCGGACGCGTGGATCGCGTCGTCGTGGCGGCAAGGATGCGCGTGCCGAGCTAACGCGTAAATGGCTGAAACGTGACGATTCTGTCATGTTTGCGGGCTTACTGGCCTACCCGTCGCCTCCCGGCGTGGGGCTGGGCGATGGCGTTTCCGGCCCACCCGCCCCCTCGGACCGGTTCGGGAATTCCTCGAATGTCCACTCGCCCACCATGCCGTGCAGTGTTCCTGCGGAGGCAGGAACCCAGGGTCAAGCGGAACAACAGCTGACGGCGTTCCGGTCCCTGGGCTCCTGCTTTCGCAGGAGCACTGGTGGGGTTGTGCAGGGGATGCGGTCTAAGTTCGGGGCGACATCGGGTGGTGAAGCCCAATCGAGCCTCATCACCACAGCCTTGTGCATCGGAATTAGGTCAGGTGTCGCAACCACCAGACGCCTAAGGCGCGACTTCCTTGCCCTCGAAGTCGAACAGCTTGCCGCCGTCGGTCACGGTCAGGCCGTCGATCACGTCGAGCAATTGCGACGCCGCGCGATCCGGCGTGAACAGCGTTCCCGGGCGCACGTTGCCCTGGAACGGCTTCGACAGCCCGGTGTCGACCGTGCCCGGATGCAGGCCGACGATGATCGAGCGATCGTTGCGCCGCTTCTCCTCGATGCTCAGCGTCCGCACCAATTGGTTGAGCGCGGCCTTCGCCATCCGATAGCCGTACCAGCCGCCGAGCCGGTTGTCGGAGATGCTGCCGATCCGCGCCGAAAGGACGGCGAACACCGTCCGCCCCTGTTTGGGCATCAGCGGCAGCAGATGCTTGGCGACCATCGCCGGCCCGACCGCATTGACGCGCAGCACCTGTTCGAGCCAAGCCGGATCGAATTCGCGATAGCTTTTTTCGGGGCCGTGCTCCGCATCGTGCAGCAGACCGGTGGCGAGGATGACGAGCGACGGTGCCGGCCCGTCGGCGATCCGCGCCGCCGCGGCGGCGATGCTCGCCTCGTCGGTGATGTCGATCGGCGCGGCGCCCGACCGCGACAGTGCATGGACGCGCGCATAGGCCCCTTCGTCGGCCAGCGCCTCGTGCAACGCGGCACCGATCCCGCCGGAGGCACCGATGACGACCGCGGCGCTCAACGCGAGAACCGCCATTGGTCATCGCTGCTCGCCGCCGCGTCATAGGCATAGCCGTCGCTGTCGAAGCCGCGCATCGCGTCGATGTCGGTGATGCGATGCTCGACCATCCAGCGCGCCATCAACCCGCGCGCCTTCTTGGCGTGGAAGCTGACGAAGCGATCGCCGTCGCGGAAATCGATCGCCACCACGCGTACGTCTGCGGGCAGGTGGCCCGCGACCCCCGCCCAATATTCCTGGCTGGCGAGGTTGAGCGCGACGCGTTCGCCGTCGGCGGCGACGTCCTCGGCCAGCGCCTTGCCGATGCGGTCGCCCCACCAGTCGGTCAGCTTCTTGCGTCGCGGCGCCCAGCGCGTCCCCATCTCCAGCCGATACGGGCGCATCAGGTCGAGCGGGCGCAGCATGCCGTAGAGGCCCGAGAGCAGCCGCAGATGATCCTGCGCGAAGGGGAGCGCCTCCTCCTCCAGCGTCTTGACGTCGAAGCCGGTATAGACGTCGCCGTCGAAGGCAAAGATCGCCGGCCGTTCGGGCGCGTCCGGAAAGTCGCGGAAGCGGTCGGCGTTGAGCTTGGCCAGCGCCGGCGAGATGTGCATCAGCTCCGACAGCTTCTTCTGCGTCAGGTGCGACGCGGCGACGGCGAGCGTCTCCGCCTCCCTGGCGAAGCGCGGCCGGGTCGGCGCGACATCGGGGATGGGCGACTCATAGTCGAGCGTCTTGGCGGGGGAGAGGACGGCGATCATCGTGCCCGCCGGTAGCCGCCCCGTGGCGCCCGTTCAATCGCCGTTCAGTGCGCATGCTGCAACCGCGGCGGGCATGGCATCGCTTGAACGGCTTGCGACGGACCGTTACAGCCCCGCAGACGTTAGCGGCAGCGATGCCTCACTATCTGGAGAGAGAGTTAGCATGAAGACCCTTTCGAAGCTCGCGCTGGTCGCGGTGCTGGCCACCGGCGTGAGCGGCCTGGCGATCGTCGCCCCCGCGGCCGCCAAGGACAAGAAGGAAGAGCAGGCGGCTCCTGGCTTCAAGCTCAGCAAGCCGGTGCAGGCGATCGCCTTCCAGGCGCAGGAAGCCGTCAAGGCACGCAATCCCGCTACCGCCGAGCCGCTGGTCGCGCAGGTGGAGGCCGCCGCCACCACCGACGACGACAAATATATCGCCGCCGCGCTCCGCTACGATCTGGAGAACACCAAGCTCGTCATCGCGCAGGAGGCCAATCCCAAGGCGCCGCTCGACGAGACCGTGCTCGCCAAGCCGCTCGATGCGCTGATCGCCGCTAAGAACACGCCTGCCGCCGATCGCGGCAAATATCTGTTCCGTCGTGGTCAGCTCGCCTACAACAGCGGGCAATATCCGGTCGCGACCCAATATTTCACCCAGGCGAAGGCGGCCGGCTACAACAGCCCCGATTTCGATCTGCAGCTCGCCAAGGTGAAGGTGCAGGCCGGTGACACCGCCGGCGGCCTCGCCGATCTCGACCGGTTCATCACCGCTCAGAAGGCGGCGGGCCAGACCGTGCCGGAGGCTTATTACCGCTTCGGCATCGCCACCGCGAACAACAAGAAGATGGCGCCGGAAACGCTCGCCTGGATGCAGAAGTACGTCTCGGCCTATCCCAATGCGCGGGTGTGGCGCGACGTCATCCTGCAATATGCCTTCGCGCAGAACAGCCTCGCCGCGCCGGACAAGGCGCAGACGGTCGATCTGTATCGCCTGCTGCGTACCGCCGGCGCGATGCCGGACCAGGCGATGTACGAGGATTATGCCAAGAACGTCTACGACCGCGGCAACCCCTATGAGGCGGCGGCGGTGCTGAAGGAGGGTATGGCCTCGGGCAAGATTCCGGCGACCAGCACGTTCTCGAAGAGCCTGCTGACCGCGGCGAACACCGCGATCAAGGCGGACGGGTCGCTGGCGAGCAGCGAGAAGACCGCAATGGCATCGAAGGACGGCAAGATCGCCGCATCGACCGCCGACGCCTATCTCGGCCAGAACAACTACGCCAAGGCGATCGAATTGTATCGCGCGGCGCTCGGCAAGGGCGGCGTCGACGCCAATGAGGTGAACACCCGCCTCGGCATCGCGCTCGCCAAGTCGGGCGACAAGGCCGGCGCGCAGGCGGCGTTCGGTGCGGTCACCGGCAATCCGCGTGCGGGCATCGCCGCGCTGTGGAACACCTGGACCCAGGTCGGCGCCACGCCTGCTACGCCCGCCACGCCGGCCTGATCGACCGGCATCGACGCAAAGAGGGGGCGGTCCGGTGACGGGCCGCCCCCTTTTCGTTCGTCGTCCGCCGTCGCGGATCAGTCGATGACGACGGGGATGCCCGAGGTCGACTTGGCGGTGCGGATGGTGAGCGAGGTCTTGACGCTGGCGACGTTGGGCGCCGGCGTCAGGTGCGTCGTCAGGATTTCCTGAAAGCTCTTCAGATCGCTGGCGACGATCTTCAGGATGAAGTCGATCTCGCCGTTGAGCATGTGGCATTCGCGGATCTCGGGAATGTCCGCGACATGCGCCTCGAACGCGGCGAGGTCGTGCTCGGCCTGGCTGCGCAGCGAGACCATCGCGAAGACGGTGATCGGAAAGCCGAGGCTGGCGGGATCGAGGTCGGCGTGATAGCCGCGGATCACGCCTGCCTCCTCCAGCGCGCGTACGCGGCGCAGGCAGGGCGGCGCGGTCAACCCGACGCGTTCGGCCAGTTCGACATTGGTCATCCGCCCATCCTGCTGCAGGTGGGCGAGAATCTGACGATCGATCCGATCGAAGGACATTGCGTATCAAACTCCAGGAACAGGCCGGATGTAAACGGCGGCTCCCCCTAAGCATAAGAAAATTGCGGCGCAACGCAATTGTCCCACTATGCGACGTGTCGCCGGCAGCCGACAAATCGGCAGTTCCTCTCGCGTGCCCCGATCGTTAAGGGATCAGCGCGCACATCGTTCAGGTGGGGCGGTCTCCAGGAGTTGGTGTGCGTTTCGACGATAGCCTGAAAACGGTGCTTTCGGCCGACATGGAGAGTGGGTTCGGCGCGCAATCGGCGTGGCGGCAGCTGACCGACCTGATGGGGCGCGGGCGTATCCCCGCGGATGCGGCGTCGCTGGACCGGCTGCGCGAGCTGCGATCGGTGGTGCCGCTGGCGATTCGCGCCGCGAGTGCGCGCGCCTTGGCCTTCGCGCGCCCGCCCGCGGCGCTGATCGGCTTCTTCGCCGAGGATGCGATTGAGGTCGCCGCGCCGTTGCTGCGCACCGCGCAACTGGCGGATTTGGACTGGCTCGCGCTGCTGCCCCGGCTCGATGCACACGGCCGCGCCCTGCTACGCCATCGCCGCGACCTGCCGGGCGCGGTCGAACGCGGGCTTGCCAGTTTCGGTCCGGCGGATTTCGTGCTGCGCTACGATGCGCCGGCTCCGGCCAATGACCTGGCCGAGCCGGTGACGCCAACGGACACGGTCGCGCTCTTCCCGCAGCCCCAACCACCCGCGCCGCCGCCGCCACCGGAACCCGATGCCGAAGGTGGTTTCCAGATCGCCGATCTCGTCGCGCGGATCGACGCCTTCCAGAAGCAGCGCGACCCCAACGAGCCGATCGCCGCGGTCGCGAGCGAGCCGCCGAGCTATTTCCATTTCGATACCGACCATCTCGGCATCATCCGCGCGGTGGATGGTGTGACGCGGGGCGCGCTGATCGGTGCCTCGCTCGCGGTCGGCCTGCCGCAGGGGGAGGTCCGCGTCGACGCGGTGATCACCGGGGCATTGCGCCAGCGCCAGCGTTTCGCCGGCGCGCGGCTCGACGTCGGCGGTCATTCGGATGCGGCGGGGGCATGGCGCGTCGCCGGCACGCCGCAATTCGATGCCGAGAGCGGGCGCTTCACCGGCTATGTCGCGATCGCCCGCCGGCCGCGCGCCGACGAGGAGGCGAGTCTCTCGCCGCGCAAGATGGTGTCCGATTCACTGCGCCAATTGGTTCATGAGCTACGCACGCCGACCAATGCGATCGCGGGCTTCGCCGAGCTGATCGAGGCACAATTGCTTGGCCCGGTCGCGCCCGTCTATCGCGAACATGCGGTGACCATTCGCCAGCAGGCGGCGAGCCTGCTCGGCGCGATCGAGGATCTCGACACCGCCGCGCGGATCGAGGGCAAGGCGCTCGATCTGCGGCCCGGCCCGGTCGCGCTCGAGCCGCTGCTGGAGCGGATCGCGCAGGACCTCGCGCCATTGGCCGCGTTGCGGGGCACGGTGCTCGATATCCACCCGATGGGCGACCATGCCGCGCTGAGCGACGATCGCGCGCTGGAGCGGCTGTTGTCGCGGTTGCTGGCGGCGCTGACCGCGGCGGCGGTGGCGGGCGAGCGGATCGATATCGCCGAGGCGCCGGCGCCCGACGGGCAGGTGGCGATCTGCTTCGCCCGGCCGCTGGCGCTGTCCGCCGATGGCGAGGAGGCGTTGCTGAGCCTCGACAGCGAGGGCGCGGGACCGACCGACACCGAAGGCGCGCCGCTGCTCGGCACCGGCTTCGCGCTGCGCTTGGCGCGCAATCTCGCGGTCGAGCTGGGCGGCGAATTGGTGTTCGGCGAGCATCTCCTGACGCTGCGGCTGCCCGCAGCGGTCGACGAGACGGTGGCGCAGGCGACGCATTGACCGGGCGAGGCGGCGCCGCTTCGCCGTATCGGGTGGCTGCGCCGGCGCGCGAGGCGCTGATCCGCTGGCCGGCGACGTTCGGGCGCCGCTTCGTCGTATTCGTCGATGTCGAGGAGGAGTTCGACTGGTCGGCGCCGCTCGATCCGGCGCATCGCGCGGTCACGGCGATGCGCGCGCTGCCCGATGCGCATGCGCGCTTTGCGGAGCGGGGGATCGGGCCGGCCTATATGGTCGATCATCCCGTGGCGAGCGATGCGGCGGCGGTGGAGATCCTGCGCGGGGTGCTGGCGGACGGGCGCGCGTCGCTGGGGGCGCAGCTTCATGCCTGGGTGACCCCGCCTTATGCGACGCCGGTGGCTGGCGACAGTTATGCGGGGAATCTGTCGCCGGCGCTGGAGGCGGGCAAGCTCGACAGCCTGACCGGTCTGCTGACCGAGGCGTTCGGGCGGCCGCCGCTCGCCTATCGTGCCGGGCGCTATGGCATCGGGCCGGCGACCGCCGGGCTGCTCGCGGATCGCGGTTATCGCGTCGAGAGTTCGATGCGGGCGCGCTACGACTATCGCAGAGACCTCGGGCCGGATTTCACGGCGGTGGGCAATGACGCGTTCCGGATCGGATCGTTGGTCGAGGTGCCGCTGACCACCGTATTCACCGGGCGGCTGCGCCGGCAGGGTGCGGCGATCTATCCCGCGCTGGCGCGCGTGCCGCGCGGGCGGGGCGCGATGGCGCGTACGGGGCTGTTGCAGCGGGTGGCGCTGACGCCCGAGGATATGCCGATCGCCGATGCCCTGGCCGCCGTCCGCGTCGCGGTGGAGGAGGAGGGGCAGCGGCTGATCAGTTTCTCCTTCCATTCGCCGAGCCTGGTGCCCGGGCATACGCCCTATGTGCGCAGCCGCGACGATCTCGCACAATTCTGGACGTGGTGGGCATTGATGTTCGATCTGCTCGACGCGCTCGGGGTGAAGCCGGCGGACATCGACGACATCGTCGCGGCGGCGGATGCGGCCACCTGACGCCCCGACCGGCAAAGCAATCGTCGTCGCGGCAGATGTTGCCGCAAGATTAAGATCGCGACTTCAAAGTGCAACAAACCACCTTGCTGCCGGCATCTTCCGCATTGGCCCAGTCCTGACAAGCAAGCTTTGCTTTGCGTGGGATAGGCAACCGCTATTGCTGCCTCATCGGTCGTAACGCGGGCGGTTCGTCGTGCCGCACGGTGCAATTCATCGCCTATTTGATGGTAGCGCGAACTTTTCGGATTGTGTTTTCTTCGGCTCGCTGCCAAGGGGACGGCTCACTACGTAGAGGGGAGACCATCATGGTTGCCAAGTATCTGATGGCGGCTGCTGCAGCCGCCCTGGCCGTCGCTCCGGCCGCCGCTGCTCCTGCCAACCCGGCGGCGAGCCTGTCGGTTGCCAAGTCGGTTCGCACCGGTTCGGTTTCGGCCAAGAAGAACGAGCTCGCCGGTGGCGGTCTGATCATCGCGCTCGTCGCGGCGGCTGCCGTCGTTGCTGGCATCGTGATCGTCGCCGACGACGACAATAGCGACAGCAACTAAGATCGTTCGCAGACCGGCGGTGCCTTCGCGGCGCCGTCGATCGGAACGTGACGCAAGGGGAGCTTCGGCTCCCCTTGTTGATTCTGGGGCCGGCGGGTCGACGTTTAGTGAAGTCGGAGCGCTTCGATTTCGTAACGCTGGGCTTGGCCTTTCGTCTCGCTTCTTCTCGATCGGCATCGTTACAGGACGTAGCGGGACCCCGGATCACGTCCGGGGTGACGGATCGATGGGTGTCGAGGTCGCTGCGCCAGCTTGCCAAAATGCGTCGGTCCAGTGCTTGTGACGGGCTCGTCGTGTTGGACGACATGGACAAGATGGACACCTTAATGGAAACGATCAGCCCCTCATCGTTTCCATTCTTGAACCTATGTCGTGGTCGCGATGAGAAAGAGCATGAGCGCTGTTTGCGGACGCCTACCACTGCGACGAAGATGTAGGACAGGCCTGCGGATTGTTCTTTGGCGATCAGGGGGATGACGGCAGCTGCATCCTACTGGCGGCGCAAAGTTGCGCGAATCGCTCGATAACCGTTGCAAGCAGTATGACTATTCGAGCGGTGCCGGGGCGGCGATCGCCTTGCCGCCCCGGCCGCTTTGCGGATCAGCGCGTCGTGGCGACCGGGCCGCCGCTCGCCTGGAACAGCGCGACGGTGTCGGTCAGCCGGGCGGCACGCGCCTGGACGAGTTGCGCACGGGCCTGCGCGTCGGCAGCGGTGGCGTTGAGCAGCGCGAGCGTGCCGACGTCGCCGAGCGCGAGCTGGCGGCGGACGTAGGTCAGCGCGCGGTCCGAGGCGTCCGCGGCGCGCGTCGCCGCATCGAGCGCGCCGGCGTCGGTGGCGAGGCCGGTGAGCGCGTCGGAGACGTCGCCGAACGCCTGCAGCACCGCGTTGCGATAGGCGGCCTTGGCGCCGTCGAGCGCCGCCTCCGCCGCGCGCTGCTGGTGTCTTAGCGCGCCGGCGTGGAAGATCGGCTGGGTGATGCCGCCGATCAGCGTCCAGAACGGATTGCCATCCTTGAACATGTCGCCGAACCGCTGCGCGGAGCCGCCGGCATTGCCGCTGAGCGTGATCGACGGCAGGCGCGCCGCGATCGCGGTGCGGACGTCGGCCCCGGCGCCTTCGAGCTGCGCGCGCGCCGCCAGCACGTCCGGCCGCCGCGCGACGAGGTCGGAGGGCAGCACCGCGGGCAGGTCTGCGGGCAAAGTCAGCGCCGCGAGCGAGGGCAGCGCCGGCAAGGGGGCGCCGGCGGCACGGCCGAGCAATGTCGCGATGACGACGCGCTGGTGCGCCTCCTGCCGGATCAACGGCGGCAAGGCGCCCTCGGCGGTGGCGAGCGCGGTCTGCTGTGTCGCCAGGTCGGCGGCACCGATCGCGCCGAGCTGCTGGCGACGGAGCAGGCTGTTGAGGATGTCGCGGTTGACCGCGACCGCGGTCTGCGCGGCCGTGATCTGATCCGCCAATGCGGCGCGCAGGATCACCGCCTGGACGACGTTGGCGACGACGGTGGTGCGCGCGGCGCCGAAGCGCTGGCGCTGCACCTCCGCCGTGGCGCGCGTCGAGCGCACCCGCGAGCGGGTGCCGCCGAACAGATCGGGCGCGTAGCTGACGGTCACCTGCGCGGTGTGCAACGTGTAGAGTTGCTGCGCCTGATCGGCGACCGGCGGCGAGAGTGCGTTCGACACGCGGGCGCGTTCCGCCTGATAGCCGGCATCGACCTGTGGCAATGCGGCGCCGGCGGCGGCACCGGCCAGTTCGCGGGCCTGCCGCAGAGAGGCATCGGCGCTGGCGATGTCGTTGTTGTGCGCGAGCGCCTCGGCGACGAGCGCGTCGAGTTGCGGGCTGGCGAAGGCGGTCCACCAATCGGCGCGCGCCGGCGCGGCGGTAAAGGTCTGCGGCGTGCCCGTCGCCGGTACGATCGGCGCCGGGGTAGCGGCGGGGGGCAGCGGTGCGTGCGCGTCGAGATCATGCGGTCCGCTTGCACAGGCGGCGGTGGCGCAGGCGAGCAGCAGGACGAGGGCGCGGCTCATGCCAGCACCTCCGGCCCGGCGGCATCGCCGTGCGGCGGCGCGTGGCCGACGTCGCGACCGTGCGCGCCGCGATCCTCCGGCGGGACGCGCTTCGAGAAGCGGTCGATCAGCACCGGCAGCACCAGCAGGATGAGCAGCGGCGCGAGCGCCATGCCGCCGACGACGACGAGTGCGAGCGGCTTTTGCACCTGGCTGCCGATGCCGGTCGACAGCGCGGCGGGCAGCAGGCCGATCGCCGCGACGAGGCAGGTCATCACCACCGGGCGCAGGCTGTGGCGCACCGTCGTGCCGATCGCCGCGGCGCGGTCGACGCCTTCGTCCACCGCATTGTTGAAGGTGGTGACGACGAGGATGCCGTCCATCACCGCGATGCCGAACAGCGCGACGAAGCCGATCGCCGCGGAGATGCTGAACGCGGTGCCGGTCAGCGCCAGCGCGAGCACGCCGCCGACCACCGCCATCGGGATCGCCGCGAAGGCGAGCAGGCTGTCGCGGATCGAGCCGAAATTGGCGTAGAGCAGCAGCAGCATCAGCAGCAGGCTGATCGGTACGACGATCTCCAGCCGGGCGATGGCGTTGTTGAGATTGTCGAGTTCGCCCGCCCATTCGAGGTGGTAGCCGGCGGGCAGATGGACCTTTTGCGTGATCCGCGCGCGCGCCTCGTCGACCGCGCCGCCGAGATCGCGGCCGCGCACCGAGAATTTGATCGGGATGTAGCGCTCCTGATGCTCGCGGTAGATGAACGAGGCACCCGAGGTGAGGTGGACGTCGGCGACCTCGGACAGCGGCACCTGGATCGTGGTGTTGCTGCCGTCGGATGCGGGCGCGCCGATCGTGATGCGGCGGATCGCCTCCAGCGAATCGCGCTGTTCGGGCTTCAGCCGGACGATGATCGGGAAGTGGCGGTCGGTGCCGGCCTCGTACAGGTCGGCGGACGAGCTGCCGCCCACCGCCGCGGCGACGGTCGCGTTGACGTCGTCGGGGGTGAGGCCGTAGCGCGCGGCGCGGGCACGATCGACGTCGACGCGCACCGTCGGCTGGCCGAGCGACTGGAACACGCCGAGATCCTCGATGCCGCGCACCTGGCTCATCTGGTCCTTGATCTGGTTGGCGTATTTTTCGAGCGTCGCGAGATCGGGGCCGAACAGCTTGATCGAATTGGCGCCCTTCACGCCCGATGCGGCCTCCTCGACGTTATCCTCGATAATCTGCGAGAAGGAGAAGTCGACGCCGGGATATTTGGCGGCGAGCTTCTTCGACAATTCGGCGATCAGCGTCTCCTTGGTGACGCCGTGTGGCCATTCGTCCGCGGGCTTGAGCGGCACGAAGAATTCGGCGTTGAAGAAGCCGGTCGCGTCGGTGCCGTCGTCGGGGCGGCCGTGCGCGGAGAGCACCGCGGTCGTCTCTGGATAACCGGCGATGATGCGGCGGATGCCGTTCACCGTCGGGTCGCCCGCCTCCAGGCTGATCGAGCCGGGCAGCGTGGCGCGGATATACATATTGCCCTCTTCGAGGTGCGGCAGGAATTCGATGCCGAGCGTGCGCACGCCGATCACCGCGATCAGCAGCATCAGCGCCGCGCCGCCCAGCGCCAGCACCCGGTTGCCGAGCGCGAAGGCGGCGGCGGGTTCGTAGGCGCGGCGCAGCTTGCCGACGATCCAGGTCTCGACCTCGGACAGTTTGTCGGGGAGGAGCAGGGTGGCGAGCACCGGTGCGACGGTGAAGGTCGCGAGCAGGCCGCCGGTGATCGCATAGGCATAGGTCTTGGCCATCGGGCCGAAGATATGGCCCTCGACGCCGGTCAGCGTGAACAGCGGCAGGAAGCTGGCGATGATGATCGCGGCGGCGAAGAAGATGCCGCGGCTGACCTCGCTGCTCGCGCCGAGCACGGCGGAGAAGCGGTTGGCGAGCGTATAGTGACCGCGGCCGCTTTCGACGTGGGCCGAGCGTTCGACCATGTGGCGGAAGATATTCTCGACCATGATGACGCAGGCGTCGACGACGAGGCCGAAGTCGAGCGCGCCGACCGAAAGCAGATTGGCGCTTTCCCCCTGCAGCACGAGGATCAGGATCGCGAAGGCGAGCGCGAAGGGGATGGTGGCGGCGACGATGATCGCGCTGCGCAGATTGCCGAGGAACAGCCATTGAAGCGCGAAGATCAGCAGGATGCCGACCACCATATTCTCGAGCACGGTGTGGATGGTGAGGTGGATGAGGTCCGACCGGTCGTAGATGCGGTCGAGATGGACGCCGGGCGGCAGCACGCCCGAATCGTTGATGTTGGCGACCTCCTTCTGCACCGCCTGGATCGTCGGCATCGACTGGGCGCCGCGCTGCATCAGCACGATGCCCTGCACGATATCGTCCTGGTCGTTGTAGCCGGCGATGCCGAGCCGCGGGCTGTTGCCGATCGTCACCCGGGCGACGTCCCTGATCTGCACCGGCTGGCCGCCGGCGGTGCCGACGAGCACGTTCTCGATTGCCGAGGGCGTCTGGATCAGGCCGACGCCGCGGACGATCGCCGCCTGGCTGCCGAAGTTGATCGTCTGGCCGCCGACGTTGCCGTCGCTTTTCGCGATCGCGGCGAGCACCTGGCTGACGGTGACGTTGTGCGCGGCGAGCCGGTCGTTGTCGATCACCACGTCATAGGCGCGCAGCTTGCCGCCCCAGCCGGTGACGTCGATCACGCCGGGGATGCGCTTGAACCGGCGTTGCAGTACCCAATCCTGCAACGTCTTGAGGTCCATCACCGAATAGCCCTTGGGCGCGCTGATCTTGTAGCGGTAGATCTCGCCGACGGGGCTCGTCGGCGACAGCGTCGGCTGCGCGCCGCCGGTGAGCGGCGGGAGCTGCGACAGGCGGTTGATCACCTGCTGCTTGGCCTGGTCGTTAGTCAAATCGTAGCTGAACTGGATCTTGATGTCGGACAGGCCGAACAGGCTGATCGCGCGGATCGCGGTGAGGTGCGGGATGCCCGCCATGCCGACCTCGATCGGGATGGTGACGTTGCGCTCCATCTCCTCGGCGGACAGGCCCTGCGTCTGGGTGATCACCTCGACCATCGGCGGGACGGGATCGGGATAGGCCTCGATATTGAGGTTGACGAAGCCGATCACGCCGGCGGCGAGCATCGCGACGAAGACGCCGACGATGAGCAGCCGCTGGCGCAGGGCGAAAGCGACGATGCGGTTCATTCGCCGATCCCCGCCTCGTTGACGAACAGCGCGCCGGCGGTGACGATGCGCTCGCCGGGATTGAGCCCCTTTGCGATGACGACCCGGCCGTCCTGCGCGTCACCGGCGACGACGTCGCGCGCGACGAGCAGGCCGTCGGGGCGGACCACCCAGACGCGCGCCTGGTCGCCCTCGTGGATCACCGCGGCGGCGGGGACGCGGATCGCGTCGCCGGCCTGCGCGCGGTGGATCTGGAAGCTGGCGAACATCTGCGGCTTGAGCGCGCCGTCGGGGTTGGGGATCGCGGCGCGGACCGGCAGGCGGTGGGTCTGCGGATCGAGCGCGGCGCCGACGAGGTCGATGCGCGCCTGGAAGCGGCGGCCGGGCAGCGCGGGGGTGGTCACCGTCGCCGAATCGCCGACGTGGATCGCCTCGGCATCGCTCTCGGCGACCTGCGCGACGAGCCAGACGCGCGAGGGATCGGTGATCGTCATCACCGGCTTGTCGCCGCCCTGGCTGACGTATTGGCCGGCGGAGACGTCGCGCGAGGCGATCAGGCCGCTGATCGGCGCGTGCAGCGTGGTGACGTCGTGGATGCCGGAGACTTCGCCGGCCCCTTCGAGCTGGCGGATCTCCGCCGGGGACTTGCCGAGCACGGCGAGCTTGTCGCGCGCGGCGCCGAGCGCGGCGGCGGCGGTGCGTGCGGTCGCCTGTGCCGCGGCGAGATCGGTCTGCGCCTGCTGATAGTCCTTCTGCGCGCCGCCCGCGGTCTCGTAGATCAGCCGCTGGCGTTCGGCGGTGCGCTGCGCGGTGGCGAGCTGCGCCTGCGCGTTCTGATAGGCGGCGCGCGCCGCGAACAGCGCATTGCGGCCGTCGACGAAGTCGCTGGTGCGGACGAGCAGCAAGGGCTGCCCCTGCGTGACGCGCTGGCCGGCGTCGACCAGCACGCGGACGATCTGCCCGGTATAGGGCATCAGCACCGGCGTGCTGTGGTCGCCGTCTACCGTGATCGCGCCGCTGGCCAGCGTGCGCGCGTCCGACGCGCCCATGCCGACCCGCATCGTGGTGAGCGTCGCCATCTGGTCCTTGCTCGGGCGAAAGGTGCCCGGCGGCGGGGGCGGCGGCGCGGTCTCCTCATGATGGGTGAGCTTGCCGACGAGCAGGACGAGCAGCACCACGCCCGCCAGCACGACCGCGACGATACCCAGCCAGCGCCATTGCGCCGATCGGGACAGCGTGGTGGCGGGGGCGAGGGGTTCGGGGTGTTCGGTGGCGTGCATCGGGGACCTGCGCATGCGATGAAGCCTGGAGCCGATAGGCGGGCTGGCTTACAGCACGCTGACGAATGCTGCGGCGCGGGAGGAAGTTTGCGGATTTTGCTGATCGAGGACGATGCCGCGCTCGCCGACGCGCTGACCGGTGCGTTGCGCCAGCGCGGCATGACGGTGGACCATGCCGCCAGCATCGAGGAGGCGGAGGCGTATCTCGCCGCGATCGACCATGCCGCGGTGCTGCTCGACCTCGGCCTGCCCGACGGCGACGGGCTCGCGCTGCTGCGGCGGATGCGCGCGGGCGGCAACGTCCGCCCGGTGCTGGCGCTGACCGCGCGCGGCAGCGTCGATGCGCGTATCCGCGGGCTGCACGGCGGCGCCGACGATTATATCGTCAAGCCGTTCGATCCCGACGAGCTGCACGCGCGCATCCTCGCGGTGCTGCGCCGGCAGGGCGGCTATCTCGGCGCGTCGCTGAGCTGCGCGCGGCTGGCGTTCGACGTCGAGACGCGGGTGGCGCGGGTCGGCGAGACCCTGCTGCCGCTGTCGGCGCGCGAAACCGAATTGCTCGAACTCCTGCTGCGCCGCGGCGGCAACGTCGTGCCCAAGCGCCTGGTCGAGGATCATCTGTTCGGCGCCGGCGGCGACCTCGGCTCGAACGCGGTCGAGGTCTATGTCCACCGGCTGCGCAAGCGGCTCGACGAGGCGGAGACTGGCGCGCGGATCGAGACGGTGCGCGGCGTCGGCTATCTGCTCCGCGCCGCGGCGTGAGGCTGCGCGCGCCGCGCTCGCTCGCCGGGCAGTTCGCGCTGCTGCACGGCGTCACCGCGCTGATCGCGGCGGCGATGCTGCCGCTCGGCGCGATGATGCTGCATCGCGTCGCGCATCACTACCAGCGCGACGTGCTGCGCCAGCAGGCCGAGGGGGTCGCGACGCTGCTGCGCGACCATGATCCCGGCCAGGCGATCGAGGCGGCCGACATCCTGGCGGGCGGGCTGACGCTGACCGTGGTGGATGGCGGCCGGCGCATCCTCGCGCAGCGCGGGCGGTCGCGGCCGGCGATCATCGCCGCGGTGCCGCTCGACCGGCAGTTGCGGATCGTGCGGCGGGGCACGCTGGCGGCGGTGAGCCGGCCGGCGGGCGGGCGCTGGGTGGTGGTGGCGCAGGACGATGCCGCGCCGGAGGTGGTGGCGGACGACATCGTCGACGCCTTCCTCGCCCGCTTCGCGCTGCTGCTGCTGCCGCTGGTCGTGCTGTTGCCGCTGGTCGGCGTCGGCCTGACGCGGCGGCTGACCCGGCGGATGACCGCGGCGTCGGACATCGCCGCGGCGATCGGCCCGCAGACGCTCGACCGGCGGCTGCCGCACGGCACGTTGCCGTGGGAGGTCGAGCCGCTCGCGGCGGCGACCAATGCCGCGCTCGACCGGCTCGAACAGGCGTTCGCCGCGCAGACCGCCTTCGCCGCCGACGTCGCGCACGAGCTGCGCACGCCGCTGGCGACGATCCGGCTGCGCGCCGATGCGATCCCCGACGAGGCCATCCGCCGGAAGCTGCTCGCCGAGGTCGATCGCGCGGCGCGGGTGATCGCGCAACTGCTCGTCTTGGCGGAACTCGAACGGCCGATCGAGGGCGCGGGGGCGGCGATCGACCTGATCGCGGTGGCCGCCGACGTGGTCGCGGACCGCGCGCCGGCGATCATCGCGGGCGGGCGGCGGATCGCGCTCGACGATCGCAACGCGCCGGCGCTGCCCGGCTATGCCGGGGCGATCGGCCTGGCGCTGGAAAATTTGATCGACAATGCCGCCCGGCATACGCCGCCGGGGACGCGGATCACCGTGCGGGTCGGGCCGGGGCCGGAGGTGAGCGTCGGCGACGACGGCCCGCCGATCGCCGCGGCGCATCTCGAACGGATGGCGACGCGCTTCTGGCGTGCCGGCACCGCGCGTACCGAGGGCTTCGGCCTGGGCCTGTCGATCGTCCAGCGCGTCGCCGCGGCGCACGGCGGGCGGCTGCACATCGGCGCGGGCGACGACGGGCGCGGGTTGCGCGCGACGATCCGCTTCAAGCGACCGGTGGCGGGCGAGGCGCTGCCTCAGCCGTTCGCGGCGACGGCGGAGAGGCCCTGAACCAGCGCGTCGAAGACCGCGCGATAGCGTTCGCCGCGGCGCAGATCCTCGTGCATCACGATCCATACCGGCAGCGGCAGGTCGAGCACGTCGGGCAGCAGGCGGACCAGCGCGGGATCCGTGCGGGCGATCGCGACCTGGCAGATGCCGATGCCGAACCCGGCGCGGATCGCCGCGAGTTGCGCCGCCTCGCTGTCGACGCGTAATGCGAAGGCGTCGCGGTCGATCCCGGGCAGATGGCGCATCGCGGTGCGGATGAACGGGGTCTCGGTATCGAAGCCGATCAGGTCGTGTGCGCGCAGGTCGGCGGCGGCGGCCGGCACACCGCGGCGGTCGAGATAGTCGCGATGCGCGTGGAAGCCGACGTGGAGCGCGCCGATCCGTTGCGCCACCAGCGCCTGTTGCACGGGTTCGACCATGCGGACGGCGATGTCGGCGCGCCGCTGCAACAGGTCGTCGACCTCGTTCGACAAAGCCAGCTCGACGATCAGGCGCGGATGGTCCCGGCGCAGCGCGGTGAGGATCGGCGGCAGGTGCGCGACGCCGACCGAATGGCTGGCGCTGATCCGCACCACGCCGTCGACCGCGTCGGGCCGGCCGGTCCCGGTCCGGCGCAGCGCGTCCGCCGCCACCGCCAGCGCCTCGGCATGCGGCCGCAACGCGAGCGCGCGGTCGGTCGGCGACAGCCCGCGCTGCGACCGGACGAACAATGTGCCGCCGACCGCGCGTTCGAGCGCGTCGACGTGGCGGGCGATGCTCGGCTGGGTCATGCCGAGCGCCCGGGCGGCAGCGGACAGCGAACCCTCGCGCAGCACCGCGGCGAAGCTGCGATAGACGTCCCAACTCGGTTCGCTGTTCATCCATTTGCGTATAGCATCCCACCGGCTTTCGACAATTCCCGTTGTGCGGGGATGCGCCCATTCCATCGATCGAACGATGATGGAGATGGTGATGACACAGCGGACGGCATTGATCCTGGGCGCGACCGGCGGGATCGGCGGCGCGATGACGCAGCGGCTGCTGCACGACGGCTGGCAGGTGCGCGCGCTTGTCCGGCAGGGCGCGGCGCGGCTCGACCCGCGCTGCGTGCCGGTGATCGGCGATGCGATGGACCCGGCGGCGGTCGACGCCGCGGCGCGCGGCGCGGAGGTGATCGTCCATGCGGTCAACCCGCCGGGCTATCGGAATTGGCAGCGGCTGGTGCTGCCGATGATCGACGCGACGATCGCCGCGGCGCGGAGCAGCGGCGCGCGCATCGTCCTGCCCGGTACGGTCTACAATTACGGCGCCGATGCCGGCGATCCGATCGACGAGGAGGCGCCGCAGCGGCCGGTAACGCGCAAGGGTGCGATCCGGGTGGCGCTGGAACGGCGGTTGCAGGCGGCGGCGGAGCGCGGCGAGGCGCGGGTGCTGATCGTCCGCGCCGGCGACTTCTTCGGACCGGGCGCCGCGAACAGCTGGTTCGCGCAGGGGCTGATCGCGCCCGGCGCGCGCCCGAAGGTGATCCGCCAGCCGGGGCGGCGTGGCGTCGGCCATCAATGGGCGTATCTGCCCGATGTCGCCGAGACGATGGTGCGGCTGCTCGACCGGCCGGGATCGTCCGCCTTCGATCGCTTCCATATGGAGGGGCAATGGGATGGCGACGGCCGCCGGATGGTCGAGACGATCGCGCGGGCGCTCGGCGACCCCAGCGTGCCGATCCGGCCGCTGCCGTGGTGGCTGCTGCGGCTCGCCGCGCTGGTCGCGACGACCCCGCGCGAGATGATGGAGATGCGCTATCTGTGGCAGCGGCCGGTCCGGCTGGGCAACGCCCGGCTGGTCGCGGCGCTCGGCGAGGAGCCGCATACGCCGCTGGAGACGGCGGTGCGGGCGACGCTCGCCGGCCTCGGCTGCCTGTGACACGCGCGGCGAACGTGCCGCCGCAGACTTGACTTTGCCCGCAGGCCACGGGGTTAGTCGTCGCCATGCGTGCCAAGAGCCTTTCCGATCTCGCCCGACTGAGCGGCCTGTCGATCTCCACCATCTCGCGCGCGCTGTCGGGCCATTGGTCGGTGGCCGAGGGCACGCGCGAACGGATACGCGATCTGGCCGAGGCGCATGGCTATCGCCCCAACGAGATGGCGCGGAACCTGCGCTTGCAGCGGACCAACGCGATCGGCATCGCCTGGCCGCTCGGCCATGCGGTCGGCCAGCATCTCACCGATCCGTTCTTCCTCAGCCTGTTGGGGCATGTCGCCGATGCGCTGGTGATGCACGGTTACGACATCGTGCTCAGCCGGGTGCTGCCGGCGGACGGGGACTGGCTCGACCGGCTGGTCGATTCGGGCAAGATCGACGGGCTGATCCTGATCGGCCAGTCGGATCAGGCCGAGGCGATCGCGCGGGTGGCGCGGCGCTATCCGCCGCTGGTGGTGTGGGGTGCGGAACTGCCGGACGCGGGCTATCCGACGGTCGGGTCCGACAATCGCGAGGGCGGGCGGGTCGCGGCGCGGCATCTGCGCGGGCTCGGGCGGCAACGCTTCGCCTTCGTCGGCGATACCGGGCTGCCCGAGTTCGGCCAGCGGCTCGCCGGCTTCCGCGAGGGGCTGGCGGGGGCGGAAGTCGCGATCGTGCCGGCGGCGGCGACGCTCGATGCGGCGAGTGCGGCGGTGCGCGACTGGTGGCAAAGCGGCGGGCGCGCCGACGCGCTGTTCGCCGCGTCCGACGTCGCGGCGATCGGCGCGATGCAGGCGCTGGTCGCGGCGGGACTGCGGGTGCCGGAAGAGGTCGCGATCGTCGGCTATGACGACGTGACGATGGCGGCGCACGTCACGCCCGCCCTGACGACGATCCGCCAGGACGTCGCCGAAGGCGCGCGGCGGCTGGTCGCGGCGCTGTTCGAACGGCTCGCCGGGCGGGCCGCGCCGTCCTGCCTGCTGCCCGCCGAACTGGTCGTGCGCGGCTCGACCGTCTCAGCCGGCATGGCGCGGGCTGCGGACGGCTAGGTGGGATCGACGTTCAGACATCTTGAGAAAATTCCTCCCCCGCCAGGGAGTGCCGGGTTGAACGGCCCCCGGCCGTTCAAGGTCACGCCGGGGGCATGACCGACCCGGCACTGTGGCATGCCGCAGGCATGACGGAGGGGGAGAAAAGGGAAACGTCTGTTCCGTGTCCTCCCCCTCCGTCACGGCTTCGCCGCGCCACCTCCCCCTGGCGGGGGAGGAATTTTCATCGTCCACGAGTTGAATGTCGAACCGGTGCTGGGGTCGCGACCGGCGTTCAGGGTTCGGTCGAAAGATCCCCCCTTGCGGGGGAGGACTTTGGTCGAGTGTCGACCACGGCCAGGGTCGCGACCGCTGCGGCGATCATCAGACCGCCGGCGAGCATGACGACGTGGCGCGGATCGCCGCCGAGCAGCGAACGGTAGAGCAACGGCATCGTCACGCTCTCGATCATCATCGGCACGACGATGAACATATTGAAGATGCCCATGTAGACGCCGTTGCGCTCGGCCGGGATGCTGTCGGTCAGCATGACATAGGGATTGCCCATCAGGCTCGCCCAGCCGAAGCCGATGCCGATCATCGGCAGCAGCAGCGTCCAGCGATCGGGGCAGACGGGGATGGCGAGCATCGCGACGCCGGCGAGCGCGACGCAGGCGGCGTGGACGATCTTCGGCCCGGCACGGCGGGTGAACGGCACGAGCGCGAAGGCGGCGACGAAGGCGACGAAATTGTAGACTCCGCCGAGCAGCCCGACGTCGAGCGCCGCCTGGCGGAAGCCGGCGCTGGCGGGATCGCTGGTCTGATAGAGCGAGACGGCGACGCCGTGCGCGATGAACTGCCAATAAGCGAACATCGCATACCATTGGCAGAACATCGCGATCGCCAAGCGGCGCATCGCCAGCGGCATCTCGCGGATCGCCACCGCGATGTCGGCGAGCGCGGTCGCCGCGGACAGCGGCCGGCGCCGCATCGCCGCGACCGCCGCGGGATCGAGCGGCACCTCGGGTACCCGCCACACCGACCAGAGGATCGTGCCGAGCGACAGCGCCGCGCCGATCAGGAAGGCGATGCGGGTGATGTCGGGAATGCCATTGGCGTCGACCGCGTCGCGGCTCATGCCGAGCGCGACGAGCAGCGACGGCGACAGATAGGCGAGCGTCTGCGCGAGGCCGGTGAACGCGCTCTGCATCAGGAAGCCGAGCGGCCGCTGCCGCGCGTCGAGCCGGTCGCCGACATAGGCGCGATAGGGCTCCATCGTGACGTTGTTGGCGGCATCGAGGATCCACAACAGGCTCGCCGCCATCCACAGGCTGCGGCTGTACGGCATCGCCAGCAGTCCCAGCGAACATAGCACTGCGCCGATCAGGAAATAGGGCGTGCGCCGCCCCCAGCGACTCACCGTGCGATCGGACAGCGCGCCGACGATCGGCTGGACGAGCAGCCCGGTCACCGGTCCGGCGAGCCAGAGCAAAGGCAGCGTCGCCTCGTCGGCACCGAGATAGCCGTAGATCGGCCCCATATTGGCCTGTTGCAGCCCGAAGCTGAATTGCAGGCCGAAAAAGCCGAGGTTCATCTGGACGATATGCCAGATTTCGAGCCGCGCCCTCGTCGTGCCGCTTGTGCCGTCGTGCATCGTCGCCCCTCCCCCGGAGCCGCCGTCATATGCGCTCGGCTTGACGACCACAATCGATTGTGAAAGGCGGCGCGCATCATCGGGGCAGGGGCTGATGCGGGCGGCGCACGGGAGGACGGGCATGTGGGGTTCACCAGCGGCGGGCGGCGGGCCCGCCGATCGCGGCGCGGCGCTGATCGCGTTGCTCGATCCGCTGTATCGCGATCATCCGCATTGGGCCGACGAGCAGGTCCGGCTGCGCGGAATGCTCGATGCCGCCGCCGAGGCGCGCGCCTATGATCTGCGCACGCTCGACCGCGATCGCGCCGGGGACCCGCGCTGGTTCGGGGCACCCGACATGATCGGCTACAGCTTCTACGTCGATCGCTTCGCGCGCAATCTGTCGGGGCTGCAACTGCGGCTCGGCTGGCTCAACCGGCTGGGGGTGCGGTTGCTCCACCCGCTGCCGATGACGCTGCCGCAAGCGGGCGACAGCGACGGCGGCTTCGCGGTCGCCGATTATCGCGCGGTCGATCCGCGGCTCGGCAGCGTCGACGACGTGCGCGCGATCGCCCGCGACCTGCACGAGCGCGGCATGGCGCTGGCGATGGATTGCGTGCTCAACCATTGCGCGCGCGATCACGCCTGGGCGCAGGCGGCGCTGGCGGGCGATGCCGACAAGCGCGGCTATTTCCGGATCGTCGCGCAGGCCGAAGAGGTCGCCGCGTGGGAGGCCGGGCTGGACGAGGTCTTTCCCGATACCGCGCCGGGCAATTTCACCCACGAGCCGGCGCTCGGCGGCTGGGTGTGGACGACCTTCTATCCGTTCCAATGGGATCTCGACTGGTCGAACCCCGCGGTGTTCCGCGAGATGCTCGACGTGCTGCTGTTCTGGGCGAACGTCGGCGTCGACGTGTTCCGGCTCGACAGCGCGCCCTACCTCTGGAAGCGGCAGGGCACGGCGTCGCGCAACCTGCCCGAGACGCACCGGCTGGTCGCCGCGCTGCGTGCCGGGCTCGACGCGGTGGCGCCCGGCGTCGCGCTGCTCGCCGAGGCGATCGAACAGACGCGCGAGGTGCTGCCCTATCTGGAGCCGGCGGACGGCAGCCGCGCCTGCCAGATCGCCTATCACAACGGCGCGATGGCGGCGCTGTGGACCGCGCTGGCGACCGGGGATGCGGCGCCGCTGGTCACCGTGCTCGACCAGACGCGGCTGGCGCGCCCGGACACCGCGTGGCTGACCTATCTGCGCTGCCACGACGACATCATCTGGACCGCGTTGCGCGGCATCGTGCCCGAGGCGGTGCTGCGCGATTGTTCGGCCTTCTTCGCCGGCGCGGGCAGCTACGCGCAGGGCCGCTCGTTCCAGGCGCGCGCCGACGCGCCGGTCGCGACGGTCGGCATGCTCGCGTCGCTGCTCGGCGGCGAGGGCGCGGCGACGCTCGCCCGCTATCGGCTGATGCTGGGGGTGCTGCTGGCGTTGCCGGGCATGCCGATGCTCTATATGGGGGACGAGATCGGCCTGCCCAACGACGAAGCGGGTGCGGCGGCGCTCGATGCGCGCTGGCTGCACCGGCCGGCGATGGACTGGACCCGTGCCGAGGCGGCGGCGAACGACGACGGTCCGGGCGCGCCGTTCCTCCGCATCACCCGCGCGCTGATCGCGGCGCGCGCCGGCAGCCCCGCCTTCGCCGCCGCGGCGCCGGCGCGCGCCGAGGTGACGGCGGACGGCGTACTGGCGATCGATCGCGGCGACGTCCTGGTGCTCGCCAATTTCGACGACGCGGCGCGGCCGATCGATCGCGGCGGCGGTCGTGTCGACATGTTGACCTGCGCACCGGCGGGCGAGACGATCCCGGCCTACGGCCTGCTCTGGCTGGCGCGCGACTGAGACGTTGCTCCCGGCAGGCTCTTATCGCTAAGCTTCCGGTATCGAGCGGAGGCGGAAGCGATGCGGCGTCGTGGCTGGACGAGGTGGGCCGGGCTGCTGGGGCTGGCGGGGATGATCGGCGGCGCGGCGCCGACCCCCGTCCAGCGGAGCGGGATCTGGCGACCGCCGTCGGGCCTGCGTCAGGAGCCGATCTGGCCCGGTGCGGCGCCCGACATGGCAGCGGCCGGCCGGTCAGCCGAGCATAGCGAGACCAGCATCAATCCGCAGCGCTTTGCCGGGCGGCCGGTCACCGGCGTCTTCGACGTCACCGCGCCGACGATCACCGTCTTCCCGGCGAAGGGCATCGCCAGCCATGCGGCGATGCTGGTGTTTCCGGGCGGCGGGTTTCAGATGCTGGCGATCGATCTGGAGGGCAGCGAAGCGTGCGACTGGCTGACCGCCCGCGGCATCGTCTGCATCTTGGTCAAATATCGCGTGCCGAACAGCAACCATCACTGGGACCCCGTCTGCAAATGCGCCGTGACGCCGAAGCGTCTGCTCGCGTTGCAGGATGCGCAGCGCGCCATCCGGCTGGTCCGCAGCCGCGCGGCGACGCTGCGGATCGATCCGCACAGGATCGGCGTCATCGGCTTTTCCGCTGGCGGCTATCTGGTGGCGCAGACCAGCAACATCCTCACCCCCGCCTACCAGCCGGTGGATGCGATCGACCGGGTGAGCAGCCGGCCCGACCTCGCCGTGGCGCTGTATCCCGGCCACCTGTGTCGCGCCGGCGCCACGCTCGATCCGGGTATCCACGTGTCCGCCCGCACGCCGCCGACGCTGCTGGTCCAGGCATGGGACGATCCCACCGATCCGATCTGCAACAGCATCGTCTATGCGCGCGCGCTGGACGAGGCCGGGGTGCCGGCGGAGGTTCATCTGTTCGGCAAGGGCGGCCACGCCTTCGCGTTGCGGCGCACCGGTCTTGCCGTCGATGGCTGGACCGGGCTGCTCGAACGGTGGCTCAAGGACAATCGCTTCCTCTAGCCGCCGGTCACAGCATCTCGAGCGGTACCGGGCGGGGCGGGCGGGGGAAGAGGTGGTCGAGGCGGGCGAGGTCGGCGGGGGTAAGCGTCAGGTCGGCGGCGGCGCGGTTGGCGTGGACGTGGGCGAGCGTGCCCGCTTTGGGGATGGCGATGACGTCGTCGCGGGCCAGCAGCCAGGCGAGCGCGAGCTGCGCCGCCGTCACATGCCTGTCCGCCGCCAGCGCGCCGAGGGCGGGGTGGGCGGCGAGGCGGCCCTGTTCGACCGGGCTGTAGGCCATCACCGGGATCCCCCGCTGCGCCAGCCAGGGCAGCACATCGTGTTCGGGGCCGCGGCGGGTGAGATTGTAGAGGATCTGGTCGGTGGCGCAGTCGGTGCCGCCGGCGGCGACCAGCTCTTCCATATCGTCGGTATCGAGGTTGCTGACGCCCCAGCGCAGGATCTTGCCCGCGTCGACCAGCCGCTCCATCGCCGCGACCGTCTCGGCAAGCGGAACGCCGCCGCGCCAGTGCAGCAGATAGAGGTCGAGCCGGTCGGTGCCGAGCCGGCGCAGGCTCGCCTCGCATGCCTGCGGCAGCCGGTCGCGCGAGGCGTTCTGCGGATAGGCCTTGCTGACGAGGAACACCGAATCACGTCGGCCGGCGATCGCCTCGCCGACCAGCCGTTCGGACTCGCCGTCGGCATACATTTCGGCGGTGTCGATCAGCGTCAGGCCGAGGTCGATCCCGGCGCGCAGCGCGGCGATCTCGTCGGCGCGGCGCGCGGGGTCCTCGGCCATCATCCAGCTGCCCTGACCGAGCGCGGGAACAGCGGTGCCGTCGGGCAGGGCAATCGTCTTCATATCGCATCGAACGCCCGAGCGGCGATTTGGATCGATGCGGTCAGAAGCGCAGCGAGCTCTCCACGCCGATCTCGCGCGGCCGGCCGGGGGTGAAGCGATCGATGCCGAAGCCGCCGAAGAAGCCGGTGCGCGCCTGCTGCGTCACCTTGTCGAAGAGGTTGGTGCCCCACAGGCCGATCCGCCACGGCCCGTCGGCGCGCGGGGCGAAATCGAGCCGGAAACCGACCAAGGCATAGGCGGGCAGGCGGCAGACATAGTCCGCCCCCGATTGGCAGGCGGGCTTGGCTCCGACACCGCGCACGTCGACGCTCGGTGTCAGCGTGCCGCCGTCGCCGAGGTGCAAATCATAGGCCAGCGCGGCGCTATAGGTATATTTGGGCGCGGAATTGACCGGCGTGTCGAGCGTCAGCGTCACCGCATTGGGACGGATGCTGTCATAGCCCTGCGTCAGATAGGCGGCGTTGCCGCGCAGCGTGAGGTCCGGCACCGGGCGCAGCACCACCTCCGCTTCGAACCCCGCCTCGTGCGCGGAGGCGGCGCTCTGCACCTGGCGGGTCGAGACGTTGCCGATCAGCACGTTCACGCCCGCCTGGATGTCGGTATATTTCTGGTAGAAGCCGGACAGGTTGATGACCGCGCGGCGTGCGAGCAGGTCGAGCTTGATGCCGGCCTCGTACGACCACAATTTCTCGGGATCGTAGGAGGAGGGGAAGCGGCCGTCGCTCGACGGGCCGCCGATCTGCTGGTTGAAGCCGCCGGCGTTATAGCCGTGCGCCGCGGTGAGATAGGTGAACACGGTGTTCGACCAGCGATAGGACAGCTGGATCTTGGGATCGAAGCCGTCCCAATGATCCCGGCCGCGCGCGGTGAACGGCGCGCCGCCGCAATTGGCGATGCCGCCGAGGAAGTCGCCGGTGAAATAGCCGCACGACGTCGGCACGCCATTGTAGAGGAAGGTGTTGGCGCGGCCGGCGAAGAAGACGTAGCTCGATCCGGTCTTGCGATCGTAGGTGTAGCGCGCGCCGAGCGTCAGTTCGAGCTTCGGCGTGACCTTGTACGATGCCTGCGCAAAGCCGGCGTAGCTGCGGTAGGTCAATGCGGCATCGTAGACATAGCCGAGCGGATCGATCCAGTCGGGGCCGGTGTCCTGCAGGAAGCGGGTCTTCTGCTGGAAGTAGAAACCGCCGGCGAGGAAGGTGAGGCGATCGTCGGCGACGGTGCCGCCGATCGTCACTTCCTGCGTGAACTGGCTGGTGCGGGTGTCGTCATATTCGGCGTAGATGTCGTTGGGGGCATCGTTGACCGGCGTGTAGAAACGCGCGCGCGAGCGGCGATAGGCGGTGACGCTGTGCAGCGAGATGCCGCCGCCGAGATCGTAGCCGAGGCGACCGTTGAACGTCGTCGCCGTCGTGCGGTTGGACGGGCCGAGCCCGCGATAGCGGCCCGCGCCGTCGGCATCGCCGCCGCGGGCGAGGTCGGTGACCGCGGCGCTGGTCGGTGCGAGCAGCGTCGCGCCGCCATAGACCGTGTCGCTGCGCCCGAGCACCGGATAAGCGGTGCAATAGGGCACGCGATGCAGCGCATCGTAATTCTGGATATAGTCCGCGCCGGGCAGGCAGGCGAGCGGGATGGTCGCGCCGCCGTCGGTCGAGGAGCGGTTGTACTCGCCGAGCAAATCGACCGTGAGCGGGCCGCCCTTGTCGAAGCGCAACTGCAGCCGGCCCGACTGGTTGTTGACGTTGCCGCTGCGCCCGTCGTCGAGCAGGTGCTTGATGAAGCCGCGGACGCTCTGCGTGCGGAAGCTGGCGCGGGCGTAGATGCCGTCGGCGAGCGGCAGGTTGAGCGCGCCCTCGGTATCGATGCGGCGCAGGCTGCCGGCGCGGACCTGCGCATAGCCTTCGACCCGGTCGGTCGGCCGCTGCGTGGTCAGCAGCACCGCGCCCGCGGTGGTGTTCTTGCCGAACAGCGTGCCCTGCGGCCCCTTGAGCACCTGCAACGATGCGATGTCGTAGAAATAGAGGTCGTTGCCCTCCTGCCGGCTGACGTACATCTCGTCGATGTAGAAGCCGGCCTTGGTATCGGAATTGACCTGGTTGAAGGTCTGGCCGATGCCGCGGACGGTGAAGCTCGTCCCGCCCGACAGCAGAGGCACCAGTTCGAGGTTGGAGACCGCGCCGCGCAGGTCCTGAAAGGTGCGGACGTTTTGCTGGAGCAGGTCGCTGCCGGACAGGACGGTGGCGGAGACCGGCGTGGTGGCGAGGCTTTCCGTGCGGCGGCGGGCGGTGACGGTGATCTCGGCGATCTCCGACGGTGCGGGGCTCGCGACCGCATCCGGCTGGGGCGCGACCGATTGCGCCGCGGCGGGGGCGGCGGCGATGCCGGTGCCGAGCGCGAGCGCGCACAGGACGTGCGGCGCCGATGATCGAAATACTGCCATGATACCCCCGTCGCGGGCGTGTCGCCCGTCGTCCCCGTCTGCCGATTGCGGCATGAGCGATGATTCCTACCGGACGGATCGGATTGGCGGACAGAGGAATTGTTGGCCGCGGCATCGCTCGGCTTGGGGCGGCCGGGCCGCCGGTGCCGCAGCGCTATGCCGGCGGCGTGGCCGCGGTGTGCGCAGCGGGGCCGTTTTTCGCGGCTGGTGCGGCGGCGCGGCTCGACGTCGTCGATATCGGATCGGGTGCCGGCCCTCCGCCGCATAGGGCCGATCGACATTCAACTCGTGGACGATGACAATTCCTCCCCTTGGCGGGGGAGGAATTTGGCTACGACGATGAATGTCGATCCCGCCTAGAAGTGGACGTTCGCGCCGAAGCGGAAGGTCCGGCCGACCGCGCCGATCTGCGTATAGGTCGGGTTGTAGTTGGTCGCGGCGTAATTGCCCGCGTTGAGCGGTGCCTTGGCATCGAGCAGGTTGATGACGTTGAAGTAGAAGTTGAACTTGTCGTTGACCTTGACGCTGCCGGTCAGGTCGACGTCGATGAAGCGGCGGACGTGGCAGTTGAAGTTCGGATCGCTGCCGCCATAGGTGCTGCCGCCGTTGCAGTCGGTGGTGCCGAACTGATCGTAGGCGACCGCCTTGTAGCCGGCCACGTAATAAGCGGTGCCGGTGAGCGTATAGGCGCCATATTCGACGCTGTTCTGCCAATTGCCGCGCCATTGCGGCGTGCCCGCGCCCGACGAGGTGATATAGGGCGCCTGCGTGCCGACGAAGTCGCTGTACGGCTGGTCGGCGCTCGGCTTGAACAGATAGTGGAGGATGTAGGTCGCCTCCGCGCGGCTGGTGAAGTGCAGGTCGTCGCTCGGATGGAGCTGGACCAGCGCTGATACGTCGATCCCCGAGGTCTTGAGCGCCGCGGCATTGGCGAAGGGCGAGTTGACGAACAGCGCGCGCTGCGGCGCGTTGGGGAAGGCCGGGTCGATTGCATCCGGCGTCACCGAATAGCCGTTGGGCAATTGGGTGCCGGCATAATAAGCCGCGAGCGCCTGGTTGGACAGCGGACCGCCCGAGATCACGTCGGTCTTCTTGATGTTGTAGTAATCGGCGGTGAAGCTGAGCCAGCGCAGCGGCTGGACGACGACGCCGCCGGTGAAGCTGCGCGACAGTTCGGGCTTGATGTTGGGATTGCCGACGGTGTTGAAGCCGATCGAATAGCTCTGGTTGTAGGCGCTGCCGCCCGAACAGGTGCCGTCGGCGGCGACGGTGCCGCCATGCTGCGCCTGGATCGAACAGGGCGCCTTAGTGGTGGTGAAGCCGATCACCGAGCCCGAGGTCTCGGCGAAGCTCGGCGCGCGGAAGCCCTTCGAGAAGGTGCCGCGGATCGCGAGCTGGCGGAACGGCGTGAACTTGGCGCCGATCTTGGGCGAGAAGCGGTTGTAGCCCTCCTCATAATGATCGAACCGGCCCGAACCGTTGATCTCCAGGCTGGTCAGCACCGGCGCGTTGACCTCGAAATAGCCCGATTCCACCGTGCGGCTGCCCACCGCGGTATATTGGTTGAGCCCGATCGTGGTGAGATTCGGGTTCTGGTTGGGATCGTTCTGCGCCTCGTAGCGGAACGAGCCGCCGACGCCGAGCTGCAGCGGACCGCCGGGCAGCGCGAACAGGTCCTTGGTGATCGTCGCCTGGATCATGTCGAGGTCGCTGGTCGCCTGCGTCCGCACCGCCGGCGACAGCGCGCTGCGCACCGCCGCGCTGTTCTGCGTCGGGTCGACGAAATTGTAGCTGCCGGTGTTGATCGCGTTGGTCAGCGCGTTGAGGTTGAGATAGCCGTTCTGGGTGATGTCGAGCCAGGAGTGCGCGACCGTCGCCGACACCGAATAGCCCCAGCCGTCGCCGAACCGGCCGTCGATCCCCGCCGCCCCGCGCAGCACGTGGTTCTTGTAATCCGACGAACCGGGGATGTCGCCGAACCGGTAATAGATCGACGCCGGCTGGCCGGTGGCGGCGAAGGGATTGTTGGGGTTGAGCTGGCCGTTGCTCAGCAGCACCGGCAGGACGATGTTCTGCGTGTTGATCGGATTGTACGAGCGGATGTTGGCGGCGTTGCTCGACGCCTTCACCTCGTTCTGGAAATAGGAGGCCATGATATAGGCCTGGGTCTGGTCGTTGACCTGCGCCGTCGCGTGGACGGTGACGCCGAAGCGAGTCTGTTCGGGCTGGATCTGGCCATAGTCGGAGACGAGGTTCTGCTGGCAGCCATTGCCGGCGCTACCGCTGATCGGCGTCGTCGAACCGGTGCAGCCATTGGGGTTGAGCACCTGGAACGGCCCGTTCGCCAGCCCCGATCCGGACAGGATGTTGCCCGGGGTGAGCTGCGTCGTCGGCGCGACCACCGCGCTGCTCGTCGTGCCGGGGACGGCGGAGCCGGCATTGTTGTTGTCGCCGCCGATGCCGCTCAGATCGGCGGTGTTGAGCGGGAAGCCGCGGTTGCGCGCCCAGATCGGGTCGTCGTGCTGATATTCGCCGCTGATGTAGAGGTTGAACCCCTTGTCCTTGAGGTGACCGGTGCCGAGCGTCAGCGTCGCGCGCTGCTCGCCGCCGTCGCCGCGCTGCGACACGCCGCCCTCGACGGTGCCGTAGACGCCGGTGATCTCCTTCTTCATGATGATGTTGACGACGCCGCCGATCGCATCGGCGCCATAGCTGGACGAGGCGCCGTCCTTGAGCACCTCGACCCGGTCGACGATCGCATCGGGGATGGTGTTGAGATCGACGAACGAGCGCTGGCCGTCGTCGGACAGCGGGTAATTGGCGGTGCGCAGCCCGTCGATCACGGTCAGCGTCGAATTGACCGTCAACCCGCGCAGCGACACGCCCGACGAACCCGCGCCGAAGCCCGAGGAGAAAGCGGTCGGGATCGAGCCGCTGCTGTCCGCCGAGATCGAGCGGATCGCGTCGGAGACGGTGGTGATGCCCGCCTTGGCCAGCGATTCCGCGGTCAGCGTGGTGACCGGCGAGGGCGTCTCGGTATCCGTCCGGCGGAACAGCGATCCGGTGACGATGATGTCGGTCCCGGTCGCCGGGGTGGTCGACTGGGCAGGCGGCGGCGCCGCTTGGTCTGGCGCGGCGGCGGTGTCCTGCGCGGCGGCCGGGCTGGCCGCGATCGTCATGCCGATCATCGCTGCGGGCAGCAGCACGGGCAGCGCCGCACCGCGCATCAGGGACGTCCGGATCAGGGAAACTCGGGTCAAGGCTAGATACTCCACCTGACATCCGCGGGACCGGCGACACGGCCCATTGTCGTGTCGCGTGCGGAAGCAGCACTCGCTGTCGGGCGAGTTAGGAGGGTGCCGAGCCCGGTGTAAACGACTGGGACGAGCGGGTTTTCGGAAGGAAATCCGGTGTTGCCCGGCCGCTACGGATAATGACGGATACACCATAGTCCGTCATGGACATGAATGCTGTCATGACCTCTAAGTCTCTAATTTCGCAATGAGAATTATCGTATACGCGATCGTAAGGCTATCGTAAGCAAACACTTGTCATCCAGCCGTCATACGGCTGATTGGCGGCTGCCGCGGTGTGCGACGGCGATCAATAGCGGATGCGCAACGCCGCGCGGGCGCCGGGCGGGATCTCCACCGACCAGGTCGCCACGCCATCCACCGGGCGGAGCGTCGCATCGTCTGCGGTGATCGTCTGCCCGGCGCGGCCGATCGGCACGTCGAGCTGCACCGGCCGCGGCGAGGCGTTGCTCGCCTCGATCAGCGCCGCCTTCGGGCCGAGCGCGGTCTGCGCGACGGTGACCTGTTCGCTGGTGCCGGCGGCGATGCGGATCGTCTCGCCCTCCGCCTTGTCGCCGAGCGATCCCAGGCCGATCAGCAGCCGGTCGTCGCCGCGACGGGCATAAGCGGCGGTGCTGCCCGACGGGAGCGGCAGGCCGAGGCCGCCCTGCGCGCGGTTGCGCAGCACCAGCGTCACGGCGGTCGGCATCGGCGGCGTCGTCGCGCCCGGGTCGAGCTGCCGCCGATAGCGCCGTTCGAAGGGCACCGCGGTCCGCGCGAGCAAAGCGACCTGCTTCTGCCCGCGTGCGCCGACCGTCACCGGCTCCGGCACGCTATACAGTTTCAGGTCGCCGAGATCCTCGGGCGGGGGCGGCGGTGCGGCCGGCGCCGGCGGCGCGGGCATGCCGCGCATCGCCCGTGCGGCAGTGACGATGATGTCGGCGGACGCCGTCGACGACAGGTCCGACGTCGTCGTCCCCAGCGGATAGCAGCGCAGCGACAGCGCCCCCACCGCGGCGCGCAATTGTGGCGTGTAGACGCGGTTGAGCGTGCCCGCGACCGCCGCGACATCCGCGTGCGCGAACGCCCCGGCATTGCCGTTGGCCAGCGTCAGCCAGGCGAACAGATCGAGCGTTCGCCCGTCGGGCGCGAGGGTCGCGACATATGCGGCGCGCCAGTCGAAATCGCTGGCGATATAGCTCAGCCGCACCGTCACCGTGCGCGCCGTCGGGCTGATCGTGGTGACGCTCAGTACCGGTTTGCTGGACAGGCCGGCGGGCACGCCGGCGAACGACAGCCGTTCGGGCAGGCCGGAACAGCGCAGCGTCTCGATCCCCGTGGTGGTGCGCAGCACCACGCCGGGGTGCGGCCCGGCGACGATCGTCGCGTTTTCGCTGCTGGTGCGGCCGGTGGCGCGGTCGGTGCGGGTCAGCGTCACCTGGCGACCGAGCGTGCCGTCGACCAGCGCCGCGGGCGACAGCAGCCGCAGGTCGCGGTTCTTCTCGACCACGCCGCCCGGCAGGCCGTCGATCACCGCGCTGGCCGGCACGATCCCGTCGGCGACGCCTTCGAAGCGCAGCGTCGCGCGGCCGCGCGGCAGGGCGATGCGGCGCGTCTCGGTGACCTGCGCGAAGCCGCCCAGCCAGCGCAGGTCGATCGCGCCGCGGCCATAAGCCGCACGATAGACGGTCAGCGCCACCCGCTGCGGCGCGGCGGAGGTCACCACCGGCTCGGCGAGCGCCGGACCGGCGACCGCCGCCGCGATCGGCAGCAGCGTCGTCGCTAGCGCGGCGCGCAGCAGGGCGGCGAGCATCAGTTGCGGGTGTCGAAGGTGGCGGTGACCACCGCTTCCCCGCTGGCGGGCACCGGCACCTGCCATATCGCCGTGCCGGCGCTGCGCCGTTCGCTGCTGCGGCTTTCCTCGACGATCCGGTCGTCGCCCGCATCGAGCCCGGCCTGCGCCAGCTCCACCGTCACGCCGCGGTTGCGGGCGTTGGTCAGGCGATAGCGCATTTGCGTGCGCCAGCGCATATTGCCGAGCTTGGTCCGCGACAGCATGATCGGCTGTACCTTGACGTCGAAGGCGTCGCCGGTCGGCAGCGCGATCGTCGACCCCTGCGGGATATGGTCGATACGGTTCTCGCCGGTGAACTGGGGCTGGCCGCGCGCGTCGCGGACGTAGACGCGCACGACGCCGGCGGGGAGCGCATCGCCGAGGCCCGCCGCCCCCGAATTGGCGAAGCGCAGGATGCTCTGCGCGCTGCGCGGTTCGTCGGCAGCGCCGAGCCAGCCATTCTCGAAACGATAGCCGGCGCTGGCGGTGACGTCCTTGGCGTCGAGGAAACTGACCTGCTTGGTCTGCTTGTCGGCGATCGTCGTCCGCTCGGCGAGCGGATAGACGTAGAAGTCGCCGAGCTGCTCGCGCGTCGCGCTCTCCGTGCCGGGCTGCATCCGCACCGGCCGGCGCGGCCTCGGGCGATAGCCGTTCTCGTCGTCGGTGTCGCCGCTGCCGACGTCGCCCGCGACGAGCAGCGTCCGCGCCGCGTTGAAGGTCGTGCCGCTCGTGTTGCGCAGCGTTACCCAGCCCTGCATGTCGATCGTTCCGCTTTTGTCGTCGAACAGCGCGACGTAATCGGCGCTCCAGCCGAGACCGCGGCTGAGATAGGACAATCGCGCCGGCCGCGTGCCGGCGCGGCTGCTCGCCAGCGTGACCGTCAGCGTCGGCCGCGCGCGCAGCGAATCGGGCACCCGGTCGAATACCGCCCGGACCGGCAGGCCGTCGTCGCGCAGCACCTCGATCCGGCCGGCGATGTCGAGCACGACGCCGCCGTTGACCGCCAGCACCTTCGCCCGCTCGCGCGTTTCGGCGCCGGTCGCCGGATTGGTCCGCACCAGCGTGATCGTCTCGCCGACCGCTTTCTCCATCAGGCTGGACGGGCTGAGCAGGTCGAAATCGAAATTCTGTTCGACGATCGTCGCGTCGGGCACCGACAGCGACACCGTCTCGGGCCGGATCTGCGCGCTGACGTCCGGGAAGCCCTGCCGCACCCGCCCGGCGGCGAGATCGAGCGTGCGGACGTCCTGCACCAGCGCGACGTCGTTGTTGTAGATGGTGACGGACACGTCGCCCTGCGCGCTGCCCGCCCCCGGCGCGGCGGCGGGCGGCGGCACCTGTTGCGCCCCCGCGCTTGCCGGCACGGCCAGCAGCATCGCCAAAGTCCAACTGCCCCGCATCGCTCCACTCCCCCTCGGCTTGCGCGCATCATGCGGGGCGGGGCGCCGGAACGCAATCGGCGCTGCCCCGTCGCGCGCGCTTGTCACGGCCCCGCCGGTGCCGGCATGATGCGTCTTAATCTTGCAGGAGGCCGTGTGACCCGTCCGTTTCGTCTCGTCGATGTGTTCGGCACCGACCCCTATACCGGCAACCCGCTCGCCGTCGTCGCCGATGCCGAGGGACTGACCACCGAGGACATGCAGCGGATCGCCGGCTGGCTGAACTTCTCGGAGACCACCTTCCTGTTGCCGCCGACCGATCCCGCCGCGGATTACCGCGTGCGCATCTTCACCATGGCGCACGAACTGCCCTTCGCGGGTCATCCGACGCTGGGCAGCGCGCACGCCTGGCTGGAGGCGGGCGGCGTGGCGAAAGCGGACGGAACGATCGTCCAGCAATGCGGCGTCGGCCTCGTCGCGATCCGTAGCGAGGGCGGGCGGCTGGCCTTCGCCGCGCCGCCGCTGCTGCGCAGCGGGCCGCCGAGCGAGGCGGAGATCGCCGAGGTCGCCGCGATCCTGCGGATCGAGCGCGACGCGATCGTCGATGCCGCCTGGGTGGACAACGGCCCCGGCTGGATCGCGGTGATGCTCCGCTCCGCCGCGGCGGTGCTCGCGATCGAGCCCGCGCGGCATCATCCCGGCCGGGTCGACATCGGCGTCGTCGGCGCGCACGCGCCCGGCGGCGACGCCGCGTTCGAGCTGCGCGCGATCTTCAGCGATGCGCATGGCGGGCTGATCGAGGACCCGGTCACGGGCAGCCTCAACGCGTCCGTCGGCCAATGGCTGTTCGCCAGCGGCCGCGTGCAGGGCGGCTATGTCGCCGCGCAGGGCACCCGGCTGGGGCGGACGGGTCGCATCCACGTGTCGCAGGACGGCGACGGGCAGGTGTGGGTCGGCGGCGTGACCCGCACGCTCGTCGCGGGGCAGGGCGGCGGCTGAGCGCAGGTCAGGCCGCGGCGATGCGCGGCGCGAGCTTGCCGAACGGCGCGATCAGCCGGCTGTATTCCGCCTCGGGCTGGCCATAGCCGTCGCCGGCGAGCTCCTCGAGCTTCTGCCGGTCGAGGATGACGACGCGGCCGCGCTTGGAGCGGATCATCCCCGCGCCCTCCAGCACGTGCAGCGAGACGGTGACGCCCGATCGTTCGGCCGCGACCATGATCGCCATGAATTCGTGGGTCAGCGGAATGTCGTCGCTGTCGTAGCGGTCGTGGCACATCAGCAGCCAGCGCGCGAGCCGCGCCTCGATCCGCTGATGCGCGTTCGACACCGTGCTGTTGGCCGCCTGCGTGATCACGGTCTGGACGTAGCGCAGCAGCGCGATCCGCAACGTCCGGCTGTGATCCACCGCGGCGAGGAACGGCGCCGCGGCGATCTTGAGCCCGTTGTGGCCGTTGACCTGGATGAAGATCTCATACGGTGAGATGCCCGCGCCGAGCAGCAGGGCGGTGCCGGCGAACCCCTCGCGGCCGAAGATGCCGACCTCGGTCGGGCTGATGTCCGTCGACACCGCGACGACCGATCCGACGCCGCCTTCCAGGAACCAGACGTGTTCGATCGGCTGGTTGAGCGGCACCAGCACCTGTTTCACCTGCAACGCCTCGCGCGCCAGATGCGGCGCGAGCAGCGCCAGATCCTCGGGCAGCAAGGATGCGAGCAGGATGTTCATCGTATCGTGACCGTTGAAGTGCGGCATGGACGCGCACCTTGTCTTGGGGCGAAAGCGTCGGCGACTCCCGGTCATTCGCGCCCTGATCAACGGCGAAGGATTGCACCGGGGTAGGCGGCGGCACCCCCGACACCAAGCACATAGGTGAAGGGTGCCGGCCTATATCATCGCCCGCGGGGAACCGTCCGGCGTCGCACATTGGATTGTCACCGACCGCGTGAATGGCGATGCGTCGGATCGTGATCCGTTCCGGATTTACCCCAAGGCGGACCGATGACCGACGAGAACAAGACGGACCCACGATACGTCAATCGTATGGTGTCCGCTCGGGCGCAGGGGGGTGTTCCGGTCCGTCCCGATCGCGTGCTCGACATCACCGTCCCGCCCCGGCCGTCGCCGCCCGTCTTCGACAGCCGCCTGCTCGACTCGCCGTTCCTCTCGCGCGTCGAGCGGCAGGCTCTGCGCGATGCGATGGGGTCGCCCACGCTCGTGTCGGCCTATACCGATCTGGTGCGCGAGGACGGCCGCGCCGGCGACCTGATCCTGATCGCGCACGGCTGGGGAGGGCGCTATGCGACCACCCGTCAGGGCGGCCGCCAGTTCCTCGCGCTGCTGGTGCCCGGCGACGTCGCCAACCTCGACACGTTGCTGTTCGACCGGCTCGATTATGGCGTGCTGACGCTGACCGAAGCCAGTATCGTCCGGCTGCGCCGCGGCGACGTCGCGGCGCTCGCAGCGCAGCACGCCGGTATCGCCCGGAGCTTCACCTGGCTCGCGATCCAGGACAATGCGACGCTCGGCCAATGGACCTTGTCGCTCGGCCGCCGGTCGGCACGGGCGCGGCTCGCGCATCTCCTATGTGAGCTGAGCACGCGGCTGGCGGCGGAACACCAGGGTCGCAGCCGCTTCCGCCTGCCGCTGACGCAGGAGCATCTCGCCGACGTGCTCGGTCTCACCTCGGTCCACGTCAACCGCATGATGCGCGAACTGCGCGACCAGGGCCTGATCGAGGCGGGCGATCGCGTCATCACCATCCCGAACGTCGCCAAATTGCACCGCGAGGGCGATTTCGACCCCGGTTATCTCCACGCGGGCTCGGTACCGGTTCTCCACCTCGTCTGACGGGATCCCGTACGCAACGCGGGCTACGCCACGCTGAGGGAGGCACGTTCCAACCCGGATCGAGACCGAAGTTAGAAACTAGGGTCGATCGACATTCAACTCGCGGACGATGACAATTCCTCCCCCGTCAGGGGGAGGTGGCGCGGCGAAGCCGTGACGGAGGGGGAGGACACGGAACAGACGTGTCGCTTACCTCCCCCTCCGTCATGCCTGCGGCATGCCACCTCCCCCTGGCGGGGGAGGACTTACGCTATGACGATGAATGTCTATTTCGCCTAGAACACCACTCGGGGCTCGCCGCTCAGCCGTGCGGACGCATCACCACCTTGATGACGCCGTCTTCCTTGTCGCGGAATTTGGCGTACATTTCGGGCGCATCCTCCAGACTGGCCGGATGCGTGATGACGAAGCTCGGGTCGATCTCGCCGGCTACGATCTTCTCCAGCAGCGGCTTGGTGTAGCGCTGCACGTGGGTCTGGCCGAGCTTGATCGTCAGCCCCTTGTTCATCGCGGCACCGATCGGCAATTTGTCTCCCATGCCGACATAGACGCCGGGCACCGAGACGGTGCCGCCTTTTCGGCAGCTCATGATCGCCTGGCGCAAGACGTGGACGCGATCGGTGGCGAGCATCACGCTGGCCTTGACCTTGTCCATGACCGCGTCGGCGGCGCCGTGCCCGGCCGCCTCGCAGCCGACCGCATCGATACAGCTGTCGGGGCCGCGCCCCTTCGTGCGTGCCTGCAGTTCGTCGTAAACGTCGGTCTCGGCGAAGTTGATCGTCTCGGCGCCGCCGGCTTCCGCCATGGCAAGCCGCTCGGGCAGCTCGTCGATCGCGATCACGCGCCCCGCACCCATCATCAGCGCGGAGCGAATGGCGAACTGGCCGACCGGGCCGCAGCCCCAGATGGCGACGGTGTCGCCCGGCTCGATCTGCGCGTTCTCCGCGGCCATATAGCCGGTCGGGAAGATGTCCGAGAGGAACAATGCCTGGTCGTCAGTGACGGTGTCGGGGATCTTGATCGGGCCGATGTCGGCCATGGGCACCCGGAGATATTCGGCCTGGCCGCCGCAATAGCCGCCCAGCATGTGGCTGAAGCCGAACAGGCCGGCGGGCGAGTGGCCCATCGCCTTGGCGGCCATCTCGGCATTGGGATTGGTCCGGTCGCACGCGGCGAACAGACCCTTGCGGCAGAACCAGCAGTCGCCGCAGCTGATCGTGAACGGCACCACCACGCGGTCGCCGATCCGCAGGTTGGTGACCTCGGAGCCCAGCGCGACGACCTCGCCCATATTCTCGTGGCCGAGGATGTCGCCCGCCTCCATGGTGGGCTGATAACCATCGAGCAGGTGGAGGTCCGATCCGCAGATCGCGCACGCGGTGACCTTGATGATCGCGTCGCGCGGATGTTTGATCTCGGGGTCTGCAACGGTGTCGACGCGAACGTCACCCTTACCGTGCCAGCATAATGCGCGCATGAATCGTCTCCGTGTGGGCAGGTGCTCCGCCTGGTTCGGAAAAGCGACTGAACCCCCTCAACGTCGTGGATCGCGGAATGGGCCCGGCAGGTAACGCGCTCGACAGCGGCAGGGCGGCGCCCCACATCCACCCCATGAACAGCTACGCCAAGACCGACGAGGCCATTGCCGCCCTGACTCCGGAGCAGTTCCGCGTCACCCAGCAGAACGGCACGGAGCGCCCCGGCACCGGTCCGCTCCTGAAGAACAAGGACGCGGGCATCTATGTCGACATCGTCTCGGGCGAGCCGTTGTTCGCCAGCGACGACAAATACGAGTCCGGCTGCGGATGGCCCAGCTTCACCAGGCCGATCGACGCCGGCCATGTGAAGGCGAGGCGGGACTGGTCGATGCTCATCCCGCGTACCGAGGTGCGCTCGGCGCAGGGGGACAGTCATCTCGGCCACGTGTTCAAGGATGGGCCGCGCGACCGCGGCGGCCTGCGTTATTGCATCAACTCGGCGGCGCTGCGCTTCGTGCCGCGCGCCGAGATGGCCGAGCAGGGCTATGGCGCCTATCTGGACCAGATCGCGGCGCCGTGCGCGATCACGCAGCGTGCGGTACTCGCCGGCGGTTGCTTCTGGGGCATGCAGGACCTTATCCGCAAGCTGCCCGGCGTCCTCTCGACGCGGGTCGGCTATTCGGGCGGCGATGTGGCCAATGCCACGTATCGCAAGCACGGCAGCCATGCCGAAGCGATCGAGATCGTCTTCGACCCCGCCCGTACCGATTTCCGCGCGTTGCTCGAATTCTTCTTCCAGATCCACGATCCGACCACGGTCGACCGGCAAGGCAACGATCGCGGCGCCAGCTATCGGTCCGCCATCTTCTATACGGACGACGGGCAGAAGGCGGTCGCCGAGGAGACCATCGCGGACGTCGAGGCCTCCGGGCTCTGGCCGGGCAGTGTGGTCACCGAACTGGCGCCGCTGGGCGAATTCTGGGAAGCCGAGCCGGAGCATCAGGACTATCTGCAGCGTCGGCCGAACGGCTATACCTGTCACTTCGTGCGGCCGAAGTGGAAGCTGCCGCGGGCGTCGGCACCCGGCGGCGAGAGCGTGGCGACCTGATCGCCTAACCGGTCCGCCCCGCCCGCGCGGGACGCAGCGATCCGAGCGTGGCGAACGCGACGCAACCCGCAGCGACCGCCAGCGCCGCCGCCAGGATCGCCGCCGACCGGAACGTCTCGACCAGCGCCGCACCGGTCTGCGCGATCACCGCGCCGGCCAGCGCGGTCGCGATCAATCCGCCCGTCCGCGCGATCGCGCTGTTGAACCCCGAGGCGGTGCCGGTGTGCGCCTGATCGACCGACGACAGGACCGCGGTGGTCAGCGGCGCGACGGCCCCCGCCATGCCGAGCGCGACGACGATCATGCCCGGCATCACGCTCGTCCAGTAGCTGCCGGTCGGATCGACGCGGACCAGCAGCAGGAAGCCAAGCCCGGTGACGATCGGCCCGACGGTCAGCGGCCAGCGCGGCCCAATCCGTTCCGTGGTCCTGCCCATCAGCCGCGACGCGGCGCCGATCACGAGCGAGAAGGGAAGCAACGCCAATCCGGCGTGGAGCGGTGAATAGCCGCCGCCGACGATCAGCAGATACGGCAGCAGCACGAGCAGCCCGCCCAGCGCGCCGTACAGCAGGAAGGTCAGCAGCGTCAGGCCGACGAAGGGACGCGACGCGAACATCGCCAGCGGCATCATCGCATCGCCATGCCGGCGATGTTCGACCCACACGAACAGCGTCATGAGCAGGACGCCGCCGATCAGCCCCGCCCAGATCCGCGGCGACCCCGCATGCGTGCTGGACCAGAGCGTCAGCGCCCAGGTGAGCGTGCCGAGCGCCAGCGTCGCGAGGACCGCGCCGGGCACGTCGAGCGGCTGCTCGCCCTCCGCGCTCTCCTCCACATGGCGCCAGGCGAGGAGGATCGCGACGAGCGCGACGGGCACGTTGATGAGGAAGATCGCCCGCCAGCCCGCCGCGCCGACCAGCCAGCCGCCAAGCGGCGGCCCGACCGCGCTCGCGATCGCGCCGGCGGACGCCCAGGTGCCGACCGCCCGTCCTCTCGCCTCGCCCCGGAACGACGCGCCGAGGATCCCGAGGCTGTTGGGCATCAGCATCGCCGCCCCGACCCCCTGCGCAGCGCGCGCGGCGAGCAGGAGGGGCAGGCCGGGCGCCAGCGCGCAGAGGACCGATGCTGCGGCGAACAGCGCCGTGCCGAGGATCAGCATGCGGCGGCGGCCGAAATGATCCCCCGCCGCACCGCCGACCAGCAGCAGCGCCGACAGCGGCAGGAGATAGGCGTTGACGATCCACTGCAGCGAGGCGGCGTCGCCGTGCAGGTCGCGCCCGATCGACGGCAGCGCGACGTTGGTAACGGAGCCGTCGATGAAGGCGAGGCTCGACGCGAGCATCGTCGCCGCGAGGACCCATCCGGCGTGGGCAGGTGACGCCTCGGCGTCGCCCGGGACGGGAGTCGGGTCGGGCGCGCCCGGTTGGGCCAAGGCCGTTGGATGATGGTGCACCGTCGGCGTATAGCCTATCGCCCGGCGTTCGGCGCCCCTGCATCGTGCGGATCGTCGCTGAAGCCAGCGCCGCCGATCCCCGCGCCGCCGGACCCGCCCCCGAACCCGCTTCCGGCTCCGCCCCCGCCTCCAGAACCACCGCCTCCGCTTCGGCCACCATCGTCCTTGCCGCCGCCTTTGCCGGCGCCCGACGATGCGGGCCGTGCCGGTCCCTGCATCGCGATGGTCAGGTCGGCCGGGATCGGATCGAGATCGAGGGCATCGCGCACGAACGCGCGCAGCGAGACGACCAGCTCGTGCGTATGCACGGGATGTCCCGCGACCAGCTCGCGGATCGCCCGGTCCGCCAGCCGGACATGCTCCTCGGTGCCGAGCAGGATGATGTCCGACAGCGCGGCTTCCACGGCGTCGCGGATGCGGCGGGTACGGTCCGATCGCGATGCGCCCTCCGCGCTGAGGTCCAGCGCCGCCATCGGCTCCGTCGCGCCACCGCCCTGGTCGCGCCGTCGCAGATCGCGCCGGTGTGCCGGATCGACCGTGAGATCGCCGGTGAACGAGCCCCCCAGCACCTTATACGCGGCGATGAGCGTCCGGAGCCGCTCGTTGATCTGCCGGTTCATGCGCTCGCGACGCTGCTGGAACGTCATCTGGGTGAGCAGACGGATGCCGACGCCGAGCAGCGTGACCAACGTCAGCCCGAAGATGGTCACGACCAGGTTTTGCCAGGAGCTGAAATCCAGACCGCGCAATTACATCTCCAATTCGATCAACGGGAGCAACGGCAATCGCCCGGGTGCGGCAAGGCGCCGCGGCACGAAACGGATCGTGCGATTGCGGGCCATAAGCGGATGCACCGCACCGGTCACTTCGTGCCGGCGACGACGACCAGCGGATCGCCCCTGCTACCATCGGCCAGTACCTCCGTTTCGACCGCGCCGAACCCCGATCGCTCCATGTAGAGGCGGATCAGCTGCGCCTGTCCGGCAATGTCGAGCGCCCGCCAGATCCGCACCGCCTTCGTCGGAAAACATCGGTTGGAATAACTGACGGCGAAACGTCCGCCCGCTCGCAGGACGCGGCGAACCTCGGCGAACACCGGCACCGGCTGCTGGAGATATTGGACGCCGACGCAGCACAAGGCGACGTCGATGCTCGCATCGGACAGCGGCAATATCGGCGTGGCGTTGAGATCGTTGACAAACCAGCGGTCGAGCCGATCATTGGCGGCGAGTTCGACCGCGTTCATGCCGTGGCCGATGACCTCGGCAGTGGCTGGCGTCGCGGGCAGGTGGCTGATCCAGCTCGACATGAGATCGAGCACGACGGCCTGCGCCGGCATGATGCGCGCATAACAAGCGGTCAGCGCCGCAACCGCTGCGTCGTCGATGTGCGAGACGAGGCGTGGTGGCGCGTAGAAGGCGAGATCGTCACCGTCGTCCACCTTGTCGAAGGCATTCGCCGGCAGTTCGGCACGCCAGTCGCTCGTGCTGGCCTTCGTATCGTCCATAAGCCGCCTCGCGCCGTGATCCCTGCGCCTTGAACGGGCGGCATGGCGATGCGCTCCACGCGCTCGCAACGACGTCGACCCGACAGCCTAGCCGAGCGACATTCATCTTCGTGACGTAAGTCCTCCCCCGCCAGGGGGAGGTGGCGCGGCGAAGCCGTGACGGAGGGGGAGGACACGAAACCGGCGTGTCGCTTACCTCCCCCTCCGTCATGCCTGCGGCATGCCACCTCCCCCTGGCGGGGGAGGAATTTTACTACGACGATGAAGGTCGATCCCGCCTGGTCGAGCGACGCGTCGCGCGCCTGCGACAGTTCGGAAGCATCCGTGCACCGATGATAGCGCCAGCCGAGGATGACGCGGCGCGCCGGTTGGCCTAAGCTGCGCGATCGGCACAGGATGCCTGAAGATTAGGGCATGTCATAATGAGCGATCGAGACAGCGTTGCCGGCTACAAGGACGTCCTGACCGGCAGCCGCGACGGACCGGACGAGGCCGGAGGCGCGGCGAAGATAGCTCCGGCCTCCGCGCCGGAGTTGAGGACGCTCGCGGGGGTCGCGGTCGGTACGCTGGTCATCGCGGCACTCTATTTTGGTCAGGAGGTGCTGATCCCGATCACGCTGGCGGTCATGCTGTCGTTCGTATTGTCGCCCGTCGTGAACCTGCTTCAGCGCCTGCGGTTGTGGCGGGCGCCCGCCGTGATGCTCACGGTGCTGGCCGCATTGGGCATCCTGGGGCTCTTCGGTACGCTGATCGGCAGCCAGGCCGCCTCGCTCACCGCCAACGCGCCGCAATATGCGCAGACGATCCAGGCCAAGGTCGAGAAGGTGCAGGGGTTCGCGCTGTCGCGGATGGCATCGATCACCAAGGAGCTGGGCGGCGGCCGGCACGCGGCCGCTCCGCGCGGCGCCGCACCCGCCCCCACGCTCGCCGCCGGCGCGGCGCAGCCCGCTGCGGGTCAGCGGCGCCCCGTACCGGTCCAGGTCGTGCAGGAGAGCACATCGCCCTTCACGATCGCGCGGACGGTGGTCGAGCCGATTCTGGGGCCATTGGAAACGACGATCATCGTCTTGATCGTCGCGATCTTCGTGCTGATGCAGAAGGAGGATCTGCGCGACCGCTTCATTCGCGTGTTCGGGTCGAGCGATCTCCACCGGACGACGCGCGCGCTCGACGACGCCGGTCAGCGGCTGAGCAAATACTTCCTGTCGCAGCTGGCGGTGAATACCTGCTTTGGCCTGGTCATCGGCATCGGCCTGTGGGTGATCGGCGTACCGTCGCCGGCGATGTGGGGCGTGATGGCGGGGCTGCTGCGCTTCGTGCCGTATATCGGCTCGTTCCTCGCCGCGGTTGCGCCCGCCGCCCTCGGCGCCGCGGTCGACCCGGGCTGGGGCATGGCGATCGAGGTGGTGGCGCTGTTCGTGGTGGTCGAGCCGGTCACCGGCTATGTCGTCGAGCCGCTGCTTTATGGCCATTCGACCGGGCTCTCGCCCGTATCGGTGATCGTGTCGGCGATCTTCTGGACGTGGCTGTGGGGCCCGATCGGCCTCATCATGTCGACGCCGCTGACGCTGTGCCTAGTCGTGATGGGCCGGCACGTCAAAAGCCTGGAGTTCTTCGACGTACTGCTCGGTGATCGCCCCGCTCTGACGCCGGTCGAAAGCTTCTACCAGCGCATCCTCGCCGACAATCCGGACGAGGCGCTGGCGCAGGCCGAGACGCTGCTCGCCGATCGGTCGCTGGCGGATTATTACGACGGGGTCGTGCTGGCAGGCCTGAAGCTCGCGGTCGAGGATCAGGCGCGCGGCACGATCGATCGCGCCGGCGCGCGGAGCATGACGCGCTCGATGCTCTCGGTGATCGGCGAGTTGAAATCGCACGGTATTGCGCACGATCAGCCCGCCGTCCGCGTCGGGACGGTCGCCTGTGTCGCCGGCCATGGCGCGTTCGACGAAGCGGTGACCGCCATGATGGCGCAGCTCTTGGAGCAGCGCGACATCGCGGCCAGGACGATCCCGTATGGCGATGTCGGTCGCGAGACCATCGGCAGTTTGGATCTTGCCGGTGTGACGACGATCATGGTGTCGTATCTGGAGCTGAACGGGTCGCCTGCGCAATTGCGCTATTTGGTGCGGCGTCTGCGCGCCAAGGCGCCTGCGGCGCGGATCATCGTCGGCCTGTGGCCGCAAGGGGAGGCGGCGCTGACCGATGCGGCGATCCAGCGCGAGCTTGGCGCGGACGGCTATGTCGGATCGCTCTCGGCGGCGCTCACTATCATCGCCGCGCCCGCCACCTCGGATCAGGTCGCGGCCTGACACCGGATGTACCGGCGGCGCTTCCGTGTGCCGCCGGTCGGGCCGGCCGCGCTCCGATATCGATCAGAACGAGGCGGGATCGCCATGCATCGGCGTAGCGAAATTCCTCCCCCGCAAGGGGGAGGTGGCATGCCGCAGGCATGACGGAGGGGGAGGGCACGGAACAGACGTTTCGATTGCCTCCCCCGGCACTCCCTGGCGGGAGAGGCATTTACCAAAATCCCAAATGCCGATCCGGCCTAGCCCTCAGGCAGCCGCACCTCCGTCGATGTTGAGCGTGGTGCCCGTGATGTAGCTCGCATCGGGCCCGGCGAGGAACGAGACCGCACCCGCGATCTCCTCGACCTTGCCGTAGCGGCCGAGCGGAATGAATCCGATCATCTGCTGCGCGAACGCGCCGTCGGCGGGGTTCATATCGGTATCGATCGGACCTGGTTGCACCGTGTTGACCAGGATATTGCGCGCTGCGAGATCCTTCGCCCAGCCTCGTGCGAGCGCCGCCACCGCCGCCTTGGTCGCGCTGTAGACTGCGGTCGCCGGGAAGGCGAGTTCGCCCGAGACGCTGCCGATCAGGATGATCCGCCCGCCATCGTTGAAATGCGGCAACGCCGCGCGCGTGCCGACGTGCAGGCCCTTAACGTTGACGCCGAACTGACGATCGAAGGTCTCGTCCGTATCGTCGGCGACCGCCGAGAATTCGGCCACCCCCGCGTTGTGGACCAGGATGTCGATCGCGCCCAGCGCGGCGGCAGCCTGCTCGACGCCCGCGCGCTGCGACACCGGGTTGCCGGCGTCGGCCTGGAACGCAAAGGCGCTGCCGCTGGCGCTCTCGATCGCCGCCACGGTAGCGTCTGCGGCAGCCTTGTTGCCGGCGTAGGTGATCGCGACGGTCGCGCCGTCGGCCGCCAGCCGTTTGGCGATCGCCGCACCGATGCCGCGCGATCCACCGGTGACGAGCGCCTTTTTGCCCTGAAGTGACATGTCGATACTCCGAAATGTGGCCCGCGATCACGCCGTCGTGCGCTGTCGGCAGGGGAGAAGATAAGGCGATGCTTCGACAGTTCAACATATCCGAACTATTAAAATTGTACGGTCTTCCTATATGAGGCGGATGCCTCGCTTCACGCATCCCAGGCTGGAGGACGTTCCACTCGATCTGGCACTCCATGCGCTGGCCGATCCCAATCGGCTGGCTATGGTGGCGCGCCTCGCCGCGACCGAGCGGCTGAGCTGCACCGGTGCCGCGCCGTGCGACTCGATCCCCAAGAGCACGCTGTCCAACCATCTGAAACTGCTTCGCGCCGCGGGGCTGATCGAGACGACCCAAGCCGGGCGCGAGATGATCAACACGCTGCGACGCTCGGATTTCGACCGGCGCTTCCCCGGCCTTCTGGATGTGGTGCTCGCCAACCGGGCAGCCTGAAGCGTCCGAAGCCGGGGACGACGCTGCTTGTGGTCAGCGCGTTTGCGTTACGGACGATCCCATCCTAGACCACGCCCGCTGCGAAAAACGACGGCGTGGTCGACACCACCCTCGCGCACACGCCGGTCGATAGCCGGCGAGCGGCTCCATGATGGCAACGCAGGCTCGACCTGCGCGGGCTGGGAGCGCGGCCGAATGCTGGAAGACGTTACGATCATCGGCGCAGGGCTGGGCGGCTTGGTGCTCGCCGGCGCGCTCCATCGCCGCGGCATCGGCGTCGTCGTCCATGAAGGCGAACCATTTCCGGACGCGCGCGGCCAGGGCGGCCTGCTCGATCTGCATGCAAACAGCGGTCAGCAAGTTCTACACACCCTCGAATTGCATGACGCGTTCCTGAAGCTGGTCCGGCCGGGCGAGGATGCCAAGCGGGTCGTCGACCGGCATGGCACGGTGCTGCTCGATCGACCGGGCAATTCCGACTGCGCTCGCCCGGAGGTGGACCGTGGTGACCTGCGCCGGCTGCTGCTGGATGCCCTGCCGCCGGGGATCGTGCGTTGGGACCGCAAGGTCGCGTCGGTGCAGAATGTGGGCGATGGTCGCCACATGGTCGCATTCACCGACAATTCCACGGTGGAGACGACGCTGCTGGTCGGCGCGGACGGCGCTTGGTCGCGCGTCCGTCCGCTCGTGACCGACGCCCGGCCCGCTTATACCGGCACGTGCTTTCTGGAGCTTCACTTGGACGCGAACGATCCGCGTGCGGCCTCCGCCGCGGCGGTGATCGGTGCGGGCACGTTGATCGCGGTGGCACCAGGCCAGGGCATCCTCGCGCACCATAATGCCGACGGCAGCATCCACACCTATGTGGCGGCCAACCGGCCTGTGGAGTGGCTGGCTGCCGATCTGTCGACTGCGGCGGTCCGCATGGCGACCCTGTTCGACGGCTGGGCGCAATCGCTGCGTGCCTTGATCGCCGGCGGTGAGGAGCTTCCGGTGATACGTCCCGTCTACGCGCTGCCGCCGTCGCTGGCCTGGCCGCGTGTGCCGGGCGTGACGCTGCTGGGGGACGCCGCGCACCTCATGTCGCCGTTCGCAGGGGAGGGCGCCAATCTGGCAATGCTTGACGGAGCGGAGCTTGCGCGCGCGTTGATCGACCATCACGATCGGGAAGATGCGTTAGCCGCTTACGAGCATCAGCTGTTCGCACGCAGCCCACCGATCGCACGGCTCAGCGCCAGCAATCTGTTTTCCTTCTTCGGCCCGGACGCGCCTGCGAGCGTGGTGGATCTGTTCGAGACCCGCTGAGCGGGATGTCGGCTTCTGGACGGCTTTATCGCGCTGCGACGATCGGCCGGATCGCTGACGTCACGGTCACGGCGCGGGATCGTCTGCGGGAAACGCTGCCATGCCTGATCGCCGACATTAGAACGCGAAACCAGAACCTGCAGCAGATGGTCGGGGAGACAGGATTCGAACCTGCGACATCCTGCTCCCAAAGCAGGCGCGCTACCGGACTGCGCCACTCCCCGACGCGTGGCTCCCTTAGGCGCGGGGCGATGGGGGACGCAAGCGCCAATCCGATCTTCCCGTGGGCGAAGACGAGTGCGTCGAAGGTTCATGTAAACAGACGGAAGCGCCGTGCCCGGCAATGTTGATCCTCGACCACCGGCCGATCGGACCAGGCCTGCCGGGCGGGGATGGTGCCGGTTGCAGGAATCGAACCCGCGACCTTCGGTTTACAAAACCCAATGATGGGTTGGACGAACCGACCTAGCAGCCGCAGAAATCTGCGATTTTTTGCTAGGCCGCTGTGCCAGACCGGCGCTTGTGTGCCGCCTTTTGTGCCACCCCCACCATAGCGGCCTTCGCCTGTTCGGGGGTCAGATAGTCCAGGTAGACCTCCGTCGTCTTGATCGACGTGTGGCCGAGGATGCGTTGCAGGTCGTAAATCCCGCCCTTGCCAGAGCGCAGATAGTCGACGGCGAACAGGTGGCGGATGTCGTGGAACCGGAAGCGGCGGTAGGGCTTGCCGGCCTTCTCCGCGCGGCCGGCCGCGCGCTTCGTATAGTCGGCGAAGTTCGAGGCGACGTTGGTATAGCGCTTGGCAATCGGCTTGCCCTCGTCGTCCTCGTCTAGGTGCCAGAAGACGTAGCTGCATTTCAGGTGGCGGGGCTGGCGTTCGATGATCTTGATCGCGGCCGGCGACAATGGGATCGAGCGCAGCTTATTGCGCTTGCCGACGAAGGTGAGGGTGCGCGCCTGACGATCGTAGGCGTCGTGCTCCAGTCCGGCGATCTCCTCCTCGCGCATGCCGGTCTCGCGCGCGAGCAGCATCATATCGCCGAACCGCGTCGCGCTGGGGCCGACGGTCAGCGTGATGTCGGCTTCGGTCGGGAGCATGACGGGATCGCGGCGCTCGGGGATGCGCTTGCGGTTGAACGACGCGGCGGCATTGTCTTCGAGCCACCCCTCGTCGATCGCGTGGGCGAGGACGCTGGATATCGCGGTGAGGTCGCGGCGGATCGTGGCATTGGTGACGCCTTGGCGCTGCCGCCCCTTCACGAGGTCGCGCAGGGCGCCGGCGTCGATGTCCTGCACGAGCTTGTTGTCCAGCCAAGCACGAAGCTGGGCGAGGCTGGTGATGTAACGGTCGAGGGTCTTGGGTGCGATCGAGCGACCGATCCCCTCATTCCACGATATGACCGCCGCCTGCCATGTCACAGGCCCGGCAATGCCGAAATGCGCCTCGTTCTCGATCGACTCGCGCAGCTTCTTCAGGCGCTTTTCGGCGACCGATTTAGTACGCGTTCGTAGACTGTGTCGGTATTCGACGCCCCGGACCTTGAAACGCGCCCAATAGATCTCGCTGCGGGTGTAGAGGTTCGACATGGTGACTTTGGTGCTCGGTTTAGGCGTCGGCCGCGGCGTTGGGGTTCTCGCGGGTCTGGACGTGGCGCTTCGACCAATCGTCGAAGATCTCGGGGTAGAGCGGCTTGACCTGAAACGTCTCGCCGCACCGGTTTTCCCGGCCGCAGCGGAGCACGAATGGCTTGTCCGCCCATGTGAAAAGCTCGCGCTTTCCGCAGGCGGGGCACTTGCCCTCCTGCAGGTACTTGCCCTTTTCCGCGAAGCCATAGTCGGCCTTCAATTTGGAGAGGACTTCGCGAAGAACGTCGGTTTGCACGAGCGGGGCGATCTTTCGGAACAAGCGGGTGGCGTTGCCGGAAGCGGGAGCTTCCGGCGGGGGATGGGGTCGGCAGGGCTGGGCGCGGCGGGCGGCCGCGCGGGCGTCAGGTGGTCATGATGCTGGCGAGCGCGTCGCCGATGATCGCGGCCTTCTCGCTGGCCTCATCGGCATCGTTCGCCGGGTCGGGATGATTCTCGTTGGCGGGCTTGGCCGGCCAGTGGCCGAAGGGCAGGCGGATATCCGGGTTCGGCTTGGCGCTGGCGCGGATCTGGCGGATCAGCGAGAGCTGCGCGACGCAGCTGAACCCGCAATCGTCATCGGTGCAGACGATGCGCAGCTCGCGCACCGACGGCGTCAGCTCCTGACTGTCGCGGACGATCGTCTTGTTCTTGCAGTGTGGGCATTTGATGCCCGGAAGCCTCGTGCGGTCGATCGGCTTAGTCATTGGAACCCCCGGTATTCCCCGCGGCCGACCCCATGGCGGACGGAAGGAAGCTGGCGAGCCGGCGCTGCACGGCGTCAAGCGCTGCTGCTGCCTGCGTCACCTCGGCGAACGCGCGATGCACGTCCCGCGGCGATAGCCGGCGGTGAGCGCGGGGAAGGCGCCCGCCATGTCCTTGATCTCGAACGCGCCCTGCTTGCCCGCCTCGGCCATCACGTCAATAACGCGGCCGGTCTGCTGGATCGGCACCTTGAGATTGTCGTTCGCCGCGAACGCCGCGGCCGAGAGATCCGCGATCTCCGCCTTGTAGGCGGTGGCGGCGCGGCCGATCGGCTTCATCATCGCGACCGCCTGCCGGGGATCGAGGCCGAAACCCGCGAGCGTATCGACGCCTTCCTGCAGCGCGTCGGGGAGCTGGTTGGCCGCCCGGGCCGCGCCGAGCAGCTCGCGACCCATGGCCGCCGCCTGCACGCGCGACAGGTTCGCCTTCTGGGCGATGTCGGTCATGACCGATTCATATTTCTGCGCCTCGCCGATGCCGCCGAGGATCGGGCGGGCGATCGTCATCCCGACACCGATGCTGGCAGCGCCGCCCGCGGCGAGTCCGGTGGCCATGCCCTGAACCCGGCCGAAGCTCGCGCGCGCGGAGGCAAAGCGGCGGGCGCGGGAGTCGGCACGCTGCAGCCGGTCGCTTTGTTCGGTCAGCTCGCGATTGGTCCGGTTGATCGCCGCGCGCAGGTCGCGCTCGTGGCGGGCGAGATCGGCGGTGCCGACGCCGGCCGCGCGCAGACGGTCGCGCATCTGCTGGAGCAACTCGCCCTGCCGTTCGTGCTCGCCGCGCAGCGCCGCGGCTTCCCGCTTCGCCTTCTCGAAATCGCGCGCGAGCTGACGGCTGGGCGAGCTGGCTTCCTGCATCTGCCGGGCCAGCGCGGCGACGCGGGTCTGCGCCTGCTGCATGGCGGATTCCGACCCGCGCATTTCGGTCTTGAGCTTGCGGAAGGCGTCGATGTCGTCGCTGGTGCGCTTCAGCTGGTCGAGCCGTTGCTTGACCTGGGCGACGGCTGCCGTCGCCGTGCGGCTGCCGCCGGCGATGTCGCGTAGCGGGCGGGTGACGCGGTCGGTCGCTTCGAGCAGCATGCGGATGCGCAGGTCGCGATCCATCGGTCAGGTCTCCGGGTTGTGCCGCTTGAGCGCCTTCGCGTGCCACCCCATGAGTTCGGGCAACCTCATGGGGTTCATGGCATCGGGGGGCCAGTGGAAGACGACGGCGAGATCCGCCATCGCCTCGTCTACGCTTGCGGGGAGGCCTCCCCCTTCGCGGCCTTCGTCAGCAAAAAATCCATGATCTCCATGCCGAACTGCGTGAAGTCGGCGGGATCGAGGTCGGAAACCTCCTGCTGGGTCAGCGGCGGCATGGTGATGCGCGGCAGCAGCGTCGTGGTGGCGGCGACGTTCATCTGCACCAGATCGGTGATGTTGAGGCCGCGCAGTTCGCCCGAGCGCGGGCGGCGCACCTGCACCTTGTCGATGGTCTGGTCGCCACGCTGAAAGGGGAAGTCGAGCGTCACCGTGGCGATGGCGGCAACGGCGGCAGTGGCGGCGAGGAGGGAAGTGTCGGTCATGGGAGGTTACTCGCGTCGGGCGGGATGATCGGGGGCGGCGCGATCGGCGCCGCCCCACGGCGGGTGGCGGTCAGAGGATGGCGGCGCGCTGCTCGGCAAGGATGTCGACGCCGTCGACGATGTGGATCATGTTGAGGACGTCGATCTCGACCTCGACGCGGCCGTTCCACTCCTCGCGGTAGAAGACGCACTGCGTCTTGACCTTGCACTCGCCGCCTTCGCCGATCTTGGCCTCACCCCGGTCGATCTCCTCATGCCGGCCGCGCACGGTGATCTCGATCGTGTCGTAGGCGGCGGTCTGATCGTTCTGGTAGGCGCCGACGAAGCGCAGGAAGGTGCCGGCGAGACCGGGGCGCCCGAACTGGCGCACGACGGTGCGATCGGGTCCGCCGAGCGTCCATTCCATTTCCATCGCCTCGGCGCCCATGTCGATCTTGACCGGCGCGTCCATGCCGCCGCCCCGATAGTCCTCCATCTTGCGGGCGAGCTTCGGCATCTTCACCGATTGCACCTCGGCCAGATAGCTCTGGCCTTCGTTGAACAGGTTCATGTTCTTGAGTTTGCGGGGAAGGGCCATCGATCAGCTCCTGATATCGTGTAGGGGAAAGGGCAGCGCCGGAGCGTCAGGCGACGGTGAAGTCGGCGAGATAGGTGTCGGTAATCTTCTGGGTCAGCGAGAGCTGCTCCAGCGGCGGCACGGGGGTGAAGTCGTAGTCGATCGCCAGCTTGCCGGCGGCGAGCGAGGCCTGCGGGTTCTTGTCGGCGTCGAACCATGCCTTGCCGCCGATGAGCTGGCCGGCGCTGACCAGATTGCGCAGGGTGCCGTTGATCGTCTCGACGATGTCCTTGGCGAGGCTGGGGCGCAGCGGCTTGTCGATCGCCCACATCATGCCGCCGGCGATCGTGTCGAGCAGCACCTGCGCGGTGCGGGTGGCGCTTTCGAACGAGAAGGGCGACGTCACGTCGTCGCAGGTGCGGTTGCCCCAGAAGCGGAAGCCGCCGCCCGCGCGGATCAGCGCGGTCACCTGCTTGTCGTTGAGCAGCATCGCCTCGCAGGCCGGGTCCTGCACGTCGAACTGGACGTCCTTGGTCAGGCCGACCACGCCCTCGACGGGCACGTTCGACAGCGTCTTGTGGAAACCCTGCTCCTGATCGATGCGGGCGCGCAGGCCGAGCGCGCGGGCGACGGCGAAGCTGGTCGCGTTCGCCGCGGCGTTCGTGTCGAAATAGACGAAGTCGGGGTAGACGAGCATCAGCTCGCGCGCCGAGAAGTTGGCGCGGTAGGCGGTGGCGGCGGTGACGTCGGCGCCGATCGCGTTGGCATAGGCGAAGCCGCGCAGCTTCTGGGCGACCACGGCGAGCGCCGCGGTCACCGCCTGGGTGTCGAGGCCCGGCACGCCGAGGATGCGCGGCTTGACGCCGAGCTGCGCCTCCGCGGCGAGCAGCGCCTGCAGGCCGGTCTTGAGGCCGTTCACCGTAGCGCCGATGACGTTGGCGGTGGTGGCGGCGGCATCCGCGCCGGCGGCCACGCGCACGACGACGACGGGCGCCTTCGCCTGATCTGCGATGGCGCGCAGGGCCGGGGCGAGCGTCCCGCCGGTGCCGGCGACGCCGATCGCCGCGGCGAGATCGGTGATCAGCGCGGGGCGGTTGAGCGGAAAGGCCGCGTCGAGCTTGGCGCTGGCGGCGCCGGCCGGCGCGGTGGCCGTGGCGACGAGGCCGACGACCGCGGTGGCGACGGTGACCAGCGAGCGGGCGCCGCTGGTGGATTCGGTGATGGTGATGCCGTGCATGGACGTTCCTTCAGGCGGGGGCGGAGAGGCTGCCGGAGCGCGGCAGGGGGATGGAAAGGCGGGCGCGGGCGTTCGGCCCGGACACGTCGGTGCGCTGCCCTTCGAGCACGGCGGCGATGGCGGCGGGGCCGGTCTGCCGGATGACGACGGCGGAGAGCTTGAGGCGCGGTTCCCAGCGCATGATCGCGAGCGCGGTCGCCGCCATCAGCCGCATGCGGCCGAGCGCGTTCATCGGCTGATCGACCAGCTCGGGCAGCAGCGAACCGTAATCGCGTCGACCGACGCGGCTGCCGATCGGCGTCGACAGGATATCGCCCACCGACTGTTCGAGGTGCTCGATGCCGGCGAGCGGCTTGCCGGTGGCGGCGTCCATGCCGATCATTGCGGCAATCCCGACACGCCACCCCCGGCGGTAACGCCGAGGTGCTTATGGCTCTTGAGGCTCTTGCCCCCGCCGATCACGTCGTCGGTGGCCTCGGCCTTGCCGGTGATGCCGACGTCGCCGGTGACCTTCACCGGGCCGATGATCTCGACGGGGCCGGTGATCTTCACCCCGCCCGGCGCATCGATCTGCACCCTGCCGCCAGGCGGAAGCTGCGCGACGAGGAGATGGGCAGCGGCGTCGTAGGAGACGAGCGCGCTGTCCTCGAAGCGGATCAGGTCGATCGGCTTATCCGACGGTGCGGGGTTGGCGTCGGAGAAGATGCCGAGCAGCGCGAGCGCGCCGTCGGTGTCGCCTTCGGGGCAGATCAGGAGGCATTGTTCGCCGACGCTGGGCGGCGACCACGTGCGCGTCTTGCCGGCGCGCTGGACGATCCAGCAGACTTCGCCGGTGACGGTTTCGCCGACGCGCACACGGCAGGTCGCCTCGGCGAGATCGACGGTTTCGATCGTGCCGATCTGGATGATGTTGCCGATCACGCGGCGAGGATCGGGCAGGTCGCTCATGACGGGCGACATTGGCGCGCCCCGGCGGGGATGGCGCGATGCTCCCCTTGTAGAGAGGGTTTCTACAAGGGGGCGAATCCGCGTGCCGATCGCTGGGCGTCACGAATTCGCAACCGGCGATCCCTTCACAGGCCGCCGCTCTAAACTGTCCCGTTATGGTAATCCGCGAATATTCAGATCGAAGCCCCGGAGTCGATCGACCAGCGAAAGCCCTTCGAAAAACGTTCTTGCTGCCCGCAAATATTTGAGTGATCTTGATGCACTCCGAATGCGGGCCAGCTTAATTCGGAACAGGGAAGATCCAAGCCATGGCGCTGTCTAGCCTCGTTGCCATTCTACTGGTGCAAGCGTCGAACGCCGCGGCGCCGCCTCCCGGTCCGGAGTGTCGAGCGCAATACGCCGGTACGCTCACACTGCAGCCCACCGATGACGGGCGGACGATGATACTGGCCCAGCCATATGCCTTCATCGATGAAAATTGCGAGACATGGGCCGTCCCGAGCGGCAGCGAAGTCGACGGCGCGTCGATCCCCCGCGCTGCGTGGTCTTTGATAGGGCCATGGGAAGGGAAATACCGCAATGCTTCCGTAATCCATGACTATTTCTGCGATCGAAGAATCAAGCCATGGCACTCCGTTCATCTGATGTTCTATAAAGCGATGCTCGCATCGGGGGTCTCTCCGTCGCTTGCCCGCATGATGTATGCTGCGGTCTATTACGGTGGGCCGCGATGGAGCAATGCCGCTATCAGAAACAACCTTCTTGCCGGCGGCAGTATGCATCGAATTACGCCGGAGTTCAGAGCGTTGCTTGTCCGAACCATTCAGGAAATCCGGCATCCTCCGACACGGCAGCCTCAATCCAACGGAGCGCGTGGCCTGATGCAGTTGATGCCTGGGCGTAACAGTTGGGATCAGGTGTACGATTTTGCAGGTGGGCAGTCGAATGCCGCGAGGGCAAAGCCGACATTCGATTACGAAGTTCTTAACGCGGTCGTCGATCAGGCAGGGCAAGAGGACGTGTCACTCGAGCAGATTGAGGCGATCGCAGACAGCGCTCGGGCGGACATGGCATCGGGTGAATTGCTTAGGGCCGTGCAGGAGAGCGAGCAAAACAGGGAGCAACAAAGGGATCAATACCTTTGCTTGCTAAAAGCCTATGGCGAGCAAGCATCGTCCGCCGACCGGAAGCTCGACGATCAAGTGGCAGCGGCGAAATGCGGCCCATAGTCTGGCCATGTGCAGCGTTCGGGTATTGTGAATTATTCGACTATCGCTCTGCTAACGCCCATTTGCAGACGTTCGGCATGTCGGTCACACTGTGCAAATGACGGTTGCCCGCGCCTTCCTTCTTGAAGTCCTGCAACGGGTCGCTGATGGCGGGGACGTAGCCGAATCTGAACTCGACACAGCGGTACCCGATCCATTTGCCCTCGATGCAGCGGAGAAGGCCGCGTGGGAAGAATTGAGCCATTGGACTGACGACGCGGACATACGTCAATGGGATGAACGCTACGCCGCCTCCAAGCGCGAGCGGATGCGAGATCACGTCGCCGCTCTCCGACCGACTGGCCGCTAACGCCCACTTGCAGACATTGCGGCACGCGATACCATCCAGCAATGAACGAAGCGGCTGCGAGCGGGATACTGCTAACCTTTATATCCGCCATTGTGCTTGGGACCGGATTCGCAACAGGTGCAATGCCGTTCAACTATAAGGCGTTAGATACCAGCCGCGAGGCGTCCCCAACCACATTCTGGGCATTCGCAGCATCGTGGGCATTATTCGGTGTGTTAGGGATCGCGATTGCGGTTCGTCACTGGAACGTATGACCGCTTTCCTCCCAACAGCGGACGTTCCGCTTACGCCCATTTGCGGACACTCGCCGCATGCCGTAGTCTGCTACTATGCCGGTGAACGCAGTTCCCTTGATGAGAATGTCCCTATGGCTGCTACTGGTTGCGGCGGCGGTGATCGCGCTCTTTTGGTTGATGCTCGTTGTGGCATCCGGCTTTTCGATTTGGACGACTGAGTCAAACGTCGCTGGCTTGACCTTACAGACCGGCCTCCTTCTCTCCCCGGTGGCGTTGTTCTTTGGTCTCAAGCTATCCAAGCACAGCGTCGGCCTCAACGTCGCTTTGTTTGCACTAAGCTGGTCGGCCGCCTCCGCAGCGTTGATATGCCTCGGCTTTCGGTAAAGTTACATCCGCTTTCCACCATCAGCGGTCATTCCGCTTTCGCCCACGTCCGGCCGTTTGCGTTGGGCGGGCGATCGATAAAACCTTTGGACCTATTTGCTGAGGTTTGTCCCGTATGGCATGCATGACCCCATGACCGCGACCTTCTTCGCCACCGATGTAGATCTAGTCCAAGTCTGGCGCTGGCTATTTACCGTGCCCGGGATGAAGATTTTCGAAGACTATTCTATTCCTGACAAGCCCAATCGATGGTTCTACACTTGGGAAGAGATTTTGGCTTGCCTTGATGGCGAGGGCCATAGTCTTGCTGCTTGGCCCGCCACAGTGGGCGGAAAACCCCGTATGGATCGAATCACGTTTGACACGAACACGCAGGGAAAAACTGGCGCGAAAGGTCGTGCCGCACTCCTAAGCCCGGCGACAATCAAGGTACGCCGCAACAATGAGCAGAACGGGTGTCTGGCATCTGCATCAATCGGCTATTGGACTGAAAAGGGCGCGCGCCAGCGATCGATCTATCCCGTAGAATTCTTAGACGAAATTGACTGGAAAAAATTTCGCTCCATCGCGGGCAGCATTGGAGGCTAGTTGCTAAGTCTGCTCCCGCCAAAATGCGGTCCTATTCCGTGATGCCTGACGCCTTTACGCGATATAGCAATGGTGAGATTATGCTCTGGAATTGGGGCGAACCCTGCGCCTACCCGTCGCCTCTCATAGTTCAGAATGGCGAGCGCGTTGGTGTGCTTGCGCCATAACACTCTGGTATCGCAATGTCCGCTAGCCACCCACGAGCGGACATTCCGCTCAAGCCCACTTGCGGACACCGGGCAGGCGTGTTGATCTGGCGCTATGACCATTAAACGGCCTTGGATGAGACGCGCCCTTGTCTGGTGTTTGGTCTATTTCTGGACCGCTGCTGCTGCGCTTGCCATCAACTCCGCCGCAGGTTGGCAGTATGACGGTGACTTCGGCTGGTGGCTGGTGACGGCCTACAGTTCCCCTGCTTTGGCACTCGCCAGCCCGATGTTCACGCTGGGCTCTAACGATGACCTTGGCGCAGCCTACAGCTTGCTATTTCTGGCAGTTCTCACGGTCGCCTCGGCGGTCTTTCTCCGCCGATCTAGGCAACCAGCAAACGTCCGCTAACCACCACTTTCAGACCTTCACGATCTGCGAAGCGGACATCGAAAGCGGCCGCCGCAAACGCTCAATGGCAGAAGTTTGTGACCAATCGGGTCAAGCTGCGGGCGCCGCATCGTCGGAGATTTCATTATCAGTCGGCGGCTGGATTACGCCGAGGTTGATCTTTGCCGCGACGCCAAGCGCGACCTGCGCCACGCGCGCCACCGTGGCTTTGCGGTCATAGCTGCCGTCCTCGGTATAGCAGGCGTTCACGGCGCGGCGGTGCGCGACCCCGTCAGGATCGAACACCACCGGCACCTGCCGGGTTTCGGGATCATGCTTGCCGATCGTCGTCTTCATCGTCCGTTCTCCTACGTGTGCAGCCAAGTGCCGCCGTAATTGTGCCAGATCCGCACCGTCCCGCTGGCCGTGTCCGCCTGAAAATGGATGTCGCCATCGGCCCCGCCGGCGGGCGCCGCCGTGCCTCGGGTGATGCTGTCGCCGGCGATCTGATCGCTGGCATAGTGGATAAAGCGGCCGGCATTGCCCTTGATTAGGGGTGTCAGGGCGTAGAGGCCGTTCGGCGTAAGCACGAGGCGCTCGTCGCCCATCAGGAAGCGGAAAGCGTTGTTCGTGCGATCGTAGACGATCGAGGCGTTCGGGCCAAAGGTCATGACCGCGTTGCCGCCGGTGATGTCCATCCCGAAATCGGCATCGCGGCGGATCGCGCCAGTGAAGGTATCACCCGACTTCTTGGCCGGGGTGAAGCCAAGCCGCGCCGCAATATCGGCGTACCATGCGCCGTCCTGGCCGTCGAGCAGATCGGCGTCGAGGCCGGAGCCGGCGCCGTCGTTTGCCGGATGCCAGACCGGGCTCGATCCGACGAAGACGGCATTGGCCGATACGGTCGCGCCTGCGGCGATGTTGCCGGCCACCGTGAACGAAGGTGCCGACACCGGCTTTTGGAACGCCGCCCCGCCGCCTGCGGTGACCAGATCCAGCGACGAAACCAACGTGGCTGCGGACACCTTGCGCAAAGTGCGGCCGTCTGCCGCGGTGACGACGACGTTGGTGACGTTGATCGCCTCGACGGGCGCGAAGAGGTTGAGGTGGCGGACCGACGTATCGCCGTTGGCGTCGCGCGTCATGACGGTGCTGCCGCCTTCGCCGGACGAGGGCGCCTGTCCGCGCACTAGATCGGCGTCGAGTCCGGAACCGGCGCCATCGTTGCCGGGATGCCAGACGGGCAATCCTCCGACGACGAAAGAGTTGGCGGTGACCGTCGCACCGGCGACGATGTTTCCGGTAGCGGTGAACGCCGGCGCCGACACTGCCTTCTGAAAGGCTGCGCCGCCCCCGGCGGTGACAAGATCGAGCGACGACAGGAGCGTTGCCGCGGATACCGGCAACTTCTATTTCGACGAGTTCTTCTGGACGTTCGGCTTCGACGAGCTGAACAAGGTCGCCAAGGCGATGGCCAGCCACAAGCACTGGCGCAAGACGTACCTGTCGACGCCGTCGACCGTCGCGCATCAGGCATACGGGCTGTGGACGGGCGCGTCCTACAATCGCCGGCGCAAGAAGGCCGATCAGGTCACGATCGACGTCAGCTACGACGCGTTGAAGGGCGGGGCACTCGGCGCCGACCGGATCTGGCGCCATATGCTGACGCTGGAGGATGCGGCGCAGCAGGGCTGCGACCTGTTCGACCTCGCCGAGGTGCGCGACGAGAATGCGCCCGACGAATATGCCAACCTCTACGGCTGCCAGTTCGTCGACGACAGCCTGTCGGCATTCAAGTTCAACGACATCCTCGCCTGCACCGTCGACACCCAGATCGAGTGGAAATGGTTCGACGTCCTCGCCGCGCGGCCGGTCGGCGACCAGCCCGTCTGGGCCGGCTATGATCCGCAGGGCAGCGTCGACGGCGACAATGCCGCGCTGGTGATCGCGCTGCCGCCGAGCGGGCCGGGCGGCAAGTTCCGGTTGCTGGAGCGGCACCAACTCCGCGGCGATTATCAGGAACAGGCCGAGTTCGTGATCGCGCGGCTCGCCCGGTACAATTGCACCTATTTCGGGATCGACGCGAACGGCATCGGCGATGCGGTCTGCCAGTTGCTGGTCGGCAAGGTGCGCGGGCTGACCAAGATCGACTAATCGGTCGCGCCCCGCTTGGCCCTGAAATCCGCTTAGAGCCGTTTTTCTACAAGCAAGACGCGGTGACCGGGAGATTATCGCTTTACCATTCGATGTTTTCAGCAACGGACTGGGAGCGAACAGCAACCTTAGGCGAATGCGATGGGTTGGAGGCTGCCGCCGTATGGGAACCCGAGCACGTCGAGGACCGACTTCGCGACCACTTCGCCGGCCGGCCTAACAAATGGGTCGATAGCTTACGGATCGATGAGACCGCGATCCCTTGAGCGTCCGTTTGTCGGCAGATTGCTTCGCCTGCTGAATGACCGAGATTGGGCAATTGCGGAAGGTGCGCTCGTGGATTGTTGGCTGCCGATGACTGTTCCCCGGCGGGGGCTATTTTCAGGTGTCAGGCCGTCGACTGATGTTCCGGCTGCGTACGCCGTTTTCCAGAAAGGTGAGCGCTCTGTTTAGATGACCGGTTAACTGCTCTACCAGCCGTTGCGAGTCGTGCGCTGTCCAGAAGCGCGTCGGTAACCACCATGGCTTTCCCCAAAAATGGAGATACTCGCTCGGCCGCTGCACGAGGTTGCCCGAGCGAATCCAGGTATGAGGGAACGCGGCCTTACGCCGCGTCAGGTGAACCTGGAACGCGGGTCGGTGATGCTTGTCAAAGTTAAAAACGATGTCGTCGATCTCATTGCCGAGCCTGCGCACTAGATTTATCTCGCCGCCGCTGACTGGCTGATCGAGATCGGCCCAGGAGGTCTCCGCCCATTCAAACCCTCTCTCAATTAGTGGCGGCACGAGCCGTTCCTCGACAAGCCCTGCCAGTGTCAGAAGTGGTTCGCCGCCGAGGCGGCACCAGTTAGTCAACCGTCCATGATGCTGTCTTCTTCGGTTCGCCACTCTTTGCTTCCTCGAGAAGAGCCGTCGAATGATAGGCGGGGCCGGTGCTGTCCGCTACTGGGCGATCATCGTCGCTTGAATGCAATTGTCTCGTTTGTCGCGAAAGGCGGATTGACCACCGCCTCGTACCAATCGTTGCGAAATCCCGGCAGAGCAGAGAGGTGGGCAGTCAGTGCCTGCCACTCAGCCGCTTCTTCGTGGAAGGTCCGGAGACGGCCCTGTATCGCCACGTCGCAGCAGATCAGGTCCGTCGTGATCTCGTCGCGCTTGTAGAAAATGACTGCGTCGATCTCGGAAAGTGGTAGCTGGTCAAGGATGGCGGGATTGTTCGTCACCGCGTCATGCTGCCTTGCTGAACGATCGTCCGCAATCGGGAAGCGTGTCGGTGGCCGGGAACGGCAAGCAATGGGCGTTAGCGGAACGTCTGCTTGTGGGTGAATCACGGCTAAACGGTAGCCCCCATGAGGATTGCTCCGCCGCACATCCGAAGCGTCAGACAGGGGGTGCCGGCGGGAAAACCCCAACATCGCCGACCCGGCATATTTTTCTGCCTCAAACCCGCAGAAATCTGCGGAAAACGGTGTTGGGCTCTTACCCCAACCTTCGCCAACATTTTCCGGCTGAAAACCCAATGTCATTGATTTTGCACGGTTTTTTCAAGCCGGTAGGTTGGGTCTAAAAGGTATAATCAGGTTATACTAATGTTGGGGTAAATGTTGGCCTGAAACCCGCAGAAAACCGTCGATGTTGGGGATGTTGGGGTTTTCCCGCGCACATATTCGTCTTTGAGAGCGGGTGGCACAAATTGTGCCCCTTTTTGTGCCACCGTCAGTCGCGGTCCCGTCAGCAGGAATGGAGCTGGCTTGCGCCGCTTCAAGGCGTAGATGCCGCCGGAATAGGGGTGTTTCGGGAACAGACTGTGCCCCCCGTTGTGCCGACGCTAACCGTGGTCTGTCGCGCGTTTCGCGCGGTTCGCGCTGGGAAAAAATGGCAGAAAACCGCAGAAAACGTGGTGCCGGTTGCAGGAATCGAACCCGCGACCTTCGGTTTACAAAACCGCTGCTCTACCAGCTGAGCTAAACCGGCAATCGGCGCACTCCATGGATCAAGCGGTGCGGCTAGTCCAGAGGGCTTTGCCGCTGGCGGCGCAGCGCGTCCCAATGCGCGAGCCGTTCCTGCAACCGCGCCTCGAAGCCGCGGCCGCTCGGTTCGTAATAGGTCTGCGGCGGCAATTCGTCGGGCCAGTAATTGGCGCCCGAGAAGGCGTCGTCGGTGTCGTGATCGTAGGCGTAATCGGCGCCATAGCCGATCTGCTTCATCAGCTTGGTGGGTGCGTTGAGGATATTGGCGGGCGGCATCAGCGATCCCGTCTCCCTGGCGCTGCGCCACGCCTTCTTCTGCGCCATATAGGCCGCGTTCGATTTGGGTGCGGTGGCGAGATAGAGGCAGGCCTGCGCGATCGCCAATTCACCCTCGGGCGAGCCGAGGAAGTCGTAGGTGTCCTTTGCCGCGATGCACTGGACCAGCGCCTGCGGGTCGGCGAGGCCGATATCCTCGACCGCGGCGCGGGTCAGGCGGCGGAGCAGGTAGAGCGGTTCCTCGCCGGCGGTGAGCATGCGTGCGAGATAATAGAGCGCCGCCTGCGGGTCGGAGCCGCGGATGCTTTTGTGGAGCGCGCTGATGAGGTTGTAATGGCCCTCGCGGTCCTTGTCGTAGACTGCGACGCGGCGCTGGAGGAAGCTCGACAGGCCGGCGGGGTCGAGCGGCGCGTCGATGGCGACCGAGAACAAAGTCTCGGCTTGGTTGAGCAGGAAGCGGCCGTCGCCGTCGGCGCTGGCGAGCAGCGCGTCGCGCGCCGGCGGGGTGAGCGGGAGCGGGCGCCCCCCGGCGGCCTCGGCGCGGTCGAGCAGCTTGGCGAGCGCGGTGGCGCCGAGGCGGTGGAGGATGAGCACCTGCGCGCGGCTGAGCACGGCGGCGTTAAGCTCGAACGAGGGGTTCTCGGTGGTCGCGCCGACGAGGATGACGGTGCCGTCCTCGACGAACGGCAGGAAGCCGTCCTGCTGGGCGCGGTTGAAGCGGTGGATCTCGTCCACGAACAACAAGGTGCGCTTGCCGATGCGGGCGTGTTCGCGGGCCTCGGCGAAGGCCTTCTTGAGGTCGGCGACGCCCGAGAAGACCGCGGATATGGCGACGAAGCGCAGGTCGACCGCGGCGGCGAGCAGGCGGGCGATCGTCGTCTTACCGGTGCCCGGCGGCCCCCACAGGATCATCGAGGAGAGACGACCCGCCGCGACCATCCGGCCGATCGCGCCGTCGGGGCCGGTGAGATGCTCCTGCCCGACGACGTCGGCGAGCGTCCGCGGGCGCAGCCGATCGGCGAGGGGGGCGTCGGCGCCCGGAAGGTGGGGGGTCGGCTCCGGTTCGAGGCCGGTGAGCAGGTCTGCCATCGCGCCGAGATAGGCGGGCGGGGCGGGCGCGTCACCCCCCTGCTAACTTCGCTAACCTGACGTTAAGGCGCGATCCTGCCATTGTCGAAAATATATCTTGGAGGTTCTTGCGCTCGTCTCCTCAAGATATATCTTCGGTGCATCGTGATAGCAGAAGGATTGACGATGTTTGGACATATGCATGGCCGCGGTGGACGCGGCTGCGGGCCGCGCGGCGGCTGGGATCGGTGGGCGGCGCAGGCCGAGGGACGGTTCGAGGGCTTTCGCCACGAAGGACGTGGCGGCGGCGGTGGCCGGCGACGGATGTTCGACGGCGGCGAGCTGCGGCTGGTGCTGCTGCGGATGATCGCCGACGAGCCGCGCCACGGCTATGAATTGATCAAGGCGATCGAGGAGCTGACCGGCGGCGCCTATGCGCCCTCGCCGGGGATGGTCTATCCGGCGTTGACGATGCTCGCGGAGATGGAGCTGATCGCCGAGCAGCCGTCGGAGACGGCACGCAAGCGCTTCGTCGTCACCGCGGCAGGGGAGGCGCATCTCGCCGACCATGAAGAGCAGGTGGCGATGCTGATGGCGCGCCTGGCCGAGATCGGCGCGCATCGTGCGCGTCATGATCGGGCGCCGATCCGGCGGGCGATGCGCAACCTGCGCGACGTGGTGATGGAGCGGGTCGAGGCGGGCGACCTGTCCGACGATGCGGTGCACGAGGTCGCGGCGCTGATCGACGGCATCGTCCAGAAGATCGAGCGGCTCAAGTGAGCGTCTCGGTCGCCCGGGTGCCGACGGGGTCGGCGAGCCGCTATCTCCAGCAACTGGCGAAGCATTGGAGCCGCAAGATGGAGGTCAGCTTCACCGCCGAGGAAGGCAGCATCGCCTTTCCCAACGGATCGCTGCTGGCGATGAAGGCGGATAGCGAGACGCTCGATCTGGTGCTGACCGTGCCGGACAGCGAGGATGATGCGCGGATGCGCGAGGTGGTGGCGAGCCATCTCGACCGGTTCGCGTTCCGCGAGGCGCCGCTGACCTTCGACTGGCGGGAGGGGTAGGGGGCGTACGTCCTCCCCCGCCAGGGCAGGGCTATCGCATATGACGTTCCACGCAATGATGGGTACGTGACCTCGCGCGAGGTTGGAGTTTTCCAATTGAGCTGCGGGCCTCCGGCGCACGATCACAACTTAAAAATTCCATATGCGATAGCCCTGCCCGCCAGGGGGAGGTTGCAGCGCGAAGCGCTGACGGAGGGGAAGGATGGGGCGGGAGCGTCGTAACAAGGCTTCTGCCCTGTCCGCCCCCTCCACCGCCCGGCTCCGCCGGGCGGTCCCCCTCCCCCTGGCGGGGGAGGATTAGGAGCTTACCAGTTCGAGGTAGGTGTCCAGCACGGTCTGGTTGGCGGTGTCCCAGCGATAGGTTGCGGCGCGCGCGACGCCGGCGGCGCCCATCCGCGCCTTGAGCCCCGGTTCGGTGACGATGCGCTCGATCGCATCCGCATAGCCGGCGATATCGGTCGGCTCGACCAGAAATCCCGTCACGCCATGCTCGACGAGGTCGACCGCGCCGGTCGCGCGCGCGGCCACCACCGGCACGCCGGCGGCCATCGCTTCGGTGGTGACGTTGCCGAACGTCTCGGTAATCGAGGGGTTGAAGAACACGTCCAGCGACGCGACCGCGCGGCCGAGGTCGTCGCCCGACTGGAAGCCGGCGAAGATCGCCCCCGGCGCCTGCTGCGCGAACCAATCCTGCGCCGGGCCCTTGCCGATCACCAGCACCTTGTGCGGCACGCCGCGGCGGGTGAGGTCCTTGATCACCTCGGCGAAGACGTCGAGGCCCTTTTCCTTCACCAGCCGGCCGAGGAAGCCGACCGCGATCTCGTCGTCGCCGATCCCCAGTTCGCGCCGCCACGCGAGGCTGCGCCGTTCGGGAACGAAACGATCGTGGTCGATGCCGCGCGACCAGATCGTGATCGGCGTCGTCACCCCCCATTCGCGCAGCAGCGCGCCCATGCTGGGGCTCGGCGGCATCACCCGGTCGACGCGATTGTAGAAGCGCCGCATCAGCGCCTTGATCCACGGTTCGACGAAGCCGATCCGATAATAGCGGAAATAGGTCTCGAACCGGGTGTGGAAGGAGGCGAGGCTGGGTATGCCGTTGCGCCGCGCCCAGCTCACCGCGCCATGGTTGAGCAGGTCCGGCGCGGAGACGTGGACGAGATTGGGGGCGAAGGCTTCGAGATCGGCGCGGGTCCGGGCTGGCAGATAGCGGCCGAGCAGATATTCGGCGCGGCCGCCCGGCATCGGGATCGCCGGCACCGAGACGAGGTCGCCGGTCGGCGGGAAAGCGGGCGGATCGATCGTCGGCGAATAGACGCGCACCGTGACGCCCTGCGCCAGCAGATGCCCGACGAGCAGGTTCAGCGCCTGATTGGCACCATCGCGCGTGTAATTGTAATTGCCGCTGAACAGCGCGACACGAAGATCGGAGGGTTGCATGCTGCCGCCGGCCATAGCGGCGCGATTGCGGCGTGACTATGTCGGCGGTTCAACAGCCAAGGGTGTCGCCGATGACCGATTTGTCCGCCTTTCCGATCACGCAGCGCTGGCCGGCGCAGCATCCCGATCGCATCCAGCTCTACTCGCTGCCGACGCCGAACGGCGTCAAGGTGTCGATCATGCTGGAGGAGACGGGGCTGCCGTACGAGCCGCACCGGATCGACTTCGGCCAGGACGATCAGAAATCGGCGGCGTTCGTCTCGCTCAACCCCAATGGCAAGATCCCGGCGATCCTCGATCCCGACGGGCCGGGCGGACAGCCGTTCGGCCTGTTCGAGAGCGGCGCGATCCTGCTCTATCTCGCGGAGAAGAGCGGGCAATTCCTGCCGATCGACCCGGCCGGGCGGTGGCAGGCGATCCAATGGGTGATGTTCCAGATGGGCGGGGTGGGGCCGATGTTCGGGCAGCTCGGCTTCTTCCACAAATTCGCCGGGCGCGAATACGAGGACAAGCGGCCGCGCGATCGCTACGTCGCCGAAGTGGTGCGGTTGCTGGGGGTGATCGACGCGGCGCTGGCGGGCAAGGACTGGCTGCTGGGCGCGGATTATTCGGTGGCGGACATCGCGCATCTCGGCTGGGTGAATGCGCTGGTCGGTTTCTATGAGGCGGGCGAGCTGGTCGGGATCCACCGGTTCGCGAATGTGAATGCATGGCTGGCGCGCGGGCTGGCGCGGCCGGCGGTGCAGCGGGGGTTGGCGATTCCGGGGTGATCTCTTCGTCTTGATCGAGCGTGCCGCATGAGTGACGCGTGTCTTCCTCCCCCTGACGGCGGAGGACTTGGGTGGTGCTTTACCGTTAGGGAACGGTGACGCGGCGCGGATCGCGGCTGATCCTTCCCGGTACGGGGAGGGGGACCGCCGGAAGAGCCGGTGGTGGAGGGGGGCTTCCTCGGGGAACGGCGTTTGGGGAAGCCCCCCTCCGTCACGGCTGCGCCGTGCCACCTCCCCGTGCCGGGGAGGAGTTGGAACGCGCTCCCCGCCGAAGGTCCGGACGGACCCGCCCCGAAATCTGTTCCCTTCCCGTTCTCCTCCGCCTATATTGCCGGGCATGGCGAAACCGCAGAAACGATATGTGTGCCAGGCGTGCGGATCGGTGTCGCATCGCTGGGCGGGGCAGTGTGGCGATTGCGCCGAATGGAATACGTTGGTCGAGGAGGCGGCGGCGGTGGTCACGCCGTTCCAGGCCAAGCACGACCTGCGCACCGGCGGGCGATCGTTCGAGCTGGTCGGGCTCGACGCCGATATCGTGCTGCCCGAGCGGATGGCGACGGGGATCGCCGAACTCGACCGCGCGCTCGGCGGCGGGTTCGTCGAGGGGTCGGCGACGCTGATCGGCGGCGATCCCGGCATCGGCAAGTCGACGCTGCTGTTGCAGGCCGCCGCCAAGCTGGCGCTCGCCGGCAAGAGCGTCGCCTACGTCTCGGGCGAGGAGGCGACCGATCAGGTGCGGCTGCGCGCGCGGCGGCTCGGCATCGGTCATGCGCCGGTGCAGCTCGCCGCGGCGACCTCGACGCGCGATATCCTGACGACGCTGTCGATGGGGCCGCCGCCCGCCTTGCTCGTGATCGATTCGATCCAGACGATGCATTCCGACCTGATCGAAGGCGCGCCCGGCACCGTCAGCCAGGTGCGCGCGTCGTCGCAGGAGCTGATCCGCTTCGCCAAGGAACGCGGCACGGCGCTGGTGCTGGTCGGCCACGTCACCAAGGACGGGTCGATCGCCGGGCCGCGCGTGCTCGAACATATGGTCGATACCGTGCTCGCGTTCGAGGGCGAGCGCAGTCATCAATATCGCATCCTGCGCGCGATCAAGAACCGCTTCGGCGGGACGGACGAGATCGGCGTGTTCGCGATGCAGAGCGAGGGGCTGGCGGAGGTGTCCAATCCCTCCGCGCTGTTCCTGACGCAGCGCGACGAGGGGGTGACGGGGACGACGGTATTCCCCGCGCTGGAAGGGACGCGGCCGGTGCTGGTCGAGATCCAGGCGCTGGTGGTGCGGCTGGCGAGCGGGGCGACGCCGCGGCGTGCGGTGGTCGGCTGGGACAGCGGCCGGCTGGCGATGATCCTCGCGGTGCTCGAGGCGCGGTGCGGGCTGAGCTTCTCCAATGCCGAGGTCTATCTCAACATCGCCGGCGGCTATCGCGTGCAGGACCCGGCGGCGGACATGGCGGTAGCGGCGGCGTTGGTCTCCGCGCTGTCGGAGCGGCCGGTGGCGATCGACGCGGTGGCGTTCGGCGAGGTCGCGCTGTCGGGCGAGATCCGTCCGGTGGCGCATGGCGCGTTGCGGCTGAAGGAGGCGGGCAAGCTCGGGTTCGAGCGGGCGTTGGTGCCGGCGGCGGTGGCCAAGGAGGAGAGCGCGCTGCGGCTGACGGGGTTTCGGACGCTGGGCGAGTTCGTGGATCATATGTTGGGGCGGTGAGCGGGGGGGCGTCGTCGGTCCGCTTGGTCCTCGACCTCCCCATTCGTCATCCCGGCGAGGGCCGGGACGCATGGACACGCCGCCGCCAGCGACGGCAAGCACCATCCACCGCCCGCCACCATGGGTCCCGGCTTTCGCCGGGATGACGAAGGAGGGGGGATGACGAATTGGGGCCGGACGAAGAAGGGGGAACCTCGACGGCAGGGGCCACGAACGACGGCCCCCACCACTACCAAGGACTAGCGCCTCCGGCCGCGCATCCCTATTCCCTTTGGCATGGCGCTGACCGCTCTCGACATCATCGTTCTCGTCGCCGTGCTGGGTGCGGCGTTGCTCGGGCTCAAGCGCGGCTTCGTCACCGAAGTGCTGTCGCTGTTCGCCTGGGTGGCGATCGTCGCGATGCTCAAGCTGTTCCACGTCGCGCTCGCCGCCAAGCTCGCGGGCACGATCGGCACCGCGTCGGGCGCGGCGGTGGCGGCGTTCGTGGTGATCGCCGGCGGCACCTATGTCGGCGGCAAGCTCGTCGCCAATGCGATCGGCAAACGCACGCGCCAGTCGATCCTCGGGCCGGTCGATCGCGCGCTCGGCTTCGGTTTCGGCGCGCTCAAGGGGCTGATCATCGCCAGCCTCGGCTTTCTCGTCGCGGCGCTGCTGGTCGATACCGCGCGCGGCGGCCCGTCGCAGCGGCCCGACTGGATGACGCATTCGCGCTGCTACAACCTGCTCAACGCGACCAGCGCGGGGATCGCCGATTTCGTCGACCGGCGGCGGCGCGGCCTGCCGGTGTTCGGCGCGCGGCAGAGCCTTCGATCCGACGATGCCTCCGACAATGCGAGCAGCCTGAAATGACCACGCCTCTCTACAATGCCGAGATCCTGCGGCTGGCGGCGTCGATCCCGCATCATGCGCGGCTCGACCATGCGCAGGCGAGTGCGGAAAAACGCTCGCCGATCTGCGGCAGCCGGGTGACGGTGGACGTCGGCGTCGGCGACGACGGCCGGGTCAGCGAGGTCGGGCTGCTGGTGCGCGCCTGTGCGCTGGGGCAGGCGTCGGCGTCGCTGCTCGCGCGCGAAATCCTCGGCAAGACGCCCGAGGAACTGGCGGCGGCGCGCGATGCGCTGACCGGGTGGCTGGCGCGCGAGGGCGATCTGCCGGACTGGCCGGGGCTCGACGTGTTCGCGCCGGCGCTCGATTATACCGCGCGGCATCCCTCGATCCGGCTGGCGTTCGAGGCGGCGGCCGAGGCGGCGTTGGCGGCACGCGAGGCGCATGCGCATGCATGAGGCGGCGGGCGGCGCGTCGATGCTGCGCGACGGGGTGATCCTGCTGGGGTTCGGGCTCGGCTTCGTGTTGCTGTTCCGGCGGCTCGGGCTGGGTGCGACCTTGGGCTTCCTCGTCGCCGGTGCCGTCGTCGGGCCGCATCTGCTCGGCCTCGTCGGCGATGCCGAAGCGAAGATCGGGGTCGCCGAGCTCGGCATCACCTTGCTGCTGTTCATCGTCGGGCTGGAGCTCAACCCGACCCGGCTGTGGCGGATGAAGCAGGAGATTTTCGGGCTTGGGCTGATCCAGGTGGTGGTGTGCGGGCTGGCGATCACCGCGGTCGTCTGGGGCGCCGCGCATTTCTCGCCGACCGCGGCGCTCGCGCTCGGGCTGCCGCTGGCGCTGTCGTCGACCGCGCAGGTGCTGCCGCTGCTGCAATCGTCGGGGCGGCTGCGCACGCCGTTCGGCGAGCGGGCGTTCTCGATCCTGCTGTTCCAGGATCTGTCGATCGTGCCGTTGATCACGATCGTCGCGGCGATGAGCCGCAACCCCGCCGATGCCGGCGGGCCGCCGGGCTGGCTGCTGGCGCTGTACACCGTCGCGGCGGTGGGCGGGCTGATCCTCGCCGGGCGGTTCGTGCTGCGGCCGCTGTTCCGGCTGATCGGCAATCTGGGCGAGCGCGAGATGTTCGTCTTCGCCGCGCTGTTCACCGTCATCGCCAGCGCGGCGGTGATGGAGGCGCTGGGCCTGTCGACCGCATTGGGCGCGTTCATCGCCGGCGTGATGCTGGCGGACAGCCCGTACCGGCACGAGCTGGAGGCGGATGTCGAGCCGTTCCGCTCGATCCTCCTTGGCCTGTTCTTTCTCGCGGTCGGCATGATGCTCGACCTGCACGCGATCGCCGAGCGGCCGCTGTTCGTGGCGAGCATGGCGCTGGCGCTGATCGCGACCAAGACCGCTGTTATCATGGGGATCGGCCTCGCGTTCCGGATGACGTGGCGCAGCGCGCTGGCGCTCGGCGTGCTGCTCAGCCAGGGCGGCGAGTTCGGCTTCGTCTTGTTCGCGCAGGCGCAGCAGGGCCTGCTCGTCGCGCCCGAGGCGGCGAGTTTGTTCGGCGCGATCATCACCGTGTCGATGGCGACGACGCCGTTCCTGATGGGCGCCACCCGCCGCTTCCGCGAGGAGCCGGTCGCCAAGGACCAGGCGCGCGACGGACCCAAGGCCGACGGCGCCAATGCGATCATCGTCGGCTACGGGCGGTTCGGCCAGACGGTGGGGCAGATGCTGCTCGCGCAGAAGATCCCGGTGACGCTGATCGACCGCGATATCGAGATGATCGACATCGCCGGCGAGTTCGGCGCCAAGGTCTATTACGGCGACGGCACCCGCCTCGACCTGTTGCGGCAGGCGGGCGCGGCCGAGGCGGAGCTGATCCTGTTCTGCATCGACGGCGACCAGATCGAGCCCGATACGCTGGAGGGGGTGCACGAGGCGTTCCCCGATGCCGCCATCTATGTGCGTGCGTTCGACCGGCGCGCACTGGTCAAGCTCAAGAAGTCATCGGGCGTGTTCGTCGTGCGCGAGGTGCTCGAATCGGCGGTGAAGATGGCGCGCGTCGCGATGCGCGACCTCGGCATCGCCGGCGCCGAGATCGATCGCGCTGAGGAAGCCTATCGCGCGCGCGACAAGGAGCGATTGCGCATCCAGATCGAGGCGGGCGATATCCGCGCGGCGCGGTCGATGGTCGCCGAGCAACAGCCATGGGGGAATGATCCGCGATGATCGTGGCGATACTGGCAGCGCTGTCGGGCGCGATCGCGGTGGCGGCGGGCGCGTTCGGTGCGCATGGCGCGAGCGGGCCGGCGGTCGAATGGCTCAAGACCGGCGGCCATTACCAGTTGATCCATGCGGTGGCGGCGCTGGTCGCGCTGCGCTGCGAGGCGCGCGGGCCGGCATGGCTGTTCGTCGTCGGCGGTGCGGTGTTCGCAGGCACGCTGTACCTGATGGCGCTGGGGGCGCCGCGCTGGTTCGGCGCGATCACGCCGATCGGCGGCGCGCTGCTGATCGGCGGCTGGCTGTGGCTGGCGTGGTCGCTGCGCGGCGCCTGAGCCGTCAGACCAGCGGGCGGCCGCGCGTCGGGTCGTAGCGGACGATCTCACGCAGGCTGACCAGCGTCTCGAACAGGCGGACGTCGTCGTCGGCGGCGAGCACCGCGTCGGAGAAATGCTGATAGGCCTCGATCGTCGGCACCGCGACGATGAGCAGGAAGTCGGTCCGGCCGGTGACGTTCCAGGCGCCGATCACCTCGGGCCGCTGCTGCATCTTGCGGGCAAAGGCCTGTTCGGCGCGCAGATTGCTCTGATGCAGCTCGACGAGGACGTGGATGGTGATCGACGGTTGCAGCCGGCCGGGATCGACGATCGCGACGTCGGCGACGATTACGCCGGTGCTGCGCAGCCGCCGCAACCGGCGCAGCACGGCACTTTCGGAAAGGCCGATCCGCTCGGCCATCACGCGTGCGGGCATGAGAGTATCACGCCGCACGAGGTCGAGAAGCCGGTGGTCGAAGGGATCGAGCGTAACGGATTCGGTCATCTTCCGCCAAATAACGCCGCGATCCGTCACGCGACACCGGAATCGAGCGACCGCCGTCGCGCGGCCGCCGCTAGAAGACGGGTATGACGACCCGCTTTCAACCCGGCGCGACCCACCGCCTGCTGCCCTATGCCGCGCTCGCCGCATCGATCACGACCTTTTGCGTCGGCACGTCCTTCGCCAAGCGCCTGTTTCCGCTGGTCGGTGCAGAGGGGACGAGCGCCTATCGCGTCGGTTTTTCGGCGATCGTCCTGCTCGCTTTGGTGCGGCCATGGCGGTTCGGGCTCGCGCGCGGGGATGCGGCGCGGATCGTGCGCTACGGCGTGGCGCTGGGATCGATGAACCTGTGCTTCTACATGGCGCTGCGGACGTTGCCGCTCGGCCCGACGATCGCGATCGAGTTCCTCGGGCCGCTGTCGGTATCGCTGTTCCACGCACGTCGGCCGGTGCATGTCGCGATGGCGGCGCTGGCGGTGGCTGGGCTGGCGCTGCTGCTGCCGCTGCGCGTTGGCGCGCAGGCGCTCGATCCGGTCGGCATCCTGTTCGCGCTCGGCGCCGCCACTGGCTGGGCCTGCTATATCGTCTTCGGCAAGCGGACCGCCCATCTGCCGACGGGGCAGGCGGTGGCGTTCGGCATGGCGAGCGCGGCGCTGTTCGTCGTGCCGATCGGCATCTATCACGCGGGGGCGCTGCTATTGACCCCGGCGTGGATCGGGCTGGGGCTGATCGCCGCGCTGCTGTCGAGCGCTATCCCTTATTCGCTGGAGATGGTCGCGCTCAAACATATTCCGGCGCACAGCCTCGGCGTGCTGCTCAGCCTTGAGCCCGCGGTGGGGGCGGTGGCGGGTGCGGCGTTGCTCGGCGAGACGCTGACGCCGGCGCAATGGGGCGCGATCGCGATGGTGATGACCGCATCGATCGGCATGATCGCCGCGAGCGAGCGATAGGCGGCTTTGGGATCAATCGGGGGTGGAGCGATGGACATGACGATGCAAACCCAGGACCCGCGCTTCGAGGCCTTGCTGGCGGCGGAGGACCGGGCGCTCGCGCTGCTTGAGGTGATCGAGACGCGCGGGCTGATCCGGCCGGGGCGCAGCGAGCGCGAGATCGAACAGGACATTCGCGGCATCGCGCGCGAGGCGTTCGGCGTCGCGCGCGACTGGCACAAACGGATCGTCCGCGCCGGCCCGAATACGCTGGCGATCGCCGCCGACAATCCGCTGATCGCGACGGTGCAGCCGGACGATATCGTCTTTCTCGACCTCGGCCCGGTATTCGGCACCTGGGAGGCCGATGTCGGGCGGAGCTATGCGGTCGGCGACGATCCCGCCAAACACGCGCTCGTCGCCGAACTGCCGCGCCAGTTCGCCCTGATCGAGCAACGGCTCGCGGCGGAGCCCGACATCACCGGCGCGGCGCTGTACGACCATGCCTGCGCCTGTGCGGCGGCTGCGGGCTATCGCTTCGGCGGGCGGATCGCCGGGCATATCGTCGCCGAATTCCCGCACGCGCGCCTGCCCGGCGAGCGGCAGGCGCATCACATCAGCCCGGCCAACCCGCTGCCGCTGAGCGATCCCGACGCGTTCGGCCAGCGGCGCTATTGGATATTGGAGGTGCATCTGGTCACCATCGACGGTGCGTTCGGCGGCTTCTACGAGCGGCTGGCGCGGGGGTCAGCGCCGGTGCGCAGCGGGGGGCGGTGACTGGATCGATGGATGGTCGTTTGCCGGGTTCGGCTTTTGCGTTCGGTTCTCCCGTCTCAAGCCTCCGGAGCGATGTCGATCGTTCGAAGAAGTAGGAATTTTTCGCGCTGAGGCGCGGAGGACGCGGAGGACGCGGAGGAGTAGTGTTTGACGCAATTTGACCTGCGATCTCGACGGCTCGTGGGGCGCATCGTCGCAACGACGGACGCGACACCTCCGCGTCCTCCGCGTCCTCTGCGCCTCTGCGCGAAACCCGATCACGGCGTCGCAGCGTTGGTGGGAAACAGCCTTCGCGGATTGGAGAGATCGTCATCCCGGCGAACGCCGGGACCCATGGACACGCCGCGTCGGCGATAGCGTGTTTCGATTGCCTCGGCTGTCGCGAGATCTCTGCGAAGGTCGGCACGTGCCGTATCGAGGCCGTACCCCGGCGGAGGCCGGGGCCCGGTTGGGTGACATTCGTGGTCACTTACGACGGGTTTCCCAGCTGGGCCCCGGCCTTCGCCGGGGTGCATGAGGGGTTCCGCGTTGGCGGAGAGGACGAACGGCGCGGGACGGCGCATCCCCCGCCCGAGCCTCACCCACCGCAAAGTTTTTCTTCGCCCTTAGTCATAGGCTTGATCGGCTATGCTGCACCGCACGCGCAACAGCGCAGCGAATACGGACCGAATATAGGGGGTCATCGTGACGATCATCAGCGAACTTCTGCTCGCGGCGAGTTCCGCCGCGCTCGCGGCGCAAGCCGCACCCGCGCCCGCCCAGCAGGACCAGCCCCCCGCGGTCGCCGAACCCGCGCAGGCCGCGCCCGTCGCCGACGCCGCGGCGCAGCGCAATGAGGGCGACGACATCATCGTCACCGGCACCCGCACCGCCGGGCGCAGCCGCCTCGACAGCGTCGCGCCAGTCGACGTGCTGAGCGGCGCCAGCCTGCAGCGGCAGGGGACGACCGAATTGGCGAGCGCGCTCGCCGCGATCGCGCCGTCGATCGACTTCCCGCGTCCGTCGGCGACCGACGGCACCGACGCGATCCGCCCGGCGACGCTGCGCGGCCTGTCGCCCGACCAGACGTTGGTGCTGATCAACGGCATCCGCGCGCACGCCTCGTCGCTAGTCAACACCAACGGCAGCGTCGGCCGCGGCTCGGCGGCGGTCGATCTCAATACCGTGCCGACCGTCGCGCTTGACCGGATCGAGGTGCTGCGCGACGGCGCCTCGGCGCAATATGGCTCGGATGCGATCGCCGGGGTCATCAACCTGCGCCTGCGCGAGGCGCGTAGCGGCGGCGGTGGCTCGGTCACCTACGGCTTCTACGACACGCAGGTCGACACCGCCAACAACCGCCGCGACGTGAAAGGCGAACATGCCGTCACCGCCACCGCCTGGCAGGGCATCGGCTTCGGCGACGACGGCTTCATCACCGTGTCGGGCGAATATTCCAAGCGCCAGCCGACCAACCGCGCCGACCTCGACACCCGCGTGTCGCCGCGCCGCGTCACCGGCCGCTACGGCGATCCCGAGGTGGAGCAATATACCGGCTTCGTCAACGCCGGCACTTCGCTGACCGACAACCTCAAGCTCTACGCCTTCGGCGGCTATCAGGACCGCGACAGCCGCAGCGCGGCCTTCCCGCGCGTGGTGTCGGTCACCCCCGCCGCGTCGGCCGCCGCGCTCGCGCTGCTCACCCGTGCGGGCTATCCCGATGGCTTCCTGCCGATCATCAACACGAAGTCGAAGGACATCAATTCGGCAGCCGGCATCCGCGGCGACGTCGGCGGCTTCAATATCGATCTCTCGCTCAGCTACGGCCGCAACCGGATCGACTATCGTACGCTGAACTCGGCGAATTATGCCTATGGTACTGCGACGCCGCGCAACTTCTACGACGGCGCGACGATCTACGACCAATATGTCGCCGGCCTCGACGTCACCCGTCAGTTCGACGTCTTCCAGTCGCTCAATGTCGCCTTCGGCGTCGAGGGACGCCGCGAAGGCTACAAGATCCTCGCCGGTGAGCGCGCATCCTATGATTATCCGGCGGATGGTACGGTCACCGGTATCCCGACCACGACGACCAATGCAACGCCGGGCGCGCAGGGCTTCGGCGGCTTCTCGCCCCTTAACGAGACCAAGCGCAGCCGCCGCAACGGCAGCGCCTATCTCGACCTCGAGGCGCAGGTCACCGACCAGTTCCTCGTCGGTCTCGCCGGCCGGTTCGAGGATTATTCGGACTTCGGCTCGACCGCGACGGGCAAGGCTTCGGCACGCTATGACATCACGCCGTGGTTCGCGCTGCGCGGCACCGCCTCGACCGGCTTCCGCGCGCCGTCGCTGCAGCAGCAATATTTCACCCAGATCGCCTCGGTGGTGACCAACGGCGTGCCGGTGCTGACCGGTACCTATCCCTCGACCAGCCCCGTCGGCACCGCGCTCGGCGGTCTGCCGCTCGAACCCGAGAAGTCGACCAATTTCTCGGCCGGCACCGTGATCCGCGCCGGTGGCTTCGACCTGACGATCGACGCCTATCGCATCCATATCCGCAATCAGATCGGCCTGTCGGAGAACATCACGACCTCCGCCGCCCAATCGGTCGCGGTCAACACCGCGATCGCCAGCTTGCTCGCCTCGACCAACACCGGTGCCGCGGCGGCGCGTTTCTTCATCAACGGCCTCGCCTCGACCACCAAGGGGATCGACGCGGTCGCGCATTACCGGCTGGCGACCGACACCGTCGGTGCGTTCGACCTCACGCTGGCGGGCAACGTCAACAAGGTCGACGTGACCCGCGTGCCGACCTCGACCGCGACGCTCGACCCGGCGCCGACGCTGTTCGCGCGCAGCCGCATCCTGACGCTGGAACAGGGCACGCCGGGCGAGAAGGTGACGGGGCAGATCGACTGGTCGCTCGACCGGATCGGCGCGCTCGCCCGCGTGACCTATTACGGCGACGTCAACCAGCCGGGAACGCTGGCCAGCGGCGACGTCCATACCGGCAAGCATGCGATCACCGATCTCGAACTGCGCTACGCCACCCCCAAGGGCGCGCAGATCGGGCTCGGCGTCAGCAACCTGTTCGACGTCTATCCCGACCGGACGATCGCGGCGAACAATTCGACCGGCGTGCTGGGCTTCCCGTCCTATTCGCCGTTCGGCTTCAACGGCCGCTATCTCTACGCCCGCGCCGGCCTCAACTGGTAGGAGGGCAGGGGGCGGGGGCTACAGGCCCTCGCCACCCACCCATTGCGCATTGGCCAGCCGCCGCGCGAGCGTCCAGTTCTGCTGGCGGATATCAGGCACCGCGACCACTTCCCACAGCCCGCCGCGGGTCATCGGGCCAATGCAGAACAATTGCGGGTCGGCGATCCCGTTGCGGCCGATCACCTGCGATTGCGCATCGACGTCGAGGCCGATCCGCAACGGGTCCGGCTGGATCAGCCCCTGGCCGAGCAGGTCGCGCAGCAGCGGCTCGTCGGAGCGCATCAGATCGCCCTGCGGCCCGGTGCAATTGACGATCCGCGCCACACGCGTCTCGACCCCGTCGTCGGACCCGCGCGGCCGCCAGCGCACGCGTGCGCCGCTGCCGTCCGCGCTCGCCCCCGCCAGCTTGCCCGCCGCGAAGCGGAGCCGCCCGGCGGCGCACAAAGCGTCGACCCGCGCCGCCACCGCCGGCGCGAGCCGGTGGCGATGCACGTCCCAATAGGGCCGCAGGTGGCGCAGGAATCGCGCCCGCGTCGCCGCGTCCGCCGCCCCCCACATCATCTGCGTGATCGGCCGCAGCTCGTCGACCGCGGCGCGCCAGCCGACGATCGCGGCGCGGCTGCGGACGTGGCGCACCAGATGCGACAGCGTCCCCGCCGGCCGCTCGCGCAGGCCCGGCTGCGGCGGCGTATCGGCATGCGGCCGCGGCACCAGCCCGCGCCGCGAGACCGCGACGATCCGCCCGCCGAACCCCGCCGCCTCCAGCAGCAGCGCCGCGTCGATCGCGGTCAGCCCGGTGCCGATCAGCAGCACATCATCGTCCGGCCCCAGGCCCGCCGTGATGTCGCCCGCCCAGGGGTCGGCGCGATAGCAGCCGTCGGGCAGCTTTGCCGGGTCGAGGCCGGGCGGCGTGTGCGGCGGCAGATTGCCGATCGCCAGCACCGCGACGTCCGCAGCGATCGCAGCGCCCGCGTCGAGCGTCAGCGTCACGCCCCCCGCGTCACGCGCCAGCGCCACCACCGCGCCCTCGACCAGGGTCAGTCGCCCGGGATGCGCCGCCACCGCCGCGTCGAGCATCTCGCGCAGATATGCGCCATAGATCCGCCGCGACACGAAGGTCTTGGCGTCGCCCAGCGCCTTGGCCTCCAGCCAGCGGACGAAATGGCCGGGATCGTCGGGCAGCGCGCTCATGTTGCCGGCGCGGACGTTAAGCAGATGCTCCTCGTGCGCCGCGCTATAGGCGACGCCGCGCGCCATCTGCGTCGGACGGCGCTCGATCAGCGTCGCGCGTGGCCCGTCGTGGCGCATCAGGTTGATCGCGAGCAGCGTCCCCGAAAAGCCGCCGCCGATGATCGCGACGTGATCGCCGGCGCGGGTCGGGTCGGTCGTCGCTGTCACTGGCCTGTCTCCTGCAAGCCCGCCCCCTAATCGCTGTGTGCCGTTGCGGCAACGGGCGGGCGGTGGACATCGCCGGGGACGGTGGCCATGGTGGCGACGGTTGGGACGACGGAAACGGAGCAGGACTCGGGCGGATGACGGTGACGACGGATGACGGGGTGCGGGCGAGCGCGGGCGGCGCCGCGCAGCGTCGCGCCGGCCGGCCGAGCCGCAAGGAGGCGCAGGCGATTGAGGCGCTGATCCTCGACGGTACGATCGCGGCGATGCGCGACGCGCGCTACGCGACGCTGTCGATCGATGCGCTGGCGCAGGACATCGGCGTCACCAAACAGACGATCTACCGCCGCTTTCCCAGCAAGGACGCGCTGATCGACGCCGCGATCCGCCACAAGATGGACCAGATCCACGCCTTCGCGCGCGACACCGCCGACAGCGTCGCCGAACCGATCGCCAGCCTGCGCACCTTCGCGCGCCATATGTTCGACATGATGCTCAAGCCCGAGAACGTCGGACTGGCGATCTTCATCGACCACGCCTCGCTCACCGACGCCGCCTTCGCGCGCCGCCGCCAGCAATGGCACGTCATGCTGATGGCGCCGATGAAGAGCGCGATCGCCACCGCGCAGGCGCAGGGCCGGCTCGACGCGGGCGATGTCGAGGGGATGGTCAACATGCTGTTCGACCTGCTCGCCGGCCCGGTCAACCGCATGCGCTACAGCGTCGCGCCCGACGTCGCGCTGGAGGGATTGTGCGAGGATCAGGCGTTCGCGGCGCGCTTCGACGTCTTCCTGCGGCTCTACGCGCCGGTGTTGCCGGGATGCTGCACCGCAAAATAAAAAGGAACCGGTCAGTATTGTAATCGTTCGATACCTGCCTCTATGGGCTCGCGACGCCCGCGCCGACACCGTTCGTCCCCGCGCCCGTCCAGTCTGTCTCGTGTCGAGTGATGAACCGCATGACCACCGCCGCTTTGCCGCCCGACGTGCTCACCGAACGCGGCTTCATCGCCGCGATCGACGCGGTGCTGCCGTCGCTTCGCCGTTATGCCCGCCACCTCAGCCGCGACCAGGGCGACGGCGACGACCTCGTCCAGGAGACGATGGCGCGCGCCTGGGCGGCCCGCACCCGCTTCCAGCCGGGCACCAATTTCCGTGCCTGGCTGTTCCGCATCCTGCGCAACCTGTTCCTCAGCGACCGCCGCCGCGGCGGCCGCAGCGTGTCGTGGAACCCCGATATCGACGACGACCGGCTGGTGACCCCCGCCGATCAGGAATCGGGCGTCATGCTCGCCGACCTCGACGCCGCGCTCGACAGCATCACCCCCGGCCAGGCCGAGGCGTTGGTCCTCGTCGCGCAGGAGGGCCTGTCCTACGAGGAGGCCGCGGTCCGCCTTGGCGTGCCGATGGGGACGGTACGCAGCCGCGTCTTCCGCGCCCGCGCCGCGGTGATCGACCGCCTCGCCGGCACCGCGCCGACCCCGGCGACGCTCCCCCCGCCGGCTGCGCTGGGCGAGGGCTATCGCCGCTGGAAGCACGCCGGCACCGGGATGATCGGCTAGGGGTAAATCGACACTAGTGAAATTCCTCCCCCGCCAGGGGGAGGTGGCGCGGCGAAGCCGTGACGGAGGGGAGGACGCGGAACAGGCGTGTCGCTTACCTCCCCCTCCGTCATGCCTTCGGCATGCCACCTCCCCCTGGCGGGGGAGGAATTATCTGATAGACCCCCGAATGTCGGGTGCCACTACGAGGGGCTGTGGAAGGACCAATGGGCCTCGCGTCCCAGGCCGTGCTTACCCCGCCCCCGCATCCCCGAGCGGCGGCGGCACCGCCACCCATTCCACCCGCTGCGGCACCGTCCCCAATTCGATCCCCTCGTCGCGCATCCGCCGCAGCAGCGTCAGCAGCACGTTGCTGCGCGCCTCGCCGGTGCTGCGCGGGCTGGCGACATGCGCGAGGCAGTTGAACAGGATGCGGCCGTCGCCGATGCCGTCGATCAGCACCGCCGGCGCCGGCGCGTCGAGCACCATCGGCTCGGCGACGAACGTCTCCAGCACGATCGCGCGCACCCGGTCTGCATCGCTGGCGATCGGCACCGAGAAATGGATCTGGATCCGCCCCATCGGCCCGGCCAGCGTCTTGTTGAGCACCGATTTGGTGATCAGCTCCGAATTGGGGACGATCAGCGTCGAATGGTCCGCCAGCTCGATCTCGGTCGAGCGCACGCTGATCCGCTTGACGTCGCCCTCGTCGGTGCCGACGCGGATCAGGTCGCCGATCTTGATCGGCCGCTCGGCGAGCAGGATCAGCCCGGAGACGAAGTTGGAGGTGATCGCCTGCAGGCCGAAGCCGATGCCGACCGACAAAGCGGACAGCAGCAGCGCGATCCGCTCCATGCCGATGCCGAGCGAGGCGAGCGCCCACACCACCGCCAGCGCGATCGCAAGATAGCGCGCCACCAGCCGGATCGAATTGCGCACGCTGCTGTCGAGGTCGGTGCTCGGCAGATAGCGATGGTCGAGCCAGCCGGTGAATTGCCGCACCAGGAACAGCCCCAAGGCGAGCACCGCGACGAAGCGGATGATCGTTCCCGGTGAGATCGCGATGCCGCCGACCTCGACGCCGCGCGCCAGCCCGCCGACCCGGTCGAGGAACGAACCGAAGCCCGCGCCGAACGGATAGAGCAGCAGCCCCAGCGCGACGACGATCACCGCCAGCCGCAGCACCGCCGACAGCAGTACGCCGAACTGGTCGACCGCGCTGCCGCTGATCCCCATGCCGTGGCGCAGCGTCAGCCCGACGCGGCCGTCGCGCTGGAACAGGCTGGTCGCGACATCGTCGATGACCACCATCAACAGATAGGTGCTTACCCCCAGCAACGTCGCCCAGATCACCGCCTGGGTGATCGTGATCGCCAGCCCGACATAGCCGATCAGCAGCGCCAGTCCCGCGCCGGCGACGACCAGCCACACCGCCAGCGTGATCGCCCCGACGCCGGCGCTTGCCGCCGCCTCCGCCTCGCTCTCGCCGTCCTCCGCCTCCGCCGCGCGCAGCCGGCCGATGATGACCAGCGTGCCCGCGATCAGGATAAGGTGGACGATCACCTCGACCACCTGCGTACCGAGCAATGCCGTCGGGCTGACCCCGGCGGTGACGTTGAACCGGTTGACGAGGATGACGACGAAGGTCAGCGTCGCGAACGCCCAGGCCACCGGGCGCAGCGCGGTCGCGGTGGCATCGGTCAGCGTCGTCACCCGCCACGACGGCTGCCGCGCCATCAGGAAGGCGGCGCCGACCGCCGCGGTCAACCCGCTGAACGCCGCCGCGAGCACCAGCGCATCGGCCAGCGCGTTCCACGCCGGCGCGAGCACCGCCGACCAGCGCAGCCCCTGCACGAAGAGGAAGGCGGCGGCCATCGGCATCGCCGTGCCGATCAGCACCCGCCACAGGGCGTTGGCCGAGCGCCGCACGCGATGCCCCGGCGCGTCGGCGATCAGATAGCGCTGGCCGATCCGGCGCAGGAACTGCCGCACCGGGATCAGCATCACCAGCGCCAGCAGCGTGCCGAGCAGCGCGCCGATCGGAAAGCCGCTGCGCAGCCCGATGTCGATCTGCGCCCATTCGCGGCCGAGGAAGGTCGACACGCGCCGGCTGTCGCGCGGCAATGCGGCGAACATGTCGCTCCAGAAATGCGGCGACAGCGGGGAGGGGGTGCGTACCGCGATCCGCTGGTTGATCTCCTCGGCCTGCGTCTCGTCGATCTCGGTGACGAGCTGCCCCGCCTCGACCGCGACGAGCTGCCCGCGCTTCGCTTTGGAGTCGAGCGCGCTGCGTGCCTGTGCCAGCGCGCGGCGCTCGGCGCGGATGTCCGGCGCCTCGACCACGCCGGCGACCGGTGGCCCGAGCCCGGCGATGCGCGCATCGACCAGCGCGAGCTGGCTGCGCAATTGTTCGGCCGCCTCGCGCGCGTCGCTCTGCGCGCCCAGCGCCTGATCGCGCAACGTGCCGCGCGTCTCACGATCGACCTTGCCGTCGAGCGCCTTGTCGACGGTATCGAGCGCCACCTCGGCCCCGGCGAGCTGCCGGCTCGCGGTCTCGACCGGCGTGGTCTGCGCGGCGGCTGGTAAGACAAACGCCAGCGCAACCAGCGCCAGCATTGCCACCCACCACCTCCACACCAATGCCGTCATCACGCCCTCCGTCGAATCACGCCGGTCTACGGGCAGACACGTAACAAAGCGAGCGGATCGCGATAACGCAACAACCCCGTCGGTACGCCGCTGAAGCACCCGATCTGCTTCTCTCGCCGGCAAATGCGAGCGTCAGGCGCTGCGGCTCTGCATCGACGTTTCCGGGCCTCTACTTTTCACGACGCAGAGCTATGTCGTGATAGCCTTGTGGATGGAAAGCAAACCAGGCGATGGCGAAATCATCCGCGTGATTGATCAGAAATTCACATACTGCCTGCATGACGCCATAAGGAATAATCTCAAGTGGCGACCATGAGGTAAAATCATTGAATATCAGATAGCCGCCCGGCCTCACTTTGTCCCAAGCCGCAGCGATATCTCTTGTTACGCTATCATAATCATGGCCGGCATCGATATATATCCAGTCGAAACTGCTGCGGTCGAAATCTTCGAGAACAAGCCACGATATGCCTTCGTGGAGGATAACCTGAGACGATGAAACGTAAGGTTCAAACCAGAGTTTGTCGAAGAGGGTGTAATTCGAGTCGATGAGATGGAGCTGTGCTGGCTCTGCGACCTGAAGCATATGCTTTGCGAAGGCGCCTCGTTGTGTGCCGACTTCCACGCCACGTCCGCCCTTCGGCAATCTCGCGATGAGGGTTTCCCGATTTGGCAGAAGGGTCGCTTTCTCCATAACGGCTTCCGGCAGCGTCGGAGGCGAATTGCCGGCGAAGCTCAGGATCGGAAGTTGTTGCGTGCCGGCGTGATAGGCCAATATGGCAGCTTGAGAGGAGATAATGGAGGCGTGAACCGCTTCGCCCAGTCGTCTTTCCAATTGTGCAACGAAATTGGCCAATTCAACTTGATTGATTTCATTGGGCATGAGGTTGCACCATCCTTTACGCAGCTCGACAAGCAAAAGTTGCGGTTACATGCCGGCGGCAGCCGAAAGGTCGGCGTGTAGCAAGCGGGTGACCGCATTATGCTGCATTATAGAGCGGTTCGGATCGGCATTACGTCGGTCGCTGGATTTAACGATCGGCGGCCACAGCTAGCAGTAAGCGAGGGCTGATTTGTGCGAAAATTCACCGTAAGCGATGCTACAGGTAAACTGACAGGCGGCTCGTCCTCTGTCCTGAAGCCTTTGGAATCAAACGCCGGGATCGTCTGGACGCCGCGGCGGGGCGGGGCGGTGCTCGACCACCGCCCGGCACCCCGTCACCGCCAGCCGGCGTCCATCCAGTAATTGTGCGCCGTGCACATCCGCGCATCCTCGGACGCGAGGAACAGCACCAGCGCGGCGATGTCCTCGGGCTCGATCCGCCCGTCGAGGCATTGCGCCGCGACGATCTCCGCCTCGCCCTCGGGCGTGTACCATTTCTCCTGGCGGGGCGTCTTGACGTTGCCCGGCACCACCGTGTTGACCCGGATGTTGTCGCGGCCGAGGTCGCGGGCGAGGCTGCGCGTCAGTCCCTCGATCGCCGCCTTGGCGGTCTGGTAGAGGACGAGGTCCTCCAGCCCGAGGTGCCAGCTGATCGACCCGAAATTGATGATCGATCCGCCGCCCGCCGCCTTCATCGCCGGGATCACCGCCTGCGCCGCGAAGAACTGGTGGCGCAGATTGACGTTCATCCGTTGGTCCCAATAGGCCGGCGTCACCTCGGCAACCGTGTGTCGATCGTCGTTCGCGGCATTGTTGACCAGCACGTCGACGCCGCCCAGCTCCGCCTGCAAGGCGGCGAACACCGACGCCAGCGCGTCGACATCGGTGAGGTCGAGCCGGCGGAACACCGGCACGTGCGCGACATCGCCCAGCCGCTCGACCAGCGCGCGGCTGTCCGCCTCGGCGACGTCGACGAAGGCGACCTTGGCGCCCTGTCGCGCGAACGCCTCGACCAGCCCCGCGCCGATGCCCGAACCGCCGCCGCTGATGATCACCCGCTTGCCGCGCAGCGAGGGATAAAGCGCGCGCCGGTCGTTGCTGTCCACTGTCGTCTCCGTCGTGAGGGTCATGCGAGCAACCCGCGGCCGGCGAGATTGCGGATAAGCGAGGTCAGGCCGAACCGCCACGGCGGCGCGGCCTTCGAGGTGCTGACCGTGTTGACCAGCCGGCCGAGCCGCGGCGTCTCGATCGCCACCATGTCGCCAATTTTATGGGTGAAGCCCTGGCCGGGCACTTCGCGGTCTTGCGTCGGCGCGAACAGCGTGCCGAGGAACAGCACGAGGCCGTCGGGATACTGATGCTCGCTCAACGCCTGGCGCAGCAGCTCCTCGGGATCGCGGCTGATCTGGTTCATCGAGCTGGCGCCGTCCAGCGTATAGCCGTCGGTGCCCTCGATGCGCAGCGTGATCTCCGCCCGGCGCACGTCGTCCATCGTGAAGTCGGCGTCGAACAGCCGCACGAACGCGCCCAGCGAGCAGGAGGCGTTATTGTCCTTCGCCTTGCCGAGCAGCAGCGCCGACCGCCCCTCGAAATCGCGCAGGTTGACGTCGTTGCCCAGCGTCGCGCCGACCGCGCGGCCATCGGGGCCGGCGAGCAGCACCACCTCGGGCTCGGGGTTGTTCCACGTCGAGTCCGAGCGGATGCCGACGTCCGCGCCCCAGCCGACCGTCGCCAGCACCGGCGCCTTGGTGAAAATCTCGGCATCGGGGCCGATCGCGACCTCGAGATATTGCGACCACAGACCCTCGTCGATCAGCGCCTGCTTGAGCGCCGCCGCCTCGGGCGAGCCGGGCACCACCGCGCGCATGCTGCCGCCGATCCGCCCTTCCAGCCGGCTGCGCACCTCGGCCGCCGCGCCGGCATCGCCGCGCGCGCGCTCCTCGATGACGCGCTCCATCGCCGACACCGCGAAGGTGACGCCCGCCGCCTTGACGCATTGCAGGTCGATCGGGCTGAGCAGCCGCGGCAGTCCGTCCACCGACAGGCCGATCGCGTCGAGCGCGCCGATCTCCTCGCCCTGCGCGTGATCGAAGGTGCCGCCGGCGACCAGCTCGGCGACGGTGGGGGCGACGCGCGCCATGTCATAGGCGATGCCGTCGACGACCAGCACCGGGCTCGGACCCGCGCCCAGATCGATGCGGCCGAGCCAGCGCGCGCTGCGCCAGTCGCTGCCGAGCGCGTCGGCGGGGTCGAAGGATATCGGCATTGGGCTCTTCTCCGGATCGGACGCGCCGGCCGATCGGACGTCGGTCGGCGGGCGCGGCGGTGACGCTGGCCCTGACGGCACGGCGACCGGCCCGGCGGGCGGGACATCGCCGATGCCCTCGCCCTTGCCGCGGCGTTCGCCGTCTTCCATCTCTCCCAGCTCGTTATCGCTACCATTAGCTTGCACAATCCGCGCCGCAAGCCGAAAGACACCGGGCCGACTAACCCCGCGCGTGCGCGCGGCGGGCCGATCATCCCCGCGCGTGCCGCGCGGCGGGCAGGCGCGGGCGCGCGGGTTGCGCATCGCGCCGCGCGCTGCTACGGGCACCACTCGCACGGCGCGGACCTTCGTCTGCAGCCGCCATAGCTATTGACCGGAGTGTTTCAGTTCCATGCAGATCGTCGTCCGCGACAACAATGTCGACCAGGCCCTTCGCGTGCTTAAGAAGAAGCTGCAGCGCGAGGGCGTGTACCGGGAGATGAAGCTGCGTCGTCACTTCGAAAAGCCGTCGGAGCGCCGCGCGCGCGAACGCGCCGCCGCCGTCCGCCGCTCACGCAAGCTCGATCGCAAGCGCGCCGAGCGCGACGGTGCGCGCTAAGTCATCGTGACGACCGCGAACACGCCTTCCTCCGGATGCGTGTTCGCGCGAAGTTCGTGAATTCAACCGGTGACGGCCGGCCCGGCACCACAACTCCAGGTGCCCCAGATGTCGACCGTCACCGCCGTTCCATTGCGTCCCGTCAAGCGGACCTATCTCGTCTACCTCTGGGTAGGCATCGTCGTCGCCTGTCTCGCGGCCTTCCTCCTGGCGCGGCAGGGCGACGACTTCCTCACCCGCAACGCTCGTGCGAGCGGCGTGGTGACGACCCCGTCGGGGCTGCAGTATAAGGTCGTCCAGCCCGGCGCGCCCGGTGCCGCCAGGCCGACCGACAGCGACGTCGCGCTGATCAATTACGAGGGCAAGCTGCTCAACGGCACCACCTTCGACAAGTCGCAGCAGCCGACGCCGATGCCCGTCGCCGGCGTCGTCCCCGGCTTCTCCGAGGCGCTGAAGCTGATGCCGAAGGGCGCCAAATACCGCGTCTGGATCAAGCCCGCGCTCGGCTATGGCGCCGAGGCGAAGGGACCGATCCCCGCCAATTCGACGCTCGTCTTCGACATCGAGCTGATCGACTTCCTGCCCGAAGCCGTCGTCCGCCAGATGCAGGCGCAGGCCCAGGCGCAGGGTGCGGGCGGTCCCGGTGGCCCCGGCGGCATGCCGCGTGGCGCGATGCCCCCGGGCATGCCCGGGGGCCGCTGATCCGCCAGCACGACGAAAAGCCGGCGCTGGACCATCCAGCGCCGGCTTTTTCATGTCCGCGATCGGCCTGCGCCGGGCAAAAAAATAGCGGCCCGAAGGCCGCTATTCCCTAGCCGAGGCTGACGGTCAGCTTAGTTGCTGTCCGCATTGTCGTCGCTGTCGGCGACAACGACGATGCCCGCGACGACGGCAGCGGCCGCGATCAGGGCGATCACGATCCCGCCACCGGCGAGCTCGTTCTTCTTGGCCGAGGCCGAACCGGTGCGAACCGACTTCGACACCGACAGGCTGGCTGCGGGGTTCGCCGGAGCGGCAACCGCAGGAGCAACGGCCATGGTGGCGGCCGCAGCGGCCATGACAATCTTACCGAAACGCATGAAATAACTCCCTCTTGTGCTCGTCACTGGTTTGCATGGCAGAAGTATATAGACGCGACAACAGTTTAACCGCCCGCTTTCGGAATGGCCGGCGACCGTGGCGGCGACGCAACACGTCGCCGGATGCCGGTCACTCCGCGCGGGTCGCCTGCACCGTCCAGCGCGCGCTGCCCTCGAGGCCCAAAGCGGTGAGGATGCCCGTCTCATAAGCCCCGGTATCGACACCGATCCGATGGACCTGCTCGTCGAGCCCGGCGCTGATCGTATGGCCATGGACCACCATCTTATCGAGTGCGCGGTCGTGGTCGAGGAAGGGGTTGCGGATCCAGCGCAGGTCGGCGCCGCGTTGCGCGGTCAGCTCTGTGCCCGGCCGCACGCCGGCATGGACGAAGACGTAATCACCGATCGTCACCATATCCTCGAACGATTCGAGGAACGCCTGATGCGCGGCGGGCACGCGGACGCGCATCGCCGCATGCAGCTCCTCATAATCCATCCGGTCGTAATCGGCGGCGTCGATCCCGTAGCTCATGATCGTCTCGCGCCCGCCGATCCGGCAGAACATGCGTAGCGCCTTGGGTTCGCCCTTGAGCGATTCGAGGAACACCTCCTCATGATTGCCGAGCAGGAAGCGCGTGTCCGGGCGCTCCGCCGCGAGCAGCCGCAGCCGCTCGATCACCGCCGCGGACGCCGGCCCGCGGTCGACGAGGTCGCCGAGGAAGACGATGGTCGTGCGCGCCGGGCCGCGCGCCCGGTCGTCCGCATCGATCCTGGCGAGCAACTGGTCGAGCAGATCGGCGCAGCCGTGGACGTCGCCGACCGCATAGACGCGCTCGCCCTCCGGAATGGCGGTCAGCGGCGTTACCGTGGAACGGCGCGCGTTGAGCAGCTTCTTGAGCATGGATTCCCGTCGATCGTGCCGAATGGCAGGTATACCCACGCAGGTCTGGCGGCAACAGCCTGAACCCGCGTGAAAGTGGCTAGCCGACGAGCCTTAGCACATCGTGCACCGGCGAGGCGACCGGTGGTTGATCCGGCCAGATCCCGCGCGTGTCGAGCACCGCCTTGTCGCGCCGCTCCTCGATCGGCACCGAGCGGAACACGTCGTGATCGACCAGCACGATCATGATCGGGCAGCATTCGATCGCGCTGTCGATGTCGATCAACGTCGTACCGGTGCCGTCGAACGCTTTGGGCAGGGTCGCGGCATAGGGTTCGACGATCCGCACCCGCTCGCCGAAGCGTTCGGCCAGCGCCTGCGCCACCTTGAGCGCCGGGCTTTCGCGGAAGTCGTCGATGTTCGCCTTGAACGCGAGGCCGAGGCAGGCGACCGGCGCGCCGGGCCGCGCCTCGATCAGCGCGCTCGCCTGCGCGACGACATGGTCGGTCTTGCCGTCGTTGACCAGCCGAGCGGTGCGGATCAGCGGCGTGTTGGCGGGATCGGCGTGGACGAGGAACCACGGATCAACCGCGATGCAATGACCGCCGACGCCCGGCCCCGGTTGCAGGATGTTGACGCGCGGATGGCGGTTGGCGAGGCGGATCACCTCCCACACGTCGACCCCCATCGTATCCGCGATCAGGCTGAGTTCGTTGGCGAAGGCGATGTTGACGTCGCGGAAGGCGTTTTCGGTCAGCTTGGTCATCTCCGCCGCGCGCGCGGTGGTGGTGACGCAGGCGCCGCGCACGAAGCGGCGGTAGAAGGTCAGCGCCTTGCGCGCGCAGCGCGGCGTGATGCCGCCGATGACGCGGTCGTTGTCGATCAGCTCGACGAGGATGCGGCCGGGCAGCACGCGCTCCGGGCAATAAGCGATCGCGACGTCGGCCGCCTCGCCGGCGCGGCCGGGCACGCGCAGATCGGGGCGCAGTTCGGCGAGCAGGTCGCGCACCCGCTCGGTGGTGCCGACCGGCGAGGTCGATTCGAGGATGATGGCGTCGCCCGGCTTGAGCACCGATGCGATCGTCGTCGCCGCCTGCAGCACATATGCGATGTCGGGTGCGTGGTCCTCGCCGAACGGGGTCGGCACCGCGATGACGAAGACGTCGGCGGGCTCGATCCGCGTCGACGCGCGCAGCGATCCGCGCGCCACCACGCCGGAGACGAGGCCGTCGAGATCGACCTCCTCGATATGGACGCGCCCGGAATTGACCGTCTCGACCACCGATTCGGTGACGTCGACGCCGAGCACCTTCGCCCCCGTCCGCGCGATCACCGCCGCGGTCGGCAGGCCGATATAGCCGAGGCCGAGAACGACGACCTTGAGTTCAGAGTCCGAAATCATCGGCGATGATCCTTGCGATCCGGGTGCTGGCCTGGCCGTCGCCGAAGGGATTGTGGGCGCGCGCCATGGCGGAATAGGCAGCCTTGTCATCGAGAAGCGTGAACACTTCGGAAACGATGCGGTCTTCGTCGGTGCCGATCAAGCGCGCGGTGCCCGCCGCGACGCCTTCGGGCCGTTCGGTGGTGTCGCGCATCACCAGCACCGGCTTGCCGAGCGCGGGCGCTTCCTCCTGCACGCCGCCCGAATCGGTCAGCGCGAGGTCGCACAATTCGAGCGCACGGATGAAATGCGGATAGTCGAGCGGCGCGATCCGCGCGACATTGTCCGGCGTCCCCAGCCATTCGTCCATCACCGCGCCGACATTGGGATTGGGGTGCATCGGAAAGATCACCGCGACATCGTCGCGCGCCGCGATCCGCGCGATCCCGCGCGCGATCGCCGCCATGCCGTCGCCGAAATTCTCGCGGCGATGCGTGGTGACGAGGACGATGCGCTTCCCCGCGAACCGCGTCGCGAGCGGGTCGAGATCGCCGGCCAGCGCCGGCGTCTCGGCGATGCGGCCGCGCGTCCAGAGCAGCGCGTCGATCACCGTATTGCCGGTGACATGAACGCCCGCGGTGACGTTCTCGCGCGCCAGCGCCGCCGCGGCGGTGTCGGTGGGCGCGAAATGCAGATCGGCGATCGGTGCGACGATGCGCCGGTTCACCTCTTCGGGCCAGGGCTGGTAGATGTCGCCCGAACGCAGTCCCGCCTCGACGTGCGCGACCGGGATCTTGCGGTAATAAGCGGCGAGCGCACCGACCATCGCGGTCGCGGTGTCGCCCTGGACGACGACGCGATCGGGCCGCACCCGGTCCATCACCTCGCTCAGCCCGGTGAGCAGCCGCGCGGTCAGCCGGTCGAGCGACTGGCCCGGTTCCATCAGGTCGAGGTCGATGTCGGGGGACAGTCCGGCGATGGCGAGCACCTGGTCGAGCAGTCCGCGATGCTGCGCGGTGACGCAGGTCACCGTCTCCATCCCGCCCGCCGCCTGCAGCGCCCGCACGACGGGGAACAGCTTGATCGCCTCGGGGCGGGTGCCGAAGACGGTCAGGATCTTGGGGCGGCTGGCGCTGGTCATGCCGGCTAACTAGCGCCCGTCGCTTAATTTCGGACTAAGCCACAGGTCGGGCAGCCGGGGTCCTTTGGCAGCGTCAGCGTGCGGAAGCGCAGCGACAGCGTATCGGCGAGCAGCAGCTTGCCGGCGCTGTCCTCGCCGAAGGCATGGAGCGCGCGCAGCACCTCCAGCGCGGCGAGGCTGCCGATCGCCCCCGCCATCGGCCCCAGCACGCCGTCCTCGGCGCAGCTCGCACCGGGGCGGTCGGGATCGCTGCCGACGAAGCAGCGATAGCAGGGCTTGCCCCGCTCCCAGCCGCGGAACACGCCCAATTGCCCGTCGAACTGGCCGATCGCCGCCGAGACGAGCGGCACCCGCGCCGCATAAGCCGCATCGGCGACGATCAGCCGCGTCGCGAAATTGTCGCACCCGTCGAGCACCGCGTCGGCATCGGCGAGCAAGGCGGCGACGTTGCCGGCGTCGACCCGCACCGCCCGCGCCACCGCGACGACGTGCGGGTTGAGCCGCCGTGCCGCCGCCGCTGCCGTGTCCGCCTTGCCCGCGCCGATATCGGCGGTGGCATAGATCGTCTGGCGTTGCAGGTTGGACAGATCGATCGCATCGTCATCGACGATCGTCAGCCGCCCGATCCCCGCCGCGGCGAGATAGGGGATCGCCGGCGATCCGATCCCGCCCGCGCCGATCACCACGACATGCGCGGCGGCGAAGCGCTGCTGACCGGCGCCGCCGACCTCCTTCAGGACGATGTGCCGGGCGTAGCGGGTCAGTTCCTCGTCGGAGAGCGTCACGCCGGCCAGGAGAAGGTGAGGCTGGTCCGATACCAGATATCGGCATCCGCCGCGCCGGGATCGATATTGCCGCGCGCCATGCTGGAGACGAGGCCGGCGGCATATTGCTCGACCGAGGGGCAGGCGATCGCCCGCGGCACCACCCGCTTGGGCTGGCCGCCGGGGCCGACCAGCACGGCGAGATCGACCTTGAGCACATAGCCCTGCGGCGACGGTGTCGCGGCGGTGCACCGCCCCGCCTTCACCTCGGCGCGGACGAAGCTCGACAGATTGGCACCATCGTCGGGATCGCGGCTGTAAGGCAGCGGATGCAGCGTGCTCCAATCCTGCGGCGGCATCGGCATGGGCGATGCACCGGCGAGCTGGGCGGCCAGGAGAAATGCTGTGATCATCGGCCGGTCGATCCGAACCCTCCGCTTCCACGGTCGGTATCGTCGAGCGCGTCGACGATTGCCAGCGTCGCGCGCTGAACCGGGGCGGGGACGAGTTGGGCGATGCGTTCGCCGCGGGCGATCGGGAAGGGGGCGTCGCCGAGGTTGATGAGGATCACCTTCACCTCGCCGCGATAGTCCGAATCGATCGTGCCGGGCGTGTTGAGACAGGTGATGCCGTGCTTGATCGCCAGCCCCGAACGTGGCCGCACCTGCACCTCATAGCCTTCGGGGATCGCGATCGCGAAGCCGGTCGCCACCGCCGCGCGCGCACCCGGCGCCAGCGTCATCGCCTCGGCCGCCACCACGTCCATCCCCGCCGCGCCCGCGGTCGCATAGGCGGGCAGCGGCAGCCCCTCGCCGTGCGGCAGGCGGCGGAGGCGGATGGCGATGGCGTGGCTCATGGCGCAGGGCTAGCCTGCCTGCGCGAACAGATCAAGAACCGGACAGCGTCTCCGCGATCCGCTGCGCCAGCCGCCGGGCGACGTCGGCCTTGGGCAAGCGCTCCCAATGTTCGACGCCGTCGGCGGTGGCGAGATGCACGGTGTTGGCGTCGCCGCCGAACACGTCGCCCGACACGTCGTTGGCGACGATCCAGTCGGCGTTCTTGCGCAGCCGCTTGGCGACCGCCTGCTCGACGACGCGCTCGGTCTCCGCGGCGAAGCCGACCACCAGCCGCGGCCGCCGCGGCCCGTGCGCCAGCGTCGCGAGGATGTCCTCATTCTCGGCCAGCACCAGCGCCGGCGGCGCGTCGCCCTTCTTGACCTTCTGGGGCGCGGCGGCGACCCGCCAGTCGGCGACCGCGGCGACCATCACCGCGGCATCGGCGGGCAGCGCGTCCTGCACCGCGCTCGCCATCTCTGCCGCGGTGACCACGTCGACCCGCCGCCGCACGCCCGCCGGCGTCGGCAGCGTCACCGGCCCGGCGACCAACGTCACCGCCGCTCCGAGCTCGGCGAGCGCACCGGCGATCGCGAACCCCTGCCGCCCCGACGAGCGGTTGGCGATATAGCGGACCGGATCGATCGGCTCGTGCGTGGGACCCGCGGTGACCAGCACGTGCCGGCCGGCCAGCGGCGTCGCGCGCGGCGCGAGCATGCGGTCGACCGCGGCGGCGATCGCCTCGGGCTCGGGCAAGCGGCCGGGGCCGAATTCGCCGCACGCCATCGCGCCCGCGTCGGGCTCCATCACCGAGATGCCGTCGGCGCGGAGCTGCGCGACGTTGCGGACGGTCGCGGCATGCTGCCACATCCGCACGTTCATCGCCGGCGCCGCCAGCACCGGCGTGTCGGTGGCGAGCAGCAAGGTCGTCGCGAGGTCGTCGGCGAGTCCCCCGGCCATCCGCGCGAGCAGATCGGCGGTGGCGGGCGCGATGACGATCAGATCCGCCTGCCGGCTGAGCTGGATATGCCCCATCTCCGCCTCGTCCTTGAGGTCCCACAGGCTGGTATAGACCTGGTCCTCGCTCAACGCGGCGAGCGTCATCGGCGTGACGAAATGGCTCGCCCCCTCGGTCATCACGCAGCGCACCGCATAGCCGCGCCGGCGCAGCAGCCGGATCAGCTCGCACGCCTTATAGGCGGCGATGCCGCCGCCGACGATCAGCAGGATACGCGTCATCGAACGATCCTCTTCACCGTGATCCGCCGCCGGTCGCTCACCGCCGCCAGCAGGTCGCGCGCGCCATCGGGCACGAAGACGAGGCCGACGAGCAGCAACGGCGCCACCAGCAGCCCCCAATAGAAGGTATCGACCCGCCCGAACACGCTCAGCACCGCGGCATAAGCGGCGATCACGACCAGCACGCGCAGCCCCAGCACGTCGCGCCACGCCGCCCAGCCGAACAGCGCCAGCCCGACCAAGGGCGCGGCGAGCCACAAGGGCACGATCATCAGCGCGGTCGACAGCGTCATCGTCCGCACGAAGAAGCCGAAGCCGAGATGCCCCGACCAGCCCGGCGACTGCGGATCGAGCGGCCCGACCACCTCGGCCACCGCATGCGCATGCGCCGCCAGCGCCAGCGCCAGGATCGCCCCGGCGACGACCCATGCCGCGCCCTCGCGCCGGTCGCCGCCGGCGACCGCCAGGATCGCCATCAGCAGCAGGTACAGGCCCGCGGTCTCGCGGATCAGCGCCGCCGACAGGCCGAAGGCGACCGCGGGCAGCCATTGCCCGTCGCGATGCACCGCCAGCGACAGCGCGATCAGCAACCCCGCCCAGATCTCGTGGAAGGCGATGAGGTCGCGCTGCACGAACGCCATCAGCCCCGCGGCGAGCAGCACCATCGCGACGATCCGCGGCGGCGGCCGCGCGAACGCCGGCGCCAGCCGCCGATACCAGGCGAGTGCCACCGCCGCGGCCAGCACGTAGAGCAATATCACCACGATCGCATGCGGCACCGCCGCCTGCACCATCGCCAGCGTCGGCAGGCGGAAGGTGACGAACGGCTTGAGCGGGTAATCGCCGGCGCGCATCGCATCCGCCGCGGTGGCGTAATAGGCGCCGCCGTGGCGCACGTTGGCGACGATCGTCTCGTACAGCACGACATCGGCCTGATCGTCGCTGCGCCGCGCGGCATCGCCGCTCGCCGCCGCCGGGACCGGCGCGGCGAAGACGAGCAGGCACGCGAGCAGCAGCAGCGCCAGCGCGACCAGCGCTGCCGCGGCGTTGCGCGGCGCCAGCCCGGCGAACCGCGACGGCTGCGCCAGCCACAGCGGGGCGGGGACGCGCCGCATCATCGCCTCAATGGACGACCAGCCAGGTCGCGACGACGCTCGCCGCCGCACTGGCCGCCGCGACCGCGGCATAGCGCCAGCCGCCGCCGATCCGCACCACCTCGATCTCGCGCAGCGGCGGGGCAGGGGGCTCGCCCCCCGGCGCCGGATAGCGCGCCTCGATCCGCCGGATCAGCTCGGGCAGGCCCGCGATGGTCTTGACGTCGGCGATCAGCCGGTCGGCGATCGCGGCTTCCGGCCCCAATTCGGTGCGGATCCACTCGCGCACGAACGGCGCCGCCGATTCCCACAGATTGATGTCGGGATCGAGCCGCGTCGCGACCCCCTCCACCATCACCATCGTCTTCTGCAACAACAACAAATGCGGCTGCGTCACCATGTCGAAGTCGCGCGTGATCGAGAACAGCCCGTCGAGCATCATCCCGATCGACATGTCCTTGACCGGCAGCCCGCGCATCGGCTCGCCGACCGCACGCAGCGCCGTCGCGAATTCGGCGACATTGTGATGGCTCGGCACATAGCCCGCCTCGAAATGGATCTCGGCGACGCGGCGGTAATTGCCGGTGATCAGCCCATAGAGGATCTCCGCCAGCCACACCCGCGCGCGCCGGTCGATCCGGCCCATGATGCCGAAGTCGATCGCCGCGATGCGATTGCCGGGCAAGGCGAACAGATTGCCCTGATGCATGTCGGCGTGGAAGAACCCTTCCGCGATCGCCTGGCGCAGGAACGCCTGCACCAGCGTATTGGCGAGCTTGGGCAGGTCGTAGCCCGCCGCGACCAGCGAAGCGCGATCCGACAGTTTGATCCCGTCGATCCATTCGACGGTCAGCACCCGCGCGGTCGAGCGCTGCCAGTCGATCGCCGGCACGACGAAATCGGGCTCGGCGGTCATCGATTCGGCGAGTTCGGAGGCGGATGCCGCCTCGCGCCGGAAGTTGAGTTCGCGCGCGGTCCAGCGCTTGAAATTCTCCACCGTCAGCCGTGGCCGCAGCCGCCGCGCCTCGATGCTCATCCCCTCGAGCTGCGCCGCCGCCCATTCGTAGGTCGCGATCGCGCGGGTGAAATCCGCCTCCACGCCGGGGCGCAGCACCTTGACCGCGACGGTCCGCCCGTCGGTGGTGATCGCGCGATGCACCTGCGCGATCGACGCGGCGCCGACCGGCTCCTCTTCGATGCTCGCGAACAGGTCCGACGGCGGGCGGCCGAAGCTGCCCTCCATCGCCGCGGCGATCGTCGCATAAGGGACGGGCGGCAGCTGATCCTGCAACCGCAGCAGGTCCTGCGTCGCCTCCTCGCCGACCAGATCGGGCCGGGTGGCCAATGTCTGCCCGAGCTTGATTGCCGCCGGCCCGATCGCCTGGAACGCATCGGCATAGCGCGGCACCTTGGGCACCCGCGCGCCCAGCCGCGCGACCCGCGCCAGCCGCCGCACCGGCGCCGGCGTATTGGGATCGCGCTCGATCCCGCGCAGCGCACCGTGCCGCGCGAGGATGCGCCCCCATTTCAGGAGCCGCCAGACGTGGACGACCGATGCGGTCATGAAAAAAGCTCCTCCCCTTCAGGGGAGGGGTCGGGGTGGAGAACACGAGCGATTGTGTCGATGAGAAGTCGCCCACCCCCAACCCCTCCCCTGGAGGGGAGGGGCTTGATTGTGCGCCCCATCAAATCTTCCACCCGGAGTGGATCGCGACCAGCCCGCCCAGGATCGGTTCCGCCTTGGTGCGCACGAAGCCGGCATCGGCGATCATGCCCCTGAACGTCGGCATGTCCGGAAAGCGCCGGATCGATTCGATCAGATAGCGATAGCTGTCGGCATCCTGCGCGAGCAGCTGCCCCAGCTTCGGCACCATCTTGTGCGAATAGCCGTCATAGACTTCCTTGAACCCCGGCCAGGTCGTCGTCGAGAATTCGAGGCAGAAGAACCGCCCGCCGCGGCGCAGCACGCGATGCGCCTCGCGCAGCGCCTTGGGAATGTCGGTGACGTTGCGGATGCCGAAGGCGATCGTATAGGCGTCGAAGAAGCGGTCGGGGAAGGTCAGCGTCTCGGCATTGGCCTCGGTCCACACCAGTCCGTCGATACCCCGCTTGGCGGCGCGTTCCATGCCGACTTCCAGCATCGCCGGGTTGATGTCCGCCACCGTTACCGAGGCGCCCGATGCGGCGAGGCGGAAGGCGATGTCGCCGGTGCCGCCCGCCATGTCGAGGATCTGCTGCCCCTCCTGCGGCTGCACCCGCCGGACGAAGCGGTCCTTCCACAACCGGTGCATGCCGCCCGACATCGCGTCGTTCATCAGGTCGTAGTTCTTGGCGACGCTGGAGAAGACGCCGCCGACGCGCGCGGTCTTCTCGTCGGGGGCGACGTCCTCGTAGCCGAAGGATACGGTTCCGGTGGTGGCGGTGTCGGTCATGCCACCGCCCTAGCCGCCGCTTGTGGCGGGGGCAAACGCAACCTAGCTGTTTGACGTGCCAGAACTCCCCGAAGTCGAAACCACCGTCCGCGGCCTCACCCCCGTGCTCGCCGGCCAGCGCCTGACCCTCGTCGAGCCGCGCCGCGCCGACCTGCGCAAGGCGATCCCGCCCGACCTGCGCCAGCGGCTCACCGGCGCCACCGTCACCGCGCTCGGCCGCCGCGCCAAATACGGCATGATCGACACCGACCGCGGCGATACGCTGATCTTCCATCTCGGCATGTCCGGGCGCTGGCGCGTCGACCCCGCCGAGCGCCTCGCCCACGACCATCTGCTGATCGAGACGGGGGAGGGGCGCAGCCTCGCGCTCAACGACCCGCGGCGCTTCGGCTTCCTCGATCTCGTCGCGACCGACGCGCTCGCCGCTTATCCCCCCTTCGCCGCGATGGGGCCGGAGCCGCTGGGGGAGGATTTCACCGGCGCCTATCTCGGCGAGGCGCTCAAGGCGCGCGCCGCGCCGATCAAGGCGATGCTGCTCGACCAGCGTATCGTCGCCGGGCTCGGCAACATCTACGTCTGCGAGGCGCTCCACGTCGCCCGCATCGCGCCGACCCGCGCCGCCGGCCAGATCGCGCTGCCGCGACTCGACCGGCTCGCGGTGGCGGTGCGCGAGGTGTTGCTCGCCGCGATCGACGCGGGCGGCTCGACCTTGCGCGACTATGCCCGCCCCGACGGCGAGCTCGGCTATTTCTCGAAGCAATTCCTCGTCTACGGCCGCGAGGGCGAACCCTGTCACTGCGGCGGCACCGTCAAACGCCGGGTGGATAGCGGCCGGTCGACCTTCTATTGCCCGAAATGCCAGAAGAGTTGATGCCCGCCACCCAACTTCGCCGGGATGACGAAACAGGGAGGGCGGAGTATGACGAGGAACGAGGCGCAAAACGCCCCGCAACGGTTGACCCCGACCCCCGGCTTCGCTAAGGGCGCTGCCTTCGAGAGGGCGTAGGGTGATCCGGCGCCTCTTCTGACATCGACCAATCTACTCGCAAGGACGTACCGAATGGCGAATACGCCGCAAGCCAAGAAGCGCATCCGTCGCAACGATCGCCGCGCCGAAATCAACGGTAACCGCATCGGCCGCATCCGTACCTTCATCAAGAAGGTCGAAGCGGCACTGGCGTCGGGCGACAAGGCTGCGGCGGACACGGCACTCGCAGCGGTGCAGCCCGAGCTGCAGCGCGGCGTCGCCAAGGGCGTCCTCCACAAGAATACCGCGAGCCGCAAGTTCTCGCGCCTGACCAAGGCGGTCGGCACGCTCGCATAAGCCTTACTTTATAGTAAGTTTAGACCCGTCGGGACGCATGTCCCGGCGGGTTTTTTGATGTCCGGAACGGGCGCAAAAGGAACGAACCGGGAAAGCGAGGAAATACCGCGATTCGTGCCGAGCCCCCTCGGCGGGAGATGCGCGATGCCCCCGGTAAAATCTAACGATTTCAAAGGCTTATACGATTTCCGGACGCGTTTCTGCGGGCTTCGGGCTGTCAATCCCGTTTATTTCACCAATGTGACCCGGGCAGGGGTTGATCGACTCGGCCCAGGCTTCATAACTCGACTCCACCGCAGCGATGTTCATCGCAGTCGGGGACCTGAACAGCGTGGGCATGCCGGACGGCCGTTGGCCGTAAGGGGGATTTGTCTGTCTTGAATACGGCCGCCGGGCGACATTTCGTCGCTTTCGGCAACGAAGGGGTATGCGTTGAACGATCGACAGGCAGCGGCAGTGACGGAGACTGAGGCGCAGCGCGCCTGGGCTCGCGTCCGCTGCAACCTGCGCGAATCCGCCGGCGCGCGGCTCTTCGAGCAATGGCTGAAGCCGATGGAGCTGATCGAGGACGGCGACCCCGAATCGATCCGCCTCGGCCTGCCGTCGGCGTTCATGACCAACTGGGTCCGCAACCATTACGCCGACCGGCTGCTGCTCGAATTCCGTGCGCTGTTGCCCGACGTGCGCGGCGTGTCGATCGAGACGCGCCTCGCCGCCCCGGTCGCGATCAAGCTGGTCGCCGAGACGCCCGAGCCGGTCGCTGCCGCGGTCGCCGCTGTGCCCGCACCGGCGCCGGTGGTCGCGCCGCTCCGCCCGGCCGCCGAGCGCCCGCCGCTCGACGCGCGCTTCACCTTCGACCGATTCGTCGTCGATGCCGCCAACCGCGTCGCCTTCAACGCCGCGCGCATGCTCGCCGAGCCCGGCGTGCCGCGCTTCAGCCCGTTGTTCCTCCATTCGGGGACGGGGCAGGGCAAGACGCATCTGATGCACGCGATCGGCCACGCCTTCCTGGCCGCGCATCCCGACGCGACCGTGCTGTGCATGTCGGCCGAGCGCTTCATGTTCGATTTCGTCGCGGCGATGCGCGCGCGCGACACGCACAGCTTCAAGCAGCGCCTGCGCGGCGCCGACCTGCTGCTGATCGACGACCTCCAGTTCATCGCCGGCAAGGACGCGACGCAGGAGGAGTTCTTCCACACGGTCAACGAGATCATGAGCGCCGGCAAGCGCCTCGTCATCTCCGCAGACCGCTGCCCGCAGGCGCTGGACGGGGTCGAGGCGCGGATCGTCAGCCGCATGTCGGTCGGCCTCGTCGCCGACATCAAGGCACCCGACCTGACGTTGCGCCGCACTATACTGGACAGGAAACTCGCAGACCTGCCCGAGGCGAAGGTCCCCAACGAGGTGCTCGACCTGCTCGCGGCGCGCATCCACGCCAACATCCGCGAGCTGGAGGGCGCGCTCAACCGCGTCGTCGCTTATGCACAGCTCACCGGCGATCGCATCGATCTCGATTTCGCGGTGGCGACGCTCGGCGACGTGCTTCGCGGCGCGCAGCGCCGGGTGACGATCGACGAGATCCAGAAGCTGGTCAGCCAGCATTTCGAGCTGAAGCCGCTCGACCTCGTCTCCGCGCGCCGCAGCCGCGCGGTGGCCCGCCCGCGCCAGATCGCGATGTATCTCGCCAAGCGCCTGACGACGCGCTCGCTGCCCGAGATCGGCCGCAAGTTCGGCGGCCGCGACCATTCGACCGTCATCCACGCCGTCCGCAAGATCGAGGAGCTCCGCGACCAGGACCGCGACATCGACGCCGCCGTCCGCACGCTGATGCGCGAACTGGAGGCGTAACGGCGGCGCCGGCGCCTAAGAGCGCCGTTCCCGCCTTTCAGGGAGGGAAGGGACTAAAGTACCAGCCCCATCGCCTCCTGCGCGCGGCGCAGCACCGGCACCGCCAGCGCCCGCGCTTTCTCCGCACCCTTCTCCAGGATCGCATCGATCGCGCTGCGGTCGTCGAGCAGCCGCACCATCTCGTTGCGGATCGGCCCGAGCGTCGCCACCGCGAGATCGGCGAGGTCGGGCTTGAACGCGCCGAACCCCTTGCCGGCATAATCCGCCAGCACGTCCGCCGGCGTCCGGTCCGCGAGCGCGGCGAAGATCGTCAGCAGGTTGCGCGCTTCCGGCCGCTCCGCCAGCTCCTCGACGGTCGCCGGCAGCACGTCGGGATCGGTCTTCGCCTTGCGGAACTTGTCGGCGATCACCTCGTCCGGATCGATCAGCTTGACCACCGATTGCTCCGACGGGTTCGACTTGGACATCTTCGCCGACGCATCGCGCAGCGACATGATCCGCGGCGCCGCGGCACTCACCAACGGCTCGGGCAGGGTGAACAGATCGGTGGCATAATCGCCGTTGAACTTGGTCGCGATGTCGCGCGCCAGCTCGAGATGCTGTTTCTGGTCGTCGCCGACCGGCACGTGCGTCGTATTGTAGAGCAGCACGTCCGCCGCCATCAGCACCGGATAATCGTACAGCCCGACGCTCGCGCCCTCGCGGTTCTTGCCGGCCTTGTCCTTGAACTGCGTCATGCGGTTCAGCCAGCCGACCCGCGCGACATTGTTGAGCAGCCACGCCATCTCGCTGTGCGCGGGCACACGCGCCTGGTTGAACAGGATCGAGCGGTCGGGATCGATCCCCGCCGCGACCAGGGTCGCGGTCATCTCGATCGTGTTGGCGCGCAGGTCCGCGGGCGCGATCCACTCGGTCAGCCCGTGCAGGTCGGCGATGAAATACAGCGTCTCGCCGCCCTCGGCCTGGATCGCATCCTGCTGCGCGACCCATTGCTTCACCGCGCCGAGATAATTGCCGAGGTGGAGATCGCCGGTGGGTTTGATACCGGACACGACACGCTTGGTCATCGGGACGAGGCTCTGCGACGGAGGAGGGAACGAAGATCGGCGAGGCGGAAGGCGCCGGTAGCGAAACAGGCGATCGTATAGATCGCGACGCCCGCGCCGACCAGCACCGCTAGCGCCGCACCGCGGACCGGCAGCGAGCCGGTCAGATAGGGATCGACCAGCGGCGCGACCAGCAGCAGCGCGGCGCCCATCAGCAGCGCCGACAGCGCGAGCCGCGGCAGCTTGCGCTTGACCTGCGGATCGAGCGCGAAATGGCCGCGACGGGCGAGGACGAAATAGAGCGACGCGACGTTGACGGTCGAGGCGATCGCGGTCGACAGCGGCGGCCCGATCTGGCCGAGGTTCCACGGCGCGAGGCTGGGGATCAGCACCAGATTGCCGACGAGGTTGATCGCCACCGAATAGAGCGCGAGGCGCAGCGGCGTCTTCGTATCTGAGCGCGCGTAGAAACCAGGCGTCAGCACCTTGACCAGCACATAGCTCGGCAGCCCGAGCGAGAAGGCGGCGAGCGCCTGCGCGGCGCGGACGCTGTCGCTGGCGACGAATGCGCCATGCTGGAACAATCCGCGCACGATCGGCTCCGCCGCGAAGACGAAGGCGGCGGTGGCGGGCAAGGTCAGGAACAGCGCCAGTTCGAGCCCGCGGTTCTGCATCTCCATCGCCTCGCTATCGCGCCCTTGCGACAGCAGCCGCGAGACGACGGGCAACAGGATGGTGCCGAGGCCGATGCCGATCATGCCGAGCGGCAGCTGGTTGAGCCGGTCGGCGTAATAGATTGCGGAGATCGATCCCGCCGCCAGCAGGTTGCCGGCGAGCGCGGTGGAGATCGCGAGGTTGATCTGCGCCGCACCCGCGCCGGCCGCGGCGGGGATGATCAGCTTGAGCATCCGCCGGACGTCGTCGTCGATCCGCGGCCGGCGCAGCTTGAGGCTCACGCCGGCTTGCCGGCACGCCCACCAGAGCCAGGCGAGCTGCAACACGCCACCGACGGTGACCGAGATCGCCTGCGCGCGGGCGGTCGCATAGGGATCGCCGCCATGGAAGAAGATCAGGCTGCCGACCATCGCGACGTTGAGCAGGATCGGCGCCGCGGCATTCACCCAGAACCGGTCGAGCGAGTTGAGGATGCCGCCGAGCAGCGACACCAGCGAGATCAGCATCAGATACGGGATTGTGAAACGCGACAGCGACACCGCGAAGGCGAATTGCACCGCGCTGGGATGCTGCCGCTCGAACCCGCCCGACAGGGCCCAGGTGACGGGATAGGCCGCGACCAGCATCGCCGCGGTGAACAGCAGCAGCACCGGGAACAGCACCGCCATGGCGCGCTCGGCGAAATCCACCCCCGCCGCGGTGCCGCCGCCCTCTGCCACCTTGCGGTTGAACAGCGGGATGAACGCAGCCGAGAACGCACCTTCCGCGAAGAGCGCGCGGAACATGTTGGGCAGGCGGAAGGCGACGAAAAACGCATCGGACGCGAAACCCGCGCCGACATAGGAGGCCTGCAACGTATCGCGGACGAGCGCCAGCACCCGGCTGGCGAGCGTCAGCCCGCCCACCGAGCCGAGCGCCTTCGTCAGATTCACCCGCTTGCGCCCCCCGCCTGATGGATCAGGCGTGGCCGACGTCGCTGACCGAGAAGGCGCCGTTCTGCTCGGCCTGCTGCAGATACAGCTGCGCGAAATCGATCGGCTCGAGCAGCAGCGGCGGGAAGCCGCCGTCGCGCACGCAATCGGCGAGCACGCGGCGCGCGAACGGGAACAGCAGGCGCGGCGCTTCGCCGAGCAGGAACGGCTGCACCGCATCGGCGGGTACGTTGCGCAGGCCGAACAGGCCGGCATAGGTCAAATCGACGATGAACGCGGTCTGGCCCTCGACCTCGGCCTTGACGTCGATCTTGAGCAGCACCTCGTGCACCTCTTCGCCGACCTGCGCGGTGCCGATGTTGAACTGGACGTCGATCGCGGGCGGATTGGCGTTCTGGAAGATGCCCGGCGCATTGGGGTTCTCGAACGAGAGATCCTTGACGTATTGCGAGATCAGGCCGGCGGCGGGGGCGGTGTCCGCGCCGTTGAGCGGCGACTGGGTATCGATCGAAGTGCCGTTGTCCTGGTCGGCCATAAGAATGATCCTCGAATGAAGCGGAAAAAGAGGGGACCGAAGCCGCATGTCGGGCGTTCGATGCCTTTGGCGCCCGCGCCTAGCAGCGCCCGAACCGGGTTTCAACGGGCTGGGTCGAAAAGCCTGGGGGGCAAAAGCCCCGGTTTGAATTGAAGGGGTTTTGGGCCTATGTATCCATCAAGATCGGAGGCACGGTGTTTTACGTAGTTCTACTCGCGATGGTGGCGGCGTTCCTGGCGCTGCGCCTGTACAGCGTGCTCGGCAAACGCACCGGCCACGAACAGCAGCCGCTGCCGCGCGCTGCCGACGATCGCCCCGCTGCGGTCGCGCTGGCGCCGCGCCCGATCGATGCCGCGATCGAATCGCGTGAGCCGGTCAACCGCAACATCGAGCCGCGCGCCGAAGCAGGTCTGCGCGCGATCATCGCCGGCGAGCAGGGCTTCGACGTCAACCAATTCCTGTCTGGGGCACAGGCCGCCTATCGCATGACGCTGGAAGCCTATTGGGCTGGCGACGAAGCGACGCTGGCCGATCTCGCCGAGCCCGACGTCGCGCGCGCCTTCGGCGATGCGATCGCCGCCCGCCGCGAGGCCGGCGAGACGCTGGAGAACCGGCTGGTCTCAATCGAGCGCGCGGTGATCGCCGACGCTTCGCTCGACGGTCGCGACGCGCGGATCACCGTCCGCTTCGACGCCGACATCGCCGCGGTCACCCGCGACGCCGAAGGCCAGGTCATCGCCGGTTCGCTGACCGACGCGGTCGAGACCCACGACGTCTGGACCTTCGCCCGCACGCTCAAGAGCCGCGACCCGAACTGGAAGCTGGCGGACACCGACGAGGAATAAGGGTGATTGCTTAGGGCTCGTTGATAAAGGCGGCCCGCCTTCCTCTTCAGGTTCGTCACCCCGGACTCGTTCCGGGTTCCACCGGGCCGCCCGCGAATGGTGTCGCCTCAAGCCTTTCTCCTCGCCGCAGGGTGGACCCCGGAACAAGTCCGGGGTGACGCGGTGGGGTTGGGAAGCCACTAGGGCGATCGACATTCAGGCAAATTCCTCCCCCGCCAGGGGGAGGACTTACGCTACGACGATGAACGTCGCTCCCGCCTGGTTCATGCAACGGCCGTAGAACCACACCCGCAACCAGACCGCCTCCGACCGCTGTCCTACACCCACCGCGCTCTGCTATGCCGCCACGATGCCGGCCGACCTCCCCACCCGCCGATTACGACAGGAATGGAAACGATCCCCCGCCATCGTTTCCGTTAAGGTGTCCATCTTGTCCATGTCGTCCAACACGCCGCACCGCATTTGCGAGCGCTTAGCCCTTGTCGCCACCCGCCCGCTTCGGCACAGCCGCACCTTTCCGCAGGCAATGGGCGGACATACGGGGATCAGGATGACCGGTAATCGCGTATTCGCCAGCATCGCGCTGGCTCTGGCCCTCAGCGCGTGCGGCGGCCGCGTCGTGCCGCTCGGCACCGACACCCCGCCACCGCGCCAGCCGGGCCGGCAGCCGACCAGCCAGCCCGGCCGCCCGGCACCCCGCCCGAGCGGCCCCGGCCAGCAGATCGCCAGTGGCCGCAGCTTCGACGGACGCATCCAGGGGGCGACGCCCCTGCTCGCCGCGCCCGTCGTTGCCAATCCCGGCTCGACGACTGCCGCCACCGCCGGCATCGTCCCCGGCCCGAACCTCGCGACGCTGCCGATCACCGAGGCGCAGGCCGAGGCGGCGCGGCAGGCGTTCCTCACCAGTTGCCCGGGCCTGATGCGCCGCACCGACGCGTCCGGCCTCACCCGCGGCACCGACTGGCAGGCGGCCTGCGCCGCCGCCGCCGGCGTGCTGCGCGGCGGCGCGCGGGCCTTCTTCGCCGGCTATTTCGAAACGGTACAGGTCGGCGACGGCAAGGCCTTTGCCACCGGCTATTACGAGCCGGAGATCGCCGCCTCGCGCGATCGCCGCGCCGGTTACACCGTGCCGATCTACGCTCGTCCTAACGACCTGATCGACGTCGATCTCGGCAAGTTCAGCGATGCGCTGAAAGGCAAGAAGATCCGCGGCCGCGTTCAGGGCAGCACTTTCGTACCCTATTACGACCGCGCCGCGATCGACACCGGCGTGCTCGACGGCAAGGCGCCGGTGTTCGCCTGGGGCGCCGACGAGGCGTCGGTGTTCTTCCTCCAGATCCAGGGGTCGGGCCGGCTGCGCCTGCCCAACGGCGAGATCATGCGCGTCGGCTACGATACGCAGAACGGCCGCGACTATACCGGCATCGGCGCGTTGATGAAGGCGCGCGGGCTGCTCCAGCCCGGCCAGACCTCGATGCAGGGCATCGTCGCCTGGCTCCGCGCCCATCCCGAGGAAGGTCGCGCGATCATGGCGGAGAACAAGAGCTTCGTCTTCTTCCGCGAACTCGACACGCCGCCGGTCGGCGCGATGGGCTATGTCGTCAATGGCGGGGTCAGCGCCGCCGCCGACGTCAAATACGTGCCGCTCGGCGCGCCGGTGTTCCTGTCGATGGACCGGCAGGACGCCAGCGGCCTGTGGGTGGCGCAGGATACCGGGGGTGCGATCAAGGGCGCCAACCGCTTCGATACCTTCTGGGGTGCGGGCGCGGTGGCGGAGGCGACCGCGGGCGGCATGGCGGCGCGCGGCACCGCCTTCCTGCTGCTGCCGATCGGCACGCTCGCGCGTACGCAGCCGCAACGCTACATCCCCGATCCGTCGGTTTATGGGACAGCGGCCGGTGCGCCAGCTCAACCCTGACGAGGCCGATCTCTGGGCGCGCGTGATGGCGACGGTGAAGCCGCTGCGCGCGGTCGCCGCGCCCGCGCGCCCGGCGCCCGCCCCGGCCGCGCCGGCGCCGCCCAAGGCGACCAAGCCGTCGAAGGCGCTGACCCGCGCGATGGCGGTCCGCCCGTCGCCGGCCAAACCCGTCGCCGCGCCGCCCCCGCCGCGCCAGAACACGCTCGACGGCAGCTGGGACAAAAGGCTGACCCGCGGCATCGTCAGCCCCGACAGCTCGATCGATCTCCATGGCCATACCTTGAGCTCGGCGCATGCGATGCTCGACGACGGCCTGTCGCGCGCGATCGCCCGCGGGGACCGCGTCCTGCTGCTGGTTACGGGCAAGCCGCCCCGCCCGGAAAGCGAGCGCCCCCACGCCAGGGGCGCGATCCGCGCCGCGATCGCCGACTGGCTCGCGGCGTCGCGCCACGCCGATGCGATCGCCGCGGTCAGGGGCGCCCACCCGCGCCACGGCGGTCAGGGGGCGCTGTACATCGTGCTGCGGCGTGGGAAGACCTAGAGCTGGGCGACCCGTCCGATGACATCGGCATAGACCGCCGTCAGCGTTTCCAGATCCCTTACCGCGACCGCCTCGTCGACCTGATGCATCGTCGCATTGACCAGCCCGAATTCGACGGTCGGGCACAGCCGCGACAGGAAGCGCGCATCCGACGTGCCGCCCGAGGTCGACAGCTCGGCGACCAACCCGGTCTGCGCCTCGATCGCCGCGCTCACCACCGCGGTCCACGGCCCCGGCGCGGTGAGGAACGCCTCGCCCGACACCTTGCCGGTCACCACCGCGCCCGGCGCATGTTCCTGCACCAGCGCGGTCACCCGCTCGACCAGTTCGTCGCCGCGCTGTCCGTCGTTGAAGCGGATGTTGACGCGCGCCTCGGCCCGCGCCGGGATGACGTTGTGCGCAGGATTGCCGACCGCGATATCGGTGATCTCCAGGTTCGACGGCTGGAACCAGTCGTTGCCGTGGTCGAGCCCCATGTCCTGCAACGCCGCCAGCGCCTTGGCGAGCTTGCCCGCCGGATTGTCGGCGAGATGCGGATAGGCGACATGGCCCTGCCGCCCCGCCACGACGATCCAGATATTGACCGAGCCGCGCCGGCCGATCTTCACCATGTCGCCGAGCTGGCGCACCGAGGTCGGCTCGCCGACGAGGCACAGGTCAGGCGCGATGCCGCGCGCCGCCATCCGCTCGATCAGCGCCGGGGTGCCGAACGTCGCCGGCCCTTCCTCGTCGCCGGTGACGAGCAGGCTCAGCGTCGGTCCGCTCGCGTGCGCCGCCGCGGCGACGAAGGCGGCGACCGCGCCCTTCATGTCGACCGCGCCGCGCCCGTAGAGCAGATCGCCGCGCACCTCGCCCGACCACGGCGAGCCGGTCCAGCCCGCGCCCGGCGGCACCACGTCGACATGGCCGGCGAAGGCGAGATGCTGTCCTGCGCCCGCGCGCACCGCGATCAGATTCTCGACCGGCCCGTCCGGCGCCTCGCCGACGACGAACCGATCGACGTCGAAGCCGGCCGCGACCAGCGCCGCGTCGAGGACGTCGAACACCGCGCCGCGCGCCGGCGTGACGCTCTCCGCCCGCAGCAGCGCCTGCGCCAGCGCGACGACATCGGTCACGCGGGTTGCTGCTCGTATTGCTGGATCACCCAATCCTCTTCCTGTGCGCCGGCGATCCAGTCCTGCATGAACGGATGGCGGACCACCGCATCGATGTAACCGGTGGCGAAGCGCGCGATCGGCAGCTGGTAGGTGATGATCCGGGTCACCACCGGCGCATACATGATGTCCGCCGCGCCGAACTGGCCGAACAGGAAGTCGCCGTCGCCACCGAAGCGGGCGCGCGCCTGCGCCCACAATTCCATGATCCGCGCGAGATCGGCGAGCACGTCGTCGTCGGGGCGCCTGGCCGGGAAGACCTGGCGGATGTTCATCGCATGTTTGCGACGCAGCGCGGTGAAGCTCGAATGCATCTCCGCCGCCATCGACCGTGCCATCGCGCGCGCAGCCTCGTCGGCGGGCCAGAAGCGCTCGCGGCCGACCTTGTCGGCGAGATAGTCGACGATGGCGAGACTGTCCCACACCACCGCCGCGCCGTCCCACAGGATCGGCACCTTGCCCGACGATGGCGCGAATTCGGCGCCCTCGCGGCGGCGGTCCCATTCCGCGTCGTAGAGCGGCACGACGACCTCCTCGAACGGAAGCGCCGATTGCTTGCACGCCAGCCAGCCGCGCAGCGACCAGCTCGAATAGGCCTTGTTGCCGATGATGAGCTTCATGGCCAAGGGACTAGCCGGGGGCGGGCGACGGGTCCAGCCGTTGGTGCGCCCGCCGACATGGACAAGTTGGACACCTTAATGGAAACGATCGCGCCCGATCGTTTCCATTCCTGTGCCAATGGGGTGGTGCGGCGCGGCGAGCGGGTCATGCCGGGCGCTATGCCCGGCAGGCAGGCAATAGGACAGGGGGCCGCCATTCGGCGAGCAATCGCAACGTATAGCCGCGACCGCCGACCAACAGCGGTGTGACCCGACCGGTCAGCCCACCGCTTCCAGCACCGCGGCGCGCAGTTCGGCGATTCCCATACCGCCCTCGCTCGACGTCGCGAGGATGTCGGGGTGCGCCGCCGGTCGCTTGCGCGCCTCTGCCGCGACGCTGTCCATCACGTCGGCGAGTTCGGTCGCCTTGACCTTGTCCGCCTTGGTGAGGACGAGGCGATAGCTCACCGCCGCCTTGTCGAGCATCTCGAGGATCTCGCGATCGACATCCTTGATGCCGTGCCGCGAATCGATCAGCACCAGCGCGCGCTTCAACGTATCGCGCCCGCGCAGGAAGTCGTTGACCAGGAAGCGCCATTTCTTGACGACATCCTTGGGCGCCTTGGCGAAGCCATAGCCGGGCATGTCGACCAGCCGGAAGGCGAGCGGCAGGCCGACATCGAAGAAGTTCAGCTCCTGCGTCCGCCCCGGCGTGTTCGAGGTGCGGGCGAGACCGTTGCGCCCGGTCAGCGCGTTGAGCAGCGACGACTTTCCGACGTTGGAGCGACCGGCGAACGCCACCTCCGGCACCACCGGCGCCGGCAGATGTTCGAGCGCGGGCGCCGATTTGAGGAAGCTCACCGGACCCGCGAAGGTCTTGCGCGCATGCTCGATCAGCTCGGCCGAGAAGCCCTCGTCTTCGGGGATGGCGACATCCTCGCTCACTTTGCGGCCGCGATCTTGAGGCCGGGGTGCCGCGCATACAGGATGCGCTGCTGCAGGATCGCGAGGAAGTTCGAGGCGATCCAATAGACCTGCAGGCCGACGGGATAGCTCGCCATCACGAACATCAGCACCCAGGGGATGATCGCGAACACCTGCTTCTGCGTGTCGTCCATCGGCGCCGGGTTCAGCTTGAACTGGAAGTACATCGAGATGCCGAGGATGATCGGCACGACGCCGATCGCGATCATGTGCGGCGGGGTGAAGTGCAGATAGCCGAACAGGTTGAGCGGGGTCAGCGGATCGGGCGCGGACAGATCCTTGATCCACGCGACGAACGGCTGGTGCCGCATCTCGATCGTCAGCATCAGCACCTTGTAGAGCGCGTAGAAGATCGGGATCTGGATCAGCGTCGGCAGGCAGCCCGCGACGGGATTGACCTTCTCCGTCTTGTAGAGCGCCATCACCTCCTGCTGCATGCGCGGCTTGTCGTCCTTGTAGCGCTCCTGGATCGCCTTCATCTTCGGCTGGATCGCGCGCATCTTGGCCATGCTGGCGAACTGGCGCTGCGCGATCGGGAACATCAGGCCGCGGATCGTGAAGGTCAGCAGAATGATCGCGAGGCCGAAATTTCCGACCATGCGGAACAGCCAGTCGAGATAGGTGAAGATCGGCTTTTCGACGATCTCGAACCATCCCCAGTCGATCGCCTTGTCGAGCTTGGCGACGCCAGCGTCATTCTCGTAATGCTGGAGTGCCTTCACCTCCTTGGCACCGGCGAAGAAGCGGCTGGTCTGGGTCAGCGCGCGGCCGGCGGGGAGCAGCTTCGGCGCGAAGGCGTAATCCGCCTGATAGGCGGTGTTGGCGCCGGCCCGGAACTGGCCGTCGAACTGTGCCGCCTGATCGGGGACGAGCGCGGTCAGCCAATATTTGTCGGTAAAGCCGAGCCAGCCGCCGGTCGTCGTGAACTTCTCGGGCGCCTTGTCGAGGTCCTTGAACTTGGTGCCGTAATCGGCGCCGCCGCCATGGACCGACATCGGGCCGGTGTGGATCTGCCAGGTGCCGGGGTCCTTCGACACGCCGACGCGGCTGACATAGCCGTACGGCGCGACCGGCACCGGCGCGGTGCCGGCGTTCTGCACCGTCTGCTTGACGGTGAACATATATTGGTCGTCGACCGACAGCTCGATCGCGAACCGCTGGCCGGTCGCATTGGCGGCGGTCAGCGTGACCGGGCGACCCGGCGCGAGCAACTGCGACGAGGCGGTCCAGACCGCGTCGGCGGCGGGCGGCTTCAGCCCGTCGTCGCGCCAGCCGAAGCCGGCGAAATAGGCCTCGGGCGCGCCGGCGGGGGAGAGCAGCCGGATCGGCTGCGCATCCTTGGCGATCGTTTCCTTGTACTTGACCAGCACGAGGTCGTCGATCCGCGCGCCCTTGAGGTTGATCGAGCCCTGCAGCGTCGGCGTGCTGATGCGTACGCGCGGCGATTCGCCGAGCACCGCCTGCCGGCTGCGCGTGGCGGCGGGTGCGTCCGCGGTGGGATCGGCGGTCTTGGTCGTCACCGGCACCGACTTGCCGTTGACGATCTTCGTCACCGGCGGGTTGGCCACGGGGAAGAACTTGCCCTGGATCAGCGGCCAGGCGAACAGGATCACCGCCGCGAAGACCGCGAACAGGATGAAATTCTGGCGTTCTTTGTTCAAAATACAGCCCCGTAGCTCAAGGGACGGGATCGGGTCCGTACCCGCCCCAGGGATGGCAGCGCGCAATCCGCTTCGCCGCCAGCCATCCGCCCTTGGCGGCGCCATAGCGGCGAAGCGCGGTGATTGCATAGGCCGAACAGGAGGGTTGATAGCGGCACGAGGATGGCAGGATCAGCGACGGCCCCAATTGCCAGCCGCGCGCGATCCAGATGAGGAGCTGCGCGATCATCGGCGGGCTTTACGCGGTCCGCGCGGCCGCGACGGCGAATCCTCGCCGCGTGCTACCTTGCCCAGCGCCTTAGCGAATTCGGCTTTCAACAGGCCATGGTCGCGCTCGATGCCGCCGTCGCGGCCGATCAGCACGTGATCCGCGCCGCGAATGCCGCCCGCGGGCAACAGCTCGCGCGCCAACGCCCGCAACCGCCGTTTCATGCGGTTCCGGACGACGGCGTTGCCGATCTTCTTGGTGACGGTGAAGCCGACGCGGATCGCCGGGTCGCCATCGCCGCGGTCGTGCACCAGCAGGACGAATCCCGGCATCGGTGCGCGTTTCCCCGCATTGGCCGCGAGGAAGTCGCGGCGCAACGTCAGCGTGCGTATATCGGCTGAACCGACGGTCGCCGGTTTGTCGGCATCGCCGACGGTCGCCGGTTTGCCGGCATCGCCGACGGTCGCAACCCTGTCGGCTGCGCCGAAGGGGGTCCGGACATCGGCAGGACCGACGTCCGGCACCGGACTTACGCCGACAGCTTCTTGCGGCCACGCGCGCGGCGCGCGTGGATCACCGCACGGCCGCCGACCGTGGCCATCCGGGCGCGGAAGCCGTGGCGACGTGCACGCACCAGATTGCTCGGCTGAAAGGTCCGCTTCATGATTCATTCCCTGATCGTCTGAATAGAAAAGGGCCGCCACGCGGACGGCCTTGATGGGGCGCGCTTAGCCAGACGGGGGGCGGAAGTCAACGCAAGGGCGGGGTTTCGATGCGTCATGCCGGGTGAGATAGGCAGCGTGTGTTATCCTGGCAAGACGGCTCCGATCGCCGCACGCGCACCGTCCGCGCCGGAACGCCGCTATGGTGTAGCCAAAGGGGTTAGACATGGCGGCGATCGTCCAGACGGTGGCGTATCTCGGACTGGAGGCACGCGGGGTCGAGGTACAGGTGCAACTCATCCCGGGCATACCGGCCTTCTACGTCGTCGGGCTCGGCGACAAGGCGGTGGCGGAAAGCCGCGAACGCGTGCGCGCGGCGATCTCCGCGCTCGGCCTTGCGCTGCCGCCCAAGCGGATCGTCGTCAACCTGTCGCCCGCCGATCTGCCCAAGGAGGGCTCGCACTTCGATCTGCCGATCGCGCTCGCCTTGCTCGGGGCGATGGCGGTGATCGATGTCGAGCATCTCGCCGACTATGTCGTCGTCGGCGAACTCGGCCTCGACGGGCGGATCGCGCCATCCCCGGGCGTGCTGCTCGCCGCGATGCACGCGAGCGCGGAGGGCAGGGGGCTGGTCTGTCCCGCCGCACAAGGGGCAGAGGCGGCCTGGGCGGGCTCGATCGAGGTGCTCGCCGCGCCCGACCTTCTCGCCCTCATCAACCATTTCAAGGGCCATGGCCTGCTCGCCGCACCGGTCGCCGGCGAGGTCGAGCCGATCGGCCACGGCCCCGATCTGCGTCAGGTGAAGGGGCAGGAGGTCGCCAAGCGCGCGTTGGAGATCGCCGCCGCCGGTGGCCACAATTTGCTGATGGTCGGGCCGCCCGGCGCCGGCAAGTCGTTGATGGCATCGTGCCTGCCCGGCATCCTGCCGCCGCTCGATGCCGCGGAAGCGCTGGAGGTGTCGATGGTCCAGTCGGTCGCGGGGACGCTCGCGGGCGGACGCCTGACCCGCAACCGGCCGTTCCGCAGCCCGCATCACAGCGCCTCGATGGCGGCCTTGACCGGTGGCGGGCTCAAGGTGAAGCCGGGCGAGGTCAGCCTCGCGCATCTCGGCGTGCTGTTCCTCGACGAACTGCCCGAATTCCAGCGCGCGGTGCTCGATTCGCTGCGCCAGCCGCTCGAAGCCGGGATCGTCAGCGTCGCGCGCGCCAACGCGCACGTCACCTTCCCGGCGCGTGTCCAGTTGATCGCGGCGATGAACCCGTGTCGCTGCGGCCATCTCGGCGATGCGAGTCTCGCCTGCGCCCGCGCGCCGCGCTGCGCCGCCGATTATCAGGCCAAGGTGTCGGGACCGCTGCTCGACCGTATCGACCTGCACGTCGACGTCGCCGCCGTGACCGCCGTCGATCTCATCCTGCCGCCGCCGGTGGAAGGCTCGGCGGAGGTCGCGGTGCGGGTCGCCGCCGCCCGCGCGATCCAGCGCGAACGCTATGCGCAGGAGGCGATCCGCACCAACGCCGAAGCCGACGGCGCGTTGCTCGACCGCGTCGCCACGCCGGACGACGCCGGCCGCCGTCTGCTCGCCCAGGCGGCGGAGGCGATGCGGCTGTCTGCCCGCGGCTATACCCGCATCCTCCGCGTCGCACGGACCATCGCCGATCTCGCGGATGCCCGGGCCGTCACCCGCGTCCACATCGCGGAAGCGCTGAGCTACCGCCGTCGCGCGCCGATCAATTGACCGCGGCGGCCAGCCCGGGTGCCGCGTCGCGATGGAGCATCAACTCCAGACACTGGCTGAGGAGTGCGGCAATGAGGCAATCCCCGGTGGCGTCGGCCTGTTGCAGCGCGCGCGTCACCTTTTGCTCCAACGTATCCTGCTCGACCATCATGCCAGTCGCACCATCTGTAAGCGGAGCGTGCAATCCAGCATGGCTGGCGACCCGACCGCAACGACATGGATCAGCATAACGGGCATTAGTGCGCGCCCAAGGCGCTTGCGATCGCATCGCCAACCGGCTACCGGCACTTGCCTCATCGCCGGGTGGCGGGTTCGCGGACACGGTCCGGAGAGCGCCACGGGCGACGAGCAGAGCCGCAACCGGGCCGGTTGCCCGCGACGCCTTCGGGTGCCGCGGACGATGGTCGGATCGGCGGCTCCGTGCGGGTGTGGTGAAATTGGTAGACGCGCGGGACTCAAAATCCCGTTCCGCAAGGAGTGTCGGTTCGAGCCCGACCACCCGCACCATATATGTCAGCTTCTACGTCGCGCGGCGTGGGTATCGGCGCCCCGATCCCCCGTCCCGTTGCCGGGCGGGGGGCCGTGACGGAAGGCGTCGTTCAAAAGTCCTTGCGCAGCAGCAGTCCACCGTAACGGCGGTCGTCGCGCGGTACGAAGCGGACGGTGCCGGCGAAGGTCCCCGGCGCGAGGAAGCTGGCGTAGGACGTGTCGGTGATGTTCTTGACATAGGCGCGCAATTGCCAACCGTCGCCGGGGCGGACGAGCGCGACGCTGGCGTTCCAGATCGCATAGGCCGGCTGGATCGTATTCGCCGTCTCGCTGAGCGAATATTGCACCTTGCTGCTGTAGGTCACGTCGCTCTGCACTTCGAACGACAAGGCGTCGGACAGCGCGAAGCGATAGGCGGCAGTCTCGTACAATTTGATGCGCGGTGCGTAGGGCAGCGGCTGCCCGTCGACGTTGCAGCTGACCGGCGCGCCCGGCGGGCAGAGGAAGTCGCGTACCTTGGCATCGGTAAAGGCGCCCGACAGATCGACGGTGAAGCCCTTGACCGGTCGCAGCGTCACGTCCGCCTCGACACCGCGCGAGCGCACCGAGCCGGCGTTGATCAGCCGCGTCACCTGCGCGCCATTGACCACGTCGGCGAAATTCGCCTGATAGCCGTCGAACGTCGTCGTATACGCCGCGAGGCTGTAGCTGAGCGTGCGGTCGGCGGTGCTGCCCTTCAGCCCGATCTCGAACGACTTCGACGTCTCCGGGCTCAGCGGCAATTCGTCGAGCGGGGTGGTGGCGTTGAGCGAGCGCATGTTGAAATAGACGTTGTACGCCGGCCCCTTATAGCCCCGCGAATAGGTGAAATAGGTCTGCGCATGGTCGCCGAGGTCGAGCTGCAGGCCGAGACGATAGCTGTCGCCGCGCCGGGCGGTGCTGCCCTGCGCCCGGTGATAGGCGCGGATGCCGGGGCGATCGAGCGCCGGTGCGCCGCTGTCGGTCGGATCGGCGGACGAGGTGCGCAGATGGTAGAAGGACAGATCGTCCCAGGTCGAGCGATAGCCGGCGATGCCGCGGAACGCCTTGGTGAAGTTGATGTTCGCCTCGCCGAATAGCGCGTAATTGTCGTCGGTGATGCCGTAATCGGCGACGCCGCTCGTCGTCGTCTGCACCGTGCCGGCGAGCGTCGTCAGCGTACGGGCGTAGACTTCGTCGGTCTTGGCGTGGAGGTAGTAGGCGCCGACGACATAGTCGATCAGCCCGCCGCGCGGCGAGGCGAGGCGCAGCTCCTGCGAGACTTGCCTGCTGTCGACGCGGCCGTCGTCGATCCCCTGCGGGAAGGCGGCGGTGAGCGTCGGCAGGCCGTCGTAATCCTGCTGCTGATGGTTGAGCCACTGCCGCCATGCGGTGATCGAGGTGACGCGATAGTCGCCCAGCGACAGTTCGGCGGTCAGCGAGACGCCGTAATTTTCGTCGCGGACGTTGGTGTCGATGTTGGTCGCCGCGACGCGATTGGTCGCGGACGGCCGCACCCCGGCGTCGGCGAGCACCGCGGCGAGCGGCGCCGACACGCTGACGATCCCGGTGGGATAAGCGACCTGCCGCGTCGAGGCATAGACCGGCGCGACCGTCTCATAGGTGTTGAGGTAATCGCCGATCAGCGTTAGCTTGAGCGCGTCGACCGGAATCGCGACCAATTTGCCGCGCACGCCGTAACGCTGCGAGCCGTTGGTGTCGTTGCCGGTGGTCGCGTTGCGCGTGTTGCCGTCGAAGTCGCTGTAGAGGCCGCCGATCAACGCCTGGAGCTTGCCCGGCACGATCGCTCCCGACACGCCCGCCTTGATGCGATATTCCTGATCGGTCGTCGCACCCGCTTCGCCGAAGGCGTGGACGTCGTCGGTGGGGTTGCGCGTGACGATGTTGACGACGCCCGCCGAGGCGTTCTTGCCGAACAGCGTCCCCTGCGGGCCGCGCAGCACCTCGATCCGCTCGACCTCGCCGAGATCGAGCGTCGACTGGCCGGGCCGGGTGAGCACGACGCCGTCGAGCACGGTCGACACCGACGGCTCGACGCCGGGGGAGGTGGCGATCGTGCCGATGCCGCGGATGAAGATCGTCCGGTCCTTGTTCGACGCGCCGCTGCGGAACCCGACCGAGGGGATCGCCGCGCTGATCGTCTCGACCGTGTTCAACTGCCGCTCGGCGAGCGAGCTGCCGCTGATCGCGGTGATCGCGATCGGTACCTGCTGCAGGCTTTCGTTGCGGAAGCGCGCGGTGACGACGATATCGCGATCGTCCTGCGCATCGGCCGGCGCGTCGTTCACGGGCGCCGGCGCCGACGCGGGCGCCTCCTGGGCGAAGGCGGGCAGCGCGGCGGACAGGCAGGTGGTGGCGAGCAGCGCGAACAAACGGTTGGCGTTCATCAAATTCCCCTTTGGCCGCGCGACCTTATAATCCATCTGTGCGCTGGGGTATAAAGAAGCATCGCGGTCGCCGACAGCGCGGCTTTACACCGCGTCTCCGGTCGTGCCCTCCAGCGGCTGCAGGCGGGGCAGCAGCAATTGGATCCATCCGAGCGCGGCGAGATAGGCGACGCTCGCGAACAGCAGTAGCGGCAGATAGCCGAGCCCCCCCGCCAGCGTCAGTCCGGCGACCTTGGCGATGCCGATGCCGCCGACGTTGCCGCAGAACGACCCGAAAGCGGTGACCCGCCCGACCCGGTGCTGCGGCACGATGTCGGCGATCAGCGCGAACAAATTGGTCGAGAAGGCCTGATGCCCGGCGAGCGCCAGCGCCATCAGCGCGATCGCCAGCGCGTAATCGTGGATGAGCAGCGCGAACGGGATCGGCACCACCGCCAGCGCCGCGACCAGCATTATGCCCTTGCGCACCCGGTCCACCGCATGGCCCGCGCCGAGCAGCCGTGTTGACACGCTGCCGCCGAGCAGCGACCCCACCGCCGCGCCGCCATAAGCGATGGCGAGCGGCACGCCGAGCGCGACGCCCGAGAGCCCGAACTGGCGATGGAAGAAGTCGGGCAGCCAGAACAACAGCAGCCACCAGGTCGCGTCCGACAGGATCTTGGCGCCCGCCACCGCCCAGGTCCGGCGGTCGCGCAGGATCGGCCCATCGAGCGCCGCCAGCGGCGTCGCCGTGGCGGGCCGATGCGGCGTGAAGCGCACGCCGCGCGCCGCGATCAGCCAGCCGCCCGCCCACACCAGCCCGAAGAGCCCGGCAGCGACGAACGTCCCGCGCCAGCCGAACGCCAGCGCCACCGCGGGGATCGCCAGCGGGGCGAGGATCGCGCCGAGGCTGCTCGCCGCATTGGTGGCGCCGAAGCCGGTCGACCGCCAGCGCGGCGACAGCACCGCGGCGACGGTCTTGGCGCCGGTCGGCGTCCCCATTGCTTCGGTCGCGCCGAGCGCGATCCGCACCGCGGTGAACTGTCCGATGGTCAATGCCCAGCCGTGCAGCAACGCGGCGACGCTCCACGCCGCGACGCCCGCCGGATTGGCCCATTTGACGCCGAGCCGGTCGGCGATCCAGCCGCTGAACAGGAAACCGACCGCCGCGCCGGTCTGGAACCAGGCGGCGAGCGTGCCGTAATCGTCGTCGCTCCAGCCGAGCTCGGCGGCGATCGTCGGCTTGAGCACCGCGATGATCTGGCGATCGACCAGATTGAGCACGCCCGCGGTGATCACCAGCGCGAACAGCAACCCACGATGGCGCGCGCTCAGCTCGCCGACCGTCCTCAACGCCATGGTCCCTTCATGCGCCCGACCATGTGCCGGTCGCGGCGGGGTGGCGAGGGAGTTTTTCTAAACCGCCCTGTGCCGCCGTCCGCACGCGTCCGCTGTCGGCCAAGTGGTTGAGATACTCCCGATGATCGATACCGGCCGCTTGGGATGAGGTTGCACGAGATGAAATTTCGGTAGCGCTTGTTCTGGCGCAATACGGTTTGCGAAAGCCTTCAACGCATCCACCAAACTATACTAGCAATATGATGAAATGCTGCGGCATGCGGCACGTCGGGGTGGGCTGATCATTCATATGAATATCAAGGAAAAATGCAGGATAGCAGGATTATCGGCGATAGCGCTGGTGCTGTTCTGCGGCATCGTCGCCGGGTTCGAGATTGACACGATCCGTATCGGTGGCCCGATCGCGCGGCAAAATCAGGAGATTAGCGACCTCGACGCGGACATTCTGCCGCCCCCCGCCTATATCATCGAGCCCTTCCTCGACGCGACGCTCCTCGCGCGCGACCCCGCTTCGCTGCCCCGCGGCCAGGCGTCGCTCGCCCGCGCCGAACAGGCGTTCCGCGCCAGCGTCGCCCGCTGGAAGGCATCGTCGCTGTCGGAGCCGGCGATCCGGCAGCCGCTCGATCGCGCGGTGCAGGATGCCGAGCTGTTCTGGGACGAACTCGATCACGTCATGCTGCCCGCGGTCCGGCGTGGCGACACCGCGGCGACGCAGGCCAGCTACGCGCGGCTGGCGGCGCTCTATGCCACCCATCGGCAGCATATCGACCAACTCGTCGTCGCCACCGCCAAGGTCCAGCAGGCGCTTGCCGAGCACGGCCAGCGCCAACTCGCCAGAACGGTCGCCCTGCTGGTGGCGATCGGCCTGATCCTCGTCGCGCTGACCGCGGCGGCGCTCGCCTATCTGCTCCGTCGCGTGCTGCGGCCGATCGGGGATACCGCGGATGCGATGCGCCGCATGGCGGATGGTGACCTCACACTCTCCCTCACCGGCGGCGAGCGCACCGACGAGATCGGCACGATGGTCGCCGCGGTCGAGGTGTTCCGCGAAGCGGCGCAGGCGCAGGTGGCCAACGCCCGCAAGCAGGAGACCGTCGTCCACGAACTGACCAAGGCGCTCGGCGATCTCGGCGATGGCGATCTCAGCTACCGGATCGGCGACGCGCTGCCCGACGAATATGGTACATTGGCGCGCTCGTTCGATGCCGCGATGGAACGACTGTCGCAGACGCTGGGCCGCGTCGCCGAATCCGCGACGCGGGTGAAGGTCGCGACGGTCGAGTTGCGCAGCGCCTCGGACGACCTTTCGCAGCGTACCGAGCAGCAGGCGGCGGCGCTCGAACAGACCGCGGCGGCGGTCCACGAGATCACCTCCGCGGTCAGCGAGGCGGCGAATGGCGCGAACCGGACCGATACGATCGTCCGCGGCGTCCGCCGCGAGACCGAGGAATCGGGGGCGATCGTCCGTCGCGCGGTCGAGGCAATGGGCGCGATCGAGCGGTCGTCCAATGAGATATCGGAGATCATCTCGGTCATCGACGGCATCGCCTTCCAGACCAATCTGCTCGCGCTCAACGCCGGCGTCGAGGCGGCCCGCGCGGGCGACGCCGGCCGCGGCTTCGCCGTCGTCGCGTCCGAGGTGCGGGCGCTCGCGCAGCGGTCGGCGGATGCCGCGCGCGACGTCAAGGGCCGCATCCTCGCCTCTGGCGCGCTGGTGCAGGACGGCGTCGGTCTCGTGACCGACACCGGCCGCACGCTCGACAGCATCTTCGTCAGGATCGGCGAGGTCAGCGATCTCGTCTCCGGCATCGCGCGCTCGTCGGAACAGCAGGCGAGGGGGCTCAGCCAGGTCAATGTCGCGGTCGGCGAGATGGACGGCATGACCCAGCAGAATGCGGCGATGGTCGAACAGGCGACCGCGGCGGCGCGCGAACTGGCCGGCGAGGCGGATGCGCTGGCGCAGGATGTCGACGGGTTCAAGCTCGGTGCCACGCCGTCTTCCCCCGGACCGGTGCGCGACGCGCGTGCCTCCCAGCTGGCGCTGGTCCATCCCGGCACCGACAATCCGTCGCTCGCCGCCAGTTGACCGATCGCCCCCCTCTGCGGAGCACGCCGGCTTGTCGGTGAAACGCTAAGAGAAAATCTCCGCCGCAAGCGACATGTGATATTGTAACCTTTCGCCGGCCGGCCTAGATGGGCGGCAGCAATGACGCATCAGACGCATTCTGTACGCCGCTTCGGCTGGGCCTGGCTCGATCGCGCCGCGATCGCGCTGTCGGGCCTGTGCGTCGTCCACTGCCTCGCGAGCGCGGTGCTGCTGGCGATGCTGTCGGCGGCGGGCGGGCTGCTGCTCAACCCGATCTTTCATGAGATCGGCCTGACGATCGCCATCTTCCTCGGTGCGGTCGCGCTCGGTCGCGGCGTCTGGGATCATGGCTATGTCATGCCGGCGTCGATGGGCGCCTTTGGGCTCGGCATCATGGCCGGCGCAATGACCTTGCCGCACGAAGGCGGCGGTGGCGCCGAGACCTTGTGGACGGTGATCGGCGTCGGGTTGCTCGCCTTCGGGCACGATCTCAACCGCCGCGCCGTCATCTGACGCGGCTTGTGATCGCGGTCGCCGCCACCTAAGTCCCGCTCATGGCATCCCACGCGCATCACGATCATCACGAGCCGCAGGGCGCCGATCTCACCAAGGCCGCGCGGGCGACGCTGGAGAAGTCCGGCGAGCAATGGACGCAGATGCGCGCCAACGTCTTCGCCGCACTCGTCGGTTTCACCAAGCCGGCCAGCGCCTATGATATCGCGGAGGCGATGTCGAAGAGCGAGGGCCGCCGCGTCGCCGCCAACAGCATCTACCGCATCCTCGACGTGTTCGTGGCCGCCAACCTGGCGCGGAAGGTCGAAAGCTCAAATGCTTACGTGGCCAACGCGCATCCCGATTGCCTGCACGACTGCATCTTTCTCGTGTGCGATTCGTGTGGACAAACCGTGCATCTCGACGACGACACGGTCACACGCGGTGTCAGGAATGCCGCGCAAGCCGTTGGTTTTGCTCCAATTCGTCCCGTGATCGAGGTGCGCGGCAAGTGTGCCGACTGCGCCTGAAGTTGCGCGCGCCGACAATCGACACCCAACGTACAAGCGCGTAGACGGGTCCGATGGCCGAATTACCCGAAACGCCGCTGCTCGATACCGTCAACACACCGGAAGAGCTGCGAAAACTCCCGCCCGAGCAGTTGCGCCAATTGGCCGACGAACTGCGGCAGGAGACGATCTCGGCGGTCGGATCGACCGGCGGGCACCTGGGTTCGGGGCTCGGCGTGGTCGAGCTGACCACCGCGCTCCACTATGTCTTCGACACGCCGCGCGACCGGCTGGTGTGGGACGTCGGCCACCAATGCTATCCGCATAAGATCCTGACCGGCCGTCGCGACCGGATCCGCACCCTGCGTCAGGGTGGCGGGCTCAGCGGCTTCACCAAACGGTCGGAAAGCGAATACGACCCGTTCGGCGCCGCGCACAGCTCGACCTCGATCTCGGCGGCGCTCGGCTTCGCGGTGGCGAACAAGCTCGCCGGCACGCCGGGCCGCGGCATCGCGGTGATCGGCGATGGTTCGATGTCCGCCGGCATGGCCTATGAAGCGATGAACAACGCCGAACAGGCGGGCAACCGGCTGGTCGTCATCCTCAACGACAACGACATGTCGATCGCCCCGCCGGTCGGCGGCCTGTCTGCCTATCTGTCGCGGATCGTGTCGAGCCGCGAATTCCTCGGCGTCCGCGACATCCTGCGCAAATTCGCCCGCCGCCTGCCGCGGCCCTTCTACGCCGCCGCGCGCAAGACCGACGAATTCGCCCGCGGCATGACGATGGGCGGTACCTTGTTCGAAGAACTCGGCTTCTATTACGTCGGCCCGATCGACGGCCACAATCTCGACCATCTTATCCCGGTGCTGGAGAATGTCCGCGACGCCGAGGAGGGGCCGATCCTCGTCCATGTCGTCACCAAGAAGGGCAAGGGCTATGGCCCGGCCGAGGCGGCGGCGGACAAATATCACGGCGTCCAGAAGTTCGACGTCATCACCGGCGCGCAGGCCAAGGCACCGCCGGGACCGCCGCAATATCAGAACGTCTTCGGCGACGCGCTGGTGAGGGAAGCCGAGCGCGACCCGACGATCGTCGCGATCACCGCGGCGATGCCGTCGGGCACCGGCGTCGACCGCTTCGCCAAGGCCTTCCCTGATCGCGCCTTCGATGTTGGGATCGCCGAACAGCATGCGGTGACCTTCGCCGCGGGCCTTGCCGCGCAGGGGATGCGGCCGTTCTGCGCGATTTATTCGACTTTCCTCCAGCGCGCCTACGATCAGGTCGTCCACGACGTCGCGATCCAGAACCTGCCGGTGCGCTTCGCGATCGACCGCGCGGGCCTGGTCGGCGCCGATGGCGCGACGCATGCCGGCTCGTTCGACGTCACCTATCTGGCGACCCTGCCCAATTTCGTCGTGATGGCGGCGGCCGACGAGGCCGAGCTGGTCCATATGACGCACACCGCCGCGCTGCACGACAGCGGTCCGATCGCGCTCCGCTATCCGCGCGGCAACGGCGTCGGCGTCGATTTGCCCGAGGTGCCCCAGCGGCTCGAGATCGGCAAGGGCCGTATCGTCCGCGAGGGCAAGACCGTGGCGATCCTGTCGCTCGGCACCCGGCTTGAGGAGGCGCTCAAGGCCGCCGACGTGCTCGAGGCCAAGGGCCTGTCGACCACGGTCGCCGATCTGCGCTTCGCCAAGCCGCTCGACGAGGCGCTGATCCGTCGCCTGCTGACCAGTCACGAGGTCGCGGTCACGATCGAGGAGAATGCGGTCGGCGGGTTCGGCGCGCACGTGCTGACGCTGGCGAGCGACGAGGGGCTGATCGACGGCGGGCTCAAATTGCGCACGATGCGCCTCCCCGACGTCTTCCAGGACCAGGACAAGCCCGAGAAGCAATATGCCGAAGCGGGCCTCGACGCGGACCATATCGTCCAGACCGTGCTTCGGACGCTGCGCCACAACAGCACCGAGGTGACCGAGGGCGCGCGCGCATGAAGGAGTGGACCGCGGTCGTCGTCATCACCGGCCTCGCGCTGGTGGTGCTGATCGGCCTCAACGTCCGCCTCTACCGCGCGATGAAGGCCGCCACCGCCAGGGGACGCGAGCAGGAGCGCGAAGGGGGCTGAACGCCCCCGTCTCGTACCTGTCACGATATTATGGTATGAGCGGGCCATGAAGCTGACCAAGACATCGGATGGCTATATCGTGAAGGTCCCCGACGAGGTCGTGGCCTCGTTGGGGCTGCACGACGGTGACGATGTGAGCCTGACCCCGCCGGGCGTGATAACCATCCCCGTATCCGACGAGGCACGGGATTCCGCTATCGACCGGATGAAGAAGCTCGCTCGCCCATTACCCCCCGATTACAAGTTCGACCGGGAAGAAGCCAACGCGCGCCGATGAGCGCCTTCTTCGATTCCAATATTCTGGTCTATGCGTTCACGGACGATCTGCGAAGCCTGGTCGCCTACCAGCTGCTGCAGCAAGGCGGCGTCGTGAGCGCACAATCGTTGAACGAACTGGCGAACGTCCTGCGCCGCAAGCAGGGTTGGGACTGGCTGAAGATCGGATTGGCCGTCGAAACCGTTGTCGATCGATGTCCGAGACTCGTCGTGCTGGATCTTGCTCTCCACCAACTCGGCCTGCGTCTGGCCGAACGCTATACCCTCTCGATCTACGACGGGATGATCGCGGCGGCGGCCGTCGTCGCCGGGTGCGACATTCTCTATTCGGAAGACATGCACCACGGCCTCGTCATCGACGGGCGCGTCCGGATCGTGAACCCGTTCGCGCCCGGCTGACACGCCTCAGCGCCTGAGATAATGCGCCTGCGCCGCTTCGGTGGCGTTGATCGCGAGGATCGAGCGTGCGTCGCTCGCCGGGCGGGCGCGGCCGCTTCTGTCGGTACCCGCGGCGATCACCCGGTTGAGCAGCTCCTGGCCCTCTTCCCACCAGCCGATCCCGCTGGCGGCGTTGAGGTGCCCCTGCGGCCCGGCATCGATGAAATGGCTGCCCCATTGCGCCGAGAGGCTGTGCGCGCGGTCGATGCCGATCCACGGATCGTCGCTCGACGCGACGAGGATCGATGGAAAGGGCAGGGGCGTGCGCGGCGTCGGCGCGAAGCCGCGCAATTCGTCGGGCGCACCCGGCCGGTCGACGTCGGCGGGCGCCACCAGCAGCGCGCCGGCGACCGGCCAGCCATAAGGCTGCGGGCTCAGCTCCGCCCACCACGCCACCGCGAGGCAGCCGAGGCTGTGCGCGGCGAGGATCACCGGCGCCTCGGCGCGGGAAATCGCCTGGTCGAGCTTGGTCACCCAGGCATTGCGATGCGGCGTGTTCCACATACCGAGCTCGACGCGCAGCGTGTCGGGACGCGAATCCTCCCACAGCGTCTGCCAGTGCGACGGCCCGGAGCCGCCGAGGCCCGGCACGGTCAGGATGGTCGGTTGCACGCTTTCGAAACTGGAAAATCCGGTCATGGCTGCATCTCCCTCCGTGTGAAAGGGCGTGTCGGGCCGGCGTTCGGACCCTCCGTCCTCCACACCAGCACAACCGCGAAGATAATCCTACTGTTCCGCTAGGCAATCGCCGATGCGCCCAGTTGAAGGTGGTGAGCGCCGGAGCGAAGGGCCGGCGTATGCGGGGTGACGCGGGCGCGCGTTCGGCGCTAGGGGGCGTCATGGCAAAGACCCGTGCGGACCAGATGCTCGTCGATCGCGGCCTCGCGGAATCGCGGACGCGCGCACAGGCGCTGATCATGGCGGGGCTCGTGTTCGCCGGCACGCGCAAGGTCGACAAGCCGGGGCAGACGTTCCCCGAGGACGTCGCGCTCGACGTGCGCGGCCGCGATCATCCCTGGGTGTCGCGTGGCGGCATCAAGCTGGCGCATGGACTGGACCATTTCGGTTGGGCCGTCGCCGATGCGGTGGCGATCGACGTGGGCTCGTCGACCGGCGGCTTCACCGACGTGCTGCTCAGCCGCGGCGCGGCGCGCGTCTATGCGGTCGACAGCGGCACCAACCAGCTTGCCTGGAAGCTGCGCCAGGACCCGCGCGTCATCGTCCACGAACAGACCAGCGCGCGTATCCTCACCGCCACGCATATCCCCGAAGCCATCGACCTGATCGTCTGCGACGCCAGTTTCATCGGCCTTGCCAAGGTATTGGAACGGCCGATGAGCTTCGCCCGGCCCGGCGCCCGGCTGCTGGCGCTGATCAAGCCGCAGTTCGAGGCGGGACGGACCGAGGTCGGCAAGGGCGGCGTCGTCCGCGATCCCGAGGTGCGCACCCGCGTCTGCGATACGGTGGTCGCGTGGCTGTCCGCATCGGGCTGGCCGGTGGACGGTGTGGTCGAGAGTCCGATCACCGGGCCTGAGGGCAATGTGGAATATTTGGTCGCCGCGATACGCGATTGATCTACAATGGGAACGATCACCGATACGGGTGCTTTACGAAGGCTGCGCGTCGCGGCAAAGCAGACGTGAACGCTGTTGAGGAGCATCGGGTGGGCGGGATCGCTTCAAAGGGGCAGTTGCGGGTGTCGTTCCTGCGCTGGGCCGTCTTTACCGTACCGCTGATCCTGTTGCTCGGCTTCGCCTCCGGACGGGCGGTGCCGGCGGGCGCCGACAACGGCTGGTACGTCGCGTTGCAGAAACCGGCGCTGACCCCGCCCGGCTGGGTCTTCCCGGTCGCCTGGACCTCGCTCTACATCCTGCTCGGCCTCGCGGTGGCGATGATCCTCCATGCGCGCGGCGCGCGCGGGCGGGGACTGGCGCTGGCGGCCTTTGCGGTCCAGTTCGTGCTCAATCTGGCGTGGACGCCCTTGTTCTTCGGCATGCACCAGGTCGGCGCCGCCCTGCTGGTCATCGTCGCGATCCTCGTCGTCGCGACGATCACCACCGTGTTGTTCGGTCGTATCCGCCCGCTCGCCGCGTGGCTTATGGTGCCCTATCTGGTGTGGATCAGCTTCGCCGGCGTGCTGACCTGGCGGATCGGCCAGCTCAACCCCGACGCCGAAACCCTTGTGCCGGCGGCGCATACCTCCCAGATGCTTTGACACGTTCGCATCGTTTTTCCGGGATCCTTTCGATATGCAATCCGACAACCGCCTGTTCGACGATCTGGTGAAGCTGGTGAATGGTGCCGCCGGCACGCTGGCCGGCGTCGGCCGCGAAGCCGAATCGGGTGCGCGGGCACGGGCGCGCGAATGGATCGGCGGCCTCGATTTCGTCAGCCGCGACGAATTCGAGGTGGTGAAGGCAATGGCCGTCGCCGCACGCGACGAAAATGACGCGCTGAAAGCGCGGCTGGACGCGCTCGAAGCGCGGCTCGGCACCACCGCGACGCCGTCCGCCGACCCGGTCCCCACCGCCTGACCGACTTTTCCACAGCTTTATCGACGGTGTTGTCCACGACGGGGTTGCCTGGGCGTTTTTGCCTAGGCAGCCTTGTCGTGCGATAGAGGCGTAACGATGCTCGACCACGCTGAACACGAATCCGAACCCGACGCCCCGATCGACATGCTCGAGGCTTATTATGCTGCGCATGGCTGGGAGCATGAGCGTCACGACGACGAGATCGTCGCGACCGTCAAGGGCAGCTGGACCAGCTACGAATTGCGCGCGCTCTGGCGTGAGGACGACAGCGTCCTGCAATTCCTGGCCTTCCCCGACATCAAGGTCACCGATGATCGCCGCGCCGCGGTGTACGAGGCGATCGGTCTGGTCAACGAGCAATTGTGGATCGGCCATTTCGAACTCTGGTCGTCCTCGGGCGTGCTGCTCTACCGCCATGCCGCGATGATCGACGGCGAGGAGGAGGGCACGATGTCGCTCGGCGCCACCGAATTGCTCGTCGAATCGGCGATCGAGGAGTGTGAGCGCTTCTATCCCGTGTTCCAGTTCGTCCTGTGGGGCGGCAAGACCCCCAAGGAGGCGCTCGCCGCCGCGCTGATCGAGACGCAGGGCGAGGCCTGATGCGCCTGCTGATGGTCGGCGCCGGCAACATGGGCGGCGCGATGCTGCGCCGCTGGCTCGCCGCCGGCCTATCGCCCGCCGACGTCACCGTCGTCAGTCCCAGCGGTCGCGCGATGCCCGACGGCATCCGCGTCGTGCCGGCGGTCCCGGATGCGGGGGAGGGTGGCTTCGACGTCATCCTGCTCGGCCTCAAGCCGCAACAGCTCGCGCTGCTCCGCGATGGTCCGCTCGCCGGCCACGCGCCGCGCGTGCTGGTGTCGATCCTCGCCGGTGTCGAGGAGGCGACGCTCGCCACGCTCTGCAAGGCCGATGCGGTGGTCCGCGCGATGCCCAATCTACCGGTCGCGATCGGGCAGGGTGTCGTCGCGCTCTTCTCCACCGCCGCGGATGATGCGGCGCGCGCCGAACTGACTGAATGGATGCTGCCGCTCGGCCTCGTCGAGTGGATCGCCGACGAAGCCCAACTCGACGACGTCACCGCGCTCGCCGGTTGCGGCCCCGGCTTCGTCTTCCGCTTCGCCGACGCGCTTGCGCAGGCCGGCACGGCGTTAGGCCTGCCGCAGGATCAGGCCGCCCGGCTCGCGCTGGCGACGCTCGCCGGTTCGGCGTCGCTGGCCGCCGAGGCCGACGTCACCCCCGCCACGCTCGCCGATCGCGTCGCCAGCCCCGGCGGCTCGACCCGCGAGGGGCTCAACGTCCTCGATCGCGACGATCGCCTCGTTACGCTGCTGACCGAAACGCTCGCCGCCTCCGCAGCGCGCAACCGTGCCATGGCGGCGGCGGCGCGCGGCTAGGCCGGAGCGGTCCGGAACCGGCTCTGTCCGGTTTCTGGCTGGTGGGCAGGAGTACCAGTCGGCAATTTCGAACCGTGAGGCGATGACGGCGAGGTCGCCTTCGCCGACGCCGTTCCTCTCACCGGCCTCGCTGCAGCAAACAGCCAGCGGGTGCGTTGACCGGATTGCAGCGTGCGGCACCGCCACCGGGCAGGCGCACGACATAGGGCGTGCCGTAACCGTTGCCCGGCTGATAGAAATCCGTCGATACGATCTGCGCGCCGCTGCGAAACGCCAGATCGGCGCGGGTGCGATCGTTGACCCGTGCTTCGTACGTCTCGATATCGGCGCGGGCGCGGACGAGATACCCCTGCCTGACGAGCGACGGGATCTCCTTCGCCCGCATCGTCGCATTGTCCATCAGCAGGAATGCCGCATAGCTGTCCCCCGGGCTCGCGCGCAGGAAGGCGGCCCGTCCTTCGAGATTGGGATGGCCCTGATGATAGGCCGCCAGCGCAGCAGGATCGAGTGCGGTCAGCAGCAGGAAGACGAACTTGCCACGCGCGGCACGGACCGTAGGCCAGTGGTGCGCTCGAACCCCCGCCTCGAGCGTGGGATAACTTCCGCGGACCTCGTCGGGGGTGATCAGATGATCCCGGCCGATCACGTCGAAGATCGTCTGGTCCATCTCCGCAAATGCCTTGCGGTCGAACGGCAGAGGCGCGGTCGATCCCGGAAAGATCGGCAACGCGTCGCTCTTCGCCTCGACGAGGATGAAGATCGGCTGGTGATCGGGATGGGCATCCGACCAGCGACGCAATTGACCGAGGCACGTGCGGAAGAGGTTGCAGCTCGATCGCACGTCGAAATCGGCGATGTGGAACACTTTCAGGCCCGGTTTCTCCATGTCGGTGGTGTCCAGCGGCAATGGATCGACCACGCCCTTGGCCTTCAGCGCGGCATAGCCAGCGGGGTGCAGATAGCGGCCGCCCTCTGGATCGTTGTTGATGTCGATTTCCAGGCTGCGCATACCGGCATCGAGTTGCGCGGACAGGGACGTATATCGGTAATTGAGCCCCTGGGTCAGGGTGCCGGGATTGGGGTGATATTCGAGTGCGGCGGCTTTCGCGGCGCCGGTGAGGCTGCTCATGCGCGCAAGCATCGCCGGCCCCACGATCGCCTCGGCCATCGCCATCAGCCGCGGGTCGATGCCCTGCGAATAACTGTTGTGCGTACCGACCACCTGGATCTGATTGATCCGCGGTTCGGATGCGGGGCCTTGCGCGGATGCGAGCGCCGCGGCCGCACAGCTTGCGGCGAGGCCGATCACCAGCTTCTTCATCGTCTTTCCCTTTCGGAGAATGTCCACCGTCACCGCCGACCGACCGTCAAAAGTTGATTTTCACGAAGCCGCCGAGCGTCCGGTAGGCGGCCGGGGTGCTGTAATGCAGCAGGCCGAGCGATCCGTAGATCTGGTAGCCGGTCGAGAAATAGGTATCGAACAGGTTCCGCGCGTACACGCCGACCTCGACCGTATCATCGATCTTGGCGACGCTCAGGCGCGCATTTACCAGACCGTAAGCGGGGATGAAGGAATAGCTGGCATTCGGCGTCGAGGTGCCGTCTGCATTCCTGACCGGTGGCGCCAGCCAGTCGCCGAGCAGCGCGCCGGTGACGGTCTGCGTGGCACTGCGATAGGCATAATCGATATGCGCCTTCACCTTCAGATCTGCGCTAACCTCCGTATTGTAATCGCCGTTGATGGTGAAGGACCAGCGCGGGGCGTTGGTCAGGCGCGTGCCTGTATAATTGGCGGTCGGGCTGGCGACATAGTCGGTGAATTTCGAGTCGTTGTAGGTCACCGCTCCGCCGAGCGAGAGATCGCGCGTCGGCTTCACTGCCAGCGACGCCTCGACGCCGCGCGAGCGCAGGCCCGGTGCGTTGCCGATCGCCGAGGCGAGGATGAAACCGCCGATGCCGGTGGTCACCGGGGTCAGGATCGTCGCCTGGAAATCGGTATAGGTCGAGGAATAGAGATCGAAATTGAGCCGCACGCGGCGATTGAGAAATTCCGATTTGATGCCGGCTTCCCAGCTCTTCACCGATTCCGCATTGTACGGATTGAACTTGTTGCCGACGAACGCGATGCCGCCGGGCTTGTAGCCGGTCGAATAGGTCGCATAGAGCATCACGTCGGGGCTGATCGCGAACTGCGGCGCGATGCGGTAGGTGAACTTGCCGCCGTTGCGCGACCCGTTGCGAAAGTCGGCGGTCGGCGCCGCGCTGGGCGCGGTGAAGCTCGGCGAATAGCCGGTGATCGGTAGCGGATCGGTATCGTAATAGCCGATCGACTGGCCGTTCCAGTCGTAATTGTAGCGGCCGCCGAGCGTCAGGCTGAGCTGCGGCGTGAAGGTGAACTTGGTCTGGCCGAACACCGCTGCGGTTTCGTTATAGGATTTGAACCGCACCGTATTGCCGAGCAGCGCGCCGGTGACGGGATCGTTCGCGCCGGTGTTCGCCGATAGCGTGGGGCGGCCGACGCCGTTCGCGTCGAAGACCGGCGCGCCGAGCGGACCCCATTGCAATTGAGTCTGCGTGGCGTTGAGCCGGTTGTAGAAGGCGCCGACGAGATATTCGAGCAAATGCCCGCTCGACGAGGTGATATGGACCTCCTCGCTGACTTTGTTCGAGCGCAGCCGGCCCATGTTGAAGGGCAGATAGGCGTTGACGTTCGCCGGCAGCAGATCGGCGGGCGTGTCGTTGTCGTAGACCGTTTCGCGATAGGCGGTGATCGAGGTCAGCGTTACGTCGCCGAGATCGTAAGTGGCGTGCAGCGATCCGCCTTTGTTGGTCATGCCGATCGAGCCGAGATAACTGTCAAGCGAGTCGGTGTTCTTCTCGTTCGCCACCACGCCGAGCGCCGCCATCTGTGCGCTGATCGCCGCGGAGGGCGCGAAAACCGAACCGGCCGGACCGCCGACCGGTGTCCGCACCGAGGTGTCGTAATGCCGCGTATATTCGCCGGCGAGCACGAATTCGAGCGCGTCGAGCGGGCGGTAGAGCAGTTTGGCGCGCACACCATATTCGTCGACGCGGTTGAGATTGCGGTCGAGCGTGACGTAGCGGCCGGCGCCGTCCTGCCCCTGCTGGAACGCGGAGACGCGCAGGGCGGCGCTGGTGCCGACCGGCAGATTGACCGTACCGTTGACGATATGGTCGTTGCGCTCACCGTAGCTGCCATAGGCATTGCCGGAGAGCTGGCCGATCACCGGGGCATTGGTGGTGAGCGAGATCACGCCCGACGTCGAATTCTTGCCGAACAGAGTCCCCTGCGGACCCATCAGCACATCGACGCGCGCGATGTCGACGAGGCCGATCAGACCGTTGTCGCGCTGGTTGTCCATGACGATGTCGTCGACGACGACGTTGACCGACTTGGCATTGGAGAGATCGAACGACGAGCTGCCGACGCCGCGGATCTGGAAGGCGGCGCCCTGCGTCGGGTTATATTGCACGCCGGGGACGACATATTGCAGGTCGGTCAGCCCGATATAGCCGGTCTTCTGGAATTGCTCGCCGCTGACAGAGGTGATCGAGATCGGCACCGACTGCGCCTTTTCGGGGCGGCGCTGCGCGGTGACGACGATGTCGGCGAGGCTGTCGCCCTCGTCGGTGGACTGGGCGGGCGCCGGCGCGCTTTCGCTGGTCTGTGGCGCAGCCTGCGCAAACGCTTGTTCAGCAACTGCGCTGGTGAGGAGCAAGGCGGTCCCGGTCATCAAGCCCGCTAATTTTGAAATGGTCACTCTGAAATCCCCCGATTGCCGTCGAGTCGCCGGCAGGCATGGCGATCGTCTACGGGTGATCCGTGACAGGAGAATTACACTTGTTCAGTCGACGTTGATTCCGGTTCGGCCGGCGCTTGCGGTGCGGGGGCCGCCGCCTGCTCCTGCCGGTATCGCCGGACGAGCCGGAGCGATGCGGTCATCAAGATCAACGCATACAGCGCCGGCATAAGCTGCGCGGCGACATACGGGTGTTCGGCACCGTGCGCCGCGGCCGGATCGAAACCGAGCAACCGATAGCCCGCGAACAGCACACCCGTGGCCAACGCGGCGCATAGATTAAAGGGCAGGTGGAAGGCGGCATAATACGCCGCGGCGCGCGCATCCGCATCGTCGGCACGCGCCGCCAGATCGTGTCGATCGCCCAGCAAGACCCGCAACGCCATGAAGTCGATCGCCGATACCAGGCCGAACAGCGCCGACCAGAGCATCAGCGCCGCGGGGCGGCCGGGAGGAAGTGCGATCAGTGCCATCGCCAGCAGCAGATTGATCCAGCATATGGCCCGCAACGTCTGGATAGGCGGCACGCGGGACCCATAGGTAATGACGGCGGCGATGCCCACCGCGGCACAAATCGACTGAAGGAGAATGCCCGTCGGTCCCCATTCGGGGATCGCCAGCGCCGCGCCGACAAGATAGAGGTAGCCGACAGTCGTCGTCGCGGTGTGCGCGCCATTGAGCGCGAACAGGCCGGCCAGCCGGCGGTTACCGCGGGTGGCGAATAGCAGGCGTATCGGGGCGAACAGCGCAGCGCGGCGCAAGCCACCGGCGGGTTCGGCCCGGTCGGGGACCAGCGCGATCAGCCCGAGATGGGCAAGCGGCGTGGCGACGAGCAGCGCGATCAGGATCGCGGTAAAAGGAGACGGCATTTGCCCGGTCCGCATCACGCCGATCAGCGAAAAGGCCACGCCGCCGCCGATACCCGCAAGCGCGCGCAAACCGAACACCTGCGCGCGGCCCCGATTGTCCTGCGTAGCCTCCAGCGCCCAGGCGCCATGCGTGACGTTACAGATGGCCCAGCCGGCGACCAGCGGCAGCATCGCGAGCGTAAGGGAGAGGAGGCCGCTCGACCTGTCGAGTGCCAGCAGGGCCACGCCGCCGCCGACACTCGAAACGGTGCCTCCGGCCATCCACAGCGTCCGTGCGCCGACCCGCCGCCATCCCCGGTCGCACAGCCCGCCGGCGATCATCTCCGCGGGGATAGATGCAAGCCCGACGAGCATGACCAGCCAGCCGACGTCGCCGATCGGCATGCCGAGATCGTAGGAGAGATAGGCCGCCAGAAAACTGCGACGCGCCAGATCGTATCCGGCGAACACGAACGTCGGTAACGAAAGCGCGAGCAGCCGCACGCGCGACGGCGCGCGCAAATCTGTGGGCCGGCGTGGCATGGCGCCGCCTAGGCGTTGGATATGCCATTTCGATGACAGCCGCGTCCGCGACGGGATTACCGGGTCCCGGCGTTCCACGCGTCGAGGGCGGCAAAGGCACTGCGATGATTTACGTCTTCCGGCTGCGCGCCTCCCATCGCGACCATCCGCATGCCGAACAAAGCGATCGATACGACCTGCGCTACGGCGCGATCATGCCCAGCGGCGGCGCCCGGGCCGAAGCCCAGCGCTTCCAGGTCAATCGGCCGGATATTCTCACCACGGCGTCGCCGCATGTCGAGGGCATAGGGGATCAGGCTCGGCTCGCGCATGCTGGCGAGCGCGATCATCGACGTCGCCTTGACCAAGTCGCTGGCCTCGGCGTCGTCGGTAGGCGCAGCTCCTCCGGCGCGGGCGCGATCGCGCGCGCCGTGGAAGCGGGCGATGACCGCATGCAGCCCGGCCACCACCAGCGCCGCCCGACCGCCGAAATGGTAGACGACGGTCGATGCCGGTACCCCGGCGGCGGCGGCCACCGAGCGATGGGTCGCCGCGTTCATGCCCTGCGAGACGATGATCCTGGCAGCGCTGTCGGCGATATGCTGGCGTTTCGGATCGTCCGGGGCCGGGATCGGTAGATCGTCGGGTGCCATCATCGCGATCAGCCGTGCGATCTCCGGCCCGCCGCGATGGTCGCGCGCGATCGATCCGTCGGCGAACCGCTGCAAGCACAGCACGCGCAACGCTGCATAGGCAGGGTCGCCGCCCGCACCCAGGGCAAAACCCGCCTCGTCGAGCATATAGCCGAGCGCGAGGTCGGCGAGCGCGGGCACGCCGAACACCAGCGTCGACCAGAAGATCCCGGCGCGCGTCAGCCATTGGTCGAGCCTATCCGAAGCGACGTTCCCCAAGGCGCGATGATGAACGAGCTCGATCAGGATGATCGCCTGTTGCCGGCTCGCTATCGTCCAATCCCGGAAGGCGAGGTCCGCCACAGCGGCACGCGTGCGGCGGTCTCCGGCTGCGATGCGCCCCGCAAGGGCAGCCCAGCGATCGAAGAAATGCTGGTCGCGCTCTGCGGCCAGATCGATCACGCGCTCGATCAGCTGATCCTTGGCGCCGATCTTCGCCGAGATCACGCCGACGCTCACCCCGAGGCTCGATGCGAGCGGTCGAAGCGTCAATCCGGTCAAGCCGCGACGAACGATGATATCGATCGCTGCATCGACGATCGCGTCACGTCCGATGCCGTCCCCGCCGCGGGTGTCCCCTTCGTCCATATGGCAGGCGCTAGCGTACGTCGTGCGCAGCGTCACCACCGATCGGGGCGCCTGTAGTCGTAATCGGCAACGTCGCTCGGGGAACGCTCCACTTCCGCCTCGAGCAGCGCTTCGGTCGCAGCCGCCGGTGCGAAGGCCAGATCGGCTGGATTGGGCTCTTCCTGCGGACCAGCGACCACCGTAACGACGGCGGTATTGCCATAGGCCGTTATCTCAAGCGGGCGATGCCTTCCGCCACGAACGACAGGTTCTCCGCGAGGCGCAGTTCACCGCCCGCAGAGCCGGTGAACTGCGACCCCCGAGGACGCCGGTTTAATCTACAGGTTTGTCCGGCATCCGAGCCAGGGAGGCCAGGAGAAGCGGCCTGTCATTGGCACTGGCGATCCGCTCCGAAGGACTTTCGCGATACGCCTTGTTGGCGGCCACCACTTCGCGCATTTGACCCTCGGTCTGCGCGAACAGAAGATGAGCCTCGATAAAGCGGCCGGCCGTGATGCCGATCGGCATCACGCTGATCCGATCGAGCTTCGCCACGGCGCTAAGTGCCGCATTGTCCAGCAGTCTGCTACCCGACCTTCGCGTAATCTGCATACCGCTGAGGCTGCCGTCGGCGTTCATGGCAAAACGAATCCGCACGAAGCCGTGCACGGGGTCCGTGCCGAGGATGGCAGCCGGGTACCGCATCGTGTCGTCGAGCTTACGCGAGAGCTTCGCCGCCCAGACAGGCACGGTCGGCGGTGCCGTAACCGTAATCTCCTCGATCCGCTTCTTTGCGTCGGCGTTCGAAAAAAGAATTTGAGAAGCAGACATTGCGATCAACAGAATCTTTTTCATTTTCGACCTCCTTTTAGTAAGGTGATCGGCCATCAGACACGTGCGTAAACCTGCGGGCATTCCACATGGGCGCTTTGGTCGATAAGAAAAGCGTGGTCTGCGGTCGCGCTGTTCTCGGTGCAATGCCTTCTGCCTGTCGATCCCAAGAGTCAACAAACGTGGGTTATGAATATTCAATTTATTATAAATCTATGCTTGGGAAGGTCGAATGTTGTCTTAATTCTTGACGTAGAAAAGATAACGACACCTATTCTTACCATTTTTCTATTATGCCTATACAGTTGCGAAGACCGCGGCGAAGGCTCCATCGCAAACCGTTTGAGCGCTGTTGCATAAGTGAGAGGACGACAAGCTCCGGTTCTGTCGACGGACACCAAGCAGCGCCGGCCCGGCGCTCCTGCCGAGCCAACCTTCACGGTTTTTCTTACGAAGAAGTCGCTGCCGCGCTACGTCGTCGCTGACCTGTCCGGCGTCATGAAGACGCTCAGGGGGCGCCCGTCCGCATCGCTGACGCCGTACAGCTTGGTGTTCATGCCGCGCTTGGTGCGGCCGATCGGCTGACGCGCCCCCCGAAACTCTGCCAGTTCGTCCGACGGACGTTGATGTGCCTTGTCGTAGCCCAGCATCTTGGCGAGGATGCGCGCGGGCACCGGGGAGCAACCATCATGCGTCGTCGAACTTTTCTTGCCGCCGTGCCGGGTGCGGCGCTGTTGCCCGGTTCTTTCGTCGCGGAGGCACAACAGGCGGGCGAGGGTGTCGCCGGTGGGCAAGGAGCGCCGGGCCCAGGGCAGGGGGGGCGCGCCTCAACCAGCGGCGCCGGCACTCCCGAAACGCTGGGAAGCCGGTACCGATCGCTTCCTTCGCCCGGATGTCACTTCGGGTGATCGGCCGGTCGGGGCCAGTTTCGCGTCACGCACGGCGGCCTATGGCCTCAACGGCGCCGCGCAGCGCAGATCCAACCCGATTGGGTTCGCGATCTTGAACACCGGCGCCGTGACGGCAAGCGCCGCGCTCATGATCAAGTCCCGCGATAGGTCGAATAGCCATAGGGGCTGACGACGACCGGTACATGGTAGTGGCCGGCCTTGTCGCCGACCCGGAACGTCAACGTGATTTCGGGAAAGAACGGTGACGATGCGGCATCGGGATAGCCCGACATATCGAACTGGAGCCTGTAGATGCCGACGTCGAAAGCCTTGGCATCGCCGAAGCTGCGAACGCGTCCGTCGGCATCGGTCGTAGCGGCACCGACCTTTTGCCATCTGCCATCCGCATCACGCTTGGAAAGCACGACGGGCACCGCCTTGCCGCCGACGCCGCGGGCGAGATCGAGCACATGGGTCGAGATGTCGGCCGCCGCGGCAGGCGTGGCAGCGGCGCCGATGAGCAGGGCGAGGGCGATGGTCTTCATGGGCGGAATCCTTGCTGACGGTCGATGGTGGAAAGAGTTGTCACCGGTAGCCTGCGGCCTGAAGTTCGAACAACTCGGCGTAGCGACCTCCGGCCGTGAGAAGATCGGCATGGGTCCCCGATGCCTCGACCTTGCCGTCGCTGAGCACCAGGATGCGGTCTGCCATGCGCACGCTGGAGAAACGGTGCGAGATCAGCACCGCCGAGCGTCCGGCGCTCAATTCGCGGAAGCGCTGGAACACCTCGTACTCGGCGCGCGCGTCCAGCGCCGCGGTGGGTTCGTCGAGGATCAGGACCTGAGCATTGCGCATATAGGCGCGGGCGATGGCCATTTTCTGCCATTCGCCACCGGATAGGTCGACGCCGTTCCGGAATCCTTTGCCGATCATCTGGTCGTAGCCATCCGGCAGCTTCGCGACGACGCCGTCGGCGAGCGAGGCTTCGGCCGCGGCCCGGCTGCGCTCGCGATCATCACGCGCCTCGATACGGCCGACCGCGATATTGTCGGCGGCGGGCAGATTGTAGCGTACGAAGTCCTGGAAGATCACGCCGATCGCGGCGCGCAGAGCGTCGAGATCGTATTCGCGCAGATCGCGTCCATCGAGCAGGATGCGGCCCTCCACGGGATCGTAGAGCCGAGCCAGCAGCTTGACGAGCGTGGTCTTGCCGGCACCGTTCTCGCCGACCAGCGCCACCACCTCACCCGGCGCCAGCGTGAACGACAGGTGCCGCACCGCCCACCGTTCGGCGCCCGGATAGCGGAAGCCCACATCGTCGAAGACGAAGCCTTGCCGAACCGGGTCGGGGAACGGCAGCGCCTGCTCGGGCGAGCGGATGCCCGGTTCGGTTCGGAGGAAGGAGAAGAGGTCGTCGATGTACAATGCCTGCCCGGCGGTCGAGGAAAAGCCGGTGAGCAGGCCCTCCAATAGCCCGCGGAGCCGCAGGAACGACGCCGCCAGGAAGGTGAGGTCGCCAATGGTGATCGACCCGGTGACCGCGCGCCAGGCGATATAGGCATAAGCGGCGTAATAAGCGATCGTGCCGAGCGCCGCGAAGCCGGAACCCCAGACCGCGCGGCGCAACGCCAACCGTCTGCTCGCGTCGTAGGTGTCGCGCGAGATGGTGCGGTAGCGATCGATCAGGAAAGAGCTGAGGCCGAAGATCTTGACCTCTTTCGCCGTGTCCGCGCTGGCGGCGACCTGCCGGACGTAGTCGAGCTCGCGGCGTTGCGGCGTACGCAAAAAGCTGAGCGCGTAGCTCAGCGCGTTGAAGTGAGCCTCGCCGAGGAAGGAGGGTATCAGGGCGATGGCGAGCAGGACGATAAGCCAGGGTGCATAGACGACGAGGCCGGCGGCGAAGGTCACGACCGTGACGATGTCCTGAGCCTGGCCGAAGAGCTGCCCCATCAGCGACATGCGGCCGCTCGCCTGCATACGCGCGCGATCCATGCGATCCTGGAAGGCGGCATCTTCGAAGTCGGCGAGATCGAGCGTGGCGGCGTGCTCCATCAGCCGTACGCTCGCGTCATTGCTGACCCGGTCGGATAGAAGACCGTCGACGAGCGACACCAATCGGCCGAGAAGGTCCGCGGCGACCGCCAGAGCGAATTCGGCCAGCAGCAGCGCCTCGAGCCGGCCGAGCAGGCCGGAGCGCAGCCAGCTCGCGAGCCCGACCGGTTGCGCGGTCAGGTGGGTCAGTTGCACGACCTCGTCGATGATGAGCTTGCCGACGAACAGCGTCGCTATCGGCAGCAACGCCCGCACCAGCCGCACGGCCACCGTCGTGGCGGTGAGCAGCCGGCTGCTGTTCCAAACCATGGCGAGGAACGGCGGGAGATTGCGCAGCGCGCCCAGCCGCTCGCGCCAGGTCGTCGGCCGGGGTGGAACACCGCCGCGACCCTGTCTGACACTATCGGCCATTCAGCCGCTCCGACACTTCAAGCCGAGCCCATTTCATGCCGGGGTGCGGGAGGTGCAAAGGTCATCGGCATGACGACCCGATACACAATCGGCGGTCTCAGGGGTACTCGCTGTTTCCCTTCGAACGCCGCCGGGAGGCTTTGCGGGAATTCGGGCGGCCGGAGCCGGCGAGCGCCCCCGGAGACACCGACCGGGGGCACTTCACCGTCATAGGAGAGGGCGCAGATGGCGCACCGGGCTGACGCCTTCCAGCAGCGAAGCCACGTGCAGGATCGTGGATTCCGCAAGCCAGCTACCGACGACTTGCACGTTGATGGGCAAGCCCTCCGTGCTCGTGCCAAAGCGCATCGAAATCCCCGGCAGTCCGGTGAGGTTGAGTGGGACGGTGGCACCCTGAAGATAGGTCGCGTCGACGGTCTGCCCGTCGATGACGAAGGTGTCGACGCCATGTTTGTGTGCCGGGATCGGCAGCACATGGGTGATGAGGGCGTCGAAATCGCGGAAATATTCCGCATAGCCGTCACGGATGCGTTCGACGGCCTGCTCGGCCTCGATAAAGTCGGCCATCGACGTGTCGGGCAGCGACAGCATCGTCTTCGCCATCGTGTACATCTGGTCTTCGTGACCGGTGGTCGCCGCGCGGAAGGCGGGCTTCATTTCCATGACGTGGATCCGGTTGAACGCGTCCAGGGCGAAGTCGCGCTCCAGCGCCGGAATGCCGACCTGCTCGACGTGGATGCCGAGATTCTTCAGCGCCTCCGCTGCGGCCCTGACCGTCGCCGTCACTTCGGCGTCGACCGGGCCGAAACCCGGGCCGACCATCCAGCCCACGCGCAGCGGGCGATCGGGCTGGCGCCCGATGCCGGCGTCGAATTGCACGGTGCTGGTCGCGAAGGCATCATGGCCGTCGGGACCCGCAAGCTGCGAGAAGGCGAGGGCGAGGTCGCGTACCGACCGCGCCATCGGGCCGACGTGCCAGAAGCGGCGGGGTGCACGCGGCCAGATGCCGGTCATCGGCACCCGGCCGTGCGTCGCTTTCATCGAGGTGATGCCGGTCTGTGCCGCTGGACCGCGAACCGAGATAGCGAGATCCGTGCCGAGTCCGATCGGTGACATGCCAGCGGCAATGGCGGCGGACTCGCCACCGCTGGAGCCGCCCGGCGTGCGGGTCACATCCCATGGATTGTTCGATCGGCCGGAGAGAAGGTTGTCGCTCTCGATCCAATAGGAGAACTCGGGCAGGTTGGTCTTGCCGAGCAGAATGGCACCGGCCGTCTTCATGCGGGCGACGCTGGTCGCGTCGGCATCCGGCCGCCGGCCTTTGAAGATCGGGGAGCCGCGCTGCGTCAATACGCCCGCGGTGTCGATCGAGTCTTTGACGGTGAACGGCACGCCGTGCAGCGGACCGAGGTCTTCGCCCGCCAACACGGCCGCTTCCGCGACCCTCGCCGCCGTCATCGCGCCATCGGCGAGGGTTACGAAGGCGTTGATCGCCGGGTTCACGGTCTCGATTCGATCGAGGTGCTTCTGCATCACCTCCACGGGGGACACCGCCTTTGTGCGGATCAGCTCGGCAAGACCGGTTGCGTCGGAAAAGATGATGTCGTCGCTCATAAATGCCTCCTACCTAACGTTCGTTAGGGAGTGATTGTTAGGTCTTCACAATGGAGCCGTCAACGGCTAACTAACGATCGTTAGGTAGGCGCGTGGAGCGGAAATGGTAGCGACGACGAACGTGAAGGAAATCATCCTCACCGAGGCCCGGCGGATCGCGCAGGCGCATGGCTATAACGGCATGAATTTTCGCGAACTGGCCGACCGCGTCGGCATCAAGCCGGCGAGCATCTACCATCACTTCGCAAGCAAGGCCGACCTGGGGGCTGCTGTCGCCAAGCGCTACTGGGAGGATGCCGCGGCCGATCTCGATGCGATCCATGCCGAGGAGGAAGAGCCCAAGGCATCGTTGCGGCGATACCCGGAGGTATTTCGCCGGTCGCTCGAGAGCGAGAACCGGCTGTGCCTCGGCAGCTTCATGTCGGCGGAGCATGACGATCTGCCGGAGGCCGTCATGAAGGAGGTCCACGCCTTCACCGACGTCAACGTTGCCTGGCTCAGCCATATGCTTGTGTCCGCCGGGATCGCCGACTCGACCGGAGCGGCAGAGGCGCAGGCACGGGCGATCTTCGCATCGATCGCGGGTGCGCAGCTCATGGCGAGAAGCCGGTCCGACATTGGCTTGTTCGATAACCTTGTCGACGCCTATCGACAGACGGGTCTGCTGCCGGCGTGAAATCCCGGCCCGGTAGCCCGATCGAACGCCGGGGCGCGGAACGGCGCGATTGTGGAGGCGGGAAGTGCCGTCTCATCGGCTCCGACATCCGCCGATCCAGCATCGTAGAACATCGAGGGCGGGGGAAGGGCAGGCTGAACGTCCGCTTGTGGGTCGGTCGCGCCGGTATTTGATCTCAACCATCGCCCGATCGGCGGGCGTGCCATAGGCTTTCGAATCGTTGCTCGAACGTAGCCACGTCGTCCGGATCCGCCATTGCCGATCTGACCCGGTTCGCATGGCGCGTTGCCCAGCGTTCGATGTCTTCCCGAGCCGCTGGCATGTTGGCATGCATCGCCGCCAGCGTGTTGGTCAGGCGCAGCGACACCTCTACCTCCTCACCTCCCTCGCGCAGGATGGGGCCGAAGGCATCGGCCAGCATGTCCGACATCGTCGGCCGCGCGATATGGACCGGATAGGTGTTCTCGTCGTGCGGGGCGGCCGCGGCGTCGTGACGGAGCGTCAGGAAGACGCGCAGCAGGGCATTGAGCACCTCGATGCCGGTGCCGGGGTCGTTCGTCGCCGGTGCCAGCGCACGGCTGGCGATTTCCGACAAAGCGATCAGGCCCAGTCGCGGGTCCTGATCGAAGCTGCGATGTCGCTCGATCGTGAAGGCATCGATCAACGCGGCGTGGACGTCGCCGGCTGCGTCGCCCTCGACATGAAGAAGCGTGCGGGCGGGATGCATCATCGCTCCGGGCAGAACCGAAACGTGGATCGTCAGATCATGGCGCCGGCCAAGCGCACCGAGCGCGGCCACGTCGATATGGGTGATGTAGCCGGTCTGCGGGGCGGTCAGCGCCACGGCGTCGTCGGGTATGCGGATCGCAGGACGCCCTCCCAAATGCGGGTGCTCGACGAACGCCGTCATCGCTTTCGTCGCCGCGTCCTCGACCCGGTCGATCACATCGGCCATGCGACCGAACGCGGTGATGTGGCCGATCCAGCGCAGCAGCGTGCCGACGACCAACAGGATGATGACCACGGTCGCGGCGAACAGGATGATGCGCCCGTCATGCCCGTAGGCGCTGGTATTCAGCCCGACGATTCCCACCATCGAGAAGACGAACGCGCCGAGGAACGTCGACAGTGCATTCTGCGACGTCGGATCGCTGACCATCAATTGCGTGGCGCGGGGGGTGGCGAGCTGCGTCGCGGACGAATAGGCGCTGACCATCGCGGTGAGCGAAAAGGTCGTGACCGCCAACATGCTGGAGGCCATGATCTGGAGGATCGTGCCGACCGAGCGCTGCCCGATGTCCGCGGTGAAGGTATAGGGCAGATACGGCGTGATGACGCCGGCGACGATCGCCAGGGCCACGCTCAACAGGCTGATGATCGCCGCGCGAAACCAGATCTGCCTGATGATCCGGCGGAGGATCCATGAATATTGTCTCATGCAATGCGCTCCTTTATCCGGTCGCCGGTATGGCGCATCGCCTCGGCGTTCAGGCGGGCGCCAAGCAACAGGCTCCATGCCGACACCATCAGCCAGAGCATCAGCACCACCACCGCGGACAGCGAGCCGTAGGTGTCGTCGAACCGCGCGAACCGCGCGACATAGGCGCGGAACGCCATCGTTGCGGCCAGCCACAGGATCACCCCGGCGATCGTGCCGGGCAGCGCGCAACGCCAGGGTATCGCCTCGGAAGCGGGTGCATAGCGATAGATGACGATCAGCCCGCCGCCCGCGCCCAGCGTCAGCGAACCGAACAGGATGACCGCAGAGGCGAGGCGGGCGCCGGGCAGGCCGTCCGGAACGTAGCTTTGCAGGAAGGCGAGTATCGACAGTGAGATGAGGGCGGTCAGCACCAGCGCGGCGCAGCCTAATACGAGGCATGTCGAGACGAGCTGCCGTCGCAGGCCGCGTCGTTCGCGTTCGATCCGATAGGCGAGGTTTATCCCGTGCAACAGCGAACGGCCGGCCCGCCGCGCGCTGAACAGCGTGATGCCGACCGACAGGATCAAGGTCGGGATCCCGCCGCGATCGCTCAGCAATGTGGTGTCGAGATTGGCAGCGACGAGGCGCTGCGCGTCGCGCGGCAGGATCGCGACGAGCTTGCCGAGATTGTCCGCGACCACTGCGGGCGGCACGAACATGCCATAGGCTCCCGCGACGAGCCCGATCAACGGGATGAGCGCGAGGAAGGCGGCGAAGGCGATCGAGCTGGCGGCGATGCCGAAATCGTCGCGGACCGCGCTGCGCACGGTTGCGGACAGGATCGGGATCGCCGTCAGGATGCGACGGCGACCGTCGCGGCTAGGGCCCAACGTCGATCGCCCGGGCTTCCGCACGCCGCGCCGATCCCTTGGCAAAGCCCAATTGCTCGGCGATCGGGTCATTCCAGCCATAGGGATCGGTGCGAAACGCGACCGCTCCATCGTCGCCGACATAGACGTTGTGATAGAGCAATCGCACCGGGATGCGCTTGGGCAGCGGCACGAACGTCGTTTCGCCGCTCGCCTGCGCGGATTGCCACGCTTCGGACACGCCTTCGTCGTCTGCGAGCATCTGTGCGAAGCCCAGCGCGTCCGCGACGCGGACACACCCATGGCTGAGGTGGCGCTGGCTGCGCTCGAACAGCGCCGGTGCCGAGGTATCGTGCAGGTAGATCGCCTGGTCGTTCGCCATGTCGAACTTGACGAGGCCGAGCGCATTGTCGGGTCCGGGCTGCTGCACGATCCAGCCGTCGCGCAGGATCATGTTGTGCGCTTGCAGATAGTCGCTGCCGACGTTCGCCATTTCGCCGTTCTGGATCGATTTCGGCACGGTCCAGGTCGGGTTGGCGACGAGCCGGAAGATCGGCGAGGCAAGCGCGGGCGTCTCATGGCCCGGCTCGCCGACCACGACCTTGCGCCTATCCGTGAGCGTGCCGTCGCGATAATAAGAGAGTTGCGCGGCGGCGGTGTTGACGTCGATCCGCGTCGCCGGCGGCGTGCGCGCCAGCCAGCGGCGACGTTCGAGCGCCACGGCAAGGCTTCGCGCCCGATCGCCGGGGCCGAGGTTGAGCACCTTGAGCGTCGCCGGGCCGACGACGCCATCGGCGGCGATGCCATAATCGGTCTGCAGGCCCTTCAGCGCGTCCGCCATTGCCTGCGTATAAAGTGCCGGACTGCCGGCTGTGGCGGGCAGTGCCGGCGCGGCCGTATCGAAGGATGCCGCAGGTCCCGTCGCGACGAGATAACCGCTTTCGGCGAGCTGGCCGGCGATGGCGGGAACGCGCGCGTCGCGATCGCCGACCCGGATGAGCCCGCCCGACAGGGGCTCGACCGGCCTGCCGGTCTCCGCCGCGCGGTCGAAGCGTACATACGCGTCCGACAGCGCACGATAGTCCGCGTCTTGCGGAGCCAGCGACTCCATTCACTCACCCAGATTACCCGCCGCGAGCGCACCCCTAAGACCCGCGACGAGATCGATCTTCGGGCGGGGCAGCGTATAGACTTCGTGCAGCGATGCGGGATCGACGCGGCCGACGGCGAGCGCCTGCGCATAGTCGAGCGCTGCCCGCGACAGCGCCACGTCCACGTCGGCGGAGACCGGATCGCCCGCGTCGGCGACCGTAAACGCCAGATGATCGAGGCCGTGCCGACCGCGGTCGGCCAGCGCCTTGGTCAATGCCTGCGCGGCTTGCGACGACCACAACGCCCGCCATTGCGATTGCGTGTAGAGCGACCGTAGCTGCGGGTCAGCAACAATGGTCTTGTCGATCGCAGCGGAGGTGGCTGGTTCGGCGGCAATGCCGGCTCCACCGGTTCCCGCATTCGCCGCTCCGGGGGGCAGGATGATGAGCAGGGGAACCAGGCAAAGCTTCGGGAACATGAACGGCATCATGGTCCAACGAGCGAACCGGCCATCCGGATCATAACCGAAGGGTTCGGATCATAAAATCGCATATGGTCACGCGCATAGCCCGAACCATTGTCGCCTAAGCGGGAAACCGGGGAGGCGAATGACCACTTGTCGGCCGAGATTTACGTCAATCCCATCAGCCGGACGAGCGTGAGGAGCAAAGCGTAGAGGCCCGCCGACAACACCATCGCCGCCGGCAGGGTCATGATCCACGCCAGCGCGATGTTGCGTATCGTGCTGCGTTGCAGTCCGGCGCCATCGGCGACCATCGTGCCGGCGACGCCGCTCGACAGGATGTGCGTGGTGGACACGGGCATGCCCTTGAACTGCGCGAGGAGGATCGTGCTTGCCGCGATCAGCTCGGCGGCAGCGCCCATGCCGTAGGTCAGATGCGCTTTGCCGATCTTTTCACCGACGGTGACGACGATGCGCTTCCAGCCGATCATCGTGCCGAGCCCGAGCGACAATGCGACGGCGATCTTGACCCAGGTCGGAATGTAGCGCGTCCCCTTCTCCAGCAAATGCTGATAGGCGGTCAGCGCCTTGGCGCCGCCGTCGGGGAACCGTGCCGCCGCCGCATCCTCTTTCTCGGTCATCAGCCGTACGGTGTCGTAGACGAGGTACATCTCGTTGCGCACGTTCTTCGTCTGTGCCGCGGGCACCTTGCGGAGCGAGCCATAGCTTTTCAGATCGTTGACGATCTCGCCCGATACGGTGTCGAGCGCGGCGTATACCTGGGGCGCATCGGTCCGGCGGGTGCGCAGCGCCTCTTGCAGGACCGCATGCGCCCGACGCGGGGCGATCGTCTCGCCTGCCGCTTTGGCGCGGAAGACGCCTTGCGCCATCGACGCCGTCTGGACGAACGCCGGCGTCGAGCTGTCCGGCATGGTGCGGTTGAGCGCATAGGCAGTGGGGGCGACGCCGATGAGGATCAGCATGATCAGCCCCATGCCCTTTTGCCCGTCGTTGCTGCCGTGCGCGAAGCTGACGGCGGTGCAGGTGAAGACGAGCAGGGCACGGATGTGGATCGGCGGCGGCTGGTCGCTTTTGGGTTCCTCGTAGAGCCGGCGATCGGGCAGGACGCGCTTCATCGCCCAGAGCAGAAGCATCGCGCCGACGAAGCCGATCACCGGGCTGACCAACAGCGCGAGCAGCACGCTTTCCGCCTGGCCCCATTCGACGCCCGCGGTCGGGCTCGCACCGCTGGCCAGCCATTGGTTGGCGACGCCGACGCCCAGCACCGAACCGATCAGCGCGTGGCTCGACGAATTGGGCAAGCCGAGCAGCCACGTGCCGAGGTTCCAGACCACCGCGGCGATCAGCAGCGCGAAGATCATCGCATATCCGCCGGCGCTGCCGACGTTGAGGATCAGGTCGACCGGCAGCAGCGTGATGATGCTGTAGGCGACGGCGCCGGTCGACACGAGGACGCCGATGAAATTCCAGGTCCCCGACCAGACGACCGCGAACACCGGCTTGAGCGAATGCGTATAGATCACCGTGGCGACCGCGTTGGCGGTATCGTGGAAGCCGTTGACGAATTCGAAGCCCAGCGCGATCACCAGCGCCAGCCCGAGGAACAGGAACGCGCCGATCGCCAGGGGTTCGCCGACGCGCTGCGTGTCGAGCACGATGCTGGTTCCGGCATAGGCCAGTCCCGCCAGCAGCACGGCGAGGAAGCCGATCGTCGCGGCCGGATGCACGTTGTGGTCGAGGCGGATCCTCGGTTCGTCCGGCGCGGTGGCATCCGCTTTCGTCGTGTCGATTGCCGATGCTGCTGTCATCTTAGGATGCTCCTGCTTCCCGTGCTGCCGCTACGCATGGCAGCGCAAATGGCTCCGACGGTCAGAACGTCACCTGGACGTTCGTCTCGATCAAGCGGGTGAGATCGTGGTCGCGCGCCAGCGCCTGCGGCGCCTCCCTGAGAAAGCGGCCCTTGAAGAGAAGTGCCGCATTGCTTTCCAGCCGCAGGTGATCGGGGATCAGCCACAGGCGGAGGCGGCCCGAGAGCTGCTGCCCGGCAAAGCTGCCCGATCTGCCGGTGCGATCGACGACATTGTAGAAACGGTCGTACCGCGACGCGAGCCAGAGGCCGCGATAATCGGCGAGCAGTTCGACGCGCTTGCCCGGCTTCGCCTCGAACCGCACCCCGGGCGCGCTGAGATTTTCGCGCGCCACGCCCGCATAGGTCCCTGACGGGCCGAGGTCGTCGCGCCGGCTGCCGAACAGCGTATCGAACCGCGTCAGCCTGCCGCCCGGCCGGTCGCCGCTGGCATAATCGTAGAACAGGCTGACCCGCGGTTTGAAGCGATGCGGAAAGGTATAGCCGATCGCCGCGTGCGCGAAGCCTGCGGCGACGCGCGCGTTGGTCGCGGTCGCCATCGTCGAATCGCTGGCGCGGCCGGTCTGGAAGACGCCCTCGAGATCGTAATCGACGACCCGCGCTGCGGATTCGCGGGCAAGGCGCGCATCGAAGGTGTTGAGGTGGCGATCGGCGGTCGTGCGCCCCGGCGAATCGCGTTCGACGAGCCGGTAAAAGCCGAGTTCGAGCTGCGCCGCGCCGAGCACCGCCTTTCGCCGGAGGAGACCGCCGAACAGCACGTCATCGAACGTCTCGCGGTCGATCCTCACCGCATTCCGCCGGATCGCCTCCGCCGCATCGGGAAGGCGCTCCTGCGGCAGGACGTAGAACAGCGTGACCGCATGGTTGCGATCGGGATCGAGCTCCACCTGGATGCCGGTGAAGCCGTTCACCGTGTTGCGATATTCGTCGGTCGCGACGAGCCGGCCCGAGCCCAGGTTGAGCAGGAACCGTCCCGCCTGCACCGCCAGCCGGCCGCCGAGCCCGGGCGTATCGTCGAGCCGCAGCTTGACATAGGCTTGCGGCACTTCGAGCGCATTGACGTCGTCGCGGCCGATCTGGCTCGTCTTGCCGATGTCGTACCCGCGGCTGTCGATGAGTTCGGCGCCGATCGCGAACGGCCCCGGCCCATATTCGGCGGCGATGCCCGTTCGCAGCAGGACGACGTCCTCGCTGGTGGCGTAGCCCGGCCGGGGCCTGCCATCGACGGTTTCGTAGCGCAGCCGGCTCGACGCGGTGACGAGCAGGCCGGTCTCATCCTTCTTGGGGGCGGTTTCCTCCTTCCCGGGCTTCTCGACCGAGGAAGCGGGGGACGCAGGCAGCGACTGCGCTCCGACCGCCGCGGACGTGGCGGCGGCGATCAGCACCGCGAGCGCGAAAGGCGGTCGGACGATAAACATCAGACATGTTTGGAAACATTTAGCTGCCTTTTTATGACAAGGCGGATGGTCCGATCGAAAAGCCCTATTGCCGGACCTTCGCGGTCCAAGTTTGGAAAGCCGCGATCATTCGACGCTCCATCCCTATGCAGCGACGAAGCGCATCGTTCGTCGGTCGACATCGACCTCGCTCAACTCCACATCGATGGTCTCACCCGGCTTGCGGCCTGCGCCCGCCAGCCTGGCCACAACGGGCACGGTGTTGAGCTGGATACGCGCGCCGCGATCATCCGTGTCGATGATCGTCGCCGCGAAGACCTCGCCGACACGCTCCGACAGCAGGACCGCCTCTGCGACGTCGACGACGGCGCGTTCGATCTGCCCCGCACGAGCGTCGGCCTTGCCCATCACCTTGGGCAGCGCCTCGAATGCGGTGTTTACCGGTTCCGGGACAGGCTCGCCGTTCGCGACAGCGAGTGCGGCGCGTATGACGTAGCGGTCGGCAAGCCTGCGCAGCGGCGCGGTCGCCTGGGCGTAGGTTGCCGCGACCGCTGCATGCCAAGGTATCTCGCCCGCTTTGAACGGCGCATAGGAGGCTCCGTTTCCGGCACGGCGGATGGCGAGCATGAAGGCTGCGTCGGTCGGATCGTTCGGGTCGCGCGTGCGCGAGAATGTATCGAGCGATACATCCACCGGCCAGGTCAGCTCCAGCGCCTGAGCGATGTGACGCAGCCGGTTCACTGCGGCATCGTCGGGTCCCGCCATCACCCGGAAGAGCCCCGTATGGTGGGCCTGCAACGTCTCGGCGACGGCGAGGTTCGTCGCCAGGGACAGCGCCGCGTTCTGCTCTTCCGACCGGAGACGGGGGCGAAAGCCGAGTTGCAGCCGACCGCCGGCCTGCCGGCTCACTTCCTGTTCGGGCGGATCGATCCGGGCGGCGCCGCGTGCGAGCTCAGCGGCCTGAAGACGGCGGGCGATTTCAGCGAATTCGATCGGGAGATCCGCGGGCTGCACCGTATCGTAGGCGAGTTTGGCGGATGATCGAACGATCGCGCGCTCGACACCGTCGAGCCGCGCTGCGCCGTCCGGGGCGACGCGCACGGCGAAGACGACGGCCGGGCGGTCCGCGTTCGGCAGGAGACTGACAGCCCCCTCGCTCAGGATCGGCGGATAGAGGCTCGCCTTGCCGTCGGGGAGATACAGCGTCTCTCCCCGTTTCCACGCTTCGATATCGAGCGCATCGCCATCCTCCACGAACCAGGCGACATCAGCGATCGCATAATGCAGCAGCAGGTCCGATCCCGCCTGCTCGATCGCAAACGCCTGATCGAGGTCCTTGGAGGTGGCCGGGTCGAGCGTCACGAAACGCGTCCGTGTTCGATCGACATGCTGCGTCGGAGAACGGCGAACCGCAGCGTCCGCCGCGGCGATCACGAGTGGCGGAAAATCGGCGACAATCTGAAATTCGGTGCGGATCCGAGCGAGAGCGTCGGCAAGAGCGCGATCCGGGTCGAGAAGCGTTTTCATAACGCGGGACCATGGACCCGACCCGCGCGCTTGCAAAGCACCGCCGCCGGGTGCGCCGTTGGCTGCCTAACGCTGGTCAGAAGCCAAAGGACACACTGACCTTGGCTCCGTTGTCGACCGTCTGGTTGCCGATCACGCCTTCATAACCGCCCGCGACCCTGATGCGATCGGACGGAGCCCAGACCATTTCGAGGCTGGCCGTCGCCGCATCGCGCGACAAGGGCGCGCCGGCGACGTTGAACGGCACCGCCGCGTTCGCGAAGGACAAGGTCGCGGTTCCATAACGATGATCGTCAAAACCGTGCCGCCAGGCGCCGCTACCCCTCACCATCAAACCGTCGACGATCGGCGTCGCCACGCGTGCGCCGACATAGCTGGTGACGAAGCTCTGATGCGTCGCCTCGCCGTGCAGTGCTGCCGCCCCGCCGCGCTCGTCGAAGGCGTCGCTGGATATGCGATAGGCGGCGCCGCTCACGAACGGCTCGAAGGTGCCGCCACCCAGCGGGATCGCATATCCGAGCTCGGCCACCGCATGCACGATGTGCGAATGATAGTCAGCGCGCAGCGTATCGCCGAACCCGTCGAAGCTCACCGCGCGGCGGGTCTTGCTGTCGAGCCACGTATAGCCCACCGCGGCGCTGACCAGCGCACCCCGGAATGCGCCGCCGGCATAAGCGAGCACGTGCTTGCCCTCCAGTCGCGCGCTGCTCGCCCGCGCGTCGAGGTCGACGTCGTCATGGGTATAGCCGCCGGCGAGGCCGATATGGCCGATCGTCTCCGCGCCGCCCACGGCCGCGTCGATGCCTCCTGCACCGCCGAGCGTGTCGCGTTGCTGCTTGGCGATGCCGAGCGCGCGGGCGCCATCGTCCTGGCCCGAATTGGCGACGAATTGTCCCCAGAGGCCGATGCCGGTGGTATGCTCGCGGGCGCGGCTCAGCACCGCTTGCTGGACCAGTTCGACATCGCGGACGGCGGCGGTTCGCAGCGATGCGTGGATCTCGCCCGACAGCAGGTCAAGCGCCGGCGCCACGGCGGCATCGGCGGCGGTGGCGGTAAGGGCCGCATAGGCCGCATTGGCTGCCCCGAGGCGGCTGAAGGCGCCGACGACGGCCGTCTGGTTGCCGGTGACGGCGAAAGAGGTGAGGCCGGAGGCGCTGCGTACCAGATCGACGTAATACGCGCCGGCGTTCTGCCCGGCGCGCAGTTCCGTCGCGCCCGCGGTGGGCTGGACCAGCGTGTAGCTGCCGGTGATGCCACCAGCGGCGGTGATCAGCGTGTAGCGCGTGCCGATCGGGGCCGTGCCGGTGCTGCCGGTGACGACAAGCTGGGCGCCGGTTCCGATCGTCGCGGAACCGGCGACGCGCAGCAGATCGCTGGTCGCACCGTTGATCGTGGCAGCGTAGCTGGAGCCCCCTGCCTGGACGAGATTGCCTGCGATCGTCAGCGTGCCGACGCCGTTGACGCCCGGCGAGATCGTGGCACCCGAGAGGAGCGACACGCTGCCCACCGATCCGGTGCCGGCCAGCGTGCCGCCGCTCACCGTCACGGGCGAGCCGACGCTGCCCAAGACGACGAGCTGGCCGGCCAGGAGATTGGTCGCGCCGGAGAATCCGGGCAGCGAGCCGATCGTCACGCTGCCCGTGCCGGCCTTGATCAGCGCACCGGTGCTGGTGAGATTGGCGGTGAAGGTGCCATCGAAACTCTGATCGATCCGCACCGTGCCGCGATCGACGAGGGCACCGGTCAGATTGGCGGTGGTGCCGACCAGCGTCGCCGTCGGGGCGACCGTGGTGAGGGCAGGGACCGTCGCGTTGCCGCCCAGCGTCCACGTGCCACCGGCGACATCGAGCCGCTCGAAATTGAACCCGCCGGCGAAATTGCCCGCGCCGGTACCGCCAAGCGTCACGACGTCGGTCCCGGCGCCGCCGTCGAGCGTGCCCGCGATGACCGATCCGGGCAGCAAGGTGAGCGTATCGTCGCCGGCGCCGAGGCTGACATTGCCGGTGATCGTGCCCGCGTTGGTGAGCGCGTCGTTCCCATCGCCCATGTTCACCGCGCCGGTGATCGATCCGGTATTGACCAGCGTGTCGTTGCCGCCGCCCATGTCGATCGCGCCGAGCGTTCCGCCGGTGATCGTGCCGCTGTTGGTGATGCCGTCATCGAACCCGCCAACCAGCTGAACGGCATAGCCCGTACCGCCGCGGATGAGGCCGGTGTTCGTGATCGTCGTCGCGGCAACCGCCGCGCCACCCGGATTGGTATCGAGGTTGACGAGAATGGCGTTGCCGGCGCCGAACACGGTGCCGCTGTTGGTGACGGAGCCGCCGCCGATCGCGATGCCCTCCGCCGAGTTCGGCCGCCCGCCCGAATCGACGCCCCTGGCGCTGAGGCCCTGGATCGTGCCCGAGTTGACGATGGTCGCGACCAGATCGATGTCGACGCCATCGCCGTCGCCGTTGGTGGCGACGCCATCCCATGCGCCGGTGATCGTGCCGGTGTTGGTCACCGTGCCGGTGCCATCCGAGCCGACGCCGGAGCCGTTGCGGCCCTGGATCGTGCCGCCGTTCGTCACCGTCACGCCGGCATCGCTGGTGATGCCGTGGCGCAGGCCGGAGATCAGCCCGCCCGCCTGGTTGTTGACGGTGCCGCCGTTCGCCTGAAAGTCGATCCCGTCGTAATTGTTGTTGGCCGCCCCGTCGGCATAGATGGTGCCGGCATTGGTGACGACGGCGCCTTGCCCGGGACGAATGCCGTCCTGTCCGAACGATCGCAGCGACGCGCCGGCATAATTGTTGATGACGATCGACGCGGCACCCGATCCGGCCGAGTCGAAGTCGAGCGCCTGCCCACCGGCGGTGGTCTGGATCGTGCCGAAATTGTCGACGCGGATACTGCCGCCGGTCGGGTTGATGTTGACGCGGAACGCATCGTCCTGGCTGGTGATCGTCGCCCCGGCATTGTTCACCAAGGTGATCGTGCGCGCATTGTTCGCCCCGGACACGTTGATCGCACGGCCGCCGGCGGCGGTGGAGCTGATCGTGCCCGAATTGGTGATGGCGATCACCGTCCCCGTCTCGGTCACCGCCGGGTTGCTCGCACTGGCGATCGCCGCGCCGGGATTGACGGTGATGGTCCCCGCATTCTGCTGCGCGGTGTCCGGATTTGGCGTGGTTGCGTCGCATACCGCGGTGTTGGCGGCCGTGGTGACGCATCGCGCCAATGCCGGCGCGGCGGGGAGCAGGCTTGCCGATGCCAGACCCATCGCCGAAGCGGTGAGCAAGCGGGTCCGAGTGCGCGCGGTGTTCATCATGATCTGCCCCTCATCCGCGCGGCTTGGGTCGATCCGCTGCAGTTTTCAGATGGTTGGCTAGGCCGGATCGGTGACAATCCGGTGACGGTCAGGACGGCAAACGCGATGCGCGTTCACCAAGCGCGTCGATCGGTGTTCGTCAGATCGTCCGACGCAACATATCCTTAACGGCTTAGTCACAGATGCGTCACGCACCGCGCCTAGTTGCTGTTACGAAATGTTGCTGGCGAGCCGCCGACGACAGGGTGGAGCCCCGGCCGATGAAGATACGTCATACGATGTTTGCCCTGTGCGCGTCCGCGGCTCTGCTCGCGGGCTGCAACGACGACAATGGCGCCGCACCGACGCCCGCACCCAGCCCGACGGCGACGCCGACCCCCACGGCGCAGGCAGCGACCCGGACGATCATCTTCGTATGGGACGGCCTGCGTCCCGACGACGTCACGCAGGCGGACACGCCGAACCTGTACGCGCTCCAGCAGGCGGGCGTCAGTTTCCCCGACAATCATTCGACCTATCCGACGTTCACAATGATGAACGGCTCGTCGTTCGCCACCGGCTCGTTCCCCAAGACGTCCGGCTTCTACGGCAACACCTTCTGGACGCCGCCGCAGGGCAGCGGGAACACCATTCCCGCCGGCAATAGCGCCGGCGGCACGGCGCAGGACTATGTCGATCCCGTGTTCACCGAAGACTATCAGGTGCTGAACACGCTCAACACTTATTACGGGGGCCAGTTGCTGCTGGTGAAGAGCCTGTTCGCGACCGCGCAGGCTGCCGGCATGACCACGGCGACCATCGGCAAGAGCGGTGCGGCCTATATCCAGGATCTCGGGAAGGGCGGCCTGTTCCTCGACGAGAATACGGTTCAGCCGCGCACCCTGGCGACGGAGCTGCAAACCGCCGGCATTCCGCTGCCTGCCAATACGGTGAACGGCTATGCCGGCACGGACGCGGTGACGCTCTCGGCCAACAACGGCAGCCCGACGGCGCGGGCCGGTTACGTCACCTTCAACACGACCGCTTACGATTCCGCCGGTGCGCTGACCGTGGCGGCACGCGATTCCTCCGACACCACGCAGGGAGCGCCCGAGGACGCCGCCAACAAATATATGATGGCGACCTTCACCAACTACATCCTGCCCAAGAAGAACCCGATGCTCTCGCTCATCTGGTTCCGCACCCCCGACAACGTCGAGCACGGCTACGGGCCGGGCACATCCAACGTCCGCGCCGGCCTGCGGTCGCAGGATGCCCGCCTCGGCGAACTGATGGCCGCGCTCCGTGCGCAGGGCATCGATGGATCGACGAATATCGTCGTCGTCTCCGATCATGCCCATTCGACCGTGTCGGGACCGCTCTCGCTCTACCCGCTGCGCGCGATCACGCCGTCCGCGACCGCACCCAATGGCGCGCCCGTCAACGGTTCGACCAGCGGAACCAGTGCCGCCACGCTCGGCGCGGTGAGCGCCAACGGCTTCAGCTTCTCGGGCGACGTCCGCTCCGCCGACCTGCTCACCTATCGCGGCTTCAAGGCCTATGACGGCGCCGGCTGCTCGACCAGCGCGATGTACGGGCTGAAGGCCAACGGCACGCCGACGATCCCGCTACGCCGCGACACCACCGGCACGCTGTGCGGCGCCGCCAACACCAACTATCAGGCGATCTCGTCGACGCTGGCGAGCCCGGTGGCCAGCTTCCGCGTGCCGGCGCCGGGCAGTCTGCCGGCCAATGGCATCGTCGTTGCCGCCAATGGTGGCTCGGACTACTTCTACGTGCCGAGCCATGACGCCACCACGATCGCCAATCTGGTCCGCTTCCTCCAGCAGCGCGAGGAATATGGCGCGATCTTCGTCGATAGCCGCTACGGCCAGATCCCGGGCACGCTGCAGATGAGCCAGGTCAACCTCGAAAACACCGCGCGAAAGGGCAACGGCCAGCCCGACGTGGTGGTGAGCTTCTCCTCCGACGAAACGGTCACCGTACAGGGCAAGTCCGGCATCGAATTCGAGAGCGTCGGCGGGCAGCGTGGCATGCACGGCAGCTTCGGCAGCACCGACGTGCACAATACGCTGATCGCTGCGGGGCCGTCGTTCCGCAAGGCGGCGGTGCTGACCACGCCGACCGGGAACGTGGACGTCGCGCCGACCGTCGCCTATCTGCTCGGCCTGTCGATGCCGCAGGCCGATGGGCGCGTGATCAACGAGGCACTGGCCACGCCGGCCAGCAAGGGCACGCCCACGGTGGCGGCCGCGTCGGTCGCGCCCACCAGCAGCGCGACCGGGCTTCGCTTCGAAGTGCCGACCGATCCGACCGGCGGCACGCCGGACCCGGTGTTCCCGCGCGGGACCTATACGGTGCTGCTGCAGGTCAAGGACCTGACCGTCGACGGCAAGACGTACCGCTACTTCGACTTCGCCCGTGCGCAGCGCCAGTAAGCGGATCATCGGTGTGGGGGTGGCGCTGGCCACCTCCACCGTGTCGGCGCCGGCGCTGTGCGCGGCGCCGCCCTCGCTCGACTTCGCCACCGTCTTCGCGACCACCAAGGAACCGCGCCGGCTTCACTATAAGGTGATGTACCGCACCAGCGACGGCATCCATCGCGTGGAGATCTGGCGCGACGGCGCGGTCCGCCTCAAGCGGGTGACCGACGGGGTCGTGACCACGCTGATCCATCACGATCCGCGCACCGCCGATTTCACCATGCAGGTGATCGATCCGCGCAAGCACACCAGCACGCGCGTCGATCGCGCCAGTCTGTATCGGATCGGCAATTTCACCGATTGGTTCGATCTGGCGCACGGCCTTCGCCACCCCAAGGGCAGCTATCGGTTGGTCGCACGCGCCCCGCTGTCGCCGATGCCGAAAACGCCCGCAGCCTGCCGCTGGTACGATCTCAAGGACGCGAACCGCACCACGTCGATCTGCTGGGATAGCGCGAACGCCGTGCCGCTGCTGATCGCAAGCGGGCCGGGTCACCCGATCTGGCGGGTCGAGACGATAGATCGAGCCAAGTTTGACGGCGGGCTTTTTCAAGCAAATGACCGCGGCTTCATCCACGATGACGCGACGCGAGACATCCAGAACGACTAAGGCGCTTACCCTCGCGTCGGTGATCGCGGCGATAGAGATGCCGGAGCGAGGCCAAGGACGACGATCTCCCCGCGCACACCATTGCCACGGTCGACGGTACACTGAGGTGCGCGGACCGGCGTCAGCCAATTCGATCAATCGCCTGGATATAAACTGGCTGGGGCGGCAGGATTCGAACCTGCGGATGGCGGCACCAAAAGCCGCTGCCTTACCACTTGGCGACGCCCCAACGAGGAGGCGGCCTTATAGCCGGGTCGGCGGGGTTGGAAAGCCCCGCCGGCACCAGTTTTCACGACCGCCCCGCGAAAAGTCAGTCGAGCCGCTGCAGCCAGCCGTGCGGGTCGGCGGCGCGGCCGCGCTGGATCGCCGACAGCGCATCGAGCATGCGCTGGGTCAGCTGCCCGGTGCCGCCGCTGCCGATCGTGAAGCGGCCGTCGACGCCTGCGACCTCGCCGATCGGCGTCACCACCGCCGCGGTGCCGCATGCGAATGCCTCGGTCAGGCGGCCGCTCGCCGCGTCGGCACGCCATTGGTCGATGCCGTACAATTCCTCGCGGACCGCGATGCCCTGGTCGCGCGCGATGCGGATGATCGAATCGCGGGTGATGCCGGGCAGGATCGTGCCGGTCAGCGGCGGCGTCACCATCGAACCGTCGTCGAACACGAAGAAGACGTTCATCCCGCCCAATTCCTCGACCCAGCGCCGCTCGACCGCATCGAGGAAGACGACCTGATCGCAGCCCTGGCGGATCGCCTCCGATTGGGCGAGCAGGCTGGCGGCGTAATTGCCGCCGCATTTCGCCTCGCCGGTGCCGCCGGGGGCGGCGCGGGTATAGTTCTGGCTGACCCAGATCGACACGGCGCGCGCGCCGCCCTTCCAATAGGCGCCGACCGAGGAGGCGATCACCATGTAGAGATAGTCGGACGACGGCTTGACGCCGAGGAACGCCTCGCTCGCGAACATGAACGGACGCAGGTAGAGCGCGCCGCCATCGATCTGCGGGAACCAGTCGCGCTCGGTGGCGACGAGCTGACGGCACGAGGCGAGGAACAGCTCTTCGGGCAGCTCGGGCATCGCCAGCCGGCGCGCGCTGTTGTTGAAGCGGCGCGCATTGGCGTCGGGGCGGAACAATGCGGTGCCGCCGTCGTCGAGCCGATAGGCCTTGAGCCCCTCGAAAATCTCCTGCGCATAATGCAGCACCGCGGTCGACGGATCGATCGTGATCGGCGCGCGCGCGGTGATCGCGGCGTCGTGCCAGCCTTCGGCCTCGTTGTAGCGGATCACCGCCATATGATCGGTGAAGACGCGGCCGAAACCCGGGTCGACCAGCCGCGCGGCGCGCTCGTTGGCCTCGACCGGGGTGGCGCTGCGATCGAAACGGAAGGTCGGCGTGGCGGCCGGCGAAACACGGGTCATCGATTTCTCTCAGGCATCAGGGGTTGCGGTGGCGTACGAGCGGGGGCTAAACTGGTCAACATGGCTGCCACAGCTCCCTCCGCTTCCGCCCAGTTTCTCCGCGAGCCCGAATTGCGTCGCGGCATGGAATTGCTGTATTTTGGCCATAGCCATCTCACCCGCTCCGTCGATCAGGGGCTCGCAGCACAGGGATTGGGCCGCGCGCATCATCGTGCACTGTATTTCATCGCGCGCAAACCCGACCTGACGGTCAGCGAGTTGCTGGGATTGCTCGCGATCACCAAACAGTCCTTGGGTCGCGTACTCAACGAACTAACCGACCGCAAGTTGGTCGAGACCCGACCGGGCGAACGCGACCGCCGCCAGCGCCTGCTGCGCCTGACCGAAGAGGGTGCGCGGATGGAGAACGAGCTGTTCGAGGCGGTGCGGATCAAGATGTCGCAGGCCTATCAGACCGCCGGGCAGGATGCGGTGTCGGGCTATTGGGCGGTGCTGGAGGGGATGATCCCCGATATCGACCTGACGCTGGTCGAGGGCCTGCGCTCCTGACGGGTGGGGGCAGGCGCCGTCGCCGCTCCCGCCGGTGAACGCCATGGTCTAGCCTGCAACCAGATTTTACCAGATCCGCGGGGTCTGACAGGGTGGTGGCCCGCCAGCCGCCGTCCCTCGCCGAAGGTCGCTGCCTTCGTCGCGTTCATGGCCGCCAATCTGCTCCGCGAGCCGCCGGTCGAGGCTCGGTGATACGACCGCTATCCATCTGCGCCGATTGCATTCTCCGTCGCGATGTCCGACACGCCCGGCGATGGAGTGGACGATCGCCATCACCCGCCACGGCGCCGAGGCGCAGCCGGTCGTGGTCATCGACGGCTTTGCCGACGCCGCACGCTTCCGCGACGATGCCGCCTTCCTGTCGTTCGCGCCGATCGGGGCGCATTATCCCGGTATCCGCGCGCCCGTCGCGCCGCGGATGCTGCACGATCTGCTCGTCCGGCTCGATCCCGTCGCGCGGGCGGTGTTCGGGGTCGGTGGGCTGGCGATCGCCGATGCCTTTTATTCGATCGTCACCACGCCGCCGGCAGCGCTGACCCCGATCCAGCGCCTGCCGCATTTCGACGAACTGTCGCCGCGGCGGCTGGCGCTGCTGCACTATCTCTCGCCCGACGAGCGTAGCGGCACCGCTTTCTACCGCCACCGCACCACCGGGTTCGAATCGATCGATGCGACGCGGCTCGCCCCGTATCGCGCCGCGCTCGACGCCGACCTCCTCCGCCACGGCCTGCCCGGGGCGGGCTATATCGCCGGCGACACGCCGCTGTTCGAACGGCTCGCGGTGCACGAAGGCCGCTTCAATCGCGCGATCCTCTATCGCTCGAACACGCTGCATTGCGCCGACCTGCCCGCGGACCTCGCGCTCGACCCCGATCCGGCGACCGGGCGGCTGACCGTCAACACCTTCCTCGACGCGACCGACTAAGCGACGAACGTTGCACGAAAAGCACGACGGCGGCGTCGCCCGCCGGCGACTGTCGTGAATACGTATGTGGCCGACTTGGCTCCTAATCCCCCCGCGTTCACAAGCCGGGCAACCAGTCAGCTGATCATCCGCGATGGAGCGGGTGGGGGCATGACGCCACCAGGGGGAGGATTTCTTCGTGTCCCAGACCGATTCCGTATTCACGCGTCGCGCCCGTATCGCGCTGCGTTCGAGCACCGTGACGATCGCCAGCGTGCTGCTGGTCACCGGCGGTGCCGCCTTCGCGCAGGAAGCGCCCGATCCGCAGGCACCGACCGCCAATCCCTCCGCCGCGGCGACCGCGCAGGCGCCGGCCCCGGCCGCCGAGCCGACCCCCAATCAGGATGCGGCGCAGGCGCAGACCGCCGACAACGCCACCGACAGCGGCGAGATTGTCGTCACCGGCATCCGCGCCAGCCTCGCCAATTCCGCCAAGATCAAGCGCGATTCGACGCTGATCGTCGACAGCGTCTCGGCCGAGGATGTCGGCAAGCTGCCCGACGTGTCGATCGCCGATTCGCTCGCGCGTCTGCCCGGCGTCACCGCGCAGCGGCTCGAGGGCCGCGACCAGCGCCTGTCGATCCGCGGCCTCGGCCCCGATTTCTCGACCACGCTGCTCAACGGCCGCGAGCAGGTGACCGTAGGCGACAACCGCGGCGTCGAATACGATCAATATCCGTCGGAATTCTTTCGCAACGTCAACGTCTACAAGTCCGCCGACGCGTCGCTGATCGCGGCGGGCATCTCGGGCACCGTCGACCTGCGCATGCTCCGCCCGCTCGACCAGCGCGACCGCGTCTTCGCGATCAACGCGCGCGGCCAGATGAACGGCATCGACAATCTCAATCCGGATTCGTCGCGCTACGGCTATCGCGCCTCGGCGACCTATATCGACAAATTCGCCAACGACACGCTCGGCATCGCGATCGGCGTGTCGGGCACGCAGACGCCGTCGCAGGACGAGCGCTACAACGCCTGGGGCTATCCCGGCACCGGCACCGCCGCCGATCCCTTCATCCTCGGCGGTGCCAAACCCTATGTCCAGTCTAACGAGCTGAAACGCTACGGCGCGGTCGGCACGGTGGAATGGCAGCCGTCGGAGGTGTTCCACTCGACCTTCGACGCGCTCTATTCCGATTTCACCGAAACGCAGCGGCTGCGCGGTATCGAATTCCCGCTCGGCTTCTCCGATCCGACGCGCAGCGGCATCACCGTCGACAACGGCTTCGCGACGACGACGACGTTCACCAACGTCTTCGCGGTGCAGCGCAACGACTATAACCAGCGCAAGGCCAAGAACCTGTCGCTCGGCTGGAACAACGACATCAAGCTTGGCGAGCGCCTCCACTTCAACGTCGATGCGAGCTGGAGCCGCGCGACGCGTACCGACTTCCTGCTCGAAACCAACACCGGCACCGGCTTCGCCAAGAGCGGCGTCGCCGACACGGTGAGCGTGACGCAGAACGCCAACGGCACCTACCGGATCGTACCGACGCTCGATTACACCAACACGAACGTCCTGCGCCTCACCGATCCGCAGGGCTGGGGCAACAACGGCACGCAGGCGGTGGTCCAGTCGGGCTTCCTCAACCAGCCCAAGTTCAAGGACGATCTCAAGTCGCTGCGCGCCAGCCTCAACGGCGAATTCGACGGCAGCCTGGTGCGCGGCTGGGAGGTCGGCGGCAATTACAGCCGGCGCGAGAAGACCAGCGCCTACACCTCCTATTTCCTGTGTCCGAAGGGGGCGGGGACCGGCTGCACCGTCGCCAGCGGCACGCCGACCAGCGCCGCGGTGCCGAGCGAGGCGTTGCTCGGCACCAACATCCCGCTCGACTATCTCGGCGTCCCCGCGATGCTGACCTACGACCCGCTCTACGTCTACAACAACGCGCTGAACGCGGCTTATGACAATCGGCCGTCTTCGCTGGTCCGCGACAATCGCGTGATCGAGGACGTCTACACCGGCTATGCCAAGCTCACCATCGACGGCGAGCTCGGCGGCAAGACGGTGAAGGGCGCCCTCGGCGTGCAGGTGGTCCACTCCGAACAGCGTTCGGTGGGCCAGATCGCCAGCGTCGTCACGGGCAACGTCACCGTCGCACCGGCCGACCAGAAGGTGAATTATACCAACGTGCTGCCGTCGGCGACGCTGTCGGTCGAGCTGATCGACAACGGCTATGTCAAGCTCGGCGCCTCGCAGACGATGGTGCGCCCGCGGCTCGACCAGGAGCGGGTGACGCAGGACGTGGCGATCAACCTGACCAACATCGGCCGGACCCCCGCGGGCCTGTTCCCGGTGTTCAGCTCGACCGGCGGCAACGTCGCGCTGCGGCCGTATCAGTCGACCAACATCGACATGTCGTTCGAGAAATATTTCGACGCCGGCGGCTATGTCGCGCTGTCGGGCTATTTCAAGCACCTCACCGACTTCGTCGATCCCAACAACAGCTATGCCTACGACTTCTCCGCATTGCTGCCGGCGCTGACCGCGGCACAGCAGGCGCAGGTCGTCGCCGCCGCGCAGACGATCGGCAACGTCAGCGCGCCGGCGAACACCGGTCGCGGCGAGGTGCTGGGCGTCGAGGCGACGATCTCGCTGCCGTTCAAGGCGATCACCAGCGCGCTCGACGGCTTCGGCATCTTCGCGAGCGGCAACTACACCCAGTCGACGATCAAGTTCGCCAGCAACCCGACGCAGGCGATCACCTTGCCCGGCCTGTCGAAATGGACCGGCAGCGGCACGATCTATTTCGAGAAATGGGGCTTCCAGGCGCGCGCCAACTATCGCTACCGCTCGGATTTCCTCGCCGAGGTCGCCGGCCTCTCGGCGTCGCCGACCTATCGCACCGCCAAGTCGGAAGGCATCCTCGATGCGCAGATCGGCTATGAATTCCAGGAGGGCTTCCTCCAGGGCTTCTCGATCCTCGCGCAAGCCAAGAACCTGACCGACCGTCCGTTCATCACCTATCAGAACGACGATCCGCGGCAGGTGATCGACTATCAGCGCTACGGCCGCGATTATTATATCGGCATCACCTACAAATTCTGACGCCGATCTCCATTCCTCCCCCGAAGCTGGGCTGTCGTCCTGTGACGGCAGCCCTTTTTGTCGATAGGCCAAGGGCATGACAGCATCCGTCACCACGATCGTGATCGCCGGCGGCGGCACCGCCGGCTGGATGGCGGCGGCAGCGCTGGGCGGCTTCCTCGAGAGCGGCTATCGCATCCGCCTGATCGAATCCGACGCGATCGGCACCGTCGGGGTCGGCGAGGCGACGATCCCGCAGATCCGCCTGTTCAACCAGGCGCTCGGCCTCGACGAGGATGCCTTCCTCCGCGCCACCGGCGGCACCTTCAAGCTCGGCATCGCCTTCGACGGCTGGCGCGCGCCCGGCCACAGCTACATGCACGCGTTCGGGGACGTCGGCCGCGACGTCGGGCTGATCGCCTTCCAGCATTATTGGCTGCGCGCGCGCCGGCTGGGGCTGGCCAGGCCGCTCGACGCCTATTGCCTGAACGACATCGCCGCGCGCGCCGGCCGCATGCACCGCGGCGGCCCGCTCACCGCGCCGACCATCCCGGCGCTGCCTTATGCCTTCCACTTCGATGCGGGCCTCTATGCCGCCTATCTCCGCCGCTTCGCGGTCAACCGCGGCGTCGAGCGCACCGAAGGCCGGATCGCCCATGTCGAGCGCGACGGCGAGAGCGGCGACGTCGCCGCGCTGCTGCTCGATTCCGGCGAGCGGATCGCGGGCGACCTGTTCCTCGACTGTACCGGCTTCGGCGGTCTGCTGATCGAGGGTGCGCTCGCCACCGGCTATGAGGAATGGAGCCGCTGGCTGCCCTGCGACCGCGCGATCGCCGTGCCAAGCGCCAATGTCGGCCCGCCGCCGCCCTATACCCGCGCGATCGCGCGCGCCGCGGGCTGGCAATGGCGCATCCCGCTCCAGCATCGCACCGGTAACGGCCACGTCTATTGCAGCGCCTTCACCAGCGACGATGCCGCCGCCGACACCTTGCTCGCCGATATCGAGGGCGAGGCGCAGGGCGATCCGCGCCAGCTCCGCTTCGTCACCGGCCGCCGCAAGCGCGCGTGGAGCCACAATGTCGTCGCGATGGGGCTGGCGAGCGGCTTCCTCGAACCGCTGGAATCGACCAGCATCCATCTCATCCAGTCCGCCATCGCGCGGCTGATCAAGCTGCTCCCCGCGCTGCCGATCGCCGCCGCGCTCCGCGACGCATATAACCGCGAGACCGGAACCGAGATCGAACGCATCCGCGACTTCCTGATCCTCCATTATTGGGCGAACGGCCGCGACGAACCCTTCTGGCGGGCCTGTCGCGACATGGCGCTGCCCGACACCCTCCGCGCCAAGATCGCGCTCTGGCAGGAGGCGGGCACGATCGTCCGCGAACAGGAGGATTTGTTCACCGAAGACGGCTGGCTGCAGGTGCTTGCGGGGCAGGGGGTGGAGGCGCGGGCGCACCACCCGCTCGCCGACCAGATCGAGCCCGGCGACCTTGGCGAATATATGGAAACGTTGGAGCTGCTCTACCGCCGCGAGGCGGCCGCGATGCCGACGCATGCGGCGTTCATCGACCGGCATTGCAAGGTGCGGTGAACGGGCGAGAAGGATCGGTGCGCGCAGAGGCGCGGAGAGCGCGGAGAAGACCCTCGAAGTGCGCACGCAATCCGGTCATCGCGATCGGTGGATAGGACGGGCCACCGAGGCGGCGAGCGCAACACCTCTGCGTCCTCCGCGCCTCTGCGCGAACGCACTCTCTTCTTTTCGGCTTGCCGTGAGCGGCGAATGGCGATCAATACCCGCGGAGGCAGGCCGGTTACGTCGACCCGCGCACGATCAGCCGCGGCTGCAACAGCGCGGTATCGGTCGGCTCGTCGGCGATGCGGCGCAGCAGCGTGTCGACCAGCACCTCGCCCGCCTTGCGATAGTCCTGCGCGATCGTGGTGAGCGGCGGCTGCGTCGTCGCCGCGACGGGGATGTCGTCGAAGCCGATGATCGCGACATCCTCCGGCACCCGCCGCCCCGCCTCGGCGAGCGCGCGCACCACGCCGAGCGCGATGATGTCGGACGCGGCGAACAGCGCATCGAACGGCACGTCGCGCGCCAGCAACCGCCGCGTCGCCTCATAGCCCGAATGCTCGACCGACAGCGCGTCAACGTGGAGGCCCGGATCGACCGGCAGGCCCGCCGCACGCAGCGCCGCCGACAGGCCGCGGTAGCGGTCGCGAAACTCCGGATAATGGTCGTCGGCATCGCCGATGAAGCCGATCCGCCGCCGGCCGCGCGCGATCAGATGCTCGCCTGCCATCCGCCCGCCGGCGATATTGTCGCAACCGATCGTCGCATCCGTCGTATGGCTGTCGACCGAGCCCCAGCGCACGAAATGCGTGCCCTGCGCGACCAGCGCCTCCAGCCGCGCCTTGTACAGTTCGTAATCGCCATAGCCGAGCAGGATGATCCCGTCCGCCTTGCGGCTGTCCTCGTAATCGGTGTGCCAGTCGGCGGAGAGTTGCTGGAAGGAACTGAGCAGATCGTAGCCGCGCGCGGCGCAGGTGCGCAGGATCGATCCTAGCATCGACAGGAAGAAGGGGTTGATGAAGCTGCCGTCGTCGAGCGGGTCCTCGAAGAACAGCAGCGCCAGCGTCATGCTCTGCCCGCGCCGCAACGACGAGGCGTTCTTGTCGACCTTGTAGTTGAGCTGGCGGGCGATCGCCTCGATCCGCATCCGCGTCGCCGCGCTCACCGTCCGGTCGCCGCGCAGCGCGCGGCTTACGGTCGGCTGCGACACGCCGGCGCGCGCGGCGATGTCGAAGGAGGTCGGCTTGTCGCTCGCTCCGCCCGGTCCCCGTCCTCTGCTCTTCACGGCCATCGCCGCAATCTACATCAGGCGAAGGGGTGGGGATAGCGCCTCTGAATACGTATGCTCTATGCTTGGCTTGGCGCGCCGGCATCCGCACAACGACGGCGGATGCGGCCGGCGAAGGATCGGGTGCACGGCCATGTCGGGGGATGCATGCTGAAGCTCGCCACACGAACCGCGACCGCGCTCGCGCTGCTGGTCGCTGCACCCGCCGTGGCTGCGCAGACCGCCGACTATCGCGCGCGGCTGCCGCAGGACGAGGTGATCTATTTCCTGCTTCCCGACAGGTTCGAGAACGGCGACACGGCCAATGATCGTGGCGGCCTGACGGGCGCGCCTTCGGTCACCGGCTTCGATCCCGCCGCCAAGGGTTTCTATCACGGCGGCGACCTCAAGGGGCTGACCCGACGGCTCGATTATATCCAGTCGCTCGGCGCGACCGCGCTGTGGGTCGGGCCGATCTTCAAGAACAAGCCGGTGCAGGGCGCCCCCGGGCAGCAATCGGCGGGCTATCACGGCTATTGGATCACCGACTTCACGCAGGTCGATCCGCATCTCGGCACCAATGCCGATTTCGCCGCGCTGGTCGCGGCGGCGCATGCGCGCGGGATGAAGGTCTATATGGACATCATCATCAACCACACCGCCGATGTGATCCAGTATCGCGAATGCGCGGCCAAGCGCGAATGCCCGTATCGCAGCCGCGCCGATTACCCCTATCAGCGCCGGCTCGGCGTCGGCGGCAAGCCGATCAACCCCGGGTTCGCCGGCGATGACGTCCACACGCGCGAAAATTTCGCGCGCCTCACCGACCCGGCCTATGCCTATACGCCCTTCGTCCCCGCCGCCGAAAAGGCGGTGAAGGTGCCGGCGTGGCTCAACGACGTCACGCTCTACCACAATCGCGGCGACACGACCTATCGCAACGAGAGTTCGACGATGGGCGATTTCGTCGGCCTCGACGATCTGATGACCGAGAATCCGAAGGTCGTCGCGGGGATGATCGACATCTTCGGCGGCTGGATCGACCGGTTCGGCATCGACGGCTTCCGCATCGATACCGCCCGCCATGTCGATCCGGAATTCTGGACCCGGTTCGTGCCCGCGATGCAGGCGCGCGCCAAAGCGAAGGGCATCCCCAATTTCCACATCTTCGGCGAGGTGTCGGATCACGAGGTCCGGCCCGCCGTGCTCGCGCAGCATACGATCGTCGACAAACTGCCCGCGGTGCTCGACTTTTCCTTCCGTCAGGCGGTGGTCGAGACCGTCGCCGGCACCCGCGGCACCGACGCGTTCGAGGCGCTGTTCGACGGCGATGCGCTGTACGCCAAGGGCTTCGACACCGCGGTGCAATTGCCGACCTTCACCGGCAATCACGACGACGGCCGCTTCTCGACCTTCGTCCGCAAGGCTTTCCCGCAAGCCGACGATGCCGAGGTAATGGCGCGCGTCATGCTGTCCAACGCGATGCTGCTGACGCTGCGCGGCGTACCGACGATCTATTCGGGCGACGAACAGGGGTTCGTCAGCGACGGCAACGACCAGGACGCCCGCGAGGACATGTTCGCGAGCAAGGTCGCGGTCTACAACGACAACCATCTGCTCGGCACCACCACGACCACGGCGACGGCGCATTTCGGGCAGGACAATCCGCTGTTCGGACAGATCGCCGCGCTGGCGAAGCTGCGCCGCGCGACGCCGGCGCTGACCCGTGGTCGCCAGCAGCTACGCGCCCGCGGGGAGACGCAGGGCCTGCTCGCCATCTCGCGCTTCGATCCGGTCAGCGGCGCGGAGGTGCTGCTCGCGTTCAACACCGCGACGACGCCGCTCACCCGTCAGGTCGAGATCGGCGTCGGCGCGACCGGCGCGACCACGCTTTCCGGCACCGGCTGCGGCGCGGTCGCCGCGCCGGGCAGCCTGACGATCACGCTTCCTCCCCTCGGCTATGCCGTCTGTGCCCTGAAGGCGACCCAATGACCCTGACTGACCGCCCGTGGTGGCACGGCGCGACCATCTACCAGATCTATCCGCGCAGTTTCGCGGATTCGAACGGCGACGGCATCGGCGACCTGCCGGGCATCACCGCGCATCTCGATCACGTCGCCAGCCTCGGCGTCGAGGCGATCTGGCTGTCGCCCTTCTTCCGCTCGCCGATGGCCGATTTCGGGTATGACGTGTCGGACTATTGCGACGTCGATCCGATCTTCGGCACGCTTGCCGATTTCGACGCGCTCGTCGTCCGCGCGCACGATCTCGGGCTCAAGGTGATCGTCGATCAGGTCTGGGCGCATACCAGCGAGCGGCATCCGTGGTTCGTCGAAAGCCGGTCGAGCCGCGACAATCCCAAGGCCGATTGGTACGTCTGGCGCGATCCGCAGCCGGAGGGGTCGCCGCCCAACAATTGGCAATCGGTGTTCGGCGGCCCGGCCTGGACCTGGGACGCGCGCCGCGGCCAATATTACATGCACAATTTCCTGAAGGAACAGCCGCAGGTCAACGGCCACCATCCGGCGGTGCAACAGGCGTTCCTCGACGTCGCGCGCTTCTGGCTGGAGCGCGGCGTCGACGGCTTCCGCATCGACGCGATCAATTTCATGATGTTCGACCCCGATCTGCGCGACAATCCGCCTGCGCCGCTCGACGACGGCATCCCGCGCACCCGCCCGTTCGATTTCCAGCTCCACACCTACAACCAGAGCCACGACGCCATCCCCGGCTTCCTCGAGCGGGTGCGGTCGCTGTTCGACAGTTACGACGCGCGCTTCACCGTCGCCGAGGTCGGCGGCGCCGACAGCGATCGCGAGATGAAATTGTTCACCGCCGAGGGCCGTCGCCTGCACAGCGCCTATGGCTTCGACTTCCTATATGCGCCGACGCTGACGCCGGGGATCGTCGCGGCGGCGATCGACAAATGGCCCGAGCAGGACGGCGTCGGCTGGCCGAGCTGGGCGTTCGAGAATCACGACGCGCCGCGCGCGATCTCGCGCTGGGCGGGGCAGGGCGACGCGGCCGCCTTCGCGCGGATGAAGATGCTGCTACTGGCCAGCCTGCGTGGCAATATCTTCCTGTATTACGGCGAGGAACTCGGCCTGACGCAGGTCGCGGTACCGTTCGCGGATCTGCAGGACCCCGAGGCGATCGCCAATTGGCCGCAGACGCTGTCGCGCGACGGCGCGCGTACGCCGATGGCGTGGCGGAGCGATGCCGCCAATCTGGGCTTCTCGACCGCCAGGCCGTGGCTGCCGGTCGGCGCCGATCATGCCGCGCTGGCGGTCGATCGGCAGGAGCGCGATCCGCACGCCCTGCTCCACTGGACGCGCGCGACGCTGGCGCTGCGCAAGCGGCATCCCGCGCTGTTGACCGGCGATATCCGCGTCGTCGCGGCGGACGCGGCGATGCTCGCGATCGAGCGTCGCGCCGCGGACGAGACGATGCTCTGCGTGTTCAACCTGTCGCCCGAACCCCAGCGCTGGGCGCCCGAGCAGCCCGAGACGTGGCAGCCGGTGGTCGAGAGCGGAACGCAGGGCTGGCATTTCGACGGATATGGCGCTCTGATCGCCACCAAAACGGGAGAGGCATGATGAAACATTACACGATCGGCGGTGCGCTCGCGCTCGCGCTGCTGGCGAGCACGGCGCTCGCGCAGACCGACACCAATGGCGTCGCCCAGATCCCGACCGTCGCAGCCGCGCCGGCGGCGAGCGCGACCTCGCCCGACAGATCGCTGGTGGTGACGATCGCGCTCGATAACGACGGCCGCCCGACCTATGCGGTGACGCGCAAGGGCAAGCCGGTGCTCAACCCCGGCAAGCTCGGCGTGATGTTCACCGACGCGCCCAAGATCGAACGCAACCTCGAACTGATCGGCAAGACGACCGCGTCGGCGGACAGCAGCTGGACGCAGCCGTTCGGCGAATGGAAGACGATCCGCGACCGTCATAACGAACTCGGCCTCCGCTTCCGCGAGAAGACCGGGCTGAAGCGCGAGATGGACGTGACGTTCCGCATCTTCGACGACGGCATCGGCTTCCGCTATAGCTTCCCCGACCAGCCCAATCTGCATCAGGCGAACATCGCCGACGAGCTGACCGAATTCGCCTTCGCACAGAACGGCACCGCGTGGTGGAAGCCCGCATTGCAGTGGAACCGCGAGGAATATCTCTACGAGAAGACCCCGCTCGACGCGGTCGGCACCGCGCAGACGGTGATGACGGTCAAGCTCGCCGACGGCACGCACGCCGCGGTGCACGAGGCGGCGCTGATCGATTACGCCGCGATGAATCTGGCGCGCAGCGAGGGCAATACGTTCAAGGCGGCGCTCACCCCCGGCGCCGGCGCGCCCAAGGTGGTGCGGACCGCGCCCTTCGCCTCGCCGTGGCGGACGGTGATCCTGTCGGACGATGCGCCCGGCCTGTACATGAGCCACCTCGAACTGAACCTCAACGAGCCGAACAAGCTCGGCGACGTCAGCTGGATCAAGCCCGGCAAGTTCGTCGGTGTGTGGTGGAACATGATCAAAGGCGACTGGACCTGGGCAACGGGTCCGAAGCACGGCGCGACCACCGCCAACGTCAAGAGATACATCGATTTCGCTGCGGCGAACCGCATCCCCGGCGTGCTCGTCGAGGGCTGGAACGTCGGCTGGAACGGCGACTGGTTCGGCAATGGCAACGGCATGGAGTTCGACCAGCCGACCCCCGATTTCGACGCGGCCGAGCTATACCGCTACGCCAAGGCGAAGGGCGTCTATCTGATCGGCCATAACGAGACCGGCGGCTCGGCGAGCCATTACGACGCGCAGCTCGATCGCGCCTTCTCCTATGCGCGCGATCACGGCATTCCGGTGATCAAGACCGGCTATGTCACCGATGCCGGCCAGATCGAGCGCGTCGACGCCGACGGCACCAGGAAGCGCGAGTGGCACGAGGGCCAGTGGATGGCGAACCACTATCTGCGCGTCGTCCAGACCGCCGCCAAATACAAGGTCGGCATCGACAGCCACGAGCCGATCAAGGACACCGGCCTGCGCCGTACCTATCCGAATTGGCTGAGCCGCGAGGGTGGCCGCGGCATGGAATATAACGCCTGGCCGGGCAAGAACCCGCCGAACCACGAAGCCAATATGTTCTTCACGCAATGGCTCGGCGGCCCGATGGACTTCACCCCGGGCGTGCTCAGCCTCGAAGGATCGGGCGGCAGCCCGTTGCTGTCGACCGAGGCGAAGCAGCTCGCGCTGTACGTCGTGATCTATTCGCCGGTGGCGATGGCGGCGGATACGCCCGAGAATTACGCCAAGCATATGGACGCCTTCCAGTTCATCCGCGACGTGCCGGTCGATTGGTCGGAAACGCGCGTGCTCAACGGGGAGGTCGGCGACTACGTGACGGTGGCGCGCAAGGACCGCGCCAGCGACGATTGGTATCTCGGCAGCATCACCAACGAGGCGCCGCGCACGCTCACCGTCGCGCTCGACTTCCTCGATGCCGGGCGCAGCTATACCGCAGAAGTGTATCGCGACGGCACGGGGGCGGATTACCGGACGTCGGCGCGCCATGCGATCGCGATCGAGAAGCGCGCCGTCAAGAAGGGCGACACGCTGTCGCTCGCGCTGGCGCCGGGCGGCGGGCAGGCGATCCGCTTCGTCGCCGCCGGCAAGGCGCGGCGGCGGTGATCCGTCGCGCGCGATCAGCCAGATCCACGCTGTCCTGCCTGACGTGTTCCGGCATCCACCGCCGCGCGAGCGCCGCATGACAGCGACCACGCGGCCGCGGCAGAGCTGGGCGGGCCTTTGGAACATCTCGTTCGGTTTCTTCGGCATCCAGATCGGCTTCGCGCTCCAGAATGCGAACATGAGCCGCATCTTCCAGTCGCTCGGCACCAGCCTCGACGATCTGCCGGCCCTGTGGGTCGCGGCGCCGCTGACCGGGCTGCTGGTGCAGCCGGTGATCGGCCATCTCAGCGACCGCACCTGGCTCGGCCGGCTCGGCCGGCGGCGGCCCTATTTCCTCGCCGGTGCGATCCTTGCCGCGATCGCGCTGCTGCTGATGCCCGAAAGTCCGGGGCTGCTGATGGCGGCGTTGCTGCTGTGGCTGCTCGACGCGTCGCTCAACGTCTCGATGGAGCCGTTCCGCGCCTTCGTCGGCGACATGCTCGACAAGGACCAGCATGCCGCCGGCTATGCGGTGCAGACCGCCTTCATCGGTGCGGGCGCGGTGTTCGGCTCGATCTTCCCGTGGCTGCTCGAACAGCTCGGCGTGTCGAACATCGCGGCGGGGGGCGGCATCCCCGATACAGTGCGCTTCGCCTTCTGGTTCGGTGGCGGCGCGCTCTTCCTCGCAGTGCTGTGGACGGTGCTGACCACGCGCGAATATTCGCCCGCGGAGATGGCGAGCTTCCATGGCAAGGCCGACGCCGAGGATCAGGCGCAGGTGACGCGCACGCTCGCCGCGCGCCGGCTGACCGGCAGCGGCGTGTGGATCGCGGCGGGGGCGATCGTCGTCGCCGGCGTCGCGGCGTTCGGCCTCGAAAAGGAAGTATATCTACTCGGCGGCCTGCTGATCGCCTACGGGCTGGCGAGCATCCTCGCCATCCTGCGCGCGCGTGGCGGCAAACCCGTCGACATGCTCGGCCATATCGTCGGCGATTTCGGCGGCATGCCGGTGCTGATGAAGCGGCTGGCGGTCGCGCAATTCTTCAGCTGGTCGGCATTGTTCATCATGTGGATCAACACCACGCCGATCGTTGCCGGCGCCTTTTACGGCGCGCCCGACGCGCGCAGCCCGCTGTACCAGGAGGGGGCCAATTGGGTCGACGTGCTGTTCGCGACCTATAACGGCATCGCCGCGGTGGCGGCGCTGACGCTGCTGCCGCCGCTGGCAAAGCGGATCGGGCAGGCGCGCACGCATATCGTCGGGCTGCTGTGCGGCGCGGCGGGCTTCGCGAGCTTCTTCTTCGTCACCGATCCCGAATGGCTGCTCGCGAGCGAGATCGGCATCGGCATCGCCTGGGCGTCGATCCTCGCCATGCCCTATGCGATCCTCGCCTCCAGCCTGCCGCAGCGGAAGCTCGGCATCTACATGGGCCTGTTCAACGTCTTCGTCGTCGTGCCGCAATTGCTGGTGGCGACGGTGATGGGATCGATCACCAAGCATTTCTTCCCGACCCAGCCGATCTGGACGCTCGCGTTCGCCGCGGGTGCGCTGCTGCTCGCGGCACTGGCGATGACGCGGGTCGAGGCGGTGCGCTAGCGGCCGGGATGCGCCGGGCACGAACGCCCGGCGCAGGCACAGTTAGAAGGTGATGCGCGCGACCCCGCTGATCTGGCGGTCGCTCATGATCGCATCGCGCGGCCGGGTGAGGATGCCGTAATAGGTCGACCGCACCGTGTTGGTGAGGTTGGTGCCGTTGAGCGTCAGCGACAGATGCGGCGTCACGTTGGCGGTGATCGACGCATCGAGCTGCCCCGACGCCTTCTGGAAGATGGGCAGGTTGCCCGTGCCGTTGGCGGCGGTCGTCACAAGGAACTTGTTGCGCCAATTGTATGCGGCCCGTGCCGAGATCAGGCCGTGCTCGTATATGCCGATCAGATTGTAATTATACTTCGACAGCCCCTCCAGCGAGAGTTGCGTGACCGGGCCCTGGCTCGCCGGGCTCGGCGCGGTGGAATCGACATAGGTGAAGTTCGCCTGCACCCCGAAGCCGCTCAGCGCGCCGGGCAGGAAGTCGAAGAATTGCTGATAGGCGACCTCCGCGCCCTTCACCTTGGCCTTGCTGGCATTGTCGTAGGTCGTCACGTCGTACGTCGCGGTGACGCCGTCGGTGAATTGCACGGTGAGCGGGTTGATCACCGTCTGGATGTAGTTCGAGATGTTCTTGTAGAAGCCGGCGACGCTCAGCGATCCGGTGCGCGCGAAATACCATTCGAGCGAGGCGTCGAAATTGGTCGACTTCATCGGCTTGAGCGACGGATTGCCGGTCGAGGTCGTATGCTGCTGGTCGATCTGGGCGGTGCCCGGCTCGGTGATCGTCAGCGTCGGGTTGAGCTGGTTGAAGTTCGGGCGCGAGATGTTCTTCGACGCCGCGAAGCGCAATTGCAGCCGCTCGGTCAGGTGCGCGCGCAGGTTGAGGCTCGGCAGCACCGAGGTGTAGCTGTTGCTCTCGCCGTTCGGGGTGAAGGTCGGCGCAGCGGTCGACTGCGTGCCGTCGGGCGCGGTGATGAGGTCGACCTGCTGGTAGAAGCCCGCCACCGCGACTTCGGTCTTCACCGCGCGGACGCCGATGTTGCCGTCGATCGGCACCGGCAGCGTGTCCGCCTTGAAGAAGGCGGCGAGATAGCCGGTATAGGTCTTCTGCGTCTCCGTATTGGTGCCGCTGGGCAGATAGGGCGGCGTCGTCGCGATGCCGAGCGTCGCACGGGTCGCGTCGTAGTTCAGCACCGTCGGCAGCGAGAAGGCCTGGATGTTGCCGAACAGATTGGCTTCGCCGCGGAAGAAGTCGCCGAGGTCGACATAGCGCAGATCGCTCGCCGGCCCGGTCAGCCCGGTATAGCGATAGCCGGTGTCGCTGGTGCGGTTCTTACGGTTGGCGTAGCGGATGCCGGCCTTGATAGAACTGAGGATGCCGCCGTCGAAGCGATATTCGCCGTCGAGGCGCCCGACCGTGTCGGTGCCCTTCGAATTGTTGAGATCGTCGAGATAGAAGCCGTTGCTGTAGGTCGCCGGATTGGCGAGCCCCGCCGCCGAAGCGATCTGGAACGACGGAATGTCGCCGCGGATGTCCTGCGCCAGCGTCGTCGCGGTGCCGCTGAGCCCGACGATCGAATTGAGGTTGTTGGTTTTCGAATCGACATATTGGCCGTCGGCGGTGATCGTCAGATTGGCGGTCGGCCGCCATTTGGCGTTGAGCGAATAATCGGTCGTCACCGAGTGGCGCGCGCCGATCGAGGTGTTGTTGCCGATCGGCACGTTGACGAACGTGCCGCTCTGGAAATCGCCGTTGGGCGCATAAGTGAACGGCGCGCCGGCGAGCGGCGTGATCGCGACACCGCTGGTGTAGGCGAAATAGCTGTAGCCGTAGGACCGCAGCTTATAATCGTTGCGGAAATATTCGCCGGTGAACTCCAGCGTATCCGTCGGGCGCCATTGCAGCGAGACGTCGACGCCGAAGCGGCGGCGGTCGCCGGGCACTTCGCCGATGCCGGTGCCGTGCGGCAGCGTCGTGGTCTGACCGGTGCGGCCGAGCGTCGCCAGCGTCGCGGCGTCGCCGGCATTGGCCGGGTCGAGCGTGTAGAAGGGCTCGGTCGAGATCGTGTCCTGGCGGAACGCGGTCTTCTGGTAGGAGGCGCTGGCGAGGATACCGATCTCGCCGATGCCGGTCGACCAGCGATCGCTGAGCAGCAGCGAGGCGGCCGGCTTGCTCTTGCGCGCGAGGTCGTAATAGGTGTTGGTCACCGACGCCGAGGCCTTGGCGCCGTCGAAGTCGAACGGCTTGCGGGTCCGGAAGTTGATCGTGCCGCTGAGCTGGTCCTCGATCAGGTCCGCCGACGGATTTTTGTAGACGTCGATCCCGGCGAGCAGTTCGGACGGCACGTCCTCGAGGCTCAGCGCATTGCTCGATCCGCTCGCGGTGAAGATGTCGCGGCCGTTGAGCTCGGTACGCACCTGCGTGAGGCCGCGGATCGCGACCGAGCTGCCCTCGCCGAAGGCGCGCTGGATCTGGACGCCGGAGATGCGCTGCAACGCCTCGGCGATATTGCGGTCGGGCAATTTGCCGATGTCTTCGGCGACGATCGAATCGACGATCTGCGCCGAGTTGCGCTTGATGTTCTGCGCCGACTGAAGGCTGGCGCGGACACCCGTGACAACGATGTCATCACCGGCCGAAGGCGTGGTGGGGCTGGTGTCGACGGCCTGTCCCTGATCGCCGCTGGGTGCGGCGGTGCCGCTGTTCTGCTGCGCCTCGGCGGCTGGGGCGGGCGCCGGTGCGTCCTGCGGCGGCGCGGTCTGCGCCTGCGCGGCCGAGCCGGCCAGTGCGATCGCCAGCAGCGATACCGTCGCGTGGAAGCCCGTGTTGCGACCCAAGCGCGTGAGCACCATCGAACCTGTCATCATTCTCTCTCCAGCCGATCCGGCCGCGGCGGTACGCCCGTGCCTGACTTGCAGACGTCGTGCTCGGCCCGTCGCGAACGTCTCGCGGCGCCGCCTAAGCCAATGGAAAGTCTATTTATACGACAAATGCTAAATCACAGGCGAATATCTCAGCGCATTGGTAAAAATGTCGCATAGCGGCCTGATCGGTCTGATTTATGTAAAGCGAGGGGGGCGGCCGCCGCGACCTGGCCGCGTTGGCGGAGGTGACAGGACGGGCGATGCCGGCACGCGCATCGTGCAGCCTGCGCTTTGTGCCAAACGCGACGAGCGCAGGATCTTCGGGCATCGGGCGATTATCGGTTGGGCGGCCGCCGGCCGATCGATCCGGAGCGGCAGCGGCTTACCGCTAAATCGGACAAAAGCCTGATACGCGGGGGTCAGCCCCGCAGGCTGAACTGGATCGGCAGTTCGACCGATACCGGATCGCCGGGAATGTCGGCGGTCGGCGGGGGCAGGGGGGAGCCGCGCTTCACGGTCGCCAGCGCCTCGCCATCGAGCGAAGGATAGCCACTGCCGCGCACGATCCGCGCCGAACGGACGATGCCCTGCCGATCGACGCCGATCGCGACGAGCGCCACGCCCTGCTGGCCGTCGCGTTCGGCGATGCGGGGGTAGCGCAGCAGCGGCCGGAGATGCGCGAGGATGTCGCCCTGCCAATTGGCCCGCGCCGCCCGCTCCGCCGAGGCCGTTCGTCCCGTGGTCGGCAGCGCGGCGGCGGGGGCGGCGCTGGCGGCGGTTTTGGTGTCGGCGGGCTGGTCGGTGCTTCCCTGTGGGTTCGGCGGAGCCGCTGCTGCAGGTTCGGCCGGAGCCACGTGCGGGGCCGGAAACTGGACGATCGGCACAGGCGGCGTGGGACGCGGTGGCTCGGTCCGGCGTGGCAACTCTTGCGCAGGCGCAGGCGCGGACGCTTGCGCGGTCGCGGGGGTGTCGGGCGAGGCGGGGGGGACGTCGAACATGGCCAGCGCGGGGGCCGGCCGACTGCTCGGCGCCGTGGAAGGGGCCGTCCAGCGCCAGAATGCGATCACCGCCAGCAGCGCATATAGCAGCGCCGTACCGCCGAGCCCGAGCAGATGCTCGCTGCGCCGGCGACGCGCGGCATAGGAGGCGGGGGGCCAGTCGGCCGTCATCCGGTTCCGCGAAAACGCTATGTCAGAAGACATGATCCACCCTCAGGCTGACGCTGGTGCGCCGGTAGGAATAGAGCCAGTCGACGTTGCTGCCGACGCGGCTGTGCTGGACGAGCAGGCTGGGGCTGAAGCCGGCGAGCCTCGCGGCGGGGAGCCGGGCGAGCATCGTGTAATTCTGGTCGACGTCGCGGCGTCTGGCATCGAGAAGCGGGCTGAACGCGCCATATTCGCGGCGGCGGAGCGAGGCGGTCAGCAGCAGGTCGACCGCCTCGCCGATCGTCCGGTCGAGCCCGAGCCGCGCGCCATATTGGCGATAGGCGTTGACGGGATCGGCGGCGCGCTTGTCGAGGAGATCCGGGCCGCCGAAGATCGTCCAGCCGTGCGGGAACGTGCGGAAGCCGGTGAGCCACGCATCCGCCTGGCGGCCGTCGTAATCGCGATAGCCGTCGTGCCGGTAGGTGAAGTCGCGCAGATTGGCCTCGAACCGGACGAGCGTGCCGGCGCCGACGCTGCGGCTGTATTCGCCGTGCAGCCCCCACGCATCGTAGAGCCTCTGGCCCCCCAGCGTGCCGAGATCGACGGACGGGGCGAGCACCAGCCCCGTGGCGGCGGTGCGGCGGTCGTAGCCGGCGTAGAGCGACAGCGCGGTCTGGCTGTAGCGGCCGTTGCCGGGGAAGAGATCGCCGAAGGCCAGCGCTCGGCCGCCGATGCCGTCGTGCCCGGCGAGCGGCAGGCGCAGCGTGGCATTGCCTTCGATATTGATCCCACGCGCGGCGATCGGGTCGGGCACCTTGCGGTCGAACAGGCAATCGCCCGCCGCGCCGGGGATCAGGCAGGTGTAGCTCGCCGAGGACTGGTTGAGGTTGGACGTATATTCCGGCCCGAACGACACCATGCCCTGCACGCCCCGCCGCTTCCGCAGCGCGGCGAGGAAGGTGTCGACCGTGCGCACCACGCCCGCCGCCTTGTCGCCCTGCGCGAGCAGCGCGCCGCGGACGTCGGCGAAGGCCTGCGCCGCCTCGCGATCGCGGCGGTCGAGGAACAGCACGCGCGCCAGTTCGAGCCGGCCGGGCAGGAAATCGGGTTGCACCGCGACGAGCGCGCGATAGGCGCGGCGAGCGCCGGCCATGTCGCCCGCCTCGCGGGCGAGGCCGCCTTCGGCATAGAGGATCAGCCCGTCCTCGCGGCCGGGGAGGGTGCGATAGCGGGTGAGGAAGCGACGCACGTCGGCCCAGCGCCGCCGTGTGATCGAGACGTAGAGCGCCGCGCCCGTGTCGTTGGCGTTGCTGCCGACGGCATAGATGGTGCCGTCGATCTCGACGCTGGTCGGATCGAGGCGATCGGTCTCGTCGCGCACCCGCGTTTCGGCTTCGGCCTTGCGCTGCTCGACGGTCTGGTCGAGGCGCAGGCGCGTGTCACCGCTGCCGGCCTGCTGGGCGAGCGCGGGCGACGGACAAGCGGCGGCCAACAGGGCGCCGGCGATGCCGACGCCCCGCGGGTCAAGGACGGAGGCCATGACGGCCCCCGCCCCCCGACGCATCGGATCAGTTCTTCGTGCCACCGAAGGCCGCGTTGTACTGACGTTCCGAACCGGAGCCGAAGTTGACCAGACCGGCCAGCGCCGCGGCGTTCGCACCGAAGAAGCGGCCCTCGACCGTGCCGCCGGAAGCGACCGTCGTTCCTGACTGGGTCGCGCTCGCATCGTTCCCACCGAAGGTTGCGCCATCGATTTTGGCAGAGCCGATGTTCACCCCATAGCCCGACGCGCTGTTGGCGATGCTGCCGGTCAGCGTGCCCGACGAGCCAGAAGCGAAATTGGCCGTGAAGGTGCCGGTCAGCAGACCCTTGTTGGCATAGTCGCTGATGCCCCGGACCGCATAGGTCGCCGAGCCGCTGGTCGGCACGGTCGTGCCGGTCGTGGTGCCGGCATAATAGACCGTATGATCGGTGCTGCCCGAGCTGGCATTGCTGCTCCACTCGCCGAACCAGACGTCGTTGTTGCCGACCTGCGCGAAGTGGAACAGACCGAGGTTGCGGTGATCGTCCGGTCCGGTGGTCGGATTGTTGATCGTCGTTACGCCGTTCAGGTCGGTCGAACCGTCATTCTTCAGGTCCTGGAAGGCGACAAGGTTGTTGATGCCGGTCGCCTTGGCGCTCAGTCCAGCCTTGCCCGCGGTCGGGTGCGACGGGCCGAATGCCGAACTCACTCCGACGCGGTTGTTATTGCTGTCGCTGGTGCCGGTGATCGTCTGCGCATGAGCAGTGCCGGCGAGCGCCATCGCCAGCGCGGCGGAGGCGGCGAACAGCTTGAGGTTGGTCATTTTCATGGTACGTCTCCTGCTTGGTAACGCACCCGGCCTTTCCGGGTGCGGGTATCCGGCAGTCGCTGCCCGGCCATGGGTTTGCATGTCAGGCGCGGCGGCGGCTGCCGAATTTCGGATGTCACAGCCTCCCGGTCAGGCTGAGGCGCAGCGTCCGCCCCGGCGCGGGGTTGAGCGTGCGGCTGAGCGGGTCGCTGTAATAATGATCGGTCAGATTGGTGCCGTTGATCTCGGCGGTGAAGCGATCGTCGACCCGGAAGCGGACATAGGCGTCCACCGTCAGGTTCCTGCCCCACGAATAGGGTACGTTGAGCGCATAGCCGTCGACCGTATCTTTGCTGTTGAGCAGCGTATCGAGCAGCGGATTGTTATACTGGCTGTACCATGTCAGGCGCGGGCCGAATTCCAGTCGGCGATCGAACATCCGCGCGCCGAGCGTGAGGTTGAGCGAATCGTCCGGAGCGGCCTGCGTCAGCAGGTAGCCTTGATAGAACCCGTATTTGACGCAGTCGGAAATGCGATCGAGGCCGCTGTTGGTGGTGTCGGTGGTTATCGCCCGGTTCTGGTCGCAAACCTTGTTGGTGAAGACGTGCGCATAGCCGAGTTCGCCGAAGAGGTTTCCCCGATCGAGGCGAGCCTGCAACTCGATCCCCGACAGGATCTGCTTGTCGAGGTTCGAAGATTGCAAATTGGTATTGCGGTCCATGACGTCGGTCGTCACGTTGCGATACCAGGTCAGCCTGACGTCTGCCTTCTGCCCCTCGTGCAGGCGCAACAGCGGTCGCAGGTCCTGAATATAGGCGGCTTCGAGCGCGTGCACATGCTCGGGCTTGAGCGATCCTAGCGGGTTGAACGACTGGGAGAAGCCCGTCGTGCTTTCGAAGAGGCTGGGGTAACGGAAGGCCTCGGTATAGCGGACATAGGCGCGTGCCGCACCGCTGAGATAGGCCGTTGCCGATACCATCGGCGCCCAGTCGCGACCCGACTGCCGCGTGTCTGCCCATGTCGCCGTCCTCGAGCGGAACAGGGTGGAGATGCCGCAATGCGTCGGATCATAATGAGGGTCGCTGTTATAGAACCCGTTCAGACAAGGATTTTGCGATCTTGTTATCTTGCCGTCCTGATCCGCATAGAAGATATCCTGGTCATGGAGTTGATAACGTATATTGCGAGACGGTGTATATCCTGCGAACTCGCGGTTGGCGAATTCACGGGCATAAGAGGCATCCTGAGTTCGGGAATATATCCACTTATATATATAGTTTGAGTAGCTTTGTGCGTCCGTAACGACATAGTCGACATAAGTCGTGTATCCGGTGACTATACGTCCGCTGGGCGTGTTGCCCTCGGCGATCGCCTTGCGGAGCTTGTCGTCGATCGCGTGGAATCCCGAATAGGTGACACCGGCATCGAGCTTGAGGAAGCTGGCCGGGCGCCATTCGGCCTTCAAGTCGATGCGATATTCGTCGCGCCGCCCCGAACGGTTGTTGCCGCAGAAGAAGCCGCACCATGTCGCCCCGCGCGCAACCGCGGACTCGCCGGTCGGGCGCAGCACCTCGCGCTGCACATTGCCCTGCACCAGCAGGTCGAACCGCGAACCGAATTTGAACTGGTTGCTGGCGATCGCACCGAAGCGGTCGTTGCGTTGATGCAGGATCGCGGTGTCGCGCAGGATCGGGTCGCTGTAGGACGCGGCCTGCGGATAGCCGCCGTTGCTGTTGGTATCGCTGAGCGTGTGCGTGTCCCAGAAGCTCGCCTTGAAGTCGAGCCACCAGAGGTTCGGCTGCAGCTTATAGTCGACATTGTACGCCTGCGAATGGACGTGCCCGAGCGTCCACTGGATCGATCCGATGCCCGGGCTGCCCCAGCCGACCACGCGCGACGGCAGGATGTCGCCATAGGTCGAGCGCGTGTCGCGGAAACCGGCCTTCAGATAGGACACGTCGTCGATGTGCCAGACGGCCTTGGCCAGCCAGGACGAGGTTTCCGACGAGGTGTTGGTGACTTCGTAGCCGGGCCGATAATTGAACGCCATGCGCTGGATGAACGTGCCGGTCTTGGTGGGATCGGCATCGACCTGCGAATAATAGCCCGCGTCATGCTCGCCCGCGAAGTAATTGCCGCGGGTGCGATAGGCATAGGCGCCGAACAGATCGATCGTGCCCAGCCGCCCCGCCACGGCGATGCGCGCCGCCTCGTCGCCGAACGAGATAAGATGATTGTCGTTGGAGCCGCGTGCCTTGACCCGGACCGCCGGGTCGCCCCCCGGATAATTGACGAGCCCCTCGGTTATGCCGTTGCCGGGAAACAGGGGGATAGTGCGGTAGCTTTGCCCGAGGCTGAGCCGGGGGAGGCGCGGTTCGGTGGAATTGTCGCCGCGTTCCAGTTTGGCTTCGATGCCGAACGTCTGCCCCTTGCGCAGGATGTCGGTGGCGTCGAGCGTGTGGACGACGACCGCGCCGCCGCTCGATCCGTCGACGCCGCGCTCCGACACCGGCCCCTTGGCGACCTGGATGCCCGCGATCAGATTGGGATCGATATAGGCGCGGTTGCTCGCGCCGTTATAGCCGCGCCAGACGGTCAGCGCCTGTTCGGTGCCGTCGATGATCACCGGCACGCGGCCGGGGCCGGAAATGCCGCGGATGCTCGGATCGATGCCGCCGCCGTTGCGCGCGTCGCCGCTATAGACGCCGAGCATGCCCTTGAGCACGTCGGCGGAGGTGACGCCCTTGTAGCGCTCGACCTCGTCCTTGCCCAGGTAGGTGGTGGTGGTGTCGCGGTCGTAGATATCGTCATAGCCGCGCGCGTCGCGCGCGGTGCCGGTGTCGGCGGTCTGCTGGCCCTCGACGCGCAATGCGTCGGTGGTGATCGTGTCGGCGGTGGCGGGCGCGGGGAGGCGCTCGATCGTCACCCGGCCGCCGCGCAGCCGCCCCGTAAAGCCGGTTCCCGCGAAGAGCCGGGCGAGCGCCGCCTCCGTCGTCAGCCGCCCGCTGACGCCGGGCGATGCCGCCGCGCGGATATCGTCGGTCGTCGCACCCACCGTCAGGCCCGACTGCTGCGCGAACGCGGTCAGCGCGTCGCCCAACGGTCCGGCGGCGATCGCGAAATCGTGCGCCTGTGCCTCTTGCGCTGCCGCCATCGCCGGCGCCACCACGCCGGCGAGCGCGGTCGCGCCCAGCCATGTCGCTCGCCACACCACGATCGCCGCGCACCGCCCCCGCAGCCCGCCGGTGGTCCGTCCCCTTGTCATTTGCACTAGCTTACCCCCAATCATATCCAGGCCATTTATGCGAACGCGTCGCATTAGCTCCATCATAGGAAACGCGGTGGTGCCCGGGATTTTCGGAAAATATTATCGGGGCCGGCCCTCGATTCGTGGTGATCGCGCGCGGCGGCCAGCCACGCGAGCGTGCGGGCTCGTCGCGAAGCCGGGGCGTCCGGCGCATCCGCAAGTCGGATCGGCCCGTCGACCGCCTACTTACCGGCGACGCTCATCCTGGATCGCGAAGCGCGGCACGGCACCGCGCGACGCCCTCGACGACGAGACCATGTACCGTCGTCACGGAGACGCCGAGCCGCTCCGCGATCTGGGTGAGCGTCGCGCCCTCGAGCCGGTGCATCTCCACCGCCCGCCGCATCCGTACCGGCATCGTCCCGAGCAGGGCGGCGAGCGCGCGCAGCTCGTCACGGGCGATGGCATGGGTTTCCGGCGACGGATCGAGACTCGCGACGTCGGCGAACGGCGCATCGGCGCTTTCAGCGAAGAGCGACGACCGGACCGAACGGCGGCGGCGCCAGTCGCGGATCAGATTGTCTACGACGGTGCGCAGATAGGGCAGGGTCTCGCGCTGCGCCTGACCGGCCGCGGCGGCGTCGAAGCGCAGCCACGCGTCCTGCAGCAGATCCTCCGCGATGCTCCCGTCGCCGGTCAGCCGGGCGGCGCGCCCGAGCAGCTTGCGCCGCGAGAACAGATAGAGCTGGAGCCGCTTGTCGTCGGCGTCGGTCATGCCCGGCTCGGTCGGCAGAGGCGGGCCTTCGATGACGATCGAACGTCGGCACCGCGGACGGCGTGGCGGCATGGGATGCCGTCCACCCGTCTCGTGTTTGCGTACCGGGCCATGCTGGCGCAGGGCCTAGCCTAGCTGCTAACGACTCGCAATATCCTATTCAGACTTCGGAGGCCTCGGCATCGGTCAGATCAGGAATTGGTACAGCCGCGTCGGCTCGGTGCCGACCGCGGTCCATGGATAGAAGCGCAATCGGCCGACATCGGCATCGAGCGTCCATTCGGCGGTGCCCGGCGCCGTCTGCTTGAGCGACAGGAGTTGCGTCCGCGTCAGCGGCACGAAGCGATCGCCCATCGCGAACAGGGCGAGCGGTCCCTGCACCGCGACGACGCGTGCGGGATGTTGCGGGTCAACCGGCTCGAGACGCAGCGGCCGGTCGATCGTCAGCGCGATCCGGTCGCCGTCGCGCCATTCGCGGGCAATCATCGCGAACTGCCCCGGCCGGACGCCACCGACCCCGCGGCCGTTGACCAGCAGCCGCGTCTCGGGGCCCGCCCAGGCGGGAATGCGCAGTCGCAGCGCCATCCGCGTCGGGCGCGGCGTCTCGATCGTCATCGCAATGTCGCTGCCGAGCGGATAGCTGCCTTGCTGCGTCAGCGTCAGCGCGGGCGCGCCCTCTCGCCGCCATACCACGCGCGAGGGGATGTAGAGGTTGACGAACAGGCCCTTGTCGTCGCGCAGATAGGTGCTCAGCGCGTAATCGGCGGTGAGCTGGCCGATCGATCCCGAGCAGCAGGGGCAATTATATTCGAAGTATGATTTGGCGCCGATCTCGCTGTAATCGGCGTAATAAAAAGCGGACCCGTCGGGGCGCAGCGGCAGCACGCCAAGGCTGGCATTGTAGAGCAGCCGCTCCATGCCGTCACCATAACGGCTCTCGCCGGTCGCGCGCATCAGATAGCGCGCGACCTTGAAATGGCCGTAGGTGCCGCATGGCGCCTCGAAGCTGTAGTGCGTGGTGTTGAGACTGTTGCCGAGCCCGCCCGAGCCGGGTGCGACGAACGTCTCGTTCGGCCCCCAGCCGCCGGTTGCCCAACTCTGGTCGAGCACGAATTGCAGGCCGTTGCGCGCCGCGGCGAGGTGGCGCGGATTGCCGTCGACCAGATAGGCACGCATCGCCGAGGCGAGCGCGTTGACGTGGCTGTAGGCATGACGCCCCGGCAGCACGTTGCGCCCCTCGGCGAGCGGCGTGAAATAGGTGTCGTCGAGCAGATAGGCACGGGCCAGTGCGTGGAAGCGATCGCCCGCGCCGCGCTCCGCCGCGATGTAGAGATTCTCCGGCAGCGTATAGGTCTCGTCCCAGCCGAATGCGGCGTTGCGCCCGGCCGGGACCTTGACGAGCTGCCGGTCCTGCGCGCGCCCCGGCAGATAGGGCAGGACCGCGTCGGTCGCCGGGCCGACCAGCTTGAGCGCCTGCTGGTTGCCGGCGAAGGCGTGCGCGTCGAGCAGCCCCATCAGCGTCTTGTCGTAGGTATAAGCGGGAAGGGGGTAATCCCTGTAGAAATCGGGCGTGATCGTCGGCGCGAACCCGGCGATCAGCCGATCGACCTTGGCCTTCGCCCGCGCATCGCCCGACACGGCATAGCCGCGCGATAACGCAGAGATATATTGGCCGAGCGTATGACCGGGGATGAAGCCGTGCATGTCGCGGGGCGGATCGAACCCCGCCGCCGCGTCATACCAGCCGCCGAGCCGCTTCGAGCCGACCGGCAGCCCGGCGGCGGCGCGGAACGGGCGCAACAAAGCGTCGTCATCCATAGCCAGCAGCGCCGCCAGGGTCTGATCGAATTGCACGCGCACCGGGCCATCAAGCAGCGTCACGTCGCCATAATCGCACTCCGTCATCAGCGCGCGTGCGGTGGGGGGCGCCGCTGCCGCCGCGACGGCCTGCCCCGCGAGCGTCGTGCCGCCGATCAGGCCGCCCAGTCCTGCCAGCATTTCGCGGCGTGCCATCGTCATACGATCCGTCATCTCTGCCTCTCCTGCATTTCTGGTTCGCGCCGCCCGATCAGAAGCGGAAGCGGGCGCCCACCGAATAGATGCGGCCTTCGTAGCGCACGTCGCGCGGATAGATCGGCGCGCCGACGTAGCTTTCCCATGGCTTGCCCAGCAGGTTGGTCGCGTCGGCGGTGATCGTCACGTTGCTGAACACGTCGAGGCTGGTCGACAGGTCGAGGCGGCTTATCGCCTTGTTGTACACGGTCGCGAACACGCCGGGCGCGGTGTAGGACGAGATGTAGCGGGTGCGCTTGTTGTAGGCGAGCCGGACGGAGACGGGACCCTTCTCGTACAGGCCGATCAGATTGTAGCTCCACTTCGACACGTTGGGGATCTCGCCCGCGGTGGTCGACAGGCCCGGCACCGACGGCAGCGTCTCGGTACCGTCGATATAGGTGCCGTTCGCCTGCACGCCGAAGCCGCTGAGCAGGCCCGGCAGGAAGTCGAAGAAGGTCGAAACCGCCGCCTCGACACCCTTGATCTGCCCCTTGCCGGCATTCTGCGGTCGGTAGACGAGGATCGGGCCGAACGTCGCATTGGTCTCGCGGGTGCCGAACACGTCGATGAAGCCGTTGATCTTGCGGTAGAAGCCGGCAACGGACACCGAGCTGCTACGGCCGAAATAATATTCGACGGAGGCATCGTAATTGGTCGAGCGGATCGGCTGGAGGTTCTGGTTGCCGCCATTGCCGGTGTAGGAGATATCGCCGCCGATCGTGCCCTGCTGGATGACCAGCGCGGGATTGATCTGGTTGAACCCCGGTCGCGTCAACGACTTGGTGAACGCCGCGCGGACGACCAGCTTGTCGGTGAGGCGTGCCTGCAGATTGACGTTGGGGAGGACGTCGACATAACTCTGCTTGGTGTTGACCGGCGAAAGCGAGGTGGTGCCATCCGCCGTGGTCGACGAGGTGGTGCCGCGCAGCGTGTTGTTGGTGACGACGAGACGCGCACCGATCACGCCCTCGATCGGAATGCCGACGTCGAACGACAGATGCCCCTGCGCGTAGCTGGCGATGGTACGCTCGGTCGCGGCGAACGAATTAACCGGATTATAGGCGGGGATGGCGCTCGCCCATTGCGCGCGCAGCGCCGCCGGTGCGCCCGACGCCGCCAGCCCCTGCTGCACGAACTGGCGGATGGCGGGCAGGTTGTTGACGATGCCGTCGGTGGAGAGTTGCCAATAGCTGCGGAACTGCTGGACGTCGGAGCCGCGGAAGCCCGCCTGCAATATGCCGCCGGTGTCGGCACCCGGCACCGCGGTGATCGGAATGGCGAGCTGCGGGAAGGAGCCGTAGCGATCCCCCGACAGCGACGAGGCGTCGCGGCTCGCATAGCGGAAGCCGAAGTCGAGCTTGGGCAGAAAGTCGATGCCGGTGTCGAGCTTCAACGTCGTCAAAGACTGCCACTGCGACCCCTCTTGACGACTGCGCTGATCGTACAGGCCGCGGAAGTTGTAGGCGGACGGTTTGGTGAAATCGACGCCGCTCGGGGTGAAGTCGACGCTGCCGCCGACATTCAGCCTGACGTCGAGGCCGAGCGGTGAGGTCAGCACCGTGTCGAGCATGTTATACTGCGTCGTCACGATCGATTTGGTATAAGCCAGATCGGTGGCGAGCTCGGCGATGCCCGTGGTCCATTTCGCGCCGACGGCGCCTTGATAAGTGTCGGTGCGGCCCTGCGTCACCCATTTGGACGGGCCGTTGGTCAGCCCGACGTTCGCCTGATAGCGCGACGGGGTCTGCCCGCCGGGGATCAGCACGACATTGTCGAGCGAGGGCGCACGGGTCTGCACGGGGATGCCGAAGAAATCGTCGCCGCTGCGTCCACGATAGGCCTGCCACAGGCCGTCGGCATAGACCTCCAGATTGTCGGCCGGGCGCCATTGCAGCGACCCGTTGACCGAAGGCCGCTCGCGATAGCCGCGCGCATAATAAAGGCCGATATCCTGCGGATAGGTGAAGCTGCGGCCGACCGAGGCGGGGGTGACCGTCTGGCTGGGCAGCAGATAGTCCTGAAATCCCTGGTAGCGGACCGAGTTGAGGTAATTGGCGCGCGTGTAGGAGACGTTGATCAGCGCGCCGATCTCGCCGATGCCGGTCTGCCAGCGGTCGCTGACGAGCAGGCTGCCGTTCGGGTCATATTTGCGCGACTGGTCGTTGTAGGTGCCGCGCACCGCACCGGCGATCTGGAAGCCCTTAAAGTCGAAGGGGCGGCGCAGGCCGATGTTGATGAGGCCGGCGATGCCGCCCTCCAGATTGTCGGCGGTGGTGTTCTTGAACACCTCCAGCTTGGCGAGCGACTGCGCGGGGAAATCCTGGAACGAGACGGTGCGTCCGTCGGCGGTGAAGATTTCGCGCCCTTGCAGCGTCGTCTGCACGTTGGGCAGGCCGCGGATGACGACGCCATTGGCTTCGTCGCGGAACCGCTCCACCTGGACGCCGGTGACGCGGGCGAGTGCCTCTGCGGCATTGTTGTCGGGGAATTTGCCGATGTCTTCGGCGACCAGCGCATCGACGATCGCGACGTTGTTGCGTTTCAGATTCTGCGCGCTGGCGAGGCTCTGGCGCAGGCCGGTGACGACGATGTCCGCGTTCTGGGCCGCATCGGCCTCGGTCGCGGCGGCGTCGGCTGCGGTGGTGCTCTGCGCAGACGTTTGATCCGGGCCGCGCACCGCGGCGTCGCCCGAGGGGAGCACGTTGCCGCTGGCGTCCTGCGCAAAGGCGGATGCCGGGCTGCCTACGACGAGCATGAGCCCGATGATCGACGAAGAGCCGTGCAGCCAAGAAGTGTTCATCGTTTTCCTCTCCTGTCCGGACGAGGTCACCGCCCCATTCCATTTCTAAATTACTCCTACATATGATCGTTGACTGTCAAGTGCTGGAGTGCGGGTTGTGTGATGACGGCAAGGCAGCAAGCTAAGTTACCCAAATAGCGTAACTGACCTTGCCCAAGCGCTACGACTTACACGCTCTAGTGAGAGTTGATGTTAGCGTTATCTAGTAGGAGTAATGACAGGCTGTTACTGTCCGGTGACCTCAAGGCTGAGGCCTTGGCCTGCCGTCAAGCAGGCCAAGTAACGGATTTCTAGAAGGTTTTCAGACAGGCGCGGGTGTGTTGCCAATCCGTGCAATCGGGTGACGGCCGTCGTCACATCGAGCGATCGACTCGGCGTCGGAGCGATGTCTGCCGGTCTGTGACAGCGCTACCATCGAGAGGCCGACGGATAAGCGGGGCGCGGTAGCGAGGCCCCACGCGATCAAAGCGTCACCTGTCGAGAAGAGGCCGTTGTTGCCGATTAGCAACGCGCGCTCGAATTAACGAAGCTCTTATGCGCCAACTCCGGCTCTTCCGCCTCCCGCCCTGCCGTCAGCGGCGCCGCAGGGCCAAGCGAAACGCGCTATTTTTCGGGCCAGGCCAGCTTCCGGTCTTTCGCTTCTAAAATGGAGGTCGGGAAAGCGGAGGCGGCGCGCGTCAGCGCGCACCTTCGCTGTTGCGTTAAAGGGGTGGCTTGGTGACTTCCGTGAATTCTGCAATTTCTACCCTGCGACATGGGGTATCGGCTGCGGCCCTCCTGACGGCGATTGCCGCGCCCGCATATGCGCAAAACGCGACGCCGATCCAAGCTGCCGACGCCGCCGCCGATCAGCCCGCGGCGCAGGATGCGCAGGATAAGCCCGCTGCGACCGGGAGCGCAGCGCAGTCCGATCCGGGTCAGGGTACGGCGATCGTCGTCACCGGCACGCTGTTCCGCGATTCGAATGCGACGTCGATCTCGCCGGTGACCGTCCTGACCTCGGAGACGCTCGAGCGCGCGAACATCACGACCGCGCAGGACGCGATCCGCTCGGTATCCGCGGACAGCGCCGGCTCGATCTCGACCGGCTTCCGCAACGGCTTTTCGGCGGGCGGTGCCGCCGTGTCGCTGCGCGGCCTCGGTGTCTCGTCGACCGTGGTGCTGATCGACGGGCTGCGTTCGGCGAACTTCCCGCTCAACGACGATGGCCACAATGCCTATGTCGATCTGAACTCGATCCCGTTCAGCATCGTCGACCGTATCGAGGTGTTGAAGGACGGCGCATCCTCCACCTACGGCGCGGACGCGATCGGCGGCGTGGTCAATCTGATCAGCAAGAAGCATTTCAAGGGCGTCGAGGGATCGGTGCAAGGTGGCGCGACCGAACGCGCCGACGGCTCACACTATCGGGCGACGCTGACCGCCGGTTATGGCGATTACGAGGAGCAGGGCTTCAACGTCTATCTGAACGGCGAATACACCTACGACGGGTACATCACCAATCACTCGCGCGGCTATCCGTTCAACACGCTCGACCTTCGGCCCAGCGGGCTGAAGGACCGTAACCGCAACGATGACTCGCTCACCACGGCGAACACGCAAGCGGTCGTCACACGTGTGACTCAGAGCGACACCAACAACCCGCTGGCGGGGCAGATCGGTGCGTCACCTTTCCCCAACCAGTACCAATTGCTCAACGCGAACGCCTGTCCTTATGGCAGCTTCACGGTGAACACGGACAAGGAACAGGGCACCGGCTGTGCCCATAACCTCGCCGACGAATATAATATAATCCAGCCCCGTCAGCAGCGTTACTCGACGACCGCCCACCTCACGGCGCGGCTGAACGACAATCTGGAGGGGTTCGCTACCGCCAGCTACTCCCATTCCGACGTCAGCATCACGGGTGGGCCTTCGTCGATCCTCCAGAACCAGCCGTTCGGCGGGTCCGCCGCGCTCTCGTCAAAAAATCCGGGCATTGTATTGCCGGTCTACGTCTGCTCCGCGGGGGTGAACTGCGCCACTGCGGCCGACAAACGGCTGAACCCGAACAATCCCTATGCCGCCGCTTTTGCTGGAAATCCAAGCGCAGGTGCCGCACGTATCTATTATCTGTTCGGCGACATCCCTGCCAACACCGACCGCTACGTCGACGTGTTTCGAGCCACTGCGGGCATTTCAGGCAATCTCGGCGCCGGCTTCCGGTTCCGGCTCAACGGCGTCTATGCCCGCGACGATTTCAGTCTCACGCAGCGCGGATCCATCAACATCCAGGGTTTGTTGAACGCGATCAACACGGGCGCCTATAATTTCGTCAATCCTGAACGCAACAGCGCGGCGGTACGCAATCAGATCTCACCCGACCGCACGACGCCGTCCAGTTCGACGGTCGCGACGATCGGCGGCTCCATTATCAAGGCCGTGACGGCGCTGCCCGGCGGCGACCTCAACATCGGCGCCGGCTTCCAGATACGTCGCGAGACGTTGATGAACCGCAATCAGAACGCCGACCTGAGCTATTATGGGCTGAACACGTCTTCGGCGCAGGGCCATCAAACCGTCACGGCTGGCTTCTTCGAGATCGATGCGCCGTTCGCGAACGAACTCGATCTAAACGTGTCGGGGCGCTACGATCATTACTCGCAGGGTTACAGTCATTTCTCACCGAAGGTCGGCGTCAAGTTCACCCCGATCGAGCAGATCGCGCTTCGGGCCACATATTCTCAGGGCTTCCGCGCGCCGACCTTTGCGGAGAACAACCCCGCCAGCAGCTATGCCGGCTTCTCGTCGTTCACGCCGCCTCAGAGCTTCGTCGATGCGCATCCGGGCAATCTGGCGTATACCAGCACCTATCAGCTCGGTGGCGGCGCAGCGGGCAACCCCGACATATTGCCGGAAGTCTCGCGCAGCATCACGCTCGGCACGATCCTCAAGCCTGCACGCTGGTTTAGCCTGACCGTCGATTATTATAACATCAAGAAGTCGAACCTCATCGTCAGCGGGCCGCTGCGGGGCGAGGCTGTCGAGGCTTATTACGGCCAAGCCAACGCAACAGCGGGATGCGCCGCGCTCGCTGCGGTCGGTGAAGGCTACAAGTGTAACGTTATCGATGCACCCGATCCCGTCAACCCGAATGCGTTGCCCCATCTGCTGGTGTTCGACGTACCGTACGTCAACGCCAATTACGAAGTGAGTTCGGGCATCGACGTGCAGGCGAGTGCGACTGTTCCGATTTCCGAGGGCGTGCGACTGATCAGCCGCCTCGACGTCACCCGCGTGCTTTGCCTCGATCTGGTTACTCCGGCAGGTGTGGTGGAAAAGTATGCTGGCACGCTTGGACCGTACGAGCTTTCGTCGGGCGGCGGGACGCCGCGCATCCGCGGCAACTGGCAGAACGCGCTGGAAGCGGGCAAGTTCTCGCTCACCGCGACGACCTATTATGTGGGCCGGATCAAGCAGGTCGCGGCCGACGAGATCGCGCCCGTCGGCGGCGTTATCGAACTCTCGTGCAAGAACACGCTGGCACCCGTGCCGTCGGATGGCGACAAAAACAATCAATGCTACGTTCGTCCGTTCATTTACGTCGATCTGAACGCCGGCGTGCAGGTGAACGATCAGTTCCGGTTCTTCTTCAACGTGCAGAACCTGACCGATGCCCGCGCGCCGCTTGCATCGGGTGCTTATACCAGCAATCCGAATTATCTCAGCAGCTGGCATTACGCAGGTCTCGTCGGCCGGAATTTCAGTGCAGGTGCGAGCTTCAACTTCTAAGGACGCGATCCGCAACGGGAAACGAGGCGTCGCCGATCACCACGGCGACGCCTCGCTCTCACATCGCGTCGTCTGGGCTGCTGGCCGGCCGGCCGAACAATTTCCAGCCGAGCAGGCCGGCGACCAGCAAGCCGACGATCACCCAGGTCAGATTGCCGAGCAGGCTCGCGATCGTCTGAACCTGGTCGCTGAAGGCGCGGCCCAGCGAGACGTAGATCACAAGCCACAGGACCTCGCCCGCGACGTCGAGCACGATGAACCGGATCCAGGGGTATTCGGTCAGTCCGCTGGTGACGTTGATCCACGGTCCCAATGGCCCGATCAGCCACCGGCTGAAGAAGATGCCCCAACCCGCCCATTTGCGCGAATAGGCTTCGGCCTGCTCGACCTTGTCGGCCCCGCCGATCCGCTTCGTGACCGCCGCGAGCAACGGTCGGCCGCCATATCGCCCGAAGGCATAGCCGATCTGGTCGCCGACGACCGCGCCGGCGGCGCCCGCGGCGATCACCGGCCAGAATGCCAGCTCCCCCTGTGCGACGAACGACCCCATCGCGACCAACGTCAGCGAGCTTGGAAACGGCATGCCGGCCGCGGCGAGGATCATCACCCCGAACAATGCCGGCAGACCGTAGGTCGTCAGCAGTTCAAGCAACTGCTCGGTCATCGCGCGGGCGACGGCGTCGGTGAAGCGGACGGCATGGAGGGTCGCGGCGGCGGTCCGGGTGGCGGGTAGGGCGGCCGCGCGTGGACGATCGCATACGTCAGTTTCGCCTCGATCTGGTCCATCGAACGCCCGCTGTCGCGCGCGATCCGGCCGAGCGGACGATGGTCCGGCATCGGCGGCAGGTTCAACGCCTGGTGCAGGACGTGCGGTGGCACATGATAGGAATGCGCGACATAGCCTATCGTCATCCACCGCTCGATCGGCTCGTCGCGATGCGCATTCCAGTAGATTGCGTCGCTGATCGTCCGAACCGCGTGATAGCCGGTGAAGGCGACGACCGCGACGAACAGGGCGATCAGGGCTTTTCGCCAAGGTCGATTGCGGGTCATCCGCGTGCGATACGCGCGGCGCGTGTGGCGATCAACGTCGGTGGCGCCACCTTCCAGACGCGCCGGCTCAACGTTCGGAACCGGGGCCGCCTGATGAGGTGACGCCGAGCATCCCGAATGCGCTTGCGCGTGATCGTTAAGTCTTCGCGCGGCGTCACGGTTTCGTCATCAGCGGGTGGAGGATCGCTGTGCTCAACAGCTCGGCGATGTCGGCCGCGTCGTGCTCCGGATCCTCGTTCAGCCACCAGTCGAGCAGTTCGACGGTCGATGCCACCGCGATCCGTATCGCCAGCCGGCGTGGCAGCCAGGTCGCTCCCGTATCCGGCAAGGCGGCGAACCGATCGACGATCTGCCGCCGCAATTCGCGTCGGAGCACGTCGCCGATCCCGATCAGCATGCCGATCTGCGCCCGCCGTGCATCGACGGCATCGATGAAGCTGCGTGCCGCACCGGGGCCATCCTGCCGCAGCAGGGCGGGCAGGAGCGCCTGCGCGAAATCGTCGGTCAGCGCGCGGGCGGCATCGACCAGCAACGCGCGGACATCCGGATAATGGCGGAAGAAGGTGGAATAGCCGATCCCCGCGCGATCGGCGACCATCGCCCCGGTGATCCGATCGAACGGCCCCTCCGCCAGCAGCGCGAACAGCGCACGGTGCATCGCGACGCGAGACCGCATCTGGCGCGCATCGCGGCGTTTCGGGGCTATTGCCTCGTCCATCACTTACCTTATTTATGACCAGTCGATAGTCATATATGGAGATCGAACCATGTCTGCCGGTTCGTTGCGTGTCGTTATCGAGCCTTGGTCCGATCGCTGCAAGCGGTGCGGTTCGCCGCATGCCGGCAAGGCGGCGCGGCGATGAGCATGATGCAGGACATGCTGAAGCCTCCCGCCGGGCTGGACTTCGATTTCACCACGCCGCCGGGAGAGCCGGCGCTGGTGCCGGCCGACGGCGTGACATGGCGGGTGTTCGCCAATCCGGTGACGATGTTCATCGGCGGGGTGGCGGCGGTGCTGCTCGAGATGGCGGAACCCTCGGTACGCTCGGGGGTATGGGACCACAGCAGCTTCCGCACCGATCCGGGCACGCGGCTGCGCCGCACCGGCTTCACCGCGATGATCACCGTTTATGGTGCGCGGTCGCGCGCGACGGAAGTGATCGCCCATGTCGTCGGGATCCACGACCGGGTGCGCGGCACCACTCCCGACGGAACCCCCTATCGCGCCAACGACCCGCGCCTGCTCGACTGGGTCCAGGCGACCGCGACCTTCGGCTTCACCCAGGCCTATCACCGCTTCGCCCGGCCCCTGACCCCGGTCGAGCAGGACGCCGCCTTCGCCGAGGGACAGGTCGCCGCGCGGCTCTATGGCGCGACCGGCGCGCCGCGGTCGCGGGCCAAATGGGACCGTTTGCTCGCGGAAACCGCGCCGCGGCTCGAACCCTCGGAAATCCTCGGAGAGTTCCTCGCGATCATGAACGGCGCGGCGATCCTGCCGCGCTGGGCGCGTGGCCTGCAACGGCTGCTGGTCCGCGCCGCGGTGGATATGGTGCCCGACCCGGTCCGCTCGCTGCCGCAGCTGCGCGGCGAGGGGCTGCGCTTCGGCGAATCCCTCGTGGTGACAGCGCTCGCGCGCGCGGCGATGCTGGCCGTGCGCGCGGACTCTCCCGTCGCGCAATCCCGGCGCCGCGTCGGCGAGGGATGACCTCTCACGGCGGCCCGACCGATGGTTCGGCGGCGATCGCCGGCTATGGTGCGGTCATCGCCAGCTTGTTGCTTGCCGCGCCGGCGCTGGCGGCGCTCACTCCAGCGTGACGACGATCTTGCCGAACGCCCCGCGATCGAGATGGTCGAGCGCCGCGGGGAGGGCGTCGAAGGCGTAGCGCCGTTCGATCACCGGTGCGATGCGGTCGACGTCGACCGCGCGGACCAGATCTTCCAACGCGCGGCGATGCCCGACGCGGATGCCCTGCACCACCGCCTGTTTGAGCATCAGGTGGTGCGCCGCGGCGGACAGGTCGTAGCCGTCGATCACGCCGATCAGCGACACCCGCCCGTGCATCGCGACCGCCTCCAGCGACCGGCCGAGATGCGCGCCGCCGACGATTTCGAGAATATGATCGATACCGCGATCCGCGGTGAGGCGCTGGACCGTCTCGACCCAGCCATCGCGATCGATCGCGTGATCGGCGCCCAGCGCGATCGCCCGCTCGCGTTTCGCCGCGCCGGCCGAGGTGACGAAGACCTCGGCGCCATGCGCCTTGGCGATCTGCAGACCGAATAGCGCGACGCCGCCCGTTCCTTGTACCAGCACGCTCGTGCCCGCGCGCACTTTGCCCAGTTCGGCCAGCGCGGTCCAGGCGGTGAGGCCGGCGCAGGGCAGGGTGCTCGCCGCGGCGAGGTCCAGCGTGTGCGGTGCCGCCGTCAGCCAGTCTTCGGGCAATGCGACATATTCGGCGAGCACGCCCTGATGAAGGCCGCCCAACGCGCTATAGGGAGGCGCCGATGCGTCGCCCGGATGAGGGCCATCGATCCAGCCGGGAAAGAAGGTCGAGATCACGCGATCGCCGACGGCGAACCGTCCTGCACCGTCACCTGCCGCGACCACGGTGCCGGCGAGATCGGAGCCAGGCACGAACGGGAACGGGAGCGACATCCCGCCCATGCCATCCTGGATCACCAGTTTGTCGCGATAGTTGAGCGAGACCGCGGCGACCTTCACGAGCAATTGGCCGGCGCGCGGCTCGGGCACCGGCGCATCCTCCAGCCGGAGCATGTCGCGGCCGAAACCGGCGATCGTCCAGCGCTTCATCCTTGCCATCGTAGTTCCTTTCCAATGGTGATGTCCGACGAATACCGTTGATCGAGGCGCAGCGGTGGCGATAGATCGGACCCCGATGGGTGCGCAGGAGGCGACAATGAACCGCGGCGATATGTTTGCCGATCTGCCGGTCTTTGTCGCGGCGGTGGAGGCGGGCGGCTTTGCGGCGGCGGCGGCGAAGCTCAACCTGACGCGGTCGGCGGTGGGGCGTACGGTCGCGCGGCTCGAACGGCGGCTTGGCGTGCGGCTGTTCCACCGGACCACGCGCACGCTCGTGCTGACCGACGACGGGCAGGCCTTCTTCGAACATTGCCGCCGCGCGCTCGACGAGGTCCATGCCGCGACGGCGCAACTGGAGTCGGGGCGGCGCGAGGTCGTGGGGCATCTGCGCGTTTCGGTGCCGGTGCTGTTCGGGCGGATGCGCGTCGCGCCGATCCTGATCGGATTGCTCGATACCCACCCGAAGCTGGCGATCGACCTCAATTTCAACGACCGGCTGGTCGACGTGGTGGAGGACGGCTTCGATCTGGTGGTGCGTAACGGGCCGTTGCAGGACTGGCCGGGTCTCGCCGCGCGGCGGGTCGCGCGCCAGCGGATGGGGATATGCGCGGCGCCCGCCTATCTCGCCGCGGCGGGGATGCCGGCGACGCTCGCCGACCTGCCGCACCATCGCGCCGTGCTGTACGGGCGGCCCGGGCGGGTGCGATCGTGGCTGTTTCCGCGCGCCGGCGCTGCACCGGAAGAGATCGTGCCGCCGAGCCGGATGCGGTTCGACGATCTCGGCACGATCCGCGACGCGGCGGTGGCGGGGCACGGCCTCGCCTGGCTGCCGTGCTGGCTGATCCGCGACGACGTCGCTGCCGGGCGGCTGGCAATGGTGCTGCCGCACCTGCCGGTGCATGTCTTCGAGAGCCATGTGCTGTGGCCTCAGACGCCGCATCTGCCGCTGCGTGTCCGGATCGCGATCGACGCGCTGGCCGCCGGGCTGCCGGAGACGGCGTCGATCGCGGCGGGGGGCGCGGACTGACGCGCGGGCCTAGCTGATAGCGGCCCCGATCGCCGCCCCGATCGCGACTGTGTCCGCAATCTGGCGGAACGCGACGATCGAGCCCTCTTTCACCGTCCAGATGTGTGCGAAGTCGGCCTCCGCCGCGACCCCCGTCAGGCCGCGGACCCGGTAGCGCCCCGTGGCGACGATCGTCCCGCCAGCGACATGGAAGCTCTCGGGCATCGTTTCATAGGCGGCGAAGCGGGCCAGTACCGCAGGGAAGAAGCGGTCGAGGACCGCGTCCCGGCCACGATAGTTGCCCCCCGCCGGAAAGCTGTCCAGCACCCGCCAGTCGATCTCCGGCGCGAGCAACGCGGGATCGCCGCTGCGATACCAGGCCCGCACGACGTCCAGCGCCGACGCGGCCATGTCAGCCGCCGAAGCCTTCGAGGACGATCTTGCCGCGCGTGGCATCGCTCTCGATCAGCGCATGCGCCCGCTTGAGCGTGGCGGCATCGATCGGGCCGAGCGTCTGCGTGCGCGTCGTGCGGATCGCGCCGGCATCGACCAGCCGTGCCACCTCTGCAAGCAACGCACCCTGCGCCGCGATGTCGGCGGTCGCGAACAGCGAGCGGGTGAACATGAATTCCCAATGGACCGACACGCTCTTGCGCTTGAACGGAGTGATGTCGAGCACCGCCGGATCGTCGATCAGCGCGAGGCGACCCTGTGGCGCGATCAGCTCGGCGAGCGCGGGCAGATGCGCATCCGTGTGCGTCGTCGAAAACACGAAGGCGGGCGGCGCGTCGAGGGCCAGCGCGGCGATTTCCGCGTCGAGCGGATTGCGGTGATCGACGACATGATGCGCGCCGAGCGACCGGCACCAGTCGGCGGTTTCGGGGCGCGAGGCGGTGGCGATGACGGTGAGGTCGGTGGCCGCACGCGCGATCTGGATCGCGATCGATCCTACCCCGCCCGCGCCGCCGACGATCAGCAATGCCGGTGCGGCACCCGCGACGGGGGTCCGTACCGCCAACCGGTCGAACAGCGCCTCCCACGCGGTGATCGCGGTCAGCGGCAAGGCAGCGGCATCGGCGAAGTCGAGCGTGGCGGGCTTGTGCGCGACGATCCGCGCGTCGACCAGATGATATTCGGCGTTGGTCCCCGGCCGATCGAGGGCGCCGGCATAATAGACCGCATCGCCGACCGCGAAGCCGTCGACCGCGTCGCCGACCGCGGCGACGACGCCGGCAGCGTCCCAGCCGAGCTGTTTCCATTCGCCGTCGTCCGGCGCGACACCCTTGCGGATCTTGGTGTCGACCGGGTTGACCGACACCGCCTTCACCGCGACGAGCAGGTCATGGCCGCGCGCGACCGGCATCGGCGGTTCGATGTCGACAAGCGCGTCGTCGCGTTCGATGCTGCCCGCTATGCGATATCCGACGGCCTTCATGATCGATCTCCTGTGCCTGCGATCGACCGCGAGATCGGCCATTGTGCGCCGGCCCGCAAGAACGCACATAAACCGCCCATAGTGTCGGAAAGGATACCGTCATGAGCCGTGTCCGTCATACCAGCCTCGACTGCGGGCCGGGCTGTCCGGTCGAGGGGACGTTGCAGGTGATCGGCGGCAAGTGGAAGGGCGTGATCCTCTACCATCTGCTCGACGGACCGGTACGGTTCAACCAGCTGCGGCGGCTGTTGCAGACCTGCACGCAGCGGATGCTGACCAACCAGCTCCGCGAACTGGAGGCCGATGGTTTGGTCGACCGCCACATCTATGCGCAGGTGCCGCCAAAGGTGGAATACAGCCTGACGCCGCGGGGACGGACGCTCGAGCCCGTGATCCTGGCGCTGAAAGCGTGGGGCGACGCATATGCCGTCGCAGCCGCTTCAACGGCGGCTTGATCGGCGCAGGGCGCGAAAACGCGCTTGGTCTTGAGGCGCATCGAGGGGGCAGCGTGGGCAATGGAAAGCGACGCGTCACAGCATGGGGTCACCCACGTCACCATCGGTCAGGCGACCGCGGTGGAGCTGCATGAGCTTTTCATCTCCCGTACATTCGTCTGCCTGGTGAAAGCGGGAGAGAAGACTATTGCGCCGAAGTCCTGTTCAGCCGCCTACGGGTGACGCGTCACGTGGCGGATCGATGACGAGCATCAGCCGGCGGCCGCCCGCCGCCATGATCGGCGGCGAGCGGTGGAGCAGCGTCGGCGGATCGAGCAGCAGCCGTCCCTTGAACAGCGCGACTGCGCCGGTCGGCACCTGTTCGATCGCGTCGGGTGTCGCGACGCGATGCCACTGCGTGCCCGGGCCGACATAGGTGCACAGCAGCCGGAGCGTGACGTAATCGGCGTGGAAGCGGCGGCAGGCGTCGGTATCGACCACTTCGAGCCGCAGCGCCGGCCGGTCGCGGCCGGTCAGCGCGGCGTGGCGATCGAGCAAGGCGGCCATATCGGCCGCGAGCGGCGCGACGATCGCATCGGGATAGCCCGCCGCGCGCAGGGTATCGTCGAGCGGCGCGTCGATAGCATCCAGCGCGATATCGTCGACCGTATCGAGATCGAGCCGCGCCAGCGCCGCCCGCAGGCCGGGCGGCAGCGGACGCTGCCAGATCGCCAGCGCGGTGGCAGGATGCGCGATGGCCGCGAGACCGTCCGCCGTCGTGCCGACCGCCACCTCGCGATCGATGGCGGCGAGGCTCATTCGGCGGCTTCGAGCTGCCGCTCGCCCCAGGCGGGGAAGGGATCGCGCAAGGTCCGCCACAGGCCGGGCGTGAAGGCGCGCGTCGCGACGAGGCTGGCGTCGAGCGCGCGGCGGATCCTCGCCTCGTCCATGCCGATGCCGATGAACACCAGTTCCTGCCGCCGGTCGCCCCAGACCGGGTCCCAATGTTTCGCGACGAACTCCTCGAACCGGCCGTCGTCGGGCCATTGATGCTTGGGGATCGACGCCCACCAGCGGCCCATGCGCGAGGTCATCGTCTGGCTGCCCGCCACCGCCAGCTCGCCGACCCAGTCGGGGCGCGTTGCCAGCCAGAAATGGCCCTTGGCGCGCACGACATGGTCGAGCCCGCCGCCCGTCAGGAAGGCATGGAATTTCGCCGGATCGAACGGCGCGCGGGCGCGATAGACGAAGCTTTCGATGCCATATTCCTCGGTCTCGGGCCGGTGGTGCGCATAGCCGTACAGCTCCTTCGCCCAGAGCGGATGGCGTGCCGCTTTCTCCTCGTCGAACAGCCCGGTGGCGAGCACCAGATCGAGATCGACGCGGCCATGATCGCACCGCACGATCACCGCATCGGCGTTGAGGCTGGCGACCAGCTTCCCGACCGTCGCGAGCTGCTCGGGCGAGACCGACGACGCCTTGTTGACGACGACGACATCGGCGAACTCGATCTGCTCGACCAGCAGGCCGACGAGGCTGCGCGTATCGTCCTCGCCAAGGCTCTCGCCGCGGTCGGCGAGGAAGTCCCGGCTCGAATAATCGGCGAGCAGGTTGAGCGCATCGACCACCGTCACCATCGTGTCGAGCCGCGCGACGTCGCCGAGCGAGACGCCGTGCTCGTCGCGGAACGAGAAGGTGGTGGCGACGGGCAGGGGCTCGGAAATGCCGGTGCTCTCGATCACCAGATAGTCGAACCGACCTGCCTCGGCGAGCGCGCGCACCTCGGCAAGCAGATCGTCGCGCAAGGTGCAGCAGATGCAGCCGTTGGTCATCTCGACCAAGGCTTCTTCCGAGCGCGACAGCGCCGCCTCGCCGCCGCGGACGAGATCGGCGTCGATGTTCACCTCCGACATGTCGTTGACGATCACCGCGACGCGGCGGCCCTCGCGATTGGCGAGGATATGGTTGAGCAGCGTCGTCTTGCCAGCACCGAGGAAGCCGGAGAGCACCGTCACCGGCAGGCGGCGATCGGGAACGGAGCGGGGGGAACCGGAGGATATTGCCATGATCATCATCCCATGCGACATGATACAACATAACATATGCGGAGCCCTCGTCCTATGTCCAGTCCCCAACGATCACTGCGCAGACAGGCGGGGCAGACCGGCGGGGGGATCGGCATGAACGCGGCGCGCACGCTGGCCGACCGCATCCCGGTATCGGTGCTGACCGGCTTTCTCGGCAGCGGCAAGACGACGCTGCTCAATCGGCTGGTGCGGTCACCGGGGATGGCGCGGGCGCTGGTCGTCATCAACGAATTCGGGGCGGTCGGACTGGATCACGAGCTGGTCGCGCGATCCAGCGAGGATCTGGTGGTCGAGTTGATGGGCGGTTGCCTGTGCTGCACGATCCGCGGCGATCTGGCGCGGACGTTGCGCGATGCGCCCTGGCGGTTCGCGCGCGACGGGCGATGCTGGTTCGACCGCGTGGTGATCGAGACGACCGGGCTCGCCGACCCCGCGCCGATCCTGCACACGCTGGTCGCCGATGCGGGGCTCGAACCGCTGTACCGGCTCGACGCGGTGATCGCGACGGTCGATGCCGCGGCGGGGATGGCGACTCTGGACACGCATGGCGAGGCGGTCAAACAGGTGGCGGTCGCCGACCGGTTGCTGCTCACCAAGACCGATCTGGCCGAGGATGCGACGCAGGCGGCGTTGCGCGCGCGGCTCGCCACGCTCAACCCCGCTGCGCCGGTGATCGGGGTGCGCGACGGGATGGTCGATCCCGCGTCGCTCTTCGACGTCGGATTATGGGACCCGGCGAGCAAGAGCGCGGATGTACGCCGCTGGCTCGCCGACGAAGCCTATGTTGGCGGTCATCATCACGGCCACGATCATCACGACGTGAACCGGCACGGCGATGGTATCCGCGCCACCTGCCTGACGTTCGACCAGCCGCTGGACCCGCTCGCCTTCGATCGCTGGCTCGGCCTGCTCACCATGTTCCGCGGTGCCGATCTGTTGCGCGTCAAGGGCATCGTCCATCTCGCCGGCCATGACGCGCCGGTCGTCGTCCATGGCGTGCAGCATATCTTCCACCCGCCGGTCGAGCTCGACCACTGGCCCTCCGCCGACCGGCGGACGCGAATGGTGTTCATCACCCGCAACATCGATCCCGAGGAACTGCGCGGGACGCTCGCGCTGATGTCGCTCGGTCTCGACGAGGCGGGGCTTCGCGATCTGGTCGATCGCGTCGATGCCAGCGGCGGGGCGGCCTGACGAAGCGATCGCAACCGGGCGAGCGCGCAGCCGCTGAGCGGCGATGAACCGGCGGCCCCGCGCGCACCGCCATCGCGCGCGGGGGGCCGTAAGACCGTCTAACTGGCGATCTTGAGCGTCACCATCAGCCTGCGCCCCGGCATCACGACGCTGTCCTTGTTGAGCGCGGTGGCGAGCCGCTGGACGTCGTTGGTGAGGTTCTGGCCGACCAGCGCGAGTTCGACGTGGGGATAGGCGGTGAACGGCCGGACGGCGAGCTGCCCGTCGAGCGACACATAGCTCGGCGTCGGCGTGTCGAACGCCCCGGCCTTGTCCTGCCGCCCGGCGTAGATCAGGTTGAACCCGGCATCGAGCCGATCGCCCCGCCAGTTGAGCCCCCCGCCGACCCGATAGGGCGGGATACGCGGCACGTTGCTGCCGTCGTCGAGCGTCGCGCGGGTATAATCGGCGAGCAGGTTGAACCGGTAGACGCCGCTGGCAGTGTGCACCAGATCGTAGCTCGCCTCGCCCTCGACGCCGCGGAAATGCGCGTCCTGCTGGCGATAGTTCAGCTCACGCAGATCGCCGTCGCCATCGACCGCGCAGGTGCCGTCGTCGTCGCAGACGCGGCCGGTGAGGTCGCCGTAGATATAGTTGCGGAACCAGCTGCTGTAGACGCTGCCGTCGAAGCGGAACCCGCCCGACCGGACGCGCAACGTCCCTTCGAGCGAATTGGCGCGCTCGATGCGCAAACGGGGGTCGCCCGTCTCGAACGTATTGGGGCCGTCGTGCCCGCCGCGGGCGAACAGCTCGGTCAGCGCCGGCGCACGGCCGGTGCTGGAGAAGGTCGCACCCAGCTTGATCGCCGGCGTCACCGTATAGAGCGCGCCGAGCGCCCCGCTGATCGGCGTGAAATCGGGCGTGGCATAGACGTCGGACCGCGGCGTTCCGGCGAGCCGGACGTGCTCGACGCGGCCGCTCGCTTCGAGGTGCAGGCGATCGGCGATGCGCGTGTCGGTGAACAGATAGCCCGCGATGCTCTCCATCGTCGCGGGGAACAGATAGCTGCTGTCCTCGCCCACCGCGGAGAAGGCGCGATGCTGATATTCGACGCCGAGCGCCGAATTGTCGATGAAGCCGATCCGGTCGAGCAGCAGCTCGGCGCGACCGTTATATTCCTTGTTGTGGAAGGTCGTGTCGATCGTGCCGTCGGGCTCCTTCTCGTCATGCGTGTAATCGGCATAGCTGCCGTCGATATCGAGCCGCTGCAACAGCCCCGACCCCAGCGCGAAGGACGAGCGCGTCATCACCTTGGTCTGGCGCATGTCGATATGGGTGGTGTCGCTGGGGATGCCGTATTGCGAAGCATAATGCGAGACGGCCGCGCCGATCCGGCTGCCCGCATCGCCGCCGAAGAAATACGAGCCGCCGAGTGCGCCGCCATAGCCCTTGAAGAAGGAATTCTGCTGGGTGCCGAGCGGCGTGTCGTAATCGCCGGTGTGACGGCCGAAGCCGTCGGCGTGGAGCGCGAGATTGCCGAGCGTCGCATCGACCAGCGCCGCGCCTTGGTAGAGATCGGAGACGGTGCCGTACGTGCCCTCCACTTCGCCCGACAGCGGCGTCTTCGACAATGCGGTGGGGATGCGGTTGTTGAGCACGTTGACGACGCCGCCGATCGCCTGGCTGCCGTAGCGCAGCGTGCCGGCGCCGCGGACCACCTCGATGCTGCGCGCGGCGAGCGGATCGATCGGGATGCCGTGGTCGGGACCGATGTCGGAGACGTCGGAGGCGCTGGTGCCGTCTTCGAGGATGCGGACGCGGGTGGCGTCCATGCCGCGGATGATCGGCCGGCTCGCGCCGCTGGCGAAGCCGGTCGCGGCGATGCCGGGGATGCGGGCGAGCGCATCAGCGATGCTCGCCCCGCCCTGATGCAGGATGTCGGCGGCGTCGACCTTGGCGGAGATCGCCGGCGTGTCGTCGCGGTCGTGTTGGATGGGGGAGGCGGTGACGATGATGTCGCGCCCGGTATCGGTCTGTGCGGCGGGGGCGGGCGTCGTGGGCGTGTCCGTAGCGGCGGACGCGCAGGCGGGAACGAGCGCGGCGACGGCCGCACCGGCAAGCAGGATGAAACGCATGTTGGACTCCGGAAATGTCGCGTAAGACGCGGACCGCCGCGATGCCGGGCACCACGGGCGGTTTTCGCGCCGTCAGGGGGCGGTGACGGTTCCCGGGGGCGCGCGACTGCGCCAGATATGGCCGCGCGACGTGTGCGCAGGATAGGTGCCGGCGATCGCGACCGCCGCGGCGACGTCGCCCGGCGGGCGGATGGGATCGACCGGGCCGGTCGGCAGCAACGGTTCGATCGACGCCGCGGCGGCGCAAAGCGGGCAGTCCTCGTCGAGATCGGCGATGACGGATGGCCCGGCCGGTGCGCCGGGCACAGCAGCCCGCGCCAGCGGATGCTGGTGCGCCTGGAGCACCGTCCCGTCGAAGACGAACGACCACAAGATCAGCAGCGCGAGCAGCATGCCGGGTCGGGACCGATGGGGATATGCGCGGCTGGACACGGCCCTATTCGGCACGTGCAAACCTTTCTACAAGCTGAACGTGATACAATATGTCATAACCTGTTGACATGATGCTCTTTCATATTCTCCCGTCCTGCCCGGTCGGGCTGGAGTGACGTCGCCGCGACGGCGACGGCGGGCCGCGGCTCCCGTCCTGAGCTGGCGACGGGGTGAACTTGCAACGACAGTCACCCTAGGGTAGGGGGGTAGGGTATGAGCCACACTGCCAAAGCCGCCCCGGACCTGATCGTTCGGGTCCGCAAGATCGCCGGGCAAGTCGCCGCGATCGAGCGCGAACTCGTCGGCGATGCCGATTGCGACACCGTCCTGCACCGCGTCGCGGCGGTGCGCGGCGCGGTCAACGGGCTGATGGACGAGATCATCGCCGATCATCTCGCCACGCACGTCGCGCGGCCCGGCCTGTCCGATGCCGACCGTGCCCGCGGCGCGGACGAACTGCTCACCGTCATCCGCCGCTACGGCAAATAGGGGTATCGCCATGGCCTTCGCATCTGCGCTTCCGTCGCACGACCATCTGTTCCTCGGGACGGCGCATGACGCGCATGCGCGGCGAACGCGCTGGGTCGTCGCGCTGACCGCGGTGATGATGGTGGGGGAGGTCGGCGCGGGCTATGCGACCGGATCGATGGCGCTGCTCGCCGACGGCTTCCATATGGCGACGCATGCCGGTGCGCTCGCGGTGGCGGCCGCCGCTTATGGCTATGCGCGGCGGCATGCGCATGATCCCGCGTATAGTTTCGGCACGGGCAAGGTCGGCGATCTCGCCGGCTTCGCCTCGGCGATGGTGCTCGGGCTGATCGCGGCCGCCATCGGCATCGGATCCGCGCTGCGATTGTTCGAGCCGGTCACCGTCGCCTTCGGCGAAGCGGCGGCGATCGCGACGCTCGGGCTGGTGGTGAACATCGTCAGCGCCCTGCTGCTCGGCGGCGGGCATCATCACGGCCATGAGGCGCACGGGCATCATCATGACGATCACGCGCATCCGCATCCCCACGCGCATGGCGGGGACAACAATCTGCGCTCCGCCTATGTCCATGTCCTCGCCGATGCGCTGACCTCGGTGCTGGCGATCGCGGCATTGCTGGCGGGGCGCTATCTCGGCTGGGGCTGGATGGACCCGGCGATGGGGATCGTCGGCGCGCTGGTGATCGCGCGCTGGTCGTGGACGCTGCTGCGCGACACCGCGGCGGTGTTGCTCGACCGCAGCGCGGCACCGGTCGCGGGTACGGTGCGCGCGCTGGTCGAGGTGCCCGGCGACGCGCGGATCGCCGACCTCCACGTCTGGCGGGTCGGCCCCGATGCGCATGCGGCGATCGTCAGCGTCGTCGCGGTGCCGGGCGTGACCTGCGAGACGATCCGCCATCGCCTCGCGCCGGTCGGGGCGGTGGCGCATCTGACGGTCGAATGCCGGTGACCGGTCGATAGCGGCGCCGCGCGTGGCGGCGAGGAAGGCCTTGCGCGGCACCACGATCGGTCTTCCACCCGCGCCGGCACCGCGGCATGATGCATCGCAACGAGACTCAGGACCTGGCCGATGTCGCGACCCCTGTTGCTGTACCTCGTCGCGTCGCTCGCCGTCGCGATCGTGTGGGGCCTCTCCTGCTATGGCGGGTCGGGCTGGTATGTCGGCCTGCTGCCTTGGCTGGCGACGTCGCTGCTGGCGTGGCTGCTCTATGGCGAGCAGCGCGGGCATCCGATGGTGTTGCTGGTGCCGGCGTCGGGACTGATCGTCATGCTCTGGCTGCAGACGCTGGCGCGGCAATAGCGGCGGGCGTCCCGATCATCCCGGCCGCGGCTGCATCCGATTATCAGGGCGGCAACGATCTGGATGCGGGGAGAGGAGGGTTCGCGCGGAGGCGCGCGTTCGATCTCCCTCGACCATCATCGCTTCCACCGGACGTGCACGCCGATCCGCTTTAGCGGAACGGTTCGGCGAGCAGCGCTTCGGGAACGGGATAGCCCCAGTCGGCATATTTGCGCGCGGTGAGGCGCAGGAAGGCGACGATCTCGGGCGAAAAGTCGCCGACGCGGTGGCTCATGATGATCGGCGAGGTCGCCGGTTCGGCGAGGTCGAGGTAGCGGACGTCGTCGGTGCGCGCGCGCCGGACCGATTCCGGGATCACCGCGACCCCCTCCTCGGCGGCGACGAGGCCGATCGCGATCTGCAATTCGCGCACCTCCAGCACCGCATCCGGCGTGAGGCCGGCGTCGTGGAACAGCGACAGTACCTGATCGGCATAGCTCGGCCGCGGGGCGCTGGGGTAGAGGATCAGCTTCTCGCGCGCGAGCGCGGCAAGCGAGACCGGCGCGCCATCGCGGCCGAGCGCGCTCGCCAGCGGCACCGCGGCGACCAGCGGTTCGCGGCGCAGCACGGTGCGGCGTACCGCCGGATCGTCGAAGCGGATGCGGCCGAAGCCGATGTCGATCCGCCCCTCCTTGAGCGCGGCGATCTGGTCGAGCGTCGTGCTTTCCACCAAGGTCAGTTCGACATCGGGCATCTCGGCGCGGAATTCGCGGATCAGGCCGGGCAGCCGGGCATAGATAGTCGAGGCGACGAAGCCGATCGTGAAGCGCCGCGTCTCGGTGGCGATCGCGGCGGTCATCATCGCGCGCATGTCGTCGACGCGGCGCAGGATCTGCAGCGCCTGATCGTGGAAGATCTGCCCCATCGGGGTCAGCGCCAGCGGCCGCGCGCTGCGGTCGATCAAGGCGGCGCCGATATCCGCCTCAAGCTGCTGGATCGAGCGGCTGAGCGGCGGTTGCGCCATGTGCAGCCGCTCCGCCGCACGGTTGAAATTGCGCTCGGCGGCGACCGCGACGAAATAGCGGAGCTGACGCAGGTCCATCATTCATACCTCCGGAGTATCGCGCTTAGACCATAACGGTCTTTGCTAGACCAGCCTCCAAATCCTAGGTTCCTTGCAGAGAACACGGGATTGAGGATGCCGCAGGCCATGGTTGCGATCAGCGAGATCGATACCTTCATCGTCGATATCCCGACGATCCGCCCGCACGTGCTGGCGATGGCGACGATGCATCATCAGTCGATCGTCCTCGTGCGGCTGCGCGACGCCGACGGCGTCGAGGGGGTGGGCGAGGGCACGACGATCGGCGGCCTGAGCTATGGCGCGGAAAGCCCCGAGGGGATCAGGCTGGCGATCGACACCTATATCGCGCCGGTCCTCAAGACTTGCGACGCGCGCCGCGTCGGTGCCGCGATGGCGAGGATCGCGAAACACGTGTCCGGCAACCATATCGCCAAATGCGCGGTCGAGACGGCGCTGCTCGACATGGCGGGCAAGCGGCTGGGCGTGCCGGTGTCGGAGCTGATCGGCGGCGGCCGCGTCCGCGAGCGTTTGCCGGTCGCCTGGACGCTGGCGAGCGGCGATACCGCGCGCGATATCGAGGAGGCCGAACGCGTCCTCGCCGAGCGCCGCCACAACATCTTCAAGCTCAAGATCGGCAAGCGCGACGTGCGCGCCGATGTCGCGCACGTCGCCGCGATCAAGCGCGCGGTCGGCGACCGCGGCAGCGTACGCGTCGACGTCAACCAGAATTGGGACGAGGCGCAGGCCGATCTCGGCATGCGGCTGCTCGAGGATGCGGGCTGCGATCTGGTCGAGCAGCCGGTGGCGCGCCACGATCATGCCGCGATGGCGCGGCTCTCGGCCAAGCACGTCATCCCGCTGATGGCCGACGAGGCGCTGCACGGCCCCGCCGATGCCTTCGCGATCGCGGCGCGCGGCGCGGCGCGGGTGTTCGCGGTGAAGATCGCGCAATCGGGCGGGCTGCTGCCGGCGCATGCGGTGGCGACGATCGCGCAGGCGGCGGGCGTCGGCCTGTATGGCGGGACGATGCTGGAGGGCGGGGTCGGCACGGTCGCCTCGGCGCATCTGTGCGCGACCCTGCCGTCGCTGGCCTGGGGCACCGAACTGTTCGGGCCGCTGCTGCTGACGCAGGACATCCTCGCCGAGCCGCTGCGCTACGTCGACTTCCACCTCGCGGTGCCGACCGGCCCCGGACTCGGCATCGCGCTCGACGAGGATCGCATCGCCTTCCACCGGCGCGACCGCACCGCGCCGCTCCTCCACGTCGTTGCGGAAAGGGCCTGAGCCATGCTGTTCCAGGTCGAGATGGACGTGAACATCCCATCCGGTTTCGATGCCGACGAGGCGGCGCGGCTGAAGGCTGCGGAGAAGGCGCGCTTCCAGGAGCTGCAACGCGCCGGCATCTGGCGGCATATCTGGCGGGTCGTCGGGCAATACGCGAACGTCAGCATCTTCGACGTCGGCTCGAATGCCGAGCTGCACGACATCCTGACGAGCCTGCCGCTCTACCCCTTCATGACGATGCGCGTGACGGCTTTGTGCCGGCACCCCTCGTCGCTGCACGACGACGACCGCTGACCAGACGACCGCCGCAGGCGGCGCCCAATCCAGGAGAGACGTGATGGACACAGGCTTCGTACAGACCCCCGCCGTTCAGGACCTGCTCGACCGCGCCGCCGGCGTGGGCAGCGCAGGCGGCAATCCGCGGCTGAAGGTCATCCTGCGCGATCTGACCGAGCAGATCATGACGCTCATCGTCCGTCACGACATCAGCGAGAACGAGGTGTGGGACGCGGTCAATTTCCTGCAATCGGGCGCAGGCGAGTTCGGCCTGCTGATGCCGGGCAGCGGGATCGAGCATTTCCTCGACCTCTACATGGACGCCAAGGATGTCGAGGCGGGTAAGACCGGCGGCACGCCGCGCACGATCGAAGGGCCTCTCTATGTCGCCGGCGCGCCGCTGGTCGACAATGACGCGAACCTCACCACCGATCCCGACGAGACCAGCACGCTCTATATGAGCGGACGAATCATCGGGCCGGACGGCGAACCGGTGCCGGGCGCGATCCTGCATGTCTGGCACGCCAATTCGAAGGGCTTCTATTCGCATTTCGACCCGACGCACGAACAGACGCCGTTCAACAACCGCCGCCGCATCCGGGTCGGCGACGACGGCCGCTATGCGTTCCATTCGAAGATGCCCAACGGCTATAGCGTGCCGCCCGGCGGTGCGTCCGACACGCTGATGAAGGCGCTCGGTCGCCACGGCAATCGCCCCGCGCACGTCCATTTCTTCATCGAGGCGCCCAGCTATCGCGTCCTGACCACGCAGATCAATTTCGGCGACGATCCCTTCGCCGCGGACGATTTCGCCTTCGGCACGCGCGAGGGCCTGCTGCCGGTGCCGAACCGGCAGGGCGACAGCGCGACGATCGTCTTCGATTTCCACCTCCAGCGCGCCGACGATGCCGAGGAAGAGCATTTCTCGCACCGCGCCCGCCTCGCCGTCGCCGCCTGATCCGCGCGCAAGGAGACGCATGATGACCGACCTTCGCACCCGTCTGCAAACCGCCGTCGAAGACGACCCCGCCACCGGCACCTTCCGCTGCCGCCGCGACGTGTTCACCGACCCGGAGCTCTTCGACCTGGAGATGAAGCATATCTTCGAGGCGAACTGGGTCTATCTGGCGCACGAAAGCCAGATCCCGGACGCCAACGATTATTTCACCACCGTCATCGGCCGGCAGCCGATCATCATCACCCGCGACAAGACCGGGCAGCTCAACGCGGTCATCAACGCCTGCGCGCATCGCGGCGCGATGCTGTGCCGCCGCAAGCATGGCAACAAGGGTAGCTTCACCTGCCAGTTCCATGGCTGGACGTTCGCGAACACCGGCAAATTGCTCAAGGTGAAGGACGGCAGGAATGCCGATTATCCCGAGGCGTTCAACACCGGCGGCTCGCACGATCTCACGAAGGTGGCGCGGTTCGAAAGCTATCGCGGCTTCCTGTTCGGCAGCCTCAACCCCGACGTGCCGGCGCTGGAGGACTGGCTCGGTTCGACCCGCGTCATCATCGACCAGATGGTCGACCAGGCGCCCGAGGGACTGGAGGTGCTGCGCGGCAATTCCTCCTATGTCTATGACGGCAACTGGAAGCTGCAGATGGAGAACGGCGCCGACGGCTATCACGTCAGCGCGGTCCACTGGAATTACGCGGCGACCACCGGCCGGCGGCAGGCGGATGCGACCAAGGCGGTCGATCCCGACGGCTGGTCGAAGAGCGTCGGTGGCGTCTACGGCTTCGATCACGGCCATATCCTGCTGTGGACGCGGTTGCTCAATCCCGAGGTGCGGCCGGTCTACGCGCATCGCGCCGAGCTGGAGCAGCGGCTGGGCGCCGAGCGCGCCGCGCCGATCCTGACGCAGACGCGCAATCTGTGCCTCTATCCCAACGTCTATCTGATGGACCAATTCTCGACCCAGATCCGCGTCGTCCGGCCGATCGCGGTCGACCGGACCGAGGTCACCATCTATTGCTTCGCGCCGAAGGGCGAGAGCGACGCCGAACGCGCGCTGCGCATCCGCCAATATGAGGATTTCTTCAACGTCAGCGGCATGGGCACGCCCGACGATCTGGAGGAATTCCGTTCGTGCCAGACGGCCTATGCGGGCGCCGGCGAATTGTGGAACGACCTCAGCCGCGGCGCGACGCACTGGATCGCCGGGCCGGACGACAATGCCAAGGCGATGGGGCTCGAACCGATCCTGAGCGGCAGCCGCAGCGAGGACGAGGGCCTGTTCGTCCGCCAGCACGAATATTGGGCACGCACGCTGATCGCCGCGCTCGACCGCGAGGGCGGCGGCGACGACGGCAATGCGGTCCGCCCGGACGACCGCCTGCGGGTGGCGGCATGACGATCGACTATGACGCGGTGGTCGCCTTCCTCTATCACGAGGCGCGGCTGCTCGACGATCGTCTGTGGGACGAATGGCTGACCTGCTACGCGCCCGAGGTCGTCTTCTGGATGCCGGCGTGGGACGATGACGACCAGCTCGTCGACGACCCGCAGCGCGAGATCTCGCTGATCTATTATCCCAATCGCGAGGGGCTGGAGGATCGCGTCTTCCGCATCAAGACCGAGCGGTCGGGCGCGAGCATGCCCGAACCGCGCACCAACCACGCGGTCACCAATGTCGAGATCGTCGGCGAGCATGACGGCAGGCTGGAGGTGCGGTTCAACTGGCACACGCTCAGCCACCGCTACAAGGAGACGCTGAGCTTCTTCGGCACGTCCTTCTACACGATCGACGTCGGCGGCGAGCAGCCGCGCATCACCAGCAAGAAAGTCGTCCTGAAGAACGACTATATCCGGCAGGTCATCGACGTCTACCACGTCTGACGCGCCGGGCCCCGAGAGGATCATCATGGCCTATCGCATAGCTCTCAACTTCGAGGATGGCGCGACGCGCTTCATCGACTGCAACGCCGGCGAGACGGTGCTCGACGCCGCCTTCCGCCAGAAGGTCAATTTGCCGATGGATTGTTCGGACGGGGTGTGCGGGACGTGCAAATGCCGCTGCGAGGCGGGCGCCTACGATCTGGGCGACGACTATATCGACGAGGCGCTGACCGCGGACGAGGCGGAGGAAGGGCTGGTGCTGACCTGCCAGATGCAGGTGTCGTCCGACTGCGTGATCGCCGTGCCGGTGCCGGCCTCGGCCTATAAGGTCCGCCCGGCCGAGCATGGCGGCACGGTGACGCGCGTCGATTTGGTGTCAGACGGGACGATCATCCTAAATCTGCGCCCCGACGATCCCGCTGCGCTCGCCTTCCTGCCGGGGCAATATGTCAATCTAACCGTGCCGGGCACCGGCGAGACGCGCTCCTATTCGTTCAGTTCGAAACCCGGTGACGACGAAGCCAGCTTCCTGATCCGCAACGTTCCCGGCGGGCGGATGAGCGAATGGCTGACGACGCGGGCGGAACCGGGCGCGCGGATGACGTTCGTCGGGCCGCAGGGCAGCTTCTTCCTGCGCGACGTCGATCGCCCGACGGTGCTGCTGGCGGGCGGTACGGGCCTCGCGCCGATCCTGTCGATGCTGGAGGTGCTGGCCGACGAGGCGGACGAGGTCGATCAGCCGATCCACCTGATCTACGGCGTCTCCCAGGACGGCGATATCGTCGAAACCGACCGGATCGCGGCGCTGGCGGCGCGACTACCGACGATGAGCTGGGAGGTATGCGTCTCCGACCCGCAGAGCGCGCAGCCGCTCAAGGGCCATGTCACCGACTTCCTCACCGACGCGCATCTCAACGCCGGCGAGTGCGACATCTATCTGTGCGGTCCGCCGCCGATGGTCGAGGCGGTGCGCGTCTTCCTGCGCGAACGCGGCGTCGATCCCCGGCATTTCCATTACGAGAAATTCGCCCCGACCGAAGCGGCGATCACCGCGGTGGCGGCATGATCTTCGCCGGTCGTTTCGCGGGCAAGGTCATGGTGGTGACCGGTGCCGCACAGGGCATCGGCCGCGGCGTCGCGCTGCGCGCCGCGGCGGAGGGCGCGGCGGTGCTGCTGGTCGACCGTGCGGCGTTCGTCGACGATGTCGCACGCGAGGCGGGCGGGGCGGCGCGCGCCTTCACCTGCGATCTCGAAACACACGCGGGGGCGGTCGCGGCGATCGGCGGGGCCGAGGCGCTGTTCGGGCGCGTCGATATCCTGGTCAACAATGTCGGCGGCGCGATCCGCATGCGCCCCTTCGCCGAGTTCGAGCCCGACCAGATCGAGGCGGAGATCCGCCGTTCGCTGATGCCGACCCTCTGGGGCTGTCATGCGGTGCTGCCGGTGATGCTGCGGCAGGGCGGGGGGACGATCGTCAACGTCTCGTCCAACGCGACGCGGGGTGTCCGGCGCGTCCCCTATTCGGCGGCGAAGGGCGGGATCAACGCGCTGACGCAGAGCCTCGCGATGGAATATGGCGAAGCGGGCATCCGCGTCGTGGCGACCGCCCCAGGTGGCACGCAGGCCCCGGCCCGTATCGTGCCGCGCAACCCGGACGGCGACGACGCGCGCGAACAGGCATGGATGGCCGAGGCGGTGGCGCAGGTGACGACCTCCACCTTCTTCAAACGATATGCGACGCTCGACGAACAGATCGCGCCGATCCTGTTCCTCGCGTCCGACGAGGCATCCTATATTACCGGCTCGGTCCTCCCCGTCGCCGGCGGTGATCTGGGCTGAGGAGCCGACGATGAGAAACAAGATCTTCGATAGCCCCGCCGCGGCGCTGGAGGGCGTGCTGTTCGACGGCATGACGATCATGTCGGGCGGCTTCGGCCTGTCGGGCAATCCCGAAAGCCTGATCCCCGAGATCCGCGCGAGCGGGGTTACGGGGCTGACCGTGATTTCGAACAATGCCGGCGCCGACGGGTTCGGGCTGTGGATGCTGCTGGAAAGCCGGCAGATCGCCAGGATGATCTCGTCCTATGTCGGCGAGAACAAATTGTTCGAACAGCAATATCTGTCCGGCGCGCTGGCGCTGGAGCTGACCCCGCAGGGCACGCTCGCCGAGCGCATCCGCGCGGGCGGGGCGGGCATCCCGGCCTTCTATACGAAGACCGGCGTCGGCACCGTCGTCGCCGAGGGCAAGCCGGTCGAGACGTTCGAGGGCGAGGAGTATGTCCGCGAGACGTGGCTGCGCGCCGATCTGTCGATCGTCAAGGCGTGGCGCGCCGACCCGGCCGGCAATCTCATGTTCCGCAAGACCGCGCGCAACTTCAACCCGAACATGGCGACTGCGGGCCGGGTGACGGTGGTCGAGGTCGAGGAGATCGTGCCGGCGGGCAGCTTCGACCCCGATTGCATCCACACGCCCGGCATCTATGTCGATCGCATCGTGCGGAGCACGATCAACGCGAAGCGGATCGAGAAGCTGACCGTCCGCGAAGAGGAGAGCGTCTGATGGCCTGGACCCGCGAACAGATGGCGGCGCGCGCTGCGCAGGAATTGCAGGACGGCTATTACGTCAACCTCGGCATCGGCATCCCGACACTGGTCGCCAATTGCGTTCCCGAGGGGCTCGACGTGACGCTCCAGTCGGAGAACGGCATGCTCGGCATCGGGCCGTTTCCGACGCGCGACGCGGTCGATCCCGACCTCATCAACGCCGGCAAGCAGACGATCACCGCGCTGCCGACCTCGTCCTTCTTCTCCTCCGCGGACAGTTTCGCGATGATCCGCGGCGGCCATATCGACATGGCGGTGCTCGGCGCGATGGAGGTGAGCGAGGCGGGCGACATCGCCAATTGGACGATTCCGGGCAAGATGGTGAAGGGCATGGGCGGCGCGATGGACCTCGTCGCCGGCGTCCGCCGCGTCGTCGTGGTGATGGATCATGTCAACAAGGCGGGCGAACCGAAGATCCTGCCGGTCTGCACGCTGCCGCTGACCGGCGCGGCGTGCGTCGATCTCATCGTCACCGATCTGGCGGTGCTGGCGTGCGACAGGCCGGGGCTGCGGCTGGTCGAACTCGCGCCGGGCGTCACGCTCGACGAAATGCGGGCGAAGACGGCGGCGGCGTTCGCGGTCGACGGCCCCTCGGCAAGGGCCGCCTGATGCCGTTCGTCCCCTCCGTCGGCACCCGCCTCTACTGGAAGCTCGAAGGCGAGCGGGGTCGGCCGTCGCTGGTGCTGCTCAACTCGATCGGCACCGACATGGACCTGTGGGCGCCGGTGCTCCCCGCATTGCGCCGGCGCTTCCTCGTGCTGCGGGTCGATACGCGCGGCCATGGCGCCTCCGATGCGACGCCGGGCGATTACGACATGGCCCTGCTCGCCGGCGATATCGGCGCAGCGATGGACGCCGCGGGGATCGATCGCGCGGGGATCGCCGGCGTGTCGCTCGGCGGCATGATCGCGATGCAGATGGCGCTCGACGCGCCCGAGCGGGTCGCCGGGCTGGCGCTGGTCTGCACCTCGGCGACGATGGACCGGGCGGCGTGGCGCGCGCGCGTCGAGACGGTGCGTGCGGAGGGGCTCGGCAGCATCGTCGATCCCGTCATGGGCCGCTTCCTCTCGCCCGCCTTCTGCGACGCGCATCCCGAGGTCGAGGCGACGATCCGGCGCGGGCTGCTGGCGATGGATCCGGCGGGCTATGCCGGCTGCGGCGCCGCGATCCGCGACATGCGGCTGGCCGACCGGCTGGGGGCGATCGCCGCGCCGCCGCTGGTGGTCAGCGGCGACCACGATGTCTCGACGCCGTTTGCGGGCCATGGCGACCATCTTCTTGCTCAGATCGCCGGCGCCCGCCACGTTGCGCTCGACGCCGCGCACCTCGCACCGCTCGAGGCGCCCGATGCGCTCGCGGCGGCCCTTATCGACACCTTTGCCTGAGGTTTCCATGCCCGACGCCTTCCTCTGCGACGCGATCCGCACGCCGATCGGCAAACTGAACGGCGCGCTCGCCACGGTCCGCGCCGACGATCTCGCCGCGATCCCGATCCGCGCGCTCAAGGACCGCAATCCGCACGTCGACTGGGCGGCGGTGGACGACACGATCCTCGGCTGCGCCAACCAGGCCGGCGAGGACAATCGCAACGTGGCGCGCATGGCGGTGCTGCTGGCGGGCCTGCCGGACGCGATACCGGGGACGACGGTCAATCGCCTGTGCGGCTCGGGACTCAACGCGGTGGGCATCGCCGCGCAGGCGATCCGGTCGGGCGATGCCGAGCTCGTCATCGCCGGCGGCGTCGAGAGCATGACGCGCGCACCCTACGTGCTCGGCAAGGCGGCGACCGCATTCGACCGCGGGCAGAAGATCGAGGATACGACGCTCGGCTGGCGGTTCGTCAATCCGGCGATGCGCGCGGCGTACGGCGTCGATACGATGCCCGAGACCGGCGAGAACGTCGCCGATGCGTGGCACGTCGACCGCGAGGCGCAGGACCGGTTCGCGCTCGCAAGCCAGCAGAAGGCCGCCGCCGCCATCGCCAGCGGCCGGCTCGCCGCGGAAATCGTGCCGGTCGTCATCCCGCAGCGGAAGGGCGACCCGATCGTCTTCGCGCAGGACGAGCATCCCCGCGCGACCAGTCTGGAGGCGCTCGCCGGACTGAAGCCGGTGGTGCGCGCCGACGGCACCGTGACCGCGGGCAACGCCTCCGGCCTCAACGACGGCGCGGCGGCGATGCTGGTCGCCTCCGAAGCGGCGGCGGCGCGGCACGGCCTGACGCCGCGCGCGCGCGTGCTCGGCATGGCGGCGGCGGGGGTCGCGCCGCGGATCATGGGGGTTGGGCCGATCGAGGCGGCGCGCAAGCTGGTGCGGATCACCGGCATCGCGCTGGACCGGCTCGACGTGATCGAACTCAACGAAGCCTTCGCCAGCCAGGCGATCGCGACGCTGCGCGACCTCGGCATCGCGCCCGACGACCCGCGGGTGAACCGCAACGGCGGCGCGATCGCGCTGGGGCATCCGCTGGGCATGTCGGGGGCGCGGATCACGATGAGCGCGGTCGAGGAATTGCACCGCACCGGCGGCCGCTATGCGCTGGCGTTCATGTGCATCGGTGTCGGGCAGGGGATCGCGCTGATGCTGGAGCGCGTCTGAGGGTCTGACCGCATCAGTTGCAGAAGGGCCGAACCGTTGCCGATAACGACCGGCGCGGGACGGCCGCGCGCGCCCGTCGGCGACGGATGGCGACCATACCAACTGAGTATCGCGAGGCGACCCAAACGGTCTTTTTATCGCGGCGACGTGGAGAGTAGCTCTCCGCTCCGACGGAGAGGAATCGGAAAAGACTCCGGCTGTTTGGAGATCGTCATGACGAACGCGACTGCCCCCGCTGCGAAGACAAGGCTGATCGATGCCGACCATGTGTCGGGCGTCATCTTCGACGGGGGCTGGTCGCCCGGATCGCAGACCGCGCCGGCGATCGAGCCGGCAACCGGCGCGACGCTCGGCACCGTGGCGCTGGCCGGCGCGGACGCCGTCGCCGCCTCCGCCGCGCAGGCCCGTGCGGCGCAGCGCCGATGGGCGGCTTTGTCCCCCGACAATCGTGCCGCCGTCTTCCTGAAGGTCTTGCGGATCGGGTCGGATCATCGCGATGAGATCGTCGACTGGCTGGTACGCGAGAGCGGATCGGTGAAAGCCAAGGCGGCCTTCGAGCTCGACGTCACGCTGAAGGCGATCCAGCTCGCCGCGGCGATGCCGCATCAACCGCAGGGACTGGTGCTGCCGAGCCAGCCGGGGCGCATCAGCCTCGCAAGGCGGCGGCCGATCGGCGTCGTCGGGATCATCGCGCCGTTCAACTTCCCGCTCTATCTGGCAATGCGCGCGGTGGCGCCGGCGATCGCGGTCGGCAATGCGGTGGTGCTGAAACCCGATCCGCGCACCGCGATCAGCGGCGGTCTGGTCATCGCGCGCCTGTTCGAACTGGCGGGATTGCCCCGCGGCGTGCTCCACGTCCTGCCGGGCGGCAGCGAGGCGGGGGAGGCGCTGTGCGCCGACGCCAATATCGGCATGATCCAGTTCACCGGCTCGACCGGCGCGGGTCGCATCGTCGGCCAGAATGCGAGCCGCCATCTCAAGAAGGTATCGCTCGAGCTCGGCGGCAAGAATGCGATCATCATCCTCGACGATGCCGATCTGGACCTCGCGCTGCGCAACGCCGCATGGGGCGTCTATCTGCACCAGGGGCAGATCTGCATGTCGGCGGGGCGCGTGCTCGTCCATGAGGCGATCGCGAAGGACTTCGTCGCCGGGCTCGCGGCGAAGGCGGCGGCGTTGCCGGTCGGCGATCCCGCGCAGGACGGTATCGCGATCGGGCCGCTCATCAACCAGCGCCAGCTCGATCATGTCGCCCGGGTGGTGGCCGACAGCGTCGCGGCGGGCGCAAGGCTCGAAACGGGCGGCACCGCCGACCGGCTCTTCTACGCACCGACCGTGCTGAGCGGCGTCACGCCCGCCATGCCCGCGTTCGCCGAAGAGATTTTCGGTCCGGTCGCGGTCGTCACCACCTTCAAGGACGACGAGGAGGCGATCCGGCTCGCCAACGACACCGATTACGGCCTGTCGGCGGCGGTCGTCTCGCGCAACGTGTCGCGCGCGCTGGCGCTCGGCGAGCGGCTCAACACCGGGCTGCTCCACATCAACGACCAGACGGTGAACGACGATGTCGTCAATCCCTTCGGCGGCGTCGGCGCCTCCGGCAACGGCACCGCGATCGGCGGCCCTGCCAATTGGGAGGAATTCACCGAGTGGCAGTGGGTGACGATCAAGGGCGAAGCCCCCGCCTATCCCTTCTGACGAACACGCAAGGAGAGGTATCATGACCACCATATTGGACGAGCGTCGCCCGATCACCACCGCGGTCGTCCGCGAACAGGGCGGCGATTTCCTGATCGAGCCGGCGAGCATCGGCGCGCCCGGCCCGCGCGAGGTGCTGGTGCGCGTCGTCGCGACCGGCGTCTGCCACACCGACATGATCATCCGCGACCAATATTATCCCTCGCCGCTCCCTGCGGTGCTGGGCCACGAGGGCTCGGGCGTCGTAGAGGCGGTGGGAGCGGAGGTGCGGTCGGTGGCGCCGGGCGATCATGTCGTCATGACCTTCATGTCGTGCGGCTATTGCGGCCAGTGCGATCAGGGCCATCCGGCGCATTGCGAGAATTTCTTCGGCCTCAACTTCGGCGGCGGCCGCGGCGACGGCTCGACCGCGACCTGCGATGCGCACGGCGGCGTGCTGCACGACCATTTCTTCGGCCAGTCCTCCTTCGGCAGCTTCGCGGTCGCGCACGAACGCAACGTCGTGAAGGTGTCGCGCGATGCGCCGCTCGAACTGCTCGGCCCGCTCGGCTGCGGCATCATGACCGGCGCGGGCGCGGTGCTCAACGCGCTCAAGGTCGAGGCGGGCAGCAGCTTCGCCGCCTTCGGCTCGGGCGCGGTGGGTCTGAGCGCGGTGATGGCGGCGCGCGTCGCGGGTGCGACGACGATCATCGCCGTCGACGTGACGCCGAGCCGCCTCGCACTCGCCACGGAGCTGGGCGCCACCCATGTCGTCAACAGCCGCGAGGTCGACGTGGTCGCGACGATCAAACAGATCACCGGCGGCGGGGTGCACTATACGCTGGAAAGCAGCGGCCGGCCCGAGGTGCTGCGTCAGGCGATCGACGCGCTGGCGATCCGCGGCAGTTGCGGGATCGTCGGCGCGCCGCGGCTCGGCACCGAAGCCTCGTTCGACGTCAACGACGTGATGGTGCCGGGCAAGCGGATCATCGGCATCGTCGAGGGCGACAGCGTGCCGCAGGTCTTCATCCCGCGCCTCGTCGATTTGTATCTGCAGGGCCGTTTCCCGTTCGACCGGCTCGTCGGCTTCTACGATTTCGCGCAGATCAACGCGGCGATCGCCGACAGCGAAAGCGGCAAGACGATCAAGCCGATCCTGCGCTTCTAGAGTCCCTCCCGCGCGCCCCTCGGGAGGTGAGACGCGGCCCGGCATCGCTCTCTGCCGGGCCGCGATACCGCACCGTCAGCCCGCGTTGCGGCGGCCAAGCAGGTCGAGCAGCCGCTGTGCGGCGTCGGCCGACGAGCCGGGGTTCTGCCCGGTGATGAGCAGGCCATCGGCGACGACATATGACGCCCAGTCGTCGCCGCGTTCGAAACGGCCGCCATTCGCCTTGAGCACGTCCTCGACGAGGAACGGCACCACCTCGGTCAGGCCCACCGCCGCCTCCTCGCTGTTGGTGAAGCCGGTGACGGTCTTGCCGTCGACCAGCGGCTTGCCGTCGGCGCCCTTGACGTGACGCAGCACGCCCGGCGCGTGGCAGACCAGCGCCACCGGCTTGTCCGCCGCGATGGTCGTCTCGATGAGGCTGATCGAGCGCGCGTCCTCGGCAAGATCCCACAACGGCCCGTGGCCGCCGGGATAGAAGACCGCGTCGAAATCGTCCGCGGACACATCGGCGAGCACGCCCGTGTGGGCCAGCGCGGCCTGCGCTTCGGCGTCGGCGGCGAAGCGGCGGGTGGCATCGGTCTGCGACGACGGTTCGTCGCTCTTCGGATCGAGCGGCGGCTGGCCACCCTTGGGCGAGGCGAGCGTGAGGTCGACGCCGGCGTCCTTGAAGACGTAATAAGGCGCGGCCAGTTCCTCGAGCCAGAACCCGGTCTTCTTGCCGGTGTCACCGAGCTGGTCGTGCGAGGTGAGGACGATCAGGATCTTCATGTCGGTCTTCCTTGGCTGTGATAGCACCCGTATACCGTTGAATAGACCGGTCGTCTATAGGTCAGACGAGCGTTAGATGAAGTGCCGGTATGCGCCCTGTTACGCTGGCAAGCCCAGCAACTGCCGGGTCGAGCGGAGTGCCGTATCGAACGGGTCGTGCGCCTTGACGATCTTCGCCATCACGCTGGCGCCGAGCCACAGATGGTAGAGCGACGCGGCCAGATCGGCAGCCGCCCCGGTCGCGGCAAGCGAGCGATCGGCGACGCCGTCCTCGATCATGCGCGTCATCCGTGCGATGATCCCGGCGGTGCCCGTCTTCAACGTCAGCCGCATCGGTTCGGAGAGATCGGCGACCTCGGCGCCCAGCTTGACCGCAAGGCACCGCCCCTGACAGTCGAACGCGCCCTGATTGTCGCGCCACGCCGCGAAATAGGCGATCAGCCGCTCGGCGCCGGTCAGGTTTAATCGCGCGATCATCGCGTCCATCTCGGCGAGATAGTCGTCGAAATAGGCGGCGAGCATCGCCTCGCCGAACGCGTCCTTCGAGGCGAAATAATGGTAGAAGGAGCCCTTGGGCACCCCGGCGTCCTTCAGGATCTCGGTCAGGCCGACGGCGGAAAAGCCCTTGCGGCTCATGATCTTCTGCCCCGTCGCCAGGATCGTCGTGCGGGTGCCGGTATCGGCGGGGGTATCGGAGGGCGAAGCGGACATGGACCGGCCGTACCACCGGCTAGACCGATCGTCTAGGATCGCCCCCCGGCATCCCCGCGGCGAAGGTCGGCCCGGGCGGTGCCGGCGCGCTCCCAGCGTCCCCCGAGCGCGCGGAAGAGGTCGATCTGCGCGGTCGCGATCGCGGCGTCCTGCGCGGCGAGGGCGGCCTGCGCGTCGGCCAGCGTGCGTTCGGCGTCGAGCTGCGACAGGCTGTCGATCTGGCCCTCGCGGCGTTGCGCGCGGGTGATGCGCGATGCGCGATCGGCCTGGTCGAGCGCGCGTTGCAATGCGGTGCGGCGGTCCAGCGCGCGGGCGTAATCGGACAATGCCGTCTCCGTCTCGCCCAGCGCGGTCAGGATCGTGCCGTCGAACGTCGCCAGCGCGGCCTGCGTGTCGGCCTCCGCGCCGGCGATCCGCGCCCGCGCGCGGTCGCGGTTGACGCTCCAGTTGAGCAGCGGGCCGAGCAGGAAGTTGAGCGGCCCGACACCGAACAGATTGCCCAGCCCGGTGCTGGTCTGGCCGATCGACCCGCCCAGGGTGATGCGTGGATAGAGGTCGGCGGTCGCCACCCCGATCCGCGCCGTCGCCGCCGCCAGCCGGCGCTCGGCGGCGCGCACGTCCGGGCGGCGCGCGAGCAGCTTCGCGCCGTCGCCGATCGGGATCGGCTGGGTCAGCCGCAGCGTCGCGGTGCGCTGCGCGGCGATCGCGGGCAGCTCCTGCGGGGTGCGGCCGGTCAGCGTCGCGAGGCGGAACAAGGCCGCCTGCCGTTCGGCCTGCAACAGCGGGATGTCCGCGCTGCGCTGGTCGCGGAGCGCGGCGATTCGCGCGGTGTCGAGCGGGGTGGTCATGCCCACGTCGACGCGGCGTTCGGTGGTGCGCACCTGCCGGTCGAGCAGCGCGACGATCCGCTCGGCCACTGCGATCCGCTCCGCCGCGGCGGCGGCGTCGGCATAGGCGCGGGTGGTGTCCGCGACGACGGCGACGCGGACCGCATCGGCGTCGGCATCGGCCGCCGCGACGTCGCCACGCGCGGCGGCGACGTTGCGTGAAATGCGCCCGAACAGATCGACCTCGTAGGACAGGTCGAGCCCGCCATCGATCACCCACGTCTCGCCGGCAACGCCGGCCGGGCGCTGCACCTGCGAGAAGCGGTTGTAGCTGGCACCCGCGCCGAGCGTCGCCTGCGGCGTGCGGTCGGTGCGCACCTCGCGCAGCGACGCGCGTGCACGGGCGAGGCGGGCGACCGCGACGCGCAGGTCGGTGTTGGCGGCCAGCGCTTGCGTGACGAGGCCGTCGAGCACCGGGTCGTCGTACAGCCGCCACCAATGGTCGTCGGGTGCGGCGACGCTGGTCGCGGCACTGGTCGAGACGAACGGCGCGGCGGCGGTCGCCGGCGTGGCGGGCGGGCGATAGTCCGGCCCGACGGCGCAGGCGGTGAGCGCCAGCAGCGAGACGGCGGCGGTCAGGGTTTTGAGCATGTTGGCCCTCCTCATTCGGCAGGCTGAAGTGCGGGATCGGCGGCGCCGCGGCGGGCGCGCCGCGCCGCCAGTCGCAGGCCGAGCGCGCGGCATACGACGTAGAAGGTCGGCGTGAAGATCAGCCCGAAGCCGGTGACGCCGATCATGCCGAAGAACACCGCCGTCCCCAGCGCCTGCCGCAGCTCGGCGCCCGCGCCGCTGGCGACCAGCAGCGGCACCGTGCCGAGGATGAACGCGAAACTGGTCATCAGGATCGGACGCAGCCGGACCTGCGCGGCCTGCACCGCCGCCTCGACCGGCGACAGGCCGTCCTGTTCCTCGGCCTGTTTGGCGAACTCGACCACGAGGATCGCATTCTTGGCGGCGAGCGCGATCAGCACGACCAGCCCGATCTGCGTCAGCACGTTATTGTCCATGCCGCGCAGATTGACGCCGATCATCGCCGCCAGCAGGCACATCGGTACGATCAGCACGATCGACAGCGGCAGCAACAGGCTCTCATATTGCGCCGCCAGCACCAGGAAGACGAACACCACCGCCAGCGCGAAGACGATGCCCGCGGTGCTGCCCGCCGCTTTCTGCTGATAGGCGATGCCGGTCCATTCGCTGCCGTAGCCGCGCGGCAGCGCGTCGGCGGCGAGCTTCTCCATCGCGATCAGCGAACGGCCGGAGGAATAGCCGGGCGCGGTGTCGCCATCCACCTCGACCGCCGGATACAGATTGTAGCGCGTGACGCGATACGGCCCGGTCCGATCCTGGAAGGTCGCGACCGATCCCAGCGGCACCATCCCGCCCGCTGCCGAGCGCGTCTTGAGATCGGCGATGTCGGCGGGGGTCGAGCGGAACGGCGCGTCGGCCTGCGCGGTGACGCGATAGGTGCGGCCGATCAGGTTGAAGTCGTTGACGAACGCGCTGCCGAGATAGACCTGCAACGCCTCGAACACCTGCGCCGGCGGCACGCCGAGCATATCGGCCTTGGCGCGATCGACGTCGGCGAAGATGCGCGGCGTTGCGGTGTTGAAGAAGGTGTAGACCTGCGCCAGCCCCTCGGTCTGGTTGGCCTTGGCGATCAAGGCGCCGGCGGTGGCGTCGAGCTGCTTGTAGCCCGCGCCCTGCCGGTCCTGCACCATCAGCCGATAGCCACCCGCCGAGCCGATGCCCTGGATCAGCGGTGGCGGCACGACGAGGATGCGCGCCTCGTCGATGTCGGCGGTCGCCTTGCGCGTGGCATCCATCAGCCCGGCGAAGGTGACGCCCAGCTTCTCGCGTTCCGCGAACGACTTCAACGGCACATAAGCGGCGGCGGTGTTGGGGGCGAGCGTCTGCGACGGGCCGTCGAAGCCCGCCAGCATCACCACGCCCTTGACGCCTGCCAGCGGCAGGATGCGCTTGGCGACCTTCTGCACCACCGCATCGGTGCGCTCGACCGAAGCGCCGGCGGGTAGCTGGACGATGGTCAGGAAATAGCCCTGATCCTGCGCCGGAATGAAGCCGGTCGGCGTCGCCCAGAACAACGCGACGGTGGCGGCGATCAGCCCGGCATAGACCGCCATCATCCGCTTCGGCCGTCGCACCAGTCGCGCGGTGAGCGCGGCATAGCGCACGCTCAGCCGCTCGAATGCGGTGTTGAAGCGGTCGCCCGCAGCGCGGACGAAACGGACGGCGCGGTTGCCGCCTTCGTGCGTGTCGTGTGCCCGCAGCAGGATGGCGGCGAGCGCGGGCGACAGCGTCAGCGACACGATCAGCGAGATCACCGTCGCAGTCGCGATCGTCACCGCGAATTGCTGGTAGAAGGCGCCCGACAGGCCGGTCAGGAACAAGGTCGGCACGAACACCGCGCACAGCACCAGCACAATCGCGACCAGCGCGCCCGACACCTCGTCCATCGAGATCATCGCCGCCTCCAGCGGCGGCAGGCCACGCGCCAGGTTCCGCTCGACATTCTCGACCACCACGATCGCGTCGTCGACGACGATGCCGATCGCCAGCACCAGCCCGAACAGCGACAGCGTGTTGAGCGAATAGCCGACCGCCGCCAGCACCGCGAAGGTGCCGACCAGCGACACGGGAATCGCGACGATCGGGATGATCGCCGCCCGCCATTTCTGGAGGAACACCAGAATGACGAGCACGACCAGCACCATCGCTTCGAACAGGGTGTGGATCACCGCATCCACCGATTGCGCGATGAATTCGGTGGGGTTGTAGATGACGCGATATTCCAGCCCCTTGGGGAAGGACTTCGACATCGCCTGCATTTCGGCCTCGACCTTCTCCGCGGCGGCGAGCGCGTTGGAGCCGGGGCGCTGGAACACCGCCGCGATCACGGTCGGCTGGCCGGAGAGATAGGTGTTCGAATTATAGTCCTGCGCGCCCAGTTCGACGCGCGCGACGTCGCGCACGCGCACCTGCCGGCCATCGGCGTCGCTGCGGATCACGACATCGGCGAATTGCCCGGGCTCGAGCAGCCGCCCCTGCGTTTCGACGTTGAGCTGGAAGGCGTTACCCTGCGAATAGGGCGGCTGGCCGAGCGAGCCGGCGGCGACCTGCACGTTCTGCGCGCGCAGCGCCGCGACGATATCGCCGGCGGTCAGGTTCAGCGCGGCGGCGCGGCCGGGATCGATCCAGACGCGCATCGCATAGTCGCGGCTGCCGAACAGCCGCACGTCGCCGACGCCGTCGATCCGCGCCAGCCGGTCGCGGACCTGCGTCAGCGCGTAATTGGAGATATAGCCGCGATCGAGCGAATGGTCGGGCGAGATCAAATTGACGACCATCAGGAAGTCGGGGCTGGTCTTGCGCGTGACGACGCCCAGCCGCTGCACCTCCTCGGGCAGGCGCGGCACCGCGACCGCGACGCGGTTCTGCACCAGCACCTGTGCCGCATCCAGATCGGTGCCGATCTTGAACGTGACGGTGATCGTGACGTTGCCGTCGCCGGTCGATTGGCTCGACTGGTACAGCATGTCGTCGACGCCGTTGATCTCCTGCTCGATCGGCGCGGCGACCGTTTCCGCAACCGTCTCGGCGGAGGCGCCGGGATAGCTGGCGGACACGGTGACGGTCGGCGGTACGATATCGGGATATTGCGCGACCGGCAGGCCCCAATAGGCGATCGCACCGATGAGGGTGATGACGACCGCGATGACGCCCGCGAAGATCGGGCGGGTGATGAAGAAGCGCGACAGGCGCATGATATGCTCCCCCTTAACGAGGATGAGGACGGCCGGAATGTGGCTCGGCGAAGCGTCAGGAGGTGAAGGTCGCCTCGCCGGTGGTCGGCGACAGGCCGCCGGGGGCGGGGGCGGCGACGACCGGCGCGATGCGGCCGGGGCGCACCTGCACCTTCGTCCCCGGCATCGCCATCTGCGTGCCGCCGATCACGATGCGATCGCCGCGCGACAGCCCGCCGCTGACGATCCGCAAGCCGTCGACCACCGGGCCGAGCGTCACCGGCTTGACCACCACCGTGCCGTCGGCGGCGACGGTCAGCAAAGTCTTTCGCGCCTGATCGGTCTGCACCGCCGCGTCCGGCACCAGCAACGCGCGCGTGGTGCCGCCGCTCGCCAGCCGCATGTTGCCGAACAGGCCGGGCGTCAGGAACATGTCCGGGTTGGCCAGCACCGCGCGGCTGCGGATCGTGCCGGAGCGTGGATCGAAGCCGTTGTCGGTGAAGTCGAGCCTGCCGTGCCAGCGATAGTCGCTCTCGTCCTGCAATCGCACGTCGACCGCCGGGGCGGCGCCGGCATGCGCGCGCTTGTTCTTGAGGAACAGCGCCTCCGACCCGTCGAAGGTGAAATAGATCGGGTCGAGCGCGTTGATCGTGGTCAGCAACGTCCCGCTGGTATCGCCGCCCGCGACGAGGTTGCCGGGATCGACGCGGCGGTTGGAGATGCGCCCGCCGATCGGCGCGCGCACCTGCGTGAACTCGACGTCGAGCGCGCGGGCGCGGACGCGCGCCTCCGCCGCGGCGATCGCGGCGGTGGCGGCGCGGACGCGGGCGGCCAGTTGATCCAGTTCGCCCTTCGACACCGCATCCTCCGCCTCCAGCCGGTTGGCGCGGGCGAGATTGGCCTGCGCCAGCGCGAGGTCGCTGCGTGCGCTCGCCAGCCCGGCGCGCGCTTCGGCGAGCGCGGCGGCGAACGGGCGCGGATCGATCGTGAACAGCAATTGCCCCGGCCGTACGATCGCGCCGTCGGTGAAGTGCAGCGCGGTCACCGCACCGGAGACGCGTGGCCGGACCTCGACCGAGCGGCTCGGTTCGAAACGGCCGACGAAATCGTCCCATTGCGCCACGTTGCGCTGGAGCGGCGCGGCGACGGTGACGGTCGGCGCGGGCGGGGCGGAGGCGATCGCCGGCTGGCCGCGATCGACTGCGACGCCGGCAGCGACCGCCAGCAATGCCGGGACGCCGATCCACATCGCGCGGCGGAGCAGACGATGCCGCGCTGCCGGCGGGTCGAGCGGCGTCGCAGCGGCGGTGTCGACGGGTGCGTGTACGGTCATCGACGCGCTCCCATCGTCTTGCGGCGGGCGACGCCGATACTGTCGGTCATCAGTTCGTATTGCGCGGGCGAAAATCCGGCATCGAGGAAGCGGGCCAGTTCGGTACTGGGTATGGTGTAGCCGTAATGCCAGGCGAACACCGCGATCCGGCGCAGTGCCTCCAGTCGCTCGTCCGCGAGCATCGGATTGTGCGGCTGCCTGAACAGCGCGCCGAGCGCGCTGGCCATGCGGCCGGGGCGGCGCAGCGAGGACAAGGCATCCTTGCGAGCCAGCGCGACGACCGACCATTCCAGACCGGTGAGCCGTGCGGCGGGTTCGCCGTCGTCCACGGATAGGGCGGCGGGCGCGGGGGCGGTGGCGGTGGCGGGGCGGTCGAGGATGCGGTCGGCGTCGAGCATCAGATAGGCCATGCGAAATCCCTGAAAATGGGCGTGCGTCACCACCGCCCGGCATCGCAGAGGATGACGGGGCGCACCGTTCGGGAACGGCGGTGGGCGCACGGAACCGGCGGGCGCTGACGGCCCGTTGCGGCAGGTGCAGATGAAAAATGGGTGCGCGACCGTCAGGTCGCGTCGGGTCGTCCGGTCAGTCCAGGATCCATGTCGGCTCCTTCGATCGTGAACCGCCGGCGTGGCGCTTCATTCCGTACCGCATGGTATATTAACCGGTGCAGAGAAGATCAACGTCTTTCTGTACCGGCCGGTAATTTATTTCGCGTTCATCGGCTGGGCCACATCATCAGCCCGATATCGACGACGCGGTCGAGGTCGGCGCGGGTCGCGCCCGAGCCGGCCTGCACCGCCATGCCCTGCAGGATCGCGTAGAGATATTGCGCGAGTCCCTCGGGGTCGGCGCCGGGGGCGAGGTCGCCGTCGCGCTGCGCCGTGTGGAAGCGCTCGACCAGCGCCGCATGCGCCGCGCCGCGCCGTTCGATGATATGGCTCTTGATCGACTCGGCCTCGGCACCGCAGCTGGTGGCGCTGATGACGCCCAGGCAGCCCTTAGGATCGGAAGTGCTGGTCTGCGCGGTGACCGCCCCGCGCAGGAGATGCTCAGCGACCGCCCGCGCGCTCGGCTGCTTCAGCGCGTCGCGGGTATAGGCCATCTTCTCCGCGCCGTAGAGGTCGAGCGCGCGGTGGAACAGTTGCTCCTTGTTGCCGAACGCGGCGTACAGGCTGGGTTTGGTGATGCCCATCGCCGCGGTCAGATCCGCCATCGACGCGCCGTCATAGCCCTTCGCCCAGAACACGCCGAGCGCCGCGGCCAGCGCCGTCTCGGGGCAGAAGGCGCGGGGACGACCTCGCGTCGCAGCGGCAGGGGCGGATTGCATAACGGTCGGTATGTAATGGTCCACGCCCCACACGTCGAGGGCCGTCATCCGCCAAGTCGTTCGATTACATCGACTTCTACGGAATGGTCACCCGAGTGTCGGCCGCGAGGGCATAGCTGAACCGCGTCAGTCCGCTGCGTTCACGGCTGATGCACGCGTCGTCGGCCAAGACGCGGCATGGCCCGCCGACCGATCAGCAACCGCGCCAGACGCCCCAACGACCAGGGCCGTCCGTCGAAGACCGAACGCTCGACGTGGCGGCAACGGATCAGGCGCTGGTGGCGGATCATCAGCGGGGGCTTCTGAATGGCCCCGCCAGATCGCTTCGGACAGGACCGAATTGGACCAACATCTTCGTTCAATCTTAAGGGGATAGTGCGATCACACAGCACCGGAGCGCAGACTCCCTGTTGCGTACTGGAGAGTGTGCCGGCGCTCCGTCCGTTTCCCCCACCTGACACCACGGACGGAGCGCCATTCGCAAAAGCCGGCACCTCCCGCCATCGCCGGGCGCCGCAACCAACGACAGTCACGTTCGCAAGAGGTCGGAATGCAAGATCCCATGTCGCCTGCCGAACGCAAGATGCTGCACGTTCTCGATCGAAGCTGGCTCATCCCCGGCAGCGTGAAGAATGCGATCAAATACGAATGGGCACGCGGCAAGCCGGGCGTCGCGCTCGCGATGCTCGCACTGTGGCAGCTCGCGTTCTACGGCGCGACGACGGTGCTGCTCCTCACTTTCATGGGACATTGAGCCCTGTTCCGCGGGCACGTCGTCCAAGGGTGCGGATCGGCAGGCACGGTCCCGGTGTTCATCCATGGGCTGGCGCGGGCCGCCCAAGGCGGATAGGCGCGGACGATGGGTGAGATCGAAAGGCTGGTCCCGTCAGGGGTCATCGAACAATGGGTGTTTCACCTGAGGCGGCAGCGTTCGCGCGCGCAGGATGCATTGTGGTTGCTCGATCAGGGCTTCACGATCCACGACGGCCGCGATGGTGCCCCGACCGCCGATGCGAGCGATCGCTGGCGGCGTGAGCAGGCAACGGTGATCGACGAGGTGAACCACCTGCTCGAGCTATACGATCGCATCAACCTGCGATCGTCGGAGTTCGTCGCGGCCGAGCGCAAGACGGGCCGCCGGTCGACCGATCCGCAGGATTGAGGCGCGGGCAGGGGCCCTGAAGACCATATCCCTGCCGGACAGACCGCTTCATACGCAAAGAGCCCCGGACGCGAGGTCCGAGGCTCCCTGAGGCAACATCCTGTAAACGTATCAGAAGTGGCCAATGATCCCGAGCGAGGGACGAACCGTCTCGAAATTGCCGGTCGTGGCGACTTCCGCCCGGAAGCGCACGCCCTCCTTCTTCACCAGACCGTCCAGCCCGATCGCCTTCGGCCCGAACTCGCCGCCGACGCCGTAGGAAATGCGGCCGAAGTCGGGGCTGTTGTTGCCGTAGCGGTCGAAGTTCACCCAGCGGTAGCCGACCTTGCCGTAGACCAGGCCGGTTTCACCGGCACGCACGCCGGCGCGGCCGTGGACGCCATATTCCCAGTCGATATCGCCGCTGAAGCCCTTGGCGGCATTGCCTTCGACGCCGACGAAGAAGGAACCGAGCGGCACGTTGACGCCGGCGACGCCCTCGACCAGCCCGCCCTTCAGGCGATCCCCCGGCGCCGAGAACGGAATGCCATGGCCCGGGTTGCTCTCGAACCCTTCGTACACGCCGGTCACGCCGACATAGGGATCGATCCCGAAAGCGCGCGAACCGTCGGACGTGGTGTCCTGCGCGGAGGCTGCGGCGGGGATCAGGAACGCGGCACTGGCCGCTGCGAGAAGCAGCTTCTTCATATCAATCACCTTGTAAGCGGCAGGCGAAACACAGCCTGTCAGGTGATAGAACCGCCGTGATCTGATGCGTATCCCCCCGCTGCAGACGCTGCGGCAGGCATGTTGCATTGCGGCAACAGCCTCTTGAAAGGCCCTCCTCGGATACTATCCGGGAGGCCCGCACCAGCCCTGAACGGGTTAGGCACGGGCCTGGCCCATCGACTGTTCAGACGCGGGGGTGACGGCGACGCTCGCCGACGCGGTTGAGCGCCCGCAGGTCGCTCATACCGCGTTGGTTCAGCACGACCCCCGCAATCAAGGTCAGGTTCGCGGCAATGAAAGAGCCGATCACGACGTAGCAGGTCATCGATGTTCTCCCTGACGCTGCATAGTAGCGGACAAGGGTAACCAGATCGTAAGCGGCTCGATCGGATCGCTTTTTTATAGCAACGCGGAATAGCCCCTTTCGCTCAGGCGATAAGGATCACCTTGCCGCGCGGATGATCGTTGCGGGCGAAACGGTGCGCGGCGGCGACCTCGTCGAGGCGGAAGCGTCGGGCTATCTCCACGCGCACATCACCCGTGGCGATCAGGTCCAGCACCTTGCCCAGCGCGACGGCGTCGGGCTGCGCATGCCAGCGCGGTACCGTGCGCACGCCCAATTCGGCGGCGCGCGCCTCGTCCGGTTCCAGCGTCGATACCAGCATGCCGCCCGTCTTCAACGTCTCGAACGAACGCGCCTGGGTCTCGCCCCCTTGCGTATCGAACACCAGATCGAGGTCCGTCGCGATGTCCTCGAACCGTTCGGTCTCGTAATCGATCGCCGTGTCGACGCCGAGCGAGCGGATGAAGTCGAGGTCATCCGCCGCCGCGGTAGCGAAGACGATACACTTCTTCCAACGCGCGAACTGCACCGCAAGATGCCCGACGCCGCCCGCCGCACCATGGATCAGGACGCGCTGGCCCGCCTGCAATCTCCCATGGTCGAACAGCCCTTGCCACGCCGTCATCGCGGCGAGCGGCACGGCGCCGGCGACGTCGGTCGAGACGCTATCGGGCACGCGCACCAGTTCCTCGGCTTTGACCAGCACCTGCTCGGCCTGTGCGCCGCGGTCCTGCCCGATGAACGCGCACACGCGGGCACCGATCGACCAACCCGCCATGCCATCGCCCGGCTCGACGATCTCGCCGGCCAGATCCCGGCCGAGAACGATCGGCAATCTGTCGGCACCGACTGGCGGATACTGGCCCTCCGCCGTTTTCCAATCGACCGGATTGACGCTCGCGGCCGCGACGCGAACGAGCGCGGTCATGTCGCGGGGGGAGGGCGCGGCGATACGCTCGACGGCGAGCGTTTCGGGATCGGTGAAACGGTGAACCCGGACGGCTTGGATGGTCACGGTTACTTCCTTCGTCCTCGGAACGACCGGGGGGTGGGTCGTTGCCACGTTCCTGCTGAACCCGATCCCGCCGCTCGCGTTCCCGTAGAAAAGCGCAGGTGACGGATTGCCGCTGTGGCGCCGCGGACAGGCAGGGATTTGTTCGAAACCGTACCGAAACGTTGCGCCGCGTCCCGGTGTTTAGTCCGTCGAACAGCGCGAGCGACCGTTGGCATCACCGACATCGCCGCTCGGCGCCGCACACATTCTTGCAACTCGAAAGGACGGTCATGAAGCTTGAGGGCGGTTCGTGACCGGCGTGAACCTGCCGGTCGACGGCAGGCTGACCGCGTCCAACGGCCTACCGCCCTTCAGTGGAACCGTACCCCCCGAATATCCACCGATCGAGGGCGAGCCCCGCGCTATCGCCCGAAGACCGATCCCACGCGTTCAACGACCGGCCGCGGCTCGCGGCTTTCAGGAGCACCAGCATGACCAAGGCATTGGGATACGAGAAACCGAGGAACGAGGCCGCCCGCTTCGGCCACTTCGTGCCGCTGGTCGGCCTCCAGCATGAGATCGTGGCCTGATGCGCGCCGCTCCTGTCCCGCCGGCCGAGCTGCCCGCGGATCTCCGCCCGCTCCACGACGAGATGGACGGCTATATCGCCGAACATCTGAAGGGCTTCGTGTCGCATCGTGCCGATGGCGCGCTGGTCGGCCCGTTCGCCCCGATGCTCCGCTTCCCCGCCTTCGGACGGGCGGCCTGGACCTACACCAAGGCGCTCATCGACAATACGAAATTGCCGAAGCCCGCGCATGAGGTGGCGATCCTGGCGACCGGCGCCGTCTTCAACTCGCGTTACGAATTGTACGCGCACGAGCGGGTCGCGGACGGCGTCGGTCTGTCGGCGGAGAAGATCGCGACGATCGCCGCGGGTCAACGTCCCGCCGACCTGACCGAGGAGGAACAGGCCGCCTATGACGTCGCGGTGACGCTGGCCGGCGGGCGGCAGCTTCCGCAATCCACCTACGATCGTGCGGTCAAGGCATTCGGTCAGGAGCAAACGGCGGAGCTGATCTATCTGGTCGGCGGCTATTGCCTCGTGTCGCTGCTGCTCAACGCCTACGACATATCCGTGCCCGGCCGTGAGGAGGGGCTGCCCGACGACGAGAAGCACGCCGCCGGGTAAAGGCTGCTCGGATGGGCGAGTGGGAAGCCGCTGGCGCGTACAAGCGCTATCCCGAACGATACGCCGCGCTGGACCTGCGGCGGCTGAGCACGCCCGGCAATCCGCCGACGTTGATCCTGGCGGGCAAGAACGATCCACTGCTGCCGGCAGCCAGCGTCGAGGACTTCGCGCGCCGGTCGACGGCGGCGGGCAACGCCGTCGATCTGGTCATGCTTCCCTATTCGGGGCACAATTTCAACACGACCTTCAACAGCATCACCAACCAGCTGTCGATCGCGACGATCACGCGATTCATGAACCGCTATTCCCGGGTCCCGAAATCTGTTGCGAGAAGGTCGATCCGCCCACCGAATGGCGTCGGAGGGCGTCAGTGTTCGGTCAGCGCGACGACCTCGAACTCATAGCGTTGCCAGCCATGTCGCCGCGCGGCCTGTTCGGTCAGCACCTCCTTGGCCGCGGCGTCCTTCGCGGACGAAGCGTGGCCCCAGAACACCTCGGTCTTGCCGTCGTGCAGATGCGCGACGATGCGCCAATAGTGCGTGAAGCGCGCGGCGGTGGGGCCGATCGTCTTCACATAGCCGTCGGCCATCGTCGCGGTCAGGTAGCGCTTCTTCCTCGCCATCGCCGCGCGATAGCGCAATCGCCCCAGCGTGTCGCGGACTGGCCCGTCGCGGCGCCAGATGTCGCTGCATGCGGGTATCAGCCACAGGCAAACCTTGGTCGAACGACCGGGCACGCGATCGCCTAGCCGCCGAGCGCGCGGTGAAGCTCGATGCGCGCGAGCGCCGCGGCGACGCGCTGACGAACCACCGCGCGTTCCGCTGACAGCAGCGCCTGCCTTGCCTCGAGCACCGGCTCCGCGCCGATATCGCCGCGGGCATGGCGTGCCTCGATCATCGCGAGCGTTCGCCGCCGCGACGCGAGGTCGCGGTCGGACAGATCGCAGCGTTCGGCCGCGGCGCGCGTCGCCGACAGGGCGTCATCGACTTCGCGCCACGCGGCGACGACGGTCTGTCGATAGGCGAGCGCGGCGCTACGCGCTTCGGAGCGGCGGAGGTCGAGCTGACGCTGCAACCGGCCACCGGAGAAGATCGGCAGCGACAGGCCCGGCCCGATGCTGGTGCTGCGCGCGTCCCAGCCGAAATCGGCGAGGTTGAGCACGTCGATGTCGAACAGCCCGGTCAGGCTGATCTTCGGATAGAAATCCGCCTGCGCGACGCCGATCCGCGCGGTGGCGGTGTGGAGCCGCGCTTCGGCCTCGACGATGTCGGGGCGCATCCGCGCGACCTCCGACGGCACGCGCACCGCCGCCGACGGCAGCGGCCGCGGGGGTCGCAGCATCGCGCGGTCGACCGGCGCGGTGTCCGGCGTCGCGCCGACCAGGATCGCCAGCGCGCGCGCGGTCGTTGCCGCCTGACGATCGCGTTCGACGATCTCGCCGCGCAGGCTGCGCAACGCCTCCTCGGAAGCGGCGAGGTCGACCTCCGCGGCGAGACCGCGCGTCAGCAGCGCGCGGGCGATCCCGACCTTACGCTCGGCGATGGCGGCGGCGTTCTGTGCGAGGCGCTGCTCGTCCCACAGGCCGCGCAACTGGACATAGGTGCGCGCCACCTCCGCCGCGACCGACAGGCGCACGCCGCGCGCGGCGGCTTCGCTCGCAGCGACCGCGGCCTGCGCCGCCTCCGCCTGACGGCGATGGCCGCCCCACAGGTCGAGCTCCCAGCTCGCGCCGACGCCGACGCTGTACAGATCGAAATCGACGCCCTTCGGCGGGGCGGACGTGGGAGTGATCCCCAGCAGCGTCCGCGTGACCGCGGCGACCCCCGCGGTGCCGAGCCGCTCGCGGCTATAGCCTGCTTGCCCCTCGACCTGCGGTGCGCCGGTTGCACGCGCCTGGCCCCGCTCGATCCGTGCCGCGGTGATCCGTTCGATCGCCGATGCGATGTCGAGATTGCCGGCGCCGGCGCGCGCCTCCAGCGTGTCGAGCATCGGATCGTCGAAGCTGCGCCACCAGCGCGCATCGCCGGCGGTCGGCGACGCGGCGGGACCCGCCGCCTGCCAGACCGGCGGCAGGATCGGTGCTGGCGGCGCGAAATCCGGCCCGACGGTGCAGCCCGCCAGCGCGACGGCGAGGATCAGCGGCCACTTGCGGTCAACCATGTCTATCGTCCTGCGTGGTGGGGGGCGAGGGAGAAGCGAACGCCAGCGCGTAGAGCGCCGGCAGCGCGACGAGGGTCAGGATCGTCGCGCCGATCAGCCCGCCGATCATGACGATCGCCATCGGTCCCCAGAAGATGTTGAAGCACAGCGGAATGAACGCGAGCACCGCCGCCAGCGCGGTCAGCACCACCGGGCGCGAGCGGCCGATCGTCGCGGCGACGATCGCCGCGTGCAGATCCATGCCCCCGGCCTGGTTGTGCGTCACCTGATCGACCAGGATGATCGAGTTGCGCATGATCATGCCCGCGAGCGCGATCAGCCCGAGCAGCGCGACGAAGCCGAACGGCGCCCCGGTCAGCAGCAGCGCCGCCACCGCGCCGATCACCCCGAGCGGCGCGGTGGCGAGCACCAGCACCGTCCGCCCGATGCTCTGCAACTGGATCATCAGCAGCAGCAGCATCAAGGCGAAGGTGATCGGCAGCAGCCGGTAGATCGCGTCGTTCGCCTTGGCGGACAATTCGCCGTCGCCGCCCTCCTCGATGCCGTAACCGGCGGGCAGCGATCGCGCGATGGCGGCGATGCGGCCGGCGGCGGCGGCGGCGATTTCGGACGCCTGGACGTCGCCGGTCATGTCCGCCTGCACCGTCATGCAGAGCATGCCGTCGCGTTTCCAGATGATCGGCTGTTCGCTGGTAACGCCGATCCGCGCGACCTGGCCGAGCGGGACCGGGCCGCCGGGCGTGCTCACCGCCAGATCGGCGAGCCGCCCCGGATCGTTGCGTTCCGCCGCGCTGCCGCGCACGACGACGCCGATCCGCTTGGTCCCGCGCAGCACCTCGCCCGCCGGCTGGCCCGCCATCATCGTCGCGACCTCGCCCGCCAGCCGCGCCCGGTCGAGCCCCAGCCGCGCCACCCGCTCGCCGTCGAGATCGAGCCGCATCGCGACCGACGGCGTCCCCCAGTCCGCCTGGACCGCGGTCGTGCCCGGCGTCGCGCGCAGCACCGCCTCGATCCGCGTCGCGATGCTCCGCAGCATCTCGGGATCGGCGCCGGTCACGCGATATTGCACGGGGAAACCCGCGCTCGGCCCCAGCGAGAGGCGACGGATGTGCAGCTTGGCTTCGGGCGCGGCATGGTTCGCCGCCAGCCGCGCGATGACGCGTTCGCGCGCCCGCAGATCGGTCGCGACGAGGACCATCGTCGCGGTCGCCGGATCGGGCAGGGCGGGGCCGTAGGGCAGATAGAAGCGCGGCGCGCCCTCGCCGACGTAGCTGTCGACCTGCGCGACGTCGCGATCGCCAACCACGCCCGCCTCGATCCGCTTCACCGCCGCCGCGGTGGCGGCGAGCGACGCGCCGGGCCGCAGGCTGACGTCGACGATGATCTCGGGACGGTCGGAAACCGGAAAGAACTGCTGCCGGACCAACGTCGCACCCGCGAGGCTCACCGCGAGCAGCGCCGCGGTCGCCGCGACCACCGTCTTGCGACGGCCCATGCACGCCTCGACCACGAGGCGCAGCCGCCGATACAGCGGCGTATCGTAAAGCGTCGCGGCATCGTGATGCGCGCGCGCCTCGGGGAGCAGCCGCACGCCCAGATAGGGCGTGAACACGACCGCGACGACCCAGCTCACCAGCAATGCCGACCCGGTCACCCAGAAGATGCCGCCGGCATATTCGCTGGTCGTCGATTGCGCGAAGCCGACCGGCAGGAAACCGACGATCGTCAGCAGCGTGCCCGTCAGCATCGGGAAGGCGGTATGCGTCCACGCATAAGCGGCGGCATCGGCGCGCGTCGCGCCCTGGTCGAGCTGGACGACCATTGCCTCGACGCTGATGATCGCATCGTCGACGAGCAGGCCGAGCGACAGGATCAGCGCGCCGAGCGATATCCGCTCGAGCCCGATCCCGCTCACCCCCATGAACAGCGCGACGATCGCCAGCGTCAACGGCACCGACAGCGCGACCACCACGCCGGTCCGCCACCCCAGGGTCACGAACGCGACCAGCAGCACCACGGACAGCGCGCAGAAGAACTTGATGAGGAACGCATCGACCGCTTCGCGGATGTTGCGGCTCTGGTCCTGGACCTGTGTCATCCGGACCCCGGCGGGCAGCGTCCGCCCGACATCCGCGGCGGCCTGCGCCAGCCGCTTGCCGAAGCCGAGCCCGTCCGCGCCCGGCGCCATGGCGATCGCCAATACCACCGCAGGTTTCGCGCCATGGCGGACCAGTCCGTCGGGCGGATCGGCATAGCCGTTGCTGACCATGCCGAGGTCGCCGATCGTCACGGTCCCGTTCGCCGCGGCGACCGCGGTGGTTCCGACCGTATCGACGCCATCGACCGCACCGCCGATCCGCACCGGCACGCGCATCGACCGTTCCGCGACGCCGGACGGCGCGACGCTGCTGCGCCTGGCCAGCGCTTGCACGACCGCATCCGGCGACAGCCCCATCGCGGCAAGCCGGCGGCCGTCGAGATCGACGAACAGCCTGCGCGGGATCTCGCCGACGATCCGGGCCTTGCCCGCGCCCGGCACGCGCAGCATCGCGTCGCGCGCCTGTTCGGCAAGCGTCACGAGCCGTGCATTGTCCGCCCCGGTCAGCGTGAAGACATAGCCATAGACATCGGCGTAATCGTCGTCGGCGGCGACGGACGCCCCCGCGGGCAGATCGGGCTCGATATCCTTCAGCCGCTTGCGCACCTGTTGCCAGATCGCCGGCACGCTTTTGCCGGGGGCGCCGTCCTTCAGCGAGACGCGGATGACGCAGCGGGCATCGACGCAATAGGTCTGCAGGAAATCGAGCTGTTCGGTCGCGCGCAGCCGCCGCTCGATGGGATCGGCGACCTGCGCCTGCATCTGAGCGGGCGTCGCCCCGGGCCATGCGGCGGCGACGATCATCTCCTTCAGCGTGAAACCCGGGTCCTCGTCGCGGCCGAGCGCGAAGAATTGGGCGGTGCCGGCGGCGAACAGCATCGCGATCAGGAAGCCGACGAGGGCGGGGTGACGGATCGCCCAGCGCGACAGGTTGAAACGGTCCATCGCTCAATTGCCGCCCGGAACGACGCCGGTCAGGAGGACGTGCTGCCCCTCCGACAGCGTATCGCCGCCGCTCGCGACGATCCGCTCGCCGTCGCGCAGCCCGGAGACGATCGCGTCGTCGCCGCGCAGGTCGACGAGGCGTACCGGCGTCCGGTGAACGCGGTCCCCGGCCGTCGACAGCGACCATACGTGCGGCCGGCCGCCAAGCGCGCCCAGCGCCGTCATCGGCACGCGCACCGTCGCGTCCGTATCGGGCGTCCGCAGCGTCACGGTCGCCGAGCTGTTGAAGGGGATGGCCGCAACGTCGCGGAGCAACGTGAACCGCGCGGTCCGTAACCGCAGCGTGCCGTCCGCCGCCGGTCCGACCAGCCGCAGCCGCGCCTCCGCGATCGTGTCGGGCGCGGACCAGAAGCTCGCTTCCGCCATCGTGCCCGCGGTCAGATGCGCGCGCTCGGGCAGGCGAACCTCGATCTCGGGACCCCCCGCCGCGACCCGGACGACGACGCTGCCGGCATCGACGACGCTGCCGGGCTCCGCCGCACGTTCGGTCACCACCCCGTCCTCGGGCGCGACGAGTATCGCGTCGGAAAGCGTCGCCCGGCTGCGCGCCAGCGCCGCCCGCGCGGCGTCGCGCTTTGCGGCCGCGGCGCTGGCGACCAGCGCGCGGTCGCGCACCTCGGCGGCCGACAAGGCGCCGATCCCGTCCAGCCCGGAAGCGCGCTGTGCCGCGTCGCCGGCCCGCATCGCCTCCGCGGTGGCCGCCGACAGCTCGGCGCGCGCCTGTCCGCTGTCCGCGATCGCAGCGGTGTGCGACAGGCGGGCGAGCACCTGCCCGGCGCGGACATGATCGCCGACCTGCACCGTCAGCGCGAGCAGCCGGCCCCCCGTCTTGAATCCAAGCGCGAGGTCGCGACGCGGGCGCAGGATGCCGTCGAACGCCGAACTCCGTCCGCCGGCGTGATGGATCGTGACGACATCGACCAAAGTGGCGTCGGACAAGGGCGTGGCGACCGGCGCGGGGAAACAGCCGGCGCAGGCCAGGGTAAGACCGGCGGCCAGCAGCCCGGCGGGTAGAGTGAATATCTTCGGCATCGACGCGTCCCGTTGGTGAACGCCGCCGCCCTGCCGATCCGGGCTCTTCCCGGCCTGCCGATCCTCGAAACCGACCAGTCATTTTCGAAAGCGACTGGCGGAGGCGCGGTGCCGCCGCCCGCCGCCGGCGAGTCTCGATCCCGCGCCTAAGCGGGATCGACATTCATCGTCGTAGCGTAAGTCCTCCCCCGCCAGGGGGAGGTGGCGCGGCGAAGCCGTGACGGAGGGGGAGGTAAGCGATGTCTTGTGTTGCGTGTTCTCCCCCTCCGTCATGCCTGCGGCATGCCACAGTGCCGGGTCGGTCATGCCCCCGGCACGACCTTGAACGGACCGGGGGCCGTTCAACCCGACACTCCCTGGCGGGGGAGAAATCCTGGCCAAAAACCCCGAATGTCGATCGCTTTTACGACTCCAGATGCCGCCGTCGAAACGCGCTCGGCGTTTCGCCCAGCCGGTCCTTGAACACGCGGTTGAACATCACGAGGCTGCCGAACCCCGCATCCATCGCGATCGTCAGGATCGGGACGTCCGCCTGCGCCGGGTCGGCCAGCGCGCTGCGGACTTCGGCGATCCGGTGCGCGTTGAGGTAATCGCTGACGTTGCGATAGCCAAGGCCGCCGTTGATGTGCCGCCGCACGCGATATTCCGGTGTTGCCACGCGCGCGGCGATCATCCCGATCGTCAGGTCGGGATCGCGATAGGCGCGCTCCTCCGTCATCATCCGCGCAAGGCTCCGTTCGAGCGACGGGTCGAGGGGGTCCGGAACGGGTGCGCGGGCCGGCGCCGCGTCGCCCGTCGGGATGCCGCTTGCCGGCTGCGGGAAGATCTCGGGATGCCGCAATCCGAACAGCAGCGCGGTGATCGCGAGCGCGCCCGTGAACAGCCCCGCGGCAGCCGCGATGCGCGAAAGCGCGAACGCGCCGGTCGCGCGGCCGACGATCTCGCTGCCCAGCAGCCACAGGATGATGAGCCCGATCGAGACGACGAAGATCGTCCGCGCCTGCCTCCGCGCCTCGACCAGATCGCCCGGCTGATTCCGCCATGCCAGCCATTGCGCATGGATCGCGAACGCCATTCCGCCCAGATAGACCGCGACGTCCAACCCCGCGACCGGCGCCACCCATCCGCGGCCCTGCAGGCTGGCGTAGAGCGTGCAGCACAGGAACGCCGCCGACAGGCCGAGATCAACCCGCGTCGGCCGGAACGCATCGTCGAACCACGCGCGCGCGAACAGCCAGAACAACGGGATCGCAGCACTCGCGCTCAGGTCGAGCAGCGGATCGAACGCGGTCGGCGCATGCGGCAGGCCGGCGAGTGTCCCGATCACCGTGCACGACGTCAGCGCCAACCCGAACCGGCTCGGCAGCGATGCCGGCGCCCGCGCGAACACCACCGCCGCCAGCACCAGCAACCCGATCGCACCGCCGCGAAACAGAAGGTCGAGATCTGCGATCACACGCGTTGCGAGGCCATGCTGGACATAGGTCGCCGAAACCATGGCGCGGCGGGTCTGTCCAGCATCACCCGTCGCATCATTCGGACGGTGCCGCGCAAGACGGCGACTTTTGATTACGGGGTCGCCGATCAATGGCCTGGGGTAAGCCACCCCTCGTCGCTGAGCCAATCGGCCAGGCGATCGGGCCAATGCTGTATCGAGACACGGTCGTTGTGCACGGCGACGTTGAAACCATGATCCGTGCTGGCGAACATGTGGAGTTCGGCAGGCACGCCGGCCTCGCGAAGCTGCGTGTAGAGCGTAAGCGCTGGAGTCGCGCAGCAGCGATCGAGCGAGCCGGCAGCGATGAAGGCGGAAGGCGCGCCTGCGACCGACCGCGCCGGTATGCCGAGTGGTCCGGGATAGACGAGTATCTGGAAATCGGGCCGGGCACTTTGGCGATCGACGGCATCCGCCGCTGCCGGAGCGTCGGGCTGGGGATTGTCCGCAAGCAGCGAAACGAGTTCCCCGCCGGCGGAAAAGCCCATGATGCCGACCCGGTGCGGGTCGACGCCATATTCCTTGGCGTGCGCGCGGACCCAGCGGATCGCGCGCCTGGCATCCGCGACCGCATCGCCCTCGATCGTGTAGGAAGAGCCGGCTTCGCGGGCGAGCCGGTATTTGAGGACGAAGGTCGTGATGCCGTAGCGGTTCAGCGCGTGGGCCGGCGCCATGCCCTCGTTCTGGAAGACCAGCATGCGATGGCCGCCGCCGGGCACGATGATGATCGCGGCACCGTTGGCGCGCCGGGCGTCGGGGCGGGAGACGGTCACCGACGGCCGATGGACGTTGTGGACGTAGACTCCGGCTTCCAGTTGCTCGGCTTCTCCTGCGCGCCGCTCCGAACCCGGCGGCGCCTTCGACCATATCGGGATGGCGGCGGTATCGGCGGCGACTGCCGGGCACGCCAGCGTGAGCAGGAGCGCAAGAAGATGGCGCGCGCGTAGCACTGGCATGATCCCTTCGTGACCCCGACCCGGCACTTGGCCGACACTGAGGGCAGGGCACGAAAGTAGCTATTGCGACCTTAGTCGCGAATGAAACCGTGACCCGGCAATCGCATGGTCGGCACCGGTCACCCGACTTGCGGCCTGGTTCGGGCCAGCGGCCATGGTAGGGAGCGGCGACGGATCGGGAGGATAGAGTGACGAAGCACAGGCTGGTGGCCGGGATCGCGACGATGCTGACGATGGCGATGGCCCCCGTCGGCTCCGCAGCGGCGCAGCGGGTGGAGCGCGTCGCGGAGATGCCCGCCCACCTGTCGATCCTACCGGTACGGGTCCATGGACGCGTCGAGCGGAAGGGCGATGCACTCGTTCGGCAGTGGCCGGGCAGCTATGTCGAGACCGCGTTCGACGGGGCGAGCGCGCTTTTCACGATCGGGGCGGGTGAGGTCGGGCTGCACGTCATCGTCGACGGGCGTGAGATCGACACGCTCGTCAGGCCCGCACCGGGCGTCTACCGCATCGACGGACTGCCCGGCGGCCGGCATGACCTGCGTATCGAAATCGCCTCCGAAAGCCAGGCGGGGCCGACGCGGCTGGGACCGTTCTACGCCGCGCAGCGCGCCGTGATGCCACCGCCACCGGCCCGCGCCCGCCAGATCGAATTCGTCGGCGACTCGCACACGGTCGGCTATGGGGTGACGTCCGCCAAGCGCGAATGCACGCAGGACGAGGTGTGGAGGACAACCGACACGTCGCGGGGCTTCGGCGCGCTCCTGGCGCATCGCTACGGCGCGGATTACGAGATCAACGCGATCTCGGGACGAGGCATCGTCCGCAATTACAACGGCTTCGCGGCGGACACGCTGCCGGACGCCTATCCCTATACGGTGTTCGACCGGCAATCCCGCGCCATCGACCCCGATTGGCACCCGCAGGTGATCGTCGTCGCGCTGGGGACCAACGACTTCACCACCCCGCTTCACGCCGGCGAGACATGGGCCACCCGCGATGCGCTCCATGCGGATTACGAAGCGCGATATGTGCGCTTCGTGCAGTCGCTGCGCGCGCGCGATCCGAAGGCGTTGATCGTGCTGTGGGCGACCGATTTGGCCGACGGCGAGATCGCAGCGGAGGTCACGAAGGTCGTCGCCAAATTGCGCGCGTCCGGGGAGCGGCGGCTGGCCTATGTCCCGGTGAACGGTCTGGCGTTCACGGCCTGTAACGCGCACCCGTCGCTAGCGGACCAGAAGGTGATCGCCGACCGCATCGCCGGGGCGATCGATACGCAGGCCGATGCGTGGAAAAGGTGACGGACTGAAACGCGGCAACCTCATCGGCCGATTAGCCAAACGGCAGGCGGTATGGAGGTGCGGCCGAAGCATTCGCGATACCAACCGCCATCGGCCAGACGCGACTTGCTGAATATTTGGCGTGGGCAGCGTCTCTTCGCCCTACAGCACAGTCTCCAGCCCACTAAGCGTCAGGATAACATTAACTAATCGCCATTATCAGAACTCGATAGCACCGCGATATCGAGACTGAAATGCCGCCTCAAATCACGGTCATCATCAATTCCTACAATTACGGCCGATACATCCGGCAGGCGATCGAAAGCGTCATCGGGCAGGGCTATCCGAATAAACAGATCGTCGTCGTCGACGACGGCTCGACGGATGAGTCCCGCTCGATCATCCACCAGTATAAAGACGTCGTACAGATCATCGCGCACCGTAACATGGGGCAGGCGCGGTCATGCCTCATCGCCGCGCGGTACGCGACCGGCGACATAATCCAGTTTCTCGATTCCGACGACTACCTCCTTCCAGGCGCACTCAGTCAGATCGTCCAGAAGTTCGAACCCGGCGTGTCGAAGGTCCAGTTCCAGCTTTGCCCGATCGATAGCAAGGGCGAGGTCGTCGGCGACCCTTGGCCGATCGAGAACAATCGCATCGACAGCAAGACGATCATATCCCGGATCAGACGCAACGGATGCTATCCTTCGCCGCCCACGTCCGGCAACGCCTATCGTGCGGATGTGGTCAGATCGATCGACAGCATCGACTATGAAACCAGTATCGACGGTATCATCTATTTGTATGCGCCGTTCGTCGGCGACGTCCGGCACATCAATCATCCGCTGGCATCGTACCGATATCACGACGCGAACTACTCGCAGCACGGCAAGCTCGATGCGCGGCGGCTGCGCGATGAGATCCGGATCCATCATGAACGCATCAAACACCTGAACACGTTGGTGCAGGCGCTGGACAGAAGCTTCGTACCGATCACGAATACGCGACACCATTCCGTGGTCCTGATCAAATCGGTGATGACGGCGGTGTGCGACGGCCATCGGCCCAGCCTTTCCTCCCTGCTGCGCTATTGCCAGTCGACCTTTGCCGATCGGGCGCCCCCCGGGAAGCTCGTCCAGCTGGTCGTCTGGTCGCTGGCGATCTATCTATCGCCGCGCGGCCTGCGGATCGCCTTGGCCCGATACAAGGCGTGCCCGTTGGACCGCTCGATCAAGGAATTGCTGAACGGCGCATTCGGCCCCGCCGCTGCATCCTTACGCCATGGACGCGAGGCTGAACGGCCGGAGGGTCTCCCCGTGGCAGGCAGCAATCCACTGGGGTAGGGCGGCAAGCACACGGCACCCATCCTCATGAGGAGGGCGCTTGCTAACCCCGGCATCCTCGGCAAGAATGTCCTATGGGCATATCGACGCAATCCGACGATGCATTGGCGACGCGCGTCGCGGAAGACCCCCGCTACGCCGCATTGGTACGCGATCGACAGCGCTTCTCGTGGACGCTGACCGCGATCACGATCGCCGTCTACAGCAGCTTCATCTCGCTCATCGCCTTCGACAAGCCGCTGATGGCGCGCCCGATCGGCGGTGGCACGATCAGCCTTGCGGTGGTGCTCGGCTTCGCGATGCTGATCGGCACGGTGGCGATCTGCGCGGTCTACGTGCGACGCGCGAACGGCGAATATGATGCGCGGCTCGCCGAGCTGCTCGCGGCGGTCCGCGCGTGACGCGCAGCCTGTGGCGGACGCTCGCGCTGCTCGCGTTGCTCGGCTGGGCGACCGGGGCGAATGCCGCGATCAGCGGCGCGATCCAGCGTCAGCCGACAAACTGGACCGCGATCCTGATGTTCGCCGGGTTCGTCGCGATCACGTTGTTCATCACCGGCGCGGCGGCCCGCCGCACGCGCACCGTATCGGACTTCTACACCGGCGGCGGGATCACCGGCTTCCAGAACGGCCTGGCGATGGCGGGGGACTATTGCTCGGCAGCGTCGTTCCTCGGCATCACCGCACAGATCTTCAACGACGGGTATGACGGGCTGATCTATGCGATCGGCTTCCTCGTCGGCTGGCCGATCGTGCTGTTCCTCGTCGCCGAGAAGCTGCGCAATCTCGGCCAGTTCACCTTTGCCGACGTGGCATCCTATCGCTTTCTGCAGGGTCCGGTGCGCAGCTTCGCGGCGGTCAGCACGCTGTTCGTCGTCGCTTTCTACCTGATCGCGCAGATGGTCGGCGCCGGGCAGCTCGTCCAGCTGCTGTTCGGTCTGCCGTATCTCTATGCGATCACCGTCGTCGGCGGGCTGATGATGATCTACGTCCTGTTCGGCGGCATGCGCGCGACCTCGTGGGTGCAGATCATCAAGGCGGTGATGCTGTTGTGCGGCGCGAGCTTCCTGGTGCTCGGCGTGATGGCGCATGTCGGCTTTTCGTTCGAGACGCTGTTCGCGCGCGCCGTCGCGGTGAAGACGCGGCTGGCGCTCCAAACCGGCCTTTCACCCGCCGAGGCGCTGGTGAAGGGGCGATCGATCATGGGCCCGGGCGGGTTCATCAAGGATCCGATCTCGGCCTTGTCGTTCGGCTTCGCGCTGATGCTCGGCACCGCCGGCCTGCCGCATATCCTCATGCGCTTCTTCACCGTTCCCGATGCCCGCGAAGCGCGCAAATCGATCATGTGGGCGACGGTGTGGATCGGCTATTTCTATGCGCTGACCTTCATCCTCGGCTTCGGCGCGATCGTGATGATCTCGTTCAATCCCGATTACGTCGGCGTGGGCGGCGCGTTACGCGGCGGCAACAACATGGCGGTGATGCATCTGGCGCATGCGATCGGCGGCAACCTGTTCCTGGGCTTCATCTCGGCGGTCGCGTTCGCGACGATCCTCGCGGTGGTCGCGGGGCTGACGCTGTCGGCGGCGTCCGCGATCTCGCACGACATCTACGCCAGCGTGATCCGCCGGGGGACGGCCGATCCCGTCAAGGAGCTGCGCGTGTCGCGCGTCACGACCGTCTTGCTCAGCATCCTGGCGATCGTCCTGGGCATCGTGTTCGAGAAGCAGAACGTCGCCTTCATGGTCAGCCTCGCCTTCGCGCTGGCCGCGTCGGGCAATTTCCCGGTGCTGGTGATGTCGCTGCTGTGGAAGGGCTGCACCACCAACGGCGCGGCATGGGGCGGGGCGATCGGGCTGGCGTCCGCCTTCGGCCTGACCGTCCTGTCGCCGGTGATCTGGGTCGCGGTGTTCGGCTTCGATCACGCCGTCTTCCCGTACAGTTCGCCCGCGTTGTTCTCCGTGCCGGCCGGGTTCCTCGGCATCTGGCTGATCTCGACGCTCGACCGCTCGCCGCGCGCGGCGATCGACAAGGCGGGCTATGCCGCACAGCGCCTGCGCTCCGAGACGGGGCTCGGCGTGCACGACGCCGTCGCGCATTGAGCGGACGGCGCCGCTAGAGCGTCCGGCGCTACGTCCGGGCCTCCGCCGGTATCCCGCAATACCGGTCGAGGAACGTCTGGTGAGGGGGCAGCTGTCGCACGGCACCGGCGATCCCGTCGGCCATGTTCGACAGCGTCGCCTTGAGCTGCGCCGGCGGCATCAATTGCACCAGCGGATGATGGCTCGCCGCACCGAGCCGCTGGCCGAGCATCACCTGCAACCATGAGGCGACGCGAAACAATTCGTGATTGTCCTGATAGGCGTTGGCACTGTCGCGGAACAAGGCGATCCGCTCGCCGAGGCTGTCGGGAATGCGCATCTCGCGCCGGTCGCGCCAGAACGGCTCGTCGCGTTCGTTCAGGTGGTAATGGAGGATGATGAAGTCCCGCACCCCCTCGATCTCGCGCGCGGCTTGCTCGTTGAAGCGCGCCACCGTCGCGTCGCTCGGCCGTCCCGCGGGCAATAGCTGGAGGAAGCGCGTCAGGGCGATCATGATGAGGTGGATGCTGGTCGATTCCAGCGGCTCGACGAAGCCGCTGGCAAGGCTGAGCGCGATGCAGTTGCGGTGCCATGCCGCGCGGCGGCGCCCGGTACGGAATTTGATGAGCCGGGGCGTGATGAGATGCTCGCCCTCGACGGCGTCGAGCAGGCGCGCCTGCGCGGCTTCGTCGCTCAGATAGTCGGCGCAATAGACCAGGCCGTTGCCGACCCGATGCTGCAACGGGATCTTCCAGCGCCAGCCGGCATCGTGCGCGATCGCGCGGGTATAGGGCACCGCCGGTCCCGTCGCACGCGTCTGGATCGCGAGCGCGCGGTTGGTCGGCAGCCAGTGGCTCCAGTCCTCGAAGCCGACGCCCAGCGTCTCGCCGATCAGCAATGCGCGGAAGCCGGTGCAGTCGAAGAACAGGTCGCCCTCGACGCGCCTACCATCCGCCATGACCAGCGCGGCGATATCGCCCGTGTCGGCATCCTGCTCGACCCGCTCGATCTTGCCTTCGATCCGGCGCAGGCCGTTGGTTTCGCATTTGTCCCTGAGATAGCGCGCGTACCGGCCGGCATCGAAATGATAGGCGTAGTTCAGCGCCGGGCTCGCCCCGACGGCGAAGCGGCCGGCGATCGCCGCCTCATGTTCGAGGCAATAGGCGCCGAAGGGCTGCGCCAGTCCCTTGCTCTGCGCCTCCAGCCAGAAATGGTGAAATTCGCTCATCCAGGTCGATTTCCCGACGTCTCCGAACGAATGGATGTACCGATCCCCGTCGCGCGCCCAATTCTCGAACGAGATCGCGAGCTTGAAGCTGGCGCCGGTGGCCCGCATGAACTCCTGCTCGTCGATGCCGATCAGGGCATGGAAGGCGCGGACCGTCGGTATCGTCGACTCGCCGACGCCGACCGTACCGATATCCTCGGATTCGACGAGCGTCACCTCGGCCAGCGCGCCGAGTTGACGGGTCAGGATCGCCGCGGCCAGCCAGCCGGCGGTGCCCCCGCCCGCGATCACGATGCGCCTGATCCCGGTCGTTCCGGTCATCGGTTGATCCGTTGCAGAAGCTGCGCACGCAACCGGCGCGCGGACATGGCGTCGAGCGGGGCGAGCGCGCCCTGGGCTGCATCGGGCAGGTGCGCCGCGGGGCGTCCGGCGGGGCCGAACACATAATAGTCGAACATCGCCGACCACGCCGCCTTTTCCGCTGCCGGCCGGTCGCGCAGGCTGAGGAGAGCGTGGAGGAGGGTGTTCATCGGCGAATCGAGGAAGGGGGGGGCGTCGTTCCACCAGAAATTGATCATCATGTTGAAGTCGGACAGCGCCTCGACGTGATGCCACCAGAGCGCGGGGTAGATGACGGCATCGCCCGCCTCGAGTTCGGCGACGCGTGCGGCGGCCACCGCTTTGGCGAAGTCCGGAAAGCGGTCGGGATCGGGGGCGCGGAAGTCGACCAGCGACACGACCTGGCCGCCGGGCGTCGGCTCCAGCGGTCCCGGATAGAGGTTGGCGATCTGGTCCGGTGGAAAGAGCGTGAAGCGGCGCGCGCCGACGGCGACGCACGCGATGTTGTTCGACATGTCGTAATGCGCGGACGCGGTCGTGCGGTTGCCGATCCAGATGCTGCGCAGCAGGTTCGCCAACGCCGGGCCTGCCGTGGCGAGATCGTTGCCCGCGTCGGCAAGACCGGGGAAATACTGATCGAGATCGGTGGAGCCGACATAGAAGGACGGCGCGTCGGCATCACCCAGATGGGCGAGCATGCGGCCGAGATATTCGCTCAGCGACACCCGCTGCGCCTCGAAGTTCAGGCGGGTCAGGCTTTCGTCGTAGAAATAGCGGCCGCCGAGTTCCGCCGGCGCAGTGTAGCCGACCGCGGGCCGGCCGTTGTAGAACGACAGGAGATAATCGGCCGCCGCCTGCGCGCCGTCGCGTCCGGCGGCGACGAGCGGCCAGTCGCGGCAGAGGCCGCGCACGACGACCGGCTCGCCGGCCAGCACCAGCGCGTGGGGATCGATCTGCGCCTGTCCGGCATCGATTTCCCGCACGCGGGTGGCGGTGATCGGCGGAGCGGTCACGCCGCGGCTCGCTTTCGCGTCTTCAGTTCGATCAGCCGCTGCACGTTGCCGAGCGACGCGGCCGCGAGGATCGCCCCCTCCAGCAGGCCGGCACGATGCAGCCGCTCGAGCCGCTCGCCCGATAGCTCGGCAAGCGCCTGCCGATCGACGGTGAGCAGGTCGGGAAGCTCGTAGGCGCTCTCGTCGTCGAGGCTGATCTGCAAGGTGATCGGTTGCAACAGGCCAGCCTCCCGCCACGCCGCATAGATCGCCGGTGCCGTCTCCAAACCCTCGTAGATCGTGCGCAGGACGTCGCTCACATGGTTCAGCAGCGGCGCATTACCGCCATGCTCGCGAAAAACCGGCAGCCCATCCGACATGCCCACCCGAGCATCATCAACATCAACATGAATCATCGGTTCGCCGGGCTCGACCTCGTGGGGGCCGGCTGGGCCGATCGCGATGGAAAAGGGGCCACGACGCTGGAACGCGGGAACGTAGCTGCTGGTCCAGCGCTCGCCATCGAGGAACAGGTTTTCGTCGCGATCGAGGCCGAGCAGCACATAGGCCTGAAGGCCATCGCCTTCCGGGCGGAAGATGATCGGGAAGGACCGCTGCGCCTCCTCGAACTCTGCCGGGAAGATCGGCAGCTGATTGACGCTGTCGCCGTAATCGGCACCCGCCCGGATGGCGACGCGAAGATCGGCATGATCGACATTGTTGAGCAGGACGCGGTTCATGACTTGGACACCCTGTGCTGAAAAGCAGCATGCTCTTGATGCTGCACGATTTGCCGTGGATCGACCAGCGAGAGAGGGCGGCCGTCGAGAAAAAAAAGGCCGCTCCGAAGAGCGGCCTCAGAGGGGGACGAGGCTGATCCGGGGATCAGAAGCGGTAGCGCGCGCCGAGCAGAAGCCGCGGCTTGTTTTCCTGCGCGAAGAACGTCTGGTTGTTCGAACGACCGTAGCTGCGCACGGACTCGCTGGTGAGGTTGATCCCCTCCAGGGAGACGGCGATCTGTTTGCTGATGTCCCAGCTGACGTTCAGATCGACGGTGCTGTAGGGCGCGAAGAACACCGGGTTGCGATCGGTGGTGCCGCCGCGCCCGATCTCCGACAGGAACTTGTCACGCCAATTGTAGGTAAGGCGTGCCGATATCCCGTTCTTGTCGTAGATGAGCGACGCGTTCGCCGTGTCGGACAGGCCGAGCAAGGCGAATTGATCGACCGTCGGTGCGGCGAGGACATCGATCCCGACATTGCCGCGTACCAGCGTGTAGGACGCCGCGACACCGAAGCCGGTCTGGCCGAAGAAATACTGGCCCGCGAATTCGGCGCCATAGATCTCCGCGTCGCGGTTGTTGATCGGAGAAGCGATCGAGAACACGGCCAGCGGGTCGTTGCCGTCTGGCGTGATGTCGACGGCGCGCGACAGCGTGTCGAAATAGCCCTGGTTGACCGACGTCCCCGAGCTGTTCGCGCGGATGTCGGCATCGGTCTGCCCGACGTTGCCGCCGTTCTGGATCAGCCTGGCCGTATAGCTGAACAGGTTGATGTCCGATCGGTCGAGGCCGAGGCGGCCGAGCGCTGCCGCGGCGGTGCCCGAACGCGATCCCGCGGCGCCCGTTGTGGCATCGCGCAGCCCGAACAGATTGCCGTTCGTCAGACCGGTGCCGACGAAGTTGCGGACCCGCTTGTCGAAGAAGCCGGCCGACACATAGCTCGACGATTTGAAATACCATTCGGCCGAGACGTCGAAATTGTCCGAGACGAGCGGTCGCAGGTTCGGATTGCCTGTCGTGCCGTTCGGCTGGCCGCCGAAGAGCGTGGCGCGGCTGCCCGCACCCGCCGTCGAGCTGACGAACTGGTCGCCGTAGGAGGGGCGTGCGATCGTCCGGCTGAACGACACGCGTGTGATCACGTTGGTGAACGGCGAAATCTGGAAGTCGAGCGCGGGCAATAGATTGTCGTAGCTGCCGCGACCGCTCAGCGGCGACGCGGTCGCCGATCCGGGCACGTTGAAGTCGTTGTCCGACGTCCAGATGATCGCCGACGGTCCGTTGACCCGCGAGAAGGCGCTCACCTTCGTCACTTCATAGCGTGCACCGACGACCAGGGTCGCATCGGCACCGGCGATCTGCCCCTTCCACGTCAGCTGACCGTAGACCGAGGCGATCTTTTCGCGAATGCTGTCGTCGTTCGCGGAACCGGCGGTCACCGGATTGCCGCGATCCGCATAGAGTTGCGAGAACAGATTGGTCAGGGCGACGGCATTGCCGCGGAACGCGTTGAGGCCCGGCCCAGTCACGCCCGGCTTGAAATGGTCGAACTTGCAGACGAGGCAGAACGTCTTGATCAGGTCGCCGGCCTGCGCCGCGACCTCGCCGGGGTTGCTGATGCTCCAGTCGCCGAGCGTCTGCGTCGTCTGCGTGCGGGTCGAGCGCAGCTTGGAGTCGATATAGCTGCCGCCGAACTCCGCCTTGCTGCCCTCGCCAAGATCCCAGCCGAGGCCGAGTTGTGCCTGATTGATGGTCTGGATCTGCCTGGCGCTGTTGGTCCGGGCGACCTGCGTGCCGAGATCGCCGACGTCGAGCTGGCCGTTGCAATTGCCGATCGCGCGGCCGGGGCCGGTGCTGGTGGCGAGCGCGTTACAGTCGTTGATCGTCTCGTTGATCTGCGGAAAGCCGCGCGACCAGTCGATCGTCTGGCCGTTGACGACGTTCGCACCCATCGAGAACAGGGTCGAACTGGCGCCATTCGACGCGTCCGGCAACGCCTCCGACTTGGAATGCTGGATATCCGCGATGAGCTTGAACTTGTCGGTGACGTCCCAGGCGGCGTTCAGGCCATATTCCTGGAGCTTGTCCTTGGTCGCGCGGAACTGCTGCTCGTAGCCGGTGTCCTTGGGGTCGGGGACGGCCTGCGAGATGACCGTCGCAGTGGGCACGGGACTGTCGTCGAAGGTGACGCTGCCGAACGGCCGATTGAGCCAGTTGGTCTGATCCTGCCGCGCTTCGCTCTGCCGGTTCTGCGCCCACAGAACGTCCGCGGTCAGCAGCAGGCTTTCGACGGGACGATATTGCAGCACGCCCGAAGCATTGATCCGCTCACGCGTCGATTCGGAGAAATGATAGCGCGCGTCGTTCGGGAAGGCGATCAGACTGCCGCTCGCCGGCCGGTTGGTCACGATCGTGTTGGCGCCGATGATATCGCCGGGATTGTCGATCGTGCGGATGTTCCACGCGTTGGACGTCGAACTGGCCGCGGCCGAGTTGCGCTTCTGGTAGCTGCCGAACAAGGCGACACCGAAGGTATCGCTATCATTTTTCCAGTTCAAAAGACCGGACACTTCGGGCGTGACTTTCGCCAGGCCGTCTTCGTCCTTCTCGATGCTGGTATCGTAGGAGGCCTTGGCACCGACCGAGCCCGAGAAGCCGGCCTGGCGCGAGTCGAGCGGTTTGCGCGTGATGACGTTGATCGTCGCACCGATGCCGCCGGTGGGGATCGCCGCGCGACCGGTCTTGTAGACCTCCAGCGTGCTGACGCCTTCGGAGGCGAGGTTGCCGAAGTCGAACGAACGTCCCGTCGCAGTCGCGAAATCGACGCTCTGATCGCCGCCCACGCCCTGCAGGTTCGTCGCGGGCAACTGGCGGCCGTTGAGCGTCACGAGGTTGAAGCCGCCGCCGAAGCCGCGCGCGGTGACCTCGGCGCCTTCGCCGTTCACGCGATTGATCGAAACGCCGCTGACGCGCTGGAGCGATTCGGCGAGGTTGGTGTCGGGAAACTTGCCGATGTCCTCGGCGGAGATCGCGTCGACGATGCCGTTCGAATTGCGCTTGATGTCGATGGCGCGGTTCAGCGATGCGCGGATGCCGGTGACGACGATATCGTCGCTCGTGCTATCGGCGGAAGGCGTGGTCGTCGCGCCGTCCTGCGCGGCACGCGGCGCGTCTTCTGATCCCGGCTGCGCATTGGTCGCGGGGGCGTTGGCATCGTTGCCACCCCCCACGACCTGTGCCGCTGCCGGGCTTGCGATGCACATCGCGATCGTGCCGACCGATGTCGTGCAGACGAGCGCACCCGCTAATTTGAAACCCCTCATACTTCCTCCCCGTACGGCTAAGTTGCCGTTTTTGCAGGCAGCCACATCCCACCCGATGACTGTAAATTACTGTCGTGTCCTACGTTGTCAACGGCAATAAAAATATACAATCCATTGCGTCTGTTGTGTCACACCGCCATTTCGAGCGGTCTATATTGGTACGCAGGCGGCTCGCCGCGCGTTGTCGACGCCGCGGGCGTACGTGTCGGGCCACACGGTGCGCGACGTCAGGCGATCGTCGGTCCCGATGGCGTGAGGGTGAGGAACACGTTTGCCGTCAGGCGCCCCCGCCGCGGATCGGAGCTGAGCATTTCGGGCGAGGGCACCGTTCCCGAGTGCAGGACGCAGCTGCGGTAGACGACCAGCCGGTTCCACTTGGCCGTCACCCGCGCGGTCCGTTCGAACCAGGGCGCGCCGTCGTCGACGTAGCCGGCGGGTGCGCCTTCGGTGGCGCGCACCGCATCATATGCCGCGAGTCGCGCCTGGCTCAACAGCTCGAACCCCGTGGCGCGATGGCGATAGAAAGCGGTGCCGCCGGCCGCTTCGTCGCAGAGATAGTGAAGGATCGCGAACTGCATAGGGTTCACCGAATCGACGTGCGGCACCCGTTGCGCCGGCTTCAGATCGGCCGGCGGCAAGGTCACGAGCGAGAACGCGCCCTGCGCATGCAGCGGACGTACCGACCCGAGCGAGAAGGCTTCGGCGAGCGGCCTGACGAGCACGTTCACGACCGACTGGATATAGCCATCGGGCAGCGCCGCGCGCAGTCCCGGATAGCCTCCCGTAGGACCGAAGGCGGGTTGGAACGCTTGCGCCGCGGCAATGTCGCGCAGCCCGGCCGGGTCGGCGAGGAATCCGTCGGCTTGAAGCAGCGGTTCCTGCTCGCTCCCGATCACGGATGCGCCAAGCCTGACCCCCGTCGCGAGGTCGAAGCTGGTCGTCATCGCTCGATCACTTTCGGCAGGGCTGCCTTTTCACCGCGGATCAGGCGCTGCGCCCGAAGGGTCATACCAACCGGTTCTGCCGTATGACCTCCTTGTACCAGGCCGCACTCAGCTTCGGGGTCCGTTTCTGCGTGGCGAAATCGACATAGTGGATCCCGAAGCGTTTGCCGTAGCCGTCCGCCCATTCGAAATTGTCCATCAGGCTCCACAGGAAATAGCCTTTGAGCGGATAGCCTTCCGCCACGGCGCGGCGGAACTGCCCGATATAATTTCGCAGATACATGATCCGGTCGACGTCATCGATACGGCCGTCGGCAACGGGATCGTCCGCCGATGCGCCATTCTCCGATATGAAGAGCGACTTGGGCCGCCACAGCTCGCTCACCATCCGTACGCCCCAATAAGCGACTTCCGGACCCACGACGAGCCAGGGCGATGCCATCCGCGGCGAGGATGCGATATGCGGGATGACGGCATATCCCTTCGGGCCAGCATCGGCGCGGACCCATTCGGGCGCGTAGATGTTAAGCGCGACGAAATCGAGCGGACTGCCGATCGCGGCCATGTCGCCCGACTGCACCTTGGGAGCGGCCGCGCCCTGCTCGGCGAGATAGCTGTCGAGATAATGTCCCTCCATGATCGCGGTCAGGAACATCGCATTCTTTTCCCGTGTCGCCTTCTTCGCCGCGGCGATATGCTCGGCCGTTTCGATCACCGGGATATGGAAGCTGGTATTGTCCGCCAGGCCGACGCGCGTGCCCGGCTCAGCATGCGCGCGGATCGCCTGAACGCCCAGCCCGTGCGCGAGCACACCATGATGGCGAACCTGGTTGACCGCCGCCGCCGCCAGCTTGAGTCCGGGTGCGTGTATGCCGCGCTGATGGCCCAGATCGGTAAAGCAGGCGAGTTCGTTGACCGTCATGAAATCCTGGACGCGATCCGACAGCTTGCTCGCCATGAATCCCGCATAATCGGCAAAAGCATAAGCCGTGTCGCGGTTCTGCCAGCCGCCCGGCAGCGCCTGTGGAAGATCCCAGTGGAACATCGTCACGTACGGCCGGATGCCTGCGGCGATCAGCGCATCGATGATCTTATTGTAATAGTCGAGGCCCTTTTGATTGACCTTGCCGCGCCCATTCGGAAAGATGCGCGACCACGCGATCGACATCCGGTAGCTGTTGACGCCGAGCGCCTTCAGCAGCGCGATGTCCTCCGCATAGCGGTGGTAACTGTCACAGGCGACGTCGCCGGTATCATTGTTGGCGACCTTGCCGGGCGTATGCGAAAAGACGTCCCAGTTGGTCTGGCCGCGACCATCTTCGCGCACGGCACCTTCGATCTGATAGGCGGCGGTGGCACAGCCCCAGCGGAAGTCGGCGGGGAACGAGAGGTCGACGGGATCGGCAGATGCCCGTTGCATCCCCGCTGCTAGGCCGACGCCGGCCGTCAATCCGTTCCGTAGCATGTCGCGGCGGTTCATCTGCCCTCTCCGATATATCGCTTTTGTAGCGTTGCCGGCATAACGGCCTTTTTGTCCTACGTTGTCAATCGGCTGCGAGCGATATTTCGCTATGCTGTCCGGACGCCGATGTGGACCAAATGCACGATCGTGCCTACGCCGTCTCATGGTCCACGATCAGCGCCGCACTACGATTGTCGATGTCGCCCGCCATGCGGGGGTGTCGATCAAGACGGTTTCCCGGGTCCTGAACGGGCAACCCCATGTGACGGAGGAGGTGATCCGGCGCGTCAGGGAGGCGGCGGCCGCGGTCAACTACCATCCCAACATGCTGGCACGCGCGCTGGTTCAGCGCCGCTCGCATCTGATCGGCCTCGTCTACGAAAATCCGTCGCCCAGCTATGTGGTCGATCTGCAGAAGGGTGTGCTGGAACGCCTGCGCGGCGAACACTTCCGCCTCGTCGTCATTCCGATCGCCTCGATCTCGGAGCATGAAGCCGACGTCGTAGGATTGTTACGGTCGGCAGCGCTCGACGGCGTCGTGCTCGCCCCGCCAGCGTCGGACAACGCCCGCATCATGGCGGACCTCACCGCGGCGAGCATCCGCTTCGCGCGGATCGCCCCGACGCGCCTGATCGAGGCGGGGCCGAGCAATCTGATCGACGACGTGACGGCCGCGCGCGAAATAGCGGCGCATGTCATCGCGCTCGGCCATCGCAACGTGGGCATCATCACGGGCGATCCCACGCACGCCTCCGCCGATGCGCGGATGAAAGGCTATGGCGAGGCGTTCGCAGCAGCGGGTTTGCCGATGCCGCGCGATCACGTGGCGACCGGCTTCTACACCTATGACAGCGGCTATGCGGCGGCGCAGACCTTGCTGCATCGCGCCAATCGGCCGACCGCGATCCTCGCGCAAAACGACGATATGGCGGTTGGTGCGCTGATCGCCGCGCTCGAGGCGGGGCTGACGGTTCCGGGCGATCTGTCGATCACCGGCTTTGACGATTCTGAAGTCGCGCGGATCGCTTGGCCGGCGATCACGACGGTGCGTCAGCCGGTGTTCGATATGGCGGTCGCGGCCGCCGACATGGTCGTGGCCCAGCTCAATGACCAAAGCCCTGACATGTGTCGCAAGCATCGACACGAACTGATCATCCGTCAGTCGACCGGGCCTGTGCCCCGCTGATGCACCCCACTTGAGCCGTCGGCCGTGATCCGCCCAAAGGAAGATCGAACCTAAGGTGTTGCCGCTTCGAACGCTCGCGAGCGGTAAGACAGCCGAGCTGAACGGACGTGCGCCTAGGCGTGATCTGGCGGTCCACTCTCGATCGCGGCTGCGTCCATCCAGAACGGTCCGAAGCCGTGACCATCAAGATCCTCGAACGCGCGGCTGTACATGAAACCCATGTCTTGCGGCTCATGCACCTCACGTCCGCCCGCTTCGACCGCTGCCCGCGTAATCGCGTCGACCGCTTCGCGACTATCGAACGACAGCGCGTAATGTCCGGTGGAGTTCGTCGTCGCGTCGACGATCGTCTTCTCGGTGAATGTCGCAAAGAAGGGCTTGGCGAGCAGCATGACGTAGATCGCATCCGACCACACCATCGAAGACGACTGCTCGTTGCTGAAGCGGGCGTTCTTCTCGAAGCCGATCGCCTCATAAAAGGCCGTCGATGCCGCGACATCGGCGACCGGCAAGTTGACGAAGATCATCTTGGTCATCGTAATGCTCCCTGCGTCGAAACGGCGGCCGCCGAGTCGACCGGCGCGCAGCGCGGAGATCAGAATGAACGATTAACCGAAATTGGGAAGCGGGCAGGGCGATTTGAGCGACGCCTTGTGCCAAATCTGTCGAAGTAGGCGCTATGCCTTTGCGAGAAGCTGCTCGACCCGGAAAACGAGTTCGTCCGGGTCGAACGGCTTTTTCATATAATCGTTGGCGCCGGCGAAGCGGGCGAGCTCCTCGTCGCGCTGCCCCTGACGCCCGGTGAGCATCATGACCGGCAGATCGGCGAAGGCAGCGCTCTTGCGCAGTTCCTGCACCAACAGGACGCCCGCCAGACCCGGCATGTTGCAGTCGAGGATCACCAGATCAGGCTTTCGCGCCTTGATGATCTTGAGCGCCTCGCCACCGTCGAGGACGAGCCCGGCGCCGTGGCCCGCCGAAATGAGCGCATCGCGTGCGATTTCACCGACGATCTCGTCGTCGTCTGCGATGATGATCCGGGCCATAAGTGTCTCGCTCTAGGTTTCGAAATCCGCGGTTCGGGGTGGCGCAACGCCGTCGAACCCGAGCACCCATCTTTAAGAACCAATGGTTCAACAAGGCCTTAACCAATCCCGCCGTAGACGCGACGTCTAACGGGAGACGCCGCGATGTACACGGAGAGGATCAGGTCGCAGGTCGCGCTCATCGTCGCGATGGTCCTGCTGATCTGCTGTGCGGGGTCCGGGCTCTGGCTGGTCCACGAGAAGCAGAAGGCCGACGCCTGGGTTCGCCACACCTACACCGTCAAGGAGCATCTCTCCGACGTCCGCGTCGATCTGCTGCGCGCGGAGGTATACCGCCGCGCCCTCGTCCTCGGCGACACGCAGGCGCGCGACACGCTCGCGCAGATCGCCCGCGAAGTGCCGCGGCAATTGTCGACGCTGCGCCGGTCGACCGACGACAATCCCGATCAGCACGCCCGCGTCGAAGCGTTCGCCCAGATCGCAACCACCAGGCTGAAGGACATCGACGAGACCATCGCTTTGACCCGGCAGGGCAGGGCGAGTGACGCGATCGGGATCATGGCGAGCCCCGACAGTCATGAGGCCACCGCCGCCCTGATCGACCTGATCAAGCGGATCAGCGCCGAGGAGCGGCGCCTGCTGGCTATCCGGCTAAAGCACGCCGAGAATCTGCGCGAGCCGATCCAGGCGGGCCTGATCGTTAGCGGCTTGCTCATCGTGCTGCTTGCCGTGCTCGTCTACCGTGATCGCTGGCGGCGGCTCGACGCCTTGCGCATCGCGAACGAGCGGCTCGAGGCGGACATCCTGCGCCGCGAAATGGCGGAATCGGAACTGGCGCTCCTCGCGCAGAACGCTACCGATGCCGTGCTGCGCATCGACCTCAAGGGTCGCTGCATCTATGCGTCGCCATCGGTCGAGCAATTGTTCGGGGTCAAAGCCAGCGTGCTGGTCGGGCAACGGCTGGGCGCGTCGGTTCACCCCGACGATCGTCCCGAAATGCAATCATTCCACCGCGCGCTCGTCACCGGCAGCCTCGATCGCGGCGTGCGGGCCTATCGCGCCAAGCGGATCGACATGCCGGCGTACGAGCTATGGATCGAAGCGCATTCCGGCCTCGTCCGCGACCCAGCCACTGGCGAACCGCGCGAGATCATCACGTCGCTGCGCGACGTCACCGAACGCAAACGCCTCGAAGTCGAACTGGAGGCGGCGCGCGAACATGCCGAAGCCGCCGTGCGCGCCAAGTCGAGTTTCCTCGCCAATATGAGCCATGAGATACGCACGCCGATGAATGGCGTTCTGGGCTTCGCCGACCTGTTGCTCAACAGCGAGATATCGACGGAGCAACGCCATCAGGCGCAATTGATCGTCGATTCCGCCAAGGCGATGATGCGCCTGCTCAACGACATTCTCGATCTCTCCAAGATCGAGGCAGGGCAGATGCAAATCTCGCCCGAGCCGATCGATCTCCGCCATGCTCTGCGCAACTGCATCAAGCTCGTACAACCCGCCGCATCCCAGAAGGGCCTGCGGCTCGATGTCGAGATCGACGACACGCTGCCGGTCTGCGTGCTGCTGGATGGCCTGCGATTGCGTCAGGTCACGCTGAACCTGCTAGCGAATGCGGTGAAATTCACCCCGGCGGGCAGCGTGTGCCTGCGTGCATATGGCGTCGAGCGGCAGGGGCGTGCGATGTTCGAAGTCGCCGTGGAGGATACCGGCATCGGCATCCCCGCGCATCGTCAGGCGGCGGTATTCGATCAATTCACCCAGGCCGAACAATCCACGGCGAAACGGTTCGGCGGCACCGGTCTCGGCCTGACGATCAGCAAGCAACTCGCGGCGTTGATGAGCGGCAGTCTGGAACTGACCAGCGACGAGGGGATCGGCACGACGTTCACGCTGCGCCTGCCATTGCTGCCGGCGCAAACCGACGCGCGGGAAGCGGTCCTGATCGCCGCCCGGGCGACCGGGCAGCGCCCGCTCCGTATCCTTCTCGCCGAGGATCACGACGTCAATCAGGTGTTGATGAAGGCGATGCTGTCGCGGCTCGGCCATGATTGCGTCATCGTCGACAACGGCCTGCGCGCCGTGCAGGCGGCGACCGCCGCCGATGCGAATTTCGACCTGCTGCTGATGGACGTGCAGATGCCCGTCATGGACGGGCTGGACGCCGCCAGAGCGATACGGTCGGCGGGGATCACCGCCGATCACCTGCCGATCGTGGCGCTGACGGCCAATGCCTATGCCGACGACGTCGCCACCTGCCTCGACGCCGGGATGCAGGACCATCTCGCCAAGCCGCTCGACCTGGCGATGCTGACGCGCGCCGTCCAGAAATGGACCCGTTCCGCGCCTTTCCAGGTCATCGCCACACCGACGTTCACCGTCAGCCCGGCACTACAAGCCCGCTTCGACGACCGTAAGGCGGAACTGGTTTCCCTGGCCGAGCGCCTCGCCGCCGACGACCAGTTGAACGAAGAGCAGGTCAGGCAGCTTGCGGGGCTCCTCCACAAGCTAGCGGGCTCCGCCGCGATGTTCGGGCAGAGGGATCTCGGCATACGCGCGGCAGAACTCGAGGAGCAGCTGGAAACGGCGGCAGCGGGCAGTGAGAAGAGCGTGGTTCATACGGTGTTGGAGACGCTGCGCAACGTGGCTTAGGCGATCGAGAGCGCCGCTTCCGGTCAGTAGATGTGTCCATCTGGATATCGACAGTATCAGATGAACATCCGGTGGTGGAGAACCAGCGCCGCGGCGCCCAGCGGAGCCGCCAGATCCGGCTCCAGCGCCGCCACCGCAAGCGTCGCGGGCGGCTCGCGTACGCCGCGGCGTTCGGGCAGGGTGCGTTCGGGCCATTCCACCGCGTCGACGATCTGGCGCGCGAGCGCGCGCGGCAACCGGCCGCCCAGCACGATCGCTTCGCAGTCGAAGGCATAACGTAGCGTCTGGAATAGCCAGGTGAAGGAATCCTGGCGCGCGGCGAGCCACGCGTCGACCCCCGGCCAGCGCGGATCAAACCGCGCCACCAGATCGCCGATGCCGTCGCAGACGGTGCCGTGGTCCGTTAGCGTGGCCCTGAGGTCGCCGAGGTTCGGCGTGGTGCGACCCGCGAAGGTGAACAGCCCGGCGATCTCGCCGGCATTGCCGTGATGGCCACGGAACAACTGGCCGTCGATGACGGTCGCGGCGCGGAAGCCGGCAGCGACGTTGACGTAGCAGAAGCTGCCGAAGTCGGCGCCGATGCCGAGCAGATGCTCACCGATCGCGGTGGCCGCCGCGATGTTCTCGACCATCGCGGGCAGGCCGAGGCGGCGGCCGACGAGCGCTTCGAGATCGACCAGCGCCCAGTCGTCGAGTTCGGGGGAGGGGTTGACGATCCGCGGGGCGGTGAAGAAGCCGGCGATCGCCACGCCGATCCCGACGATCCGCTCGCGCAGCGGCTGTTCGTCGCGGAAGCTGGCGACCGCATCGAGCAGGGCAGCGCGCGGCATCCCCGGCAGGCTGATCTCCCGCCGCGCGCGAACCGCCCCCGCGAGGTCGAGCAGCAGCACGTCGGCGCGGTCGGTCATCACCGACAGGCCGAGGCTGAAGGCGGCGTCGGGAACGATGTGGATCGTCGCGCTCGGCTGGCCGCGGCCCTGCGCCACGGCCTCGCCCGCACGGACCAGCCCCGCGGCCTCCAGCTCCTCGGTGGCGCGGAAGATCGCGGTGCCCGACAGGCCGGTGTCGCGGATCAGCGCCGATCGCGACAGGCCGTCGTGCCGCCTGACGAGGGTCAGCACGCGGCGCGCGCGCGGGGTGAGGGAGAGGTGGTTCATCTTCACTAACTTTACGCAGAGGCCGACCGCCCAGCGTTAGCCCCACCGTCTTCAGACTGTCAAATACATATCGTACAGAGTGATATTTATTAACCGATGTCGAGGGGGCTCATGACATATTTTACGAGACGTTCCATGCTGTTGACGCTGGCAGCCGGCACGATGCTGGCGGGGATGCCGGCGCAGGCTCAGGAGCAGGCCGGTGCGTCTGTCGCAGGCGACGCGAGCGCGCAGGACAGCGATCAGCCGGACATCGTCGTCACCGGCTTCCGCGCATCGCAGCGCTCGGCGACCAAGGCGAAGCGCGACGCGGCGGTGATCCTCGATTCCGTCGCGCAGGACGATGTCGGCCGATTGCCCGACCTCAACATCGTCGAGGCGAGCCGGCGGATCACCGGCGTGTCCGTGGTCGGCGGTGCGGATGCGACCAAGAACCGCGACATCTATCAGCGTGCGACGATCCGCGGTCTCGATCCGCGCTACAATCTCGTCACGATCGACGGCATCCCGCTCGCCTCGCCCGACTGGGTCTATCGCGGTGCGCGGCTCGAGATGCTGCCGGCATCGCTGGTCTCGCGGATCGAGGCGATCAAGAGCGTCACCGCGCAATATGATCCGCACGCGCTGGGCGGGCAGATCAACATCGTGTCGAAGAGCGCGTTCGACGGCCGCGGCGATCGCAGCCTCGTGCTCAACGCCAATGCCGGCGACAACGACACCGCCGGCAAGCTCGTCCGCGGTGGTGGTGTGACGATCCGCACCGATGCCACCGCCGCGGCGCGGTTCGGCGCCAACCGCGAGTTCGGCGTCGTCGCCTCGGCCGAATACCAGCGCCTGCCGTCGACCGCGCGCGCCGAACTGCCCGGCGACAGCAACGGCGCGGGCTGGTCCTATTTCACCGCAAAGGGCGCGCGCACGCCCTTCGCCGCTCCGTCGACCGGCTATCCGGTACCGGTACGCAACCAAGATTATTTCTTCGAGAACATGCGCACCCGGCTCAGCGGCAATCTGAAGCTGGAATGGCGACCCGACGATGCGACCGCGCTGGCGCTGTTCGGCGGCTATTATCACGACACCGATACCGAGACCCGGTACGAGATGCTCACCGTCCCGACCGGCGCGCCGACCGACGTTACGCCGACCAGCGGCCGGTTTGCGCGCGGCGACCTGCAACAAGGGCTGACCTATCAACCGGTGACGCGCGACACCTGGCTGGTCGATGCCAAGGGGCATCACGATTTCGGCGGTGGCGTGGTGCTCGACACGACCCTCGCGCGATCGCAGGCGACCTATCGCGAGCTGCGCGAGATGATCAAATACGACACCAACCCGCAGCCTGGCAGCGCCACGGCAGGCTATCTGCCGGCGTTCGGCTATGCCTATCGCATCGTCCACGGCCGCTCGCGGCTGACGCTCAACGACAGCGCCGCGGCCAACAATCCCGACAGCTATCGCGCGCTCTACTATCGCAGCATCGACCGCAACCTCGATTCGACGGTGGATTACGCCAAGGTCAACCTCGGCATCAACGCCGCGGCGCTCGACCGCGGCTTCGGCGCCAACATCGGCGTCGCGGCGACGCGCACCGATCTCGCCTACGACCAGCGCTACGCCGAATATGTCCCCGCCGATGCCGCTGGACAGACGACGATCGGGTCGATGCGCGGCCTGCTCTACGATCAGCGTCCCGGCGCCTATATGACGCCAGACGTCCCCTATCTGCTGATCGACCGGCAGGCGGCATGGCAGCGGTTTGCGGCAACGCGCAGCGCCTTCGTCGCCACCAACCAGATCGCCAACAATGCCGCCGACGATTTCCGCGATCTGGAGACGACCAAGGCGGCCTATGCGCAGGCGCTGTTCCGCACCGACCGCTTCGACGTGCAGGCCGGGGTGCGCTACGACAGCACGCATCTCGTCGTCGACACCAACCAGCCGACCAGCACCGCGGCGACCGCCTATCGCGCGATGCGGCGCACCACCGGCTATGCCTATTGGCTGCCCTCGGCGCTCGCCACCTATCAGCTCGGCGATGGCATGCGGCTGCGCGCGGGCGTGTCGAAGACGATCGGCCGGCCAGACTATAGCCAATATGCCGTTCGCAACACGTTCGGGGTCGGCACCGACGGCACGCTGACGATCAGCACCGGAAACCCCGACCTGAAACCGCGCGAGGCGTGGAATTACGACCTGTCTTACGAATGGTATCTCGGCGCCGGCATTATCTCGGTCGCCGCCTTCACCAAGGATATCCGCAACGAGATCTTCACCAGCAGCCAGCAGGGGCCGGCGACGCTGTTCCAGGGCGTCACCTACCAGACCGTCTTCGTCGCCACGCCGCGCAACGCCGCGTCGGCGCGGGTGAAGGGGCTGGAGGTCGGCTATACCATCGACCGGGTCGCGGCGGTGCCGGGCCTCGGCTTCAACGCCAACGTCACGCTGCTCGACGGATCGTATCGCCAGCCGGTCAGCGCGGCGGGGATCACCGCGGGCCTGCCGGCGACGCGGCGGACCAGCGGATTGATCCAGCAGCCCGACTATATCGCAAACCTCACCGTCTTCTATGCCACCGGGCCGGTCGAGCTGCGCGGTTCGTACAATCGCATCGGTCGTGCGCTGCAATCGGCGGACGGCGATACGCCGCTGCGCGATCTCTATCAGGAGCCGCGCCAGCAAGTCGACGTGCAGGCGCGCTTCGCGGTGCGCGACGGGCTCGATCTCGTCGGTCAGGTGCAGAATCTCACCAAGGAGGCGTTCGTCGTCCGCCAGGGGCGCCGGCGCGAGGACGTCAATTACTTCTTCCCGGTCGGACGGACGTTTTGGCTCGGCCTGTCGTGGACGCCGAAGCTGTGAGGCCGCTGCTGTCGGCCATAACGGCGGGCATGATGCTCGCCGCTACCGCGGCCACCGCCGCGCCCGATGCCGGTGCACCGGACGCGGCCGTTGGGGCGCCGGCCGAGGCGACGGTCCGCGTCGTGCTCAAATTCGTCAAGCACCTGGCAGGCGCGGGGGTGCGCTTCGATGCGGCGAGTTGTCCGGCCTGTCGCCTCGTCACCGAAGCCAACTGGAACGCCGACAACGACCGAGAGACCGTGGTCGCCGTGACGGTGCCGCGGATGCGGTCGCTGGAGCTCGGTTTCGCCGGGTCGGTCGCGACGATCCGGCGGGTGATCCTGGAAGGCGGCGACCTGCCGTTCCGGCGCGAGGGCGCGCGGATCGTCGTGGCGCTGCCGCCGGTGCCGGCGGATGCGATCACCGCCGGCGAGGTGGCGACGCATATCGTCGAGCCGGGCATGGTGCTGCGCTTCGAACATGCCGATCCGGCGCGGCAAGCGGGCGATTATGCCGGCGGCCGTTTCCCCGCGGTCGAGCGCGCCGCGGCCGACGTGCTGGAATTCGCGCAGCGGGAGGCGGTGCGCGAACTCGGGCTGGGCGAGCATGTCGCGCGGGCGGGGCTGGGGACGATCCAGATCATGGGCTTCGACACCAACGCCCCCCACGATCATCGCGACTCCCCGCCGCACATCCACATGCATCTGCGCTGGCCGGGCAATACGGGGACGCAGATCGGCCATTATTACATCGGGCCGGACGGTTTGCTGACCCACAATGTCGTCGGGGTCAAAGGCCTCGATGCGCCGCAGCGCCGCTTCGAGCGCGGCCAGGCGTTCACGACGATCGGCGCGGACGGGCAGGGCGTCTACACCCACCGCATCACCGCCGAAGGCTGGCTCGATCTCGGCCGGTCGGACGGCCCGCTATGCCATATCCGCCCGGCCGGCGCCGGCGGCTTTGCCTCTGGTGCGATCGTCGCCTGTCCGGGGCAGGCGCCGCGGCGGATCAGCGTCGACGACGACCTCGCGCACGGCGTCCTGACCGTCGACACCGACGCGATCCGCGAAACCTTCCGCTACGATCCCGATACCGGCCGGCTGACCTCGCCGAGCGACGTCCCCCGGCCCGGCCCGTCGGTGTTCACCGGCGACGGGTGACGCTGCGCACCGCGCATCACGCCAACGATCAGGAGGAAACGATGACCAGCGGATAGCGCATGCCGCCCTCGACCCATGCCATTTTTCGAAAAGGAAAGATCAATGATCAAGTTTGCCAAGGTAACGGCGATGTTCGCCGCTCTGGCTGCCGCGGTGATGCCGACCGCCAGCTCGGCCTATGAGGTGATCGCGCATCGCGGCGTCTATCATGACATCGATACCAATCAGACGCTGTCGGAAAACTCCTATTGAGCCAGGTTGCCAGCCCTCGTCGAAATAAGCGTCGCGATTTGATCCAGGCCCTGCGAGGAAATCAGGATCAGCGACCTGTGTCGGCTGACGAACGAGCCGATCGAGCGGCTGAGGCCGATCTGCCCCAAGGACTGGCCTCGGCAGGTGTCGGGTCGGAAGCGCAACGGCTGCCCGGCGACCGCGCCACGACGCGGACTGGTTTAGAGACGCCCCGCTGATCAAGGGCGTCCAGCCCTGTATCCACAGCCGGCGATCACGCAACGAACCGATCAGATACGGCGCAGGGGGCTATCGGTTAGGTAATCGTATCGCGATCATTGTCATGGCTCATTAACGGCTTCCCCGTCTAGGAAGACGGAGAATGTTCCGCACGCATAATGTCAGCACTCTAACGGCTTCCAGATAAGCGACTTGGCACGCTAACGAATTCCAGCTTGGCGTGAGAGGAAGTTCAGCCCAACGAAAAAGGGCCGCCCCTCTTGGGGCGGCCCAGTCGTCTAGAACTCGAAGCGTTCTTGGTTCGGCCGACGGGTCTTTGCGAAGTCGGCCTCGATTTCGACGCGCGACCATCCGACACCGTCGTCGATCATCCGCCGCCGGTCGAGCCTGGCGCCCCACCTGTGCTTCGCCTCCCGGCTGTCGATGATGCGCGCGGCGACCTTCAGCATCTCCGACACGACGAGCGTCTTGTGCGGGCCGTGAACTTCGGGCGGCAGGAGCTTGGCGATGTCCTGGTAACGCGAAGGGTCGATGTTGAGCAGCTCGATAGCATCGCGCTGGCGCATCACGGTTGCGAACGTGAAGTGCGCCGCGTGATCGGCCCTGTCGAAGACGTTGGCGAGCACTTCGTCGATCGCGGGACCGGAGGCGACCCAGATGCGGTCGATCAGCCGTCCCGGCGCTCCGCCGATGAAGAACGGCAGACGGCCGTCGACGAGCGCCGCGATGATCGCTGCCCACGGCTTTTCCCGCCCTCCGATCCGGTGCACGGCGAGCCTCAGCGTCAGCCTCTCGCCGGAGCCTCCGTCATCGTTGGACACGGCTCGGATCCTGTCCAGCAGCGTCTCGTAGCTCGCACGCGTGACGCGCAGGTTGGGAAACAACGCGAGCACTGCGGGACTGTTTGCATGGGCCAGCTGCCCGTCGCAGATCAGCTGCTCGACGCCATGCAGCGTGATGCCGGTCTCGTCGACGATCTGCGTTGCCTCGACGCTGTCCTTCACGGCGTCGGCGATCGCCTCGACATCGGACAGCAGGAAGCTGCCGTGCGTCCGTGCCGTGCCCCGGGTGATGCGGGGCACGATCGCCTTGGCACGGATGAGGCGCACCATGGAGCTGCTGCGGATACCGATGATCCGCGACGCCTCCTTCCCGTCCACGATCCCGGGGGCGATGCGCCTGATCACGTGCTGGTAGTGGCCGTTGACGATGTCCGGCATCGCGGCGGTGACCAGCGCGCGGTGGTCGGGCCACGCGCTCTCGCCGTGGCAGACGCGGCGCACCGCCGCGATTGCCGCCATTGCGAGCTCGTGATCCTCACCCGTCTTCTCGGCCACGAGCCGGGCGACGCTATCGGGCCAGCCCGCGATGATCTCCGAGCCGATCTCGAGCGCCGTGATCGCCTCGTCCAGCGGGGCAGCGAGCCCTCGGCGCAGCCGAGCACCGGTCCCGCCCAGGCCGACGGCTCGGCCCAGTTTGAGGCCGAGGTAGAAGACGATCCCTCGGTCCTGCGCCCCGAGATCGGGATGCAGGGCGTCGCGCACGGGTCCGTGCACCTCGGGCCGGGGATCGATCAGCTTCCCCAGCAGCGAGACGCGGTCCAGCCGGTTGCCATCGATGATGCGGGGCTGATCGTTGACCCCCGCGCCCGGCACGCGGCAGTCGTAGCCGGCCGAAACGAACGCCGTGCGGTCGTGGTCCGCCCCGCTGGTCCTGTAGATCGCGCATTGCGAGGTGCTGGTGATGGTCCGCCAACCCAGCCGGGTGCCGCAGGACTGGCAGCGGTCGACGATGATCGCTCCGTCGTCGACATCCACGGGCAGGTGGATCATCTGCCACACCGCCTTGTGGTGCACGCCATTCCCCGCCGTGCTGCCCATGCGGCGACGGTCGTAGAGCACATCGCTCGCCAGCACGCGCGCGCCGAAGAAGTCGATCGTGTCCATACCCGCGATCGACTCGGTGAGGGCGTGAGCGCGTTCGTCCACCACTGCCTGCGGCTGGTCGATCACGTGCGCGAGGGCGGCCCGGGACTGCTCATGCCGCATGGTGATGCCGATGCCGTTCCACGTTCCAAGTCGCGCGAAGCTGAGGATGGTGCCCATGTCGGGGTGGCCATTCTCCTCGGCGGTGCGCACGAGCACGCTGGGCAGAGACTCGCCGCCGACCGGGACGATCGGCCAGCGGACCTGCGGGAGGTCGAGCGCGCTCATCGCACCACCACCTTTCCGTCGAAGACCATCGGGAACGGATTATCCTCGCACACGCCCGTGGGCACGGCCCAGTCGTCCGTGACGCGCGACAGGTCGTAGGGCTCGATGCGGGTCGCGCCGCGGCTGACGGCGTGCACGGTCGCCTGGCGGATCAGGTTGACCGCCACGCCAACCACGCCGGCCGAGATGACGAACAGGCACCGCAGGATGCGGGGATCGTCGAGGAAGGACCGTTCGGGCACGATCCCCCGGCCGACGATGAAGTCGTCGAGCTTGCGCAGGAACGCCTTGAAATCGGTGCGGTCCGCCTCGTTCTTGGCGTCGAGCGCCTTGATCGGGGCCGGCGCGAGCATCCTGTTTGCGAGCTGGATGTTCTTCTGGATGAGCGGCAGCGCGGCCTCGGTCCCAACGAGGCCGAGGGTCACGACGCCGTCATCCAGGATCCGCTTGATGGTGTCCGTCACGTCGCGAGCGCTCGGCGAGCGCAGCAGGTGCTGGGCCTCGTCGAAGATCACCATCTCCGTGCCGGCCCGCCGCATGGTGGCGTAGGCCCGGGTGCGGAACGTCTCCTCGGTTCCCCGGCCAGGCGGGTCATCGTGCCCCTCGAGGACAAGCGCCCAGAGGCGGCGGTTGGTGCAGCCGTTGTCGACCTGAACGATCACCACGGGCTTCGCGGGGTGCTTGCCAACCTGCGGTCGCCCCGCAGCGGTCCGCGCCGCGAAGGTCTCCATCGAGGTCGTCTTGCCCGATCCCGACGCGCCGAGCGACGCGATCAGCATCTTGCGCTTGTCGCCGGACGCGACGCCGATGCGCCGCGCCTGGTCGAACGCCCCGATGACGCGCTCATGCGCGGGGTGGACGATCCTCGCTTCGTCGAACCGTCTGCCGGATTCGATGGCCGCATCGGTGTGCTCGGAGAGCGGCTCGCGTTCGCCCGTGCGCGGGACGAGGTCGTTGGGCAGCTTAGCGAGGGTGTGGTTGGAGCCCATCATGCGTGCTCCTCCATCATCTCTTCATCCGGGACGACCTGTTCCCAGTCGAGATCCTGCACCTCCTTCAGCTTGGACCGGATCGCCTTCTCCGCTTCCGTCTGGGCGACCGGCCGGCCGTTGGCATCGACGTCCGTCACAGGCTTCGGCTCGGCCATGGGGTCGGAGCGCTCGTCACACGGATCTACCGGGATGACGGCGTCGTCGTGGACGACGGTCGTCGGCCCCGCGACGACGGCATTGTCCTCCAGCATCCGAGCGATCGAGCGGCGGTTCCGCAGCGACATGTCGGGGGCGAGTTCCTGGATGCGCTTGTTGAGCGAGGCGCGGGCGGCCAGCTGGTCCTCTTCGGTCGAGAAGGCCATGTTCCTGGACGCGGCCCACTTACCGATCTGCTCGTGCTGATGAAGAGACAGCCCCTCGGCGTATCCGATGTTGGCCGCCTCGTATTCGAGCCAGCCATGGCCGGGAACCCAAGCGTGGACACGCCCGAGGTTGGCCGTGTTGCGCTTGACCTTCAGGTTGGCCGAAGCCCCATTGTCGCCGAGGCCGGCCTTGCGAGACTTGCGCCGACGGCCAGTGCTGTTGCGACCCTCCTCGCTGGGGGCCTCCGTGTAGCCCTCGCTGGTGGCGACCGCCTGCGCGCCAGCAAGCGCGTCCAGGCCGATCTGGACGTGCGTCGGGTGCGTGTAGCGGATGCCGTTGAGGACGAAGCCCCAGCGGTGGAGCTGAACGCCATAGATGGTCTCGCCGAGCAGGATGCCGAAGCGGGGCGCGTCGGTCATAAGGTGGCGCCCGTGCGCCGCCATCGACCTGGTCCAGAACTGCGCCGGCTGGGTGCCGATGCCGCTATGCACCGTCATGTGGTAGACGGCGATGAAGTATTCGATGAGTTCGCGCAGCTCCGATATCGTCAGGCACGCCTCCTTCTCGGGATCGTAGCCGAATTCGCGCATCAGCTTGGGCGCATAGGTGGCGCCGGGCAGCTTATCGAGCAGGAAGGTCTTCAGCGTATGGAAGATCCGCTCCACGATCGCCTTGTCGCGGGCGCGTCGCACGCGGGCGAAGCGGAGCACGGTCCCGACGTCGAGCAATGCCTGTCCGAAGGGCATGGAGGTGTAGTTCGACCCCCGGTCGACGACGATCTCCTCGAACCGGCAGTTGATCCGCTCGAGGACCGGATAGAGTTCAAGCAGCTCCTTGGGCACGCGGTTGTAGGCGTTGGCCGCCTTGATGGTCTCGATCGCGGTATTCGCCGTCGGCGGCGAGAAGCTCAGCAGGTATCCGACGATGCAGCGCGAGGCCACGTCGACGATGAGGCAGAGGTTCGGGCGGCCCGCCGGCAGGCCGCGCTCGGCGTCGAAGCACGCGATCCCGTCGAGCACGGTGTCGTCCATCGCGCCGAGCTGGCCGATGCGCGTCGCCTGCAAGCCGAGGCCGGCGCCGCGGAAGTTCTTGGCCGCCGCGGTCTTGCCGTACTTCTTCGTGTAGCGCTCCTCGGTCAGCAGCTCGCCGATGCGCCGGCGAAGGGTCTCGCGGCTTGGGGCGGAGAGCTGATCGGTCGGCGGGCGCGTGACGTTGATGGCCTTCACCGCGTCCTTTAGGTGCGCCGTGCTGTCGCGCAGGCGCAGGCCGCGCTGGGTGTAATAGTGCTCGGCGGCATCTTCGAGCGGCTGGACGAGAGCGGGATCCAGCCGGCTGGCGCGGTTGCCCTGTCCCGAGCGGGACATCAGCTCGGCGACCGATATGGTCTCCGGATCGCCCTTGCCGAGCCATGCGCGCACGCTCTTGGTCGTTGGACGCTCGCCGTGATCGGCCTCTAGGCCGAGTTCCTTCCAGACCTCGGTGATGGTCGCCGACAGCTTCGGGTGGCTGGCGCCGATGCCGCGCGCGGTGATCTCGCGGACGAGCTTCCACTTCGCCAAGGCGAAGGGATCGATCGCAGCCGCCTCGTCGTCGTCGTGCTCCGGCACGAACACGCTGGCGTCGACGGACTGGATGCGGAGCAGCCTGTTCTCGCTGATGGCGCGTTCGGCCCAGAGCGCGTCAGGTGCGAACTTGGCTCCGGGGATCTTCGGGTGCGGGAGCTGGAACGGGCCGCCCGTGTTCAGGTTGCGGATCTCGAGGTGACCGTCGCCGAGCGATGCGCGGATCGCGAGCGGGATATCCCCGTATTGATACTTGCCCTCGAACAAGTTGGCGACGGTGGTGTCAGCGGTCGGGTCGTTGTCGTATTCGTTCTTCATGGTCTTCTCCTGCGCGCATGCGGAGCCGTTCGGCCCCGGCGCGCACGGAAGACCACGGCTGGTGATATGGCTGTGGTCTTTGGCGTCCGACAGATCTCAGGTGGCCGCATGGTGCGGCAGGATGTCGGATCGGGTGGATCGAGCGCGGGTTGTCCGCCGCCCGGGAGCATCGGGACGCCGCGCCACCGGGGCGGCGTCCCTGAGGTTGATTTCGGAAGTTCTGGCTGGTCGGCTTGTCGGCGGAGGTTCGCCGGTCGTCCTAGTTGCGGTGCCCGAAGATGCGGATCGACGGGAGACCACGCGGCATGGGCGGCGCGGCGCGGACCGGCGACGAGTGGCCGAGCGGCACCTCGAGGTCGATCTCGACGATACGCCGCACCATCATCGCGCACGCCATCGAAAAGGCATTGCCCTCGTGGCCGTGGATGCGCGCCGTGAACTCGCCGAGCTTCATCGGCCCGTCCGCCAGGAGCTGGCTGGCGTGGATGGCGACGTGGTCGGGAACGCGCACGCTGCGGGCACCGTAGATGCGGTCGACGTTGTTGCGGAAGGTGCGACTGCCCAGCGTCTCGGGCACGACCGGCAGATATTCCCAGCCGAGTGCAGCGGCTGCGGCTTCGCCCAGCAGCCGTTGGGTAACGGCGCGCGGGCGGTAGAACGCCGCCCAGTCCGGCTTGCACTCGCAGATCTGGCGGGTGCCGTCGCGCCACAGCCGTGCCCGATCGATGATGGTGCGGTGGCTCTCCCCGTCGATGCGGCCCTCAACCGCGAACGCCTGCGGGATGCTAGCCATAACGTCGGCGACCACCTCGTCGTGTTTGTCGAGCAGAACCTCGGTCGCGCCGGTCAGCACATGACCGGCGCGGTATCGATAGGACGAAGCCTTGACCACGCTGGTAGCCCCGCTCCCCACAGAACCGATGGAGAGGAACGAGTGGCCGTTCCTGGGCGGGATGATACGCAGGTTGGTGACGGGTCCCGCATAGGCGTGGGACGAGAGGGGTAACGAGGCCATTGGCATCTCCATATGAGCGCGAATCAGATCGTGAAACGCTATCTCTACGTAGTTCATTTTCCTGTTGGCGCAATCGTGAAATTACGTCATAGCGACTTTGATGGTTAATGCATCCGAACTTGCCGACGACGAGATGACGCTGCTGGGCCGCGCCTGGCCCGATGGAGTGCCGGATCAGGAGATAACGCTTCTGCGCTCACTAACTGCGCCGAGGCGGTCCAAGGTAATGGCGCGCCTCGGCGCTCTGCTGGACATCGAGGACGCTCGGCAAGTGAACCCCAACGCGCAGGTAGACATGCGCGGCAAGGCGCTAATGGCGGGATTGACCGCCGACGGCCTATTCGGCCTCCGAAGAAAATGGGAGGCGGCTCGCTCGCTGGCGTCGATAGCGCCATACCTCGGCAGGGCCGAGCGCCAGCCGACGCAGCGGCTCGATGATGATCCGATCGTCATTGCTGCGCGAGCACTAATTGCCGATGAGCCTGGAAGCCCAGACTCGGTGCTTGCGTCCCGGCTGCGGAAGGACTTCGGTGCTTCGGTTCCAAACATGATCCGCTTGGTGCGGCGTCTGCGCCGTGACGACGCGACGGATCCGGCACGTGTCGGCAAGACGTTCGGCCGCTCTTTGCTCGTGGACCTGTGCGCCATCGACTACGTGACCGTGGCCCGGCCTGTCACCACCATCGTTTGCGCGGTGGTGGTCGAACGGACCAGCGGTTTGATCCTAGGTCATGCGGTGGAGGCCTCGGACGGTGATACGGTTGCGGCCGAGTCGGCGGCCGTTCGCGCCGCGATTGCCTTCGTCACGGAGCGGCGCCTGGATGTCGACGGCGTTCCGTCCGAGATCGAATTGACGATCGGCGACGGACCGCGGGCTCCCGGCGCGTTCGCCAGCGCCCAGCGCATCAGGTGCGAAGGGGTCGATCTGCGCGTCAACAGCGTAGGTCCCCGACGGTATGGGCAGCGCCTCGTCTCACAGCTTGGCAAGCGCCTAGGGCGGTTATGGTGGCGCCCTCGGTCGTCGGCACCCGGATGCGAGCCTCCGCCGTCGGACTGGGGCAATGCGATCGCGATCTCGGATGCAGCGGTCATGGTCGCGGTCGAGGTCGATGGCCACAACGCCGAGACGCTCGCCAGCCTCGCGCAAGGGGGAGTCTTCCCGGGGTGGGGCATGGCGGAGGGTGCGATGGTCAGCTCGCTGCGCCGCCTTCTCGGGGTTCTCGGCGACAGCTGACTACCTCGCCTGAGGTGGCGTCCTCCACACTGGACGCTCGCTCCGCAATGTCGACGGCCGGGGCAAGCGCCGTCGCGACCCTCATCAGCCAGTCCGATGGCATCTCGTCTAGGACTGTCATTGGCGGATCCTGCCCATCACGCACGACGCTCGCGATGAAGGACGCCGCTTCGGTCGCATCCACGGCTTGACGGTCGGGATAGGCAGCCTTCCGCTTGCTCGCCGGCGAGCCGACCAGCTTGCGGCGGAGCTTGTAGCTGCCGACCGAGGTGCCGAGAAGCGCAGTCGCGACGGCGCCGGGGCGCCCGGCGGCGCCCGCGCGGGTGACGACCGACATCCCCAGTGGCGAGAGGACGCCTTCGAACCACTCGGTCGCCGTGCCGTCGGGCACCGATACCACGACGGTGCCGGACCTGTGGCAGGGTCTTATCGCTGGCTGGGCCGGATCCGGCATAGCGCGGAGCAGCAGCGACTTTAGGTCGGATGTCATAACCATGTCGGTGACCGCGTCGATCGCCACCAGCTCGCCGCGCACACCTTCGGCCAGGACGATGAGTTGTGGACGCACTCTGTCACCCCGCGCCCCGAGAGCAGGAATGTCGCTGACGATCACGTCGATGAGCAGGTCAGCCCCGATATCGTTCAACGCGGCGATGCCACGAGTAGCCGACGCTTCGCGGATGTATTTGCCGATGGTTGGCCGTGTGGGAGGCGTGAAGCCGGCATCGATGATCCGGCGCTCCGCCTCGCGTGCGGTTTCCACCCCGTTGGCGTCGGGCATGAGGTCCGCAACCTCTCCTATAATGCGCAGGACCTCCGGCGGCAGGGTGGTCGGTCGATGGCGCTTTGTGGCGCGCAGCGTGATGTCCTCGGCCCGCCGGCGGGCGGTCCAGGCACGGGCAAGCAGGTAGAGCTGGTGGTGGCTGATACCGAGGGCGTCGCACGCCTTCCGCCGCGCGGCCGGTCCGCGACTCCGGGTGAATTCCTCCAGCACCGTGACCCGGCGCAGCACTTCCGGCCGCAGCGCCGGTTCGACGAGGGAGAGGTCAACTTTCGACGGGTCGAATGACATGGGTCTTCTCCATTCTGATTGCGATTTTCGGGACGGCGGATTGGATGGTCGGTCTCGCAAGGGGTTGAGATCGATGGTTGGGTTGCCCCGGCGCGAAGCTGCCCGCACAAAGGGGGCGGATCGCCCTCGAAGCGGTCGTCCGGATCCGGGGGTGACGAGTGGCTGAGACGGACGATCAAGCGGCAGCAGTCCCACCGGCTCCGGGGGGCATCGTGCCCGAGGCGGCTGGCTTCACCTTCGTCCGCAGCGGAGATCATGGCACGCAGCAGCTCGATTGGAGCAAAGGCCCCGAGCAGGTGCGCAAGGCGCTTGGCGAGGCGCTTGGCGCCCGCAACGTCTCATTCCTGCTTGGTGCCGGATGCTCGTCGATGGTGGTTGCCGGCGCTGAGCGCGGCATCTCCACGATGGCGCCGCTGGCGAAGGAGTTCTGCGACGCGGCCGGTGCCGCCGCCGGCGGTCCTGCTTGGGCACTCGACGCATCGGACCTGTCGTGCCTGGCGGGGCACGGCCTGACGCTGACCGGCGACTACACGCGCAACCTTGAGCGGCTGATGGAGACGCTGCATGCGCTCCGTTTCGTGCTGGCCCGGAGCGACGACGCTGGCGACGAGGACGAGGTCGCAAGCGTCGAAAAGATGATCGCCAAGGTGCACGCCTTCCTGTGGGAGCGGTGCACCGCCGGTGCCTTTGCCAGCGGGGACGGCAACGTCCTGTCCCTCTACGAATCGTTCTACCGGCGACTGGTTCTGCGTGACCGGTCGCTGCCGCGCCCCTGGGTCTTCACCACCAACTACGACCTGTTCAGCGAGCGTGCGATGGACCGATTGGGCCTGCCATACGCCAATGGTTTCTCGGGCGTCGTCGAGCGGCGGTTCAATCCGGCTACGTTCCGATATGCCCTGGCGGAGCAGCTAGATATCACGAACCGCAAATGGTCGGCCGTCGACGGGTTCGTGTACCTGTGCAAGTTGCACGGCTCGATCAGCTGGACTGAGGATGATCACGGTCTTTTCCCGATCCGCGAGACGTGGCCGCAGACTGCACCGTCGAAGGTCATGATCTTTCCGACACCGGCTAAGCAGAACTCCAGCCTCGGCTCCCCATATTCGGACCTGTTTCGCGAGTTCCAGTCGCGCATCGTGCGCGAGCAGAGCGTGCTGATCACTATGGGATACGCCTTCGGCGACGAGCACCTGAACAACATCATCTATCAGGCTCTGACTATCCCGACCTTCAGGCTGATCATCTTTGCTGACCCGGATTCGGGTGGCGACATAGCCAAGCTGCGCGGGCTGGCGGACCCGCGCATATGGATCATCGGCGGGTCGGGGCCGCCAGGCGGCGCACCCGCCCATTTCTTCAGCACCATCGTTGAGCACCTGCTGCCGCGGCGTCCGTCGGACCGTATCGACGACGCGGTCAAGCTGGTGCTCCAGACGATGGCGGCCGGATCGCCCGCAGCCACGGTGTCGACCGATGACGACTGACGATCGCCGCCGCGCCATCGGCTCGGTCGTCGCGGTGGCGGCGGACAGGTTCGTCATCGAGATGCATGGTGGCACCGACAGCTTCACCGTCGTCGGCTTCGACGACGTCCATTACGTCGCGCGGCTCGGCTCGTTTGTCATGATACCGGCGCAGGCCGAGTATGTCGTCGCCGAGATCGTCGGCTTGCGCGAGCGCGATGCCGGTGGTGGCGGCGAGATCGACAAGGCCGGGTCCGCCAAATTCCTCGACGTCGTGCCCGTGGGCATGCTGCCTGTGGAAGGCGGCAGGTTTCGCTTCGGCGTTTCCATTTTCCCCTCCCTCTATGTTGACGCGCTCTATGCCCTGGACAAGGAGCTCGACCGCATCTTCAACACCAGTCCGGCGTGCGAAAGGTCAACGGGGCCGGACGGCGGCGACTGTGTTCCGGCGGAGGCCACCCGGTTGCGCATCCTCGAGATCGGCCGGTCGGTGGTCTTCGAAGGCTATCAGGTTAAAGTCCGCATCGACGAATTCTTTGGCGGTCACGCTGCGGTGCTTGGCAACACGGGGAGCGGCAAGTCGTGCACCGTTGCGGCGATCTTGCAGGAGCTGTTCGACAAACCGGAGGAACATTACGCGCGGGGCGCGACATTCGTCGTGCTGGATGTGAACGGCGAGTATCACCAGGCCTTCGCCGAGCTCGCTGACGGCGGGGTTATTGGGGTAGACAGGCTGATCTTGGACGGAAGCGCCGCGGCCGGCCGCTTCCGAATCCCGCACTGGTTTCTCGACCTGTCGGAGTGGGAACTGCTGCTGCAGGCGAGCGAGCGCACGCAGGTTCCCATCCTCCGCATGGCGCTGGGCCTAGCGACGCTGTTCGGTGGTGCCGCCGACCAGCAGTTGAATGCCATCCGCAACCACATCCTCGCAAAGTGTGTCACCCAGATACTGTCGGACGAAAGTCCACCGGGTGCTAAGGAGACGCGGATCCTCGGCATACTCCAGCGCTTCCGCACGACCGAAATCAGTTCGGGCACAATCGGCACGATGGTGCATACGCACTTTGGTAAGATGGACCACATCGAGGACGCTTTCGAATACCTGGTCGGGGCGGACGGGGACGGCGGCTTCGTCATTGAGGATTTCAAGCTGCCCGACTATACGAACAGCCCGTTCGACTTCGCGACTCTGGGCGACGCGATCGACTTGGCGCTGCTGTATGAGGAGGCGCACGGCAACCGCCAGATCCGCGACTATTGCTCGCAGATGGTGACGCGGTTCAAGGCGTTGCTCGAGCGTGAGGACTATGCGTTTCTGCGGCATGCCGCGGCCGGCGGGACCAAGGATACCGGCCCATTCCTTGCCCGCCTGCTAGGTCTGGGCGCTGCGCAGGGGGGGCACGTCAAGGCGGCGCAGATCGTCATCATCGACATGAACGCCGTCGAGGACGAGGTCGTCGAACTGGTAAGCGCCGTCACGGCGCGCATTGTCTTCCGATTGCTGCGGCGGGCAGATCCCCGCAGCCGTTTCCCCGTCCATCTGCTGCTTGAGGAGGCGCATCGCTACATATCGTCCGCGCCGTCGAAATACGCGCTCGACGCGGGCCGGGTCTTCGAACGGATCGCCAAGGAAGGCCGGAAGTATGGGCTGTTCCTGATCGTCGCGTCGCAACGGCCGAGCGAACTCTCCAAGACCGTCCTTTCGCAGTGCTCGAACTTCGTCGTGCACCGCATCCAGAACCCCGACGACCTCTCGCAGATCAGGCAGATGTCGCCCTCGATCTCGGACGGCGTGCTGCGTCGACTGCCGACGCTCCCCAAGCAGCACGCGCTCGTCTTCGGCAACTCGGTTAATCTGCCGACGACCTTCAGGGTCCGCAGCGCCGATCCGCTGCCGGCCAGCGACGATGCCAAGATCGTCGATCTTTGGTTCCACGAGGCCGGACGCAAGGCTGGCATCACGCTGTCGGCCGCGCCCGCCGACCTGATCGACGACCAAGACGATCCGGCGGCATAGAGGGCGCGAAGACCGGCTGCAACGCAGGTCGCACGAGTGATGCCGCGTCCTGTCGCTGGGGCGTCTGATCCACACGCAGGTGTGGGGATATGCCACACACCTTGGTTGGGCGGGATTGCCTCGCCCGCGCATGCAGCCCATCCTAAGAATGGAGGGACTGCGGATGCCAACGCGGAGACGAGTACACACGCTGGAACGGTGGGAGGTCGCGCTGGTCAAGGCGATGCTCGCAACTGGCGGCTACAATGACCAGGACGTCCTCGCTTATTTCACTCGGCCCACCCGGTCGGTGAACCACCGCGCCATCGCAGAGATACGCACAGCTGCAAAGCATCGGGCAATCAGGCCTGCCACCGACACCCAATTATCGGAATTCCTCACCCACTGGCCTGACGTTGATCCGGAGACGGGTCTGAGTCGGCGAGGCGACGAGCTGCTGCTGAAGGCGCGGGAGGCGATGATCGCCGCGGTGCACTGCTTCAACAGTGGCGGCCTGACGTTCCGCGCGGAACTGTTCATTACCACCGCGGTGATCGCCTGGACATATCTGCTTCACGCCTTCTTCAAGCGCGAAGGCATCGACTATCGCTACAGGCAGGCCGGAGACGTGGCGCTAACACCAGGCGGCGGAGAAAAGTATTGGGAGCTTGGCAAGTGCCTGCGTCACGCGCGCTCGCCAGTCACCAGCGGGGTCAGACTCAATCTCGAATTTCTACTCGAGATCCGTCACGAGATCGAGCATCGCTCGACCAATCGCATCGATGACGCTTTGGGCGCCAAGCTGCAGGCCTGCTGCATCAACTTCAATGCGGCCATCCGTTCGCTGTTCGGAAGCCAATACGGCCTCGAGCGTCGGCTTCCGCTGGCGCTCCAGTTCGTCACGTTCGATGGCGACCAGCGGACCGCGCTGAAGGCGGCCGCGGGCCTGCCTGCGAACTTGGCCACGACGATGGATGCGTTCGATGGTCGACTTAACGACGAGCAGCGCGTTGATCCCGCGTTCGGATACCGCGTGGCGTTCGTGCCCAAGGTCGGTAGCAAGGCCACTAACGCCGACTTGGCGGTCGAATTCGTCAAGCCAGGCACGGACGAGGCGCGGGAGATCAGCCGCGTTCTTCTAAAAGAGGTGGACAAGATGCGCTTCACGGCGACGCAAGTTGTCGACAGGATGCACGCCGAAGGGTTCACGCGCTTCACGCAGACGTCGCACACCTCCCTGTGGCGAGCGCTGAGCGCGAAGGACCCGGCGAAGGGCTTCGGTCGGGCCGGCGATTACGCCGGCACCTGGGTATGGTTCGACAGCTGGCTCGCCCGCGTGCGGGCGCACTGCCAGGAGCAGGGCACGCGGTATTTTCCGGCCCAGGGCGCCCCAACGGCTTAGCCACCCGGATCCCCCGCTGGCTTGCTCTCAGACGACGATCGGTGCGTCGCTGCAAGGACGTCGTCGAGCTGTCGCTGTCCGAATCGCGCATAGAGCGTCGGCAGCACGAACAGCGTCAGCAGCGTGGCCGAGATCAGCCCGCCAATGACCACGGTCGCCAGCGGCTTCTGCACCTCGGCGCCCGCACCGTGGCCGAGCGCCATCGGCACGAAGCCGAGCGATGCGACCAGCGCGGTCATCGCCACCGGCCTGAAGCGGGTCAGCGCGCCTTCGCGCGCCGCCTGCGCCCGGGTCAGCCCCCGTCGCGCAAGATCCTGGATCGAGCTGAGCATGACGAGGCCGTTGAGCACGGCGACGCCGGATAGCGCGATAAACCCCACCGCCGCGGATATAGAGAACGGCAGGCCGCGCAGCAGCAGCGCGAGGATGCCACCGACGAGCGCCAGCGGAACGCCGGTGAACACCAGTGCCGCGTCCCGGACGGAGCCGAGCGCCCCGTAGAGCAGCAGCATGATGACGGCGAAGCAGATCGGGACCACGATGGCGAGCCGCGCCCTTGCGGCCGCCAGGTTCTCGAACTGACCGCCCCACTGCAGGTAGGTGCCGGGCGACAGCTGGACCTGCTGGTCGATGGCTGCCTGGGCGTCGGCGACTACCCCGGCCACGTCGCGCCCGCGGACGTTCGCCTGCACCACCACGCGGCGCTTTCCGTTCTCGCGGCTGATCTGGTTCGGACCGTCACCGATCGCGATGTCGGCCACGCTGGCGAGCGGCACGAACGAGCCGCTCGCCGTCGGCACGGGCAGCTGCCCAAGCGTCTGGATGTCGGATCGGGACGACTCGGCGAGACGAATCACCACTGGGAAGCGCCGGTCGCCTTCGAAGATGACGCCCGCGTGCTTGCCGCCGATCGTCGCGGAGACGAGGTCCTGCACGTCGCCGGCGGTCACGCCGACGCGCGCCATCGCGTCGCGGTTGGGCCGGATGTCGAGCAGCGGCAGACCTTCGGTCTGTTCCACCCGCACGTCCGCTGCGCCGCGGACCTTCCGCAGCACCTCGGCGATGCGTACGGCGGTGGCGTTCATGCTCGCGAAGTCGTCGCCGAACACCTTCACCGCAATGTCGCCGCGCACGCCCGCGATCAGCTCGTTGAAGCGCATCTGGATCGGCTGCGTGATCTCGTAGCCGTTGCCCGGGATCGTCGAGACCTTTTTCTCGATCCGCTCGACCAGCTCCTCCTTGGGCATGTTCGGGTCGGGCCATTCGCCTCGCGGCTTTAGCATGACGAAGGTGTCCGTCGCGTTGGGCGGCATGGGATCGGAGGCGATCTCGGACGTGCCGGTGCGCGAGAAGGCGTATTGGACCTCCGGCTCGCGGCTGATCGTCTTCTCGACGGCGAACTGCATCCGCTGGCTCTGGTTCACCGACGTGCCGGGCGGACGCCATGCCTGAACGAGGATGTCGCCTTCGTCGAGCTGTGGCAGGAACTCCTGTCCTAGCGTGGTGAAGGCCAGCGACGCGATCGCGACGCCGAGCACCGCACCGCCCATGGTGATGCTGGGGCGCCGCATGGCGGCATCGAGACCCGGCTCGTATCGAGCCCGCAGCCAGGCGACGACGCGGCTCTCCTTCTCCTCCACCCTGCCGACGAGGAAGGCGGCGATGGCGGCGGGGACGAACGTCAGGGACAGCACGAAGGCGAACAGCAGCGCGATGATGACGGTCAGCGCCATCGGCTCGAACATCTTGCCCTCGACGCCCGAGAAGGTGAGCAGCGGCGTGTAGACGAGGATGATGATGGCCTGTCCGTAGAGCGACGGCCGGATCATCTCCCTCGCGGCCGCGGCTAGCACCTCCAGACGCTCCGTCAGCGGCAGCTGGGCGCCGGTCTCATGCTGTCGTTCGCCGAGACGCCGGAGCGCGTTCTCAACGATAATGACCGCGCCATCGACGATCAGCCCGAAGTCGAGCGCGCCGAGGCTCATCAGGTTGGCGGAGACGCCCGCCCGCAGCATGCCGGTGGCGGTGAGCAGCATGGTGATCGGGATAACCAGTGCCGCAATTAGCGCGGCCCGGAAGTTGCCGAGCAGCGCGAACAGCACGACGATCACCAGCACCGCGCCCTCGGCAAGGTTGCGCGCGACCGTGGACACCGTCGAGTTGACGAGCTTGGTGCGGTCTAGGACGGGCTTCGCGACGACGTCAGCTGGCAGCGACTTGCCGATGACCGCGAGCCGATCGGCGACCGCAGTCGCGACGGTGCGGCTGTTCTCGGCGATGCGCATGACGGCTGTGCCGACAACCACCTCGTGCCCGTTTTCGGAAGCGGATCCGGTGCGGATGCCCTGTCCGGCGCGAACCGTGGCGACCTGACTCAGCTGGATCGGAACGCCGTCCCGGGAGGCGACCACCGTCCGGGCGAGTTCGTCGGCCGTGCGCACGCGGGCGTCGGATCGGACGAAGAGGCCGGCTCCGTTGAGATCCACGGTGCCGGCGCCGACGCTGGTGTTGCTTCGTTCGAGCGCGGTGGCGAGATCGTTGATCGTCAGCCGCATCGCCGCGAGCCGCTGGACGTCGGGCACGACCAGATACTCGCGGTCGTAGCCGCCGAGCGAGTCGACGCCGGCGACGCCTTCCGTCCCGCGCAACTGGGGCGACACGATCCATTCCTGGACGGTGTGCAGGTAGGTCGCCTTGTCCGCCTCGCTGACGAGATGCTCGCCCTCGGGCGTGATGTAGCTGCCGTCGCGCTGGAGTCCCGGCTCTCCGTCCCGGTGCCGGACCTTGTCGAGCTCTCGGAACTCGACCGTCCACATGAAGATGTCGCCGAGCCCTGTGGCGATCGGGCCCATCTCGGGCATGATGCCGGCGGGCAGCCGCTCCTCCGCCATGCGCATCCGCTCCGTCACCTGCTGGCGCGCGAAGTAGATGTCCGTCTGATCGGAGAAGACCGCCGTGATCTGGGCGAAGCCGTTGCGGTTGAGCGACCGCGTGTATTTGAGCCCCGGGATGCCCGCGAGCGACGTCTCGATCGTGAAGGACACCTGCCGCTCGATCTGATCGGGCGACAGCGACGGGGCCAGCACGTTCACCTGCACCTGATTGTTGGTGATGTCCGGGACCGCGTCGATGGGCAGGCGCTGGAGGGCGAAGACGCCTGCGAGCGCGGCGATGGCGGTGAACAGCAGGACGAGCCAGCGGCGCTCGACGGAGAATGTGACGAGGCGGCTGATCATCAGTCCATATCCATTTCGCCGCCCTTGCCGAGCTCTGCCTTCAGGGTGAACGAGTTCGTCGTGGCGATACGTTCGCTGCCGGTCAGGCCGGAGGTAACGATCACCTGGTCCCCGTTGCGTCGACCCGTGCCCACCGGCACGGCACGGAACCCGGACGGCGTGCGGACGAACACCACCGTGCGGTTCTCGACTGACTGCACGGCGGTCGACGGAACGGCGATGCCGCGATCGGACGAGGTTGCCGGCAGCATGATGGATGCCGTGACCGGCTCGCCCACGCGCCACTGTCCGCCGGCGTTGTCCAGCGAGGCGATGACCGGGATGAGGCGGGTGGCTTCGTCGAGGACAGGGGAGACGAACGTCACGCGGCCTTCCTGCCGGCGTCCGGCGGCTGTGACCTCGACGTGGGCCCCGGGGCGGACGCGCGCGGCGTCGGCGGGTGGGAGCGACGCCTGCACCGTGACCCTGCCGAGGTTGGCGACGCGGAAGAGTTCGGCGTTGGCGTCGACGGCCTGGCCGAGCACCGCCGGTCTGGCGATCACCTGACCCGAGATCGGCGAGCGCATCGAGATGCGGTTGAGCGCACCGCCGCCGCCGCCCGTGGCGCCAAGCTGCTGCTGTGCGAGGCGGAGCGCGATGCCCGCCTCGGTCGCCGCGGTGCGGGCTGCGACGAGATCCTGTTCGGGCGACACCCGCTCGGCGAACAGCCGCTGCTCGCGCCTGAGGTTCGACTGCGCCAGCGCCGAACGGGCGCGCGCCGCCTCGACCTCGGCCTTCAGGGATGCTGCCTCCCGGCTCTCGATCACGGCGAGCGTATCGCCCTGTCGCACCGACTGGCCGAGATTGCGGGTCAGTGCGACCAGGCGTCCGCCGATCGTCGCGGACACGACCTGCACGCCCTGCGAGTCGCCCTGAACGATGCCGGGCAGCTCGATGGCACCCGCTACGCCGCCCACGGTGGGGCGCCCCACCTCGATCCCGGCGTCAGAGATCTGCTGAGCGGTGAGCGTGACGGCGTCCTTGTCCGCCTTCTTCTCGCCCGTCTCGCCCTTCTCCATGCCTTCCATACCGCCCATTTCGTCGGCCTTCTTCTCACCCGCGCCGCAGCCCGCGAGCGCGAGAGAGAGGGCCGCGAACAGAAGCGTCCGCCTGTAGCTGTTCGTCATCGTGCGTCCTTCGCATCGGTGGGCGCCGGGGCGGTGAGCCGTTCCAGCCGGGCCTGTGCGTCATGGTATGCGGCGAGCGCGTCGATCGCGGTCGCCCGCGTCTCAGCGAGGGTGCGTTCGGCTTCCAGCAGATCGAGCTGTCCGAACTTGCCTTCCCGGTAGCCGATGCGCGCGATGCGCGCCGCTTCTTGCGCAGCGGCGAGCGTCGGGCCGTTCGCGTTGCGGGCGGTCGTCGCAGCATTGGCGGCTTCCGCGCGTGCAGATGAGATCGCCTGTTCCGCATCGAGTAGCGCGAGCCGTCGCTGCGCGTCGGCCTGCTGCCGCTGTGCCGAAGCCATGTCCGTCGATGCCCTGCCGTTGTTGAACAGCGGCAGCGGAGCGGAGAGGCCGAACACAGCCGCAGTGTCATTGGTGGCCTCCAGTCGCCGGGCGGCGGCGCTGATGGTCACGTCGGGGATCCGTTGGCTACGCGCGAACCGGACCTGCGCAGTCGCCGTGGTGAGATCCGCCGAGGCGGCCGCAGCCGCAAGCGTGTCCTCGCTTCGGACCGGCGCTACCGGACCGGTGACGCCGACGCTCGAGAACCATACCACGTCGAGGACGTTCGCGGCTCGGCCGATCAGGCGACCAAGGTTCTCGTCGGCCACCTGAGCCGAGCGGTCGGCGCGTTCGACGGCACCTTCTGCGTTGAGCCTCGCCACGTCGGCGCGCTGCTCCTCCAGCGGGGATGCCCTGCCGGCGCTCACGCGGACGCGAGCCGCGCGGAGGACCTCGGCGGCGATGCCGACCTGCTCTCGTGCGTTCATCGCCCGGCGCTGGGCGGCGACGGCGTCGTTGTAGGCCCGCGTCACGCGAAGCCGCAGATCCGCCTGCGCAATCGTCGCTTCGAGCGTGGCGCGTTCGAGCTGCGCGTTCGCGACCGCGACGCGGGCGGAGCGCTTGCCGCCGAGCTCCAGCGGCAGGGACAGGCCCACCGTCGTCTCGGACGAGCGCAGTCCGCGATACATGCCGGTTCCCGCCACGTTCTCGGACATGGTGTCGAGGGACGGATTGGGGCGCAGACCGGCGACCGTGCGCTGTGCCTGCGCCGCGCTGATGCCGGACCGTGCGGCCTCGATGGCAGGCGACGAGGCGCCGGCTGCGACGAGTGCATCGTCGAGGGTCATCGGAACGGATGACGCCTCGGTATTCTGTGCCGACGTCGGTGACGCCGCCACGCAGGCTGCAGCCAGGACGGCCGCTACGAAACGTTGCATGGATTGCTCCTGATCGGGTGCTTGCCGGGCGTCGTCGCCCGCTATGCGACCGTCAGGCCTGCGGGGGGCGGAGGGTCCGGTTCGTCCAGCGCTGCGGAACGTCGGGCAGAGCGACCCGCGTGAACGTCGGGGAGATGAGCACACGCTCGAAGCGCACGTCGCCGATGGCGGGCGTCGCGACATGATGGCCATGGCAGGCCGCATGATGGGCGGGGAAGCCCTTCCTTGCGTCGTTCGCCGGCTGGTCGCAGCTATCGGCTACATGCATACCGGCCATGGCGTGTGGCATCTCCATGCACGTCACGGTCTCCGCGGCGTGCACCATGCCCGACCAGCCCGTAAGGACGAGCATCAGGCAGGCGAGGAAGGGCAGCAGTCTGCGCATGCTCCTGCTTCCTATCATTCCGCCGCTACCCCGTAACCCCTTGCGTGCAGCGCGAGCTCCGATTGCGCCTGCGATATGATCTGCAGGCCGCCGCCGATGCCGAGCACGGCCATGACGCCGGCAACGATCAGGTCGGGCCAGGCGGTTCCGGTTCCGAACACGCCGGCTGCGGCGAGCACCACGGCGACGTTTCCGATCGCGTCGTTGCGCGAGCAGATCCAGACCGACCGCATGTTCGCATCGCCTGTGCGGTAACGGTAGAGCAACACGGCGACACCTGCGTTCGCCACGAGCGCAGCCAAGCCGACGACGCCCATCACCTCGGCTTCGGGTGTCCGCCCGTTCCCGATCGCCCAGGCGGTGGCGGCGAGGACGTAGATGCCGAGCACTGCGGGCGTCACGCCCTTGAGCAGGGCGGCGCGGGCCCGCCATGCCAGCGCCATGCCAGCTACGCCGAGGCTGATCGCGTAGTTGGCGGCGTCGCCGAGGAAGTCTAGCGCGTCGGCCTGGAGCGCCTTCGACCCGCCTGCGACACCCGCCACCATCTCCCCGACGAACATGAAGGCGTTCACCGCCAGCGCGATCCACAGTGCTCGGCGCCATGCCGGGTTGTTGTTGGCGTCCGGCTTCCCGGGCGCGCAGCTCGTGCAGGCCATTTCCACCTCGTGCGACTCGTTGTGGAAGGGTATATGCACCCTGTAGCAGCTACAGACTCAAGGGGTTTCGTGACCAACCTGACGATCGGACGATTATCGGCCGCGACCGGCGTGAAGGTCGAGACGATCCGCTACTATGAGCGGTCGGGCCTGATTGCGCCGCCTGCCCGGACGGATGGCAACTATCGGTCGTATTCGGACGGTGACCTTGATCGGCTGCGCTTCATCCGACGGACGCGCGACCTGGGCTTCACGCTCGAGGAGATCAGGGCGATGCTGGACCTTGCCCGTCAGCGAGACCGGTCGTGCGACACGATCGACGCGATCGCATCGAAGCATCTGGCTGACGTCGATCGCAAGATCGCGGATCTGTGGGGTCTTCGCCGTGAACTCTCCACGATCATCTCGAACTGTGCCGGCGGCACGGTTGAGGATTGCCGGATCCTGGAAGCCTTCGGCGACGAGAGATTATCCGACAACACGGTATAAGGACCGGCGAGTGGGTCAGTGGCTCCGGCACGACACCCTTGCCCGGTGAGCGAAGCCGCCGCTATGTCGTGCTGATGGGGTTCCACCGCGACATTCTGGCGCTCGACGACGAAGATCTGGAGCGATTCGTCCGCGACTGGATCGCGCGGAAGACGTCGGACTATGTCGAGGTCCAGCGTTTCTCCGGTGCAGGTGACCTCGGTCGCGACGTCGTCGGCTTCCTGACTGATCGACGGCATGAGGGACCTTGGCACAACTATCAGTGTAAGCAATATGGACGGACTCTGGCGACTTCCTCAGCGCTGCTCGAGCTCGGGAAGATCCTGTATAATAGCGACCGCGGCGAGTTCACCCCGCCGACCGCTTACTTCTTCGTCGCCCCGCGCGGGATGGGCCGGGACCTCGAGAAGTTGATCTTCAATCCATCGGCGTTGCGCACCGCATTGATCGATCGGTGGGAACCGGTCTGTGCCAAAAAGATCGTGCGGGGACAGACCATCGCGCTGGAAGGCTCGCTCCTCACCTCGATTAACGCGTTCGACTTCGGCCAGGTCAAGCGGCTGACCGTCGACGACATCCTCGGCGACGAGGTGGCGGCGCCGGTGCTGGCGAAGTGGTTCGGTGCTGATCCGGGTCCCGCGCCGCGCGGCATCGTACCGGTGAACGTGGACGTCCGGGAGCAACCCTATCTCAGCCAACTCGTTGATGCATATGGCGAGCGTGCCGGATCGCCGTTCGATGACCACGTCGCGGTGGGCGGACATGCCGAGTTCGGCGAGCACCTGCAGGACCAGCGAAAGCGGTTCTTCGAGGCCGACGCCTTCAATCGCTTTTATCGTGACAACACGCTGGAGGAGGATCTCGAGGCGCTTCACGACGACGTCTACCATGGGGTGAGCGGTCATTACCGTGGCAATCACGGTGACACGCTTGGGCGCATTGACGCCGTGATGTCGCAGGCTGCGACCGTGACGCCGGGCGGCCTGCTTGCGCGGCACGCGCGGGTGCCCGTCAAGCAGGGCTTTTGCCATCACTTCGCCAACGACGGGAAGTTCGTGTGGAAGAGGTGATCGACCGGCCCGAGCAGATAGGGCTGTTCAACAGCAAGCTCGAGACAGGCACCCGTGCGGTCGTCGTGCTGGACGCCGCCTATCCGCGGTCGCTCGATCTCGCCCGGCTGACCTGGTTCGACCATCTTGTCGTGCACACAGGGGACGCCGGCGGCCCGCCCAGCTTGCATCCCCCACTGCCGGAGCGGACGGGCGAACTGCTCGTTCGCCGACGGCTCGTTGAGGACAGTCTGACCCTCATGCGGCGTGTCCACCTCGTCGATGCCGTGGCCGACGAACATGGTGTCTCGTTCCGCGCGAGCGACGAGGCCGCACCGTTCGTCAGTCTGATGCGGACTGAATATGCTCAGGCGCTGAAGACCTGCGCCAGGTGGCTGGTCGATCATTTCGCCGATCTCTCGGCCGAGGAGCTGGCACGGCGTGTCGAGCATCGATTGGACAGGTGGTCGGTCGAGTTCAGTTCGGATAGCGTCCAGCCCGGTGGTGGATCCTGATGGCGATCGTCATCCGCAAGGTCGCGTTTTCGGGTCCGGGCATTTTTTCCGAGCTCGACTTCGTTAACGGCCTCAATCTTGTTTATGGCGCCTCGAACACCGGCAAGTCCTTCGCCACCAAGGCGATCGACTACATGCTGGGCGGCTCCCGGCTGCTGCCGGACATCAGCGAGAGACGCCCGTATGAGCGGGCATGGCTGGCCCTGTCGACACCGGACGGCGACGAGATGCTGTCGCGCGCGCTGGCTGGCGGGAATTTCGCGGTCCGCCCCGGACTGGCTATCCCCCAGGATGGTGCGGAGGATGTCCGCGTGCTCGGCGCCAAGCACGATCACACCGACGACGCGAACCTGTCGCAGTTCCTGTTGGGTCAGGTCGGACTGCGCGGGAAGCGGATCGCAGTCGACGCGAATGGCAAGAAGCGGTCGCTCAGCTTCCGGGACGTATCGCGCTTCTGCATCGTCGATGAGACGACGATCCAAAGCGAGGGTTCGCCGATTCAGACCGGAAGCCCGGTGACCCAGACCGCCGAGCGCAGCGCCTTCAAGCTGCTGCTGACCGGGATCGACGACAGTGCGATCGTCGAGGTGGTGGACAGTCGCACGTTCAAGTCGTCCACCACGGCCCAGATCGAGATGCTGGATGACATGCTCGCGGCTGTGGACGCGGAGATCGAGAACGGGTTCGCCGACGCGAACGGACTGAAGGACCAGGGCGATCGCCTCGAGGCGACCTTTACCGCTGCCCAAGCCGATCTCGACGCGGCGCAGGGCTCGATTCGAGACTTGCTCGAAGGCAAGCGGCGTCTGGGGCTTGAGATCTCGATGGCAACGACCCGCCTCGACGACATCGACTTGAGCCTTGAGCGGTTCGCGCAGCTCGATTCGGTCTATGTGTCCGACATCCAGCGCCTTGAGGCGCTGGACGAGGCGGGATTCCTTCTGACGCTGGGCGGCGGGCGCGACTGCCCGCTGTGCGGGGCCGCGCCCGACAGCCAGCATCATCATGAGGAGGTCGGCGACGTCGAGCGTGTTCGCGCGGCAGCAGCGGCCGAGGCCGCGAAGATCGTCAGGCAGCGCGCCGACTTGGCAAGCACCATGGCTCAGTTGGCGTCGGATCGGCAGAGATTGCGGGGCCATCTGCCCACGATACAAGGAAGGCTGCAGGACACCGAGGCGCAGCTGGAACGTTTAACGCCAGGCGCCACCGAGGCGCGTCGCGCCATGTCCGAGATCATGGAGGTGCGCGACCAGGTGAGACGCGGCTTGGCGCTGCTGGATCAGCGGAAATCGCTTCTGGAACGCCGCGCCGAGATCGCGGCGCGCAAGCCTGCCGGGAAGGCCGATCGTCCACGTATTGGGGTGGACGGACCGACGGTGCACGAGTTCGCCCAGGTGGTCAGCGAGGTTCTCACCGCTTGGAATTTCCCCGGCGACCGCCACGTGTCGTTCGACGAGGCAAGCTATGATCTCCGAATTGACGGCAAGCTGCGTGGTTACAACGGCAAGGGCGTTCGCGCGATTACGCATGCTGCGTTCAAGGTGGCACTGCTGATCTTCTGCAAACAACGGGGGCTGCCGCACCCCGGCTTCCTGGTGCTCGACACACCGTTGCTGACCTATCGCGATCCGATCGGTGACGACACGCTGACGGACGAGGAGCGTCTGCTCGCTGCATCTTCGCTCAAGCAGCACTTCTTCACCCACCTCGCATCCCTGTCGGATGTCGGCCAGTTTATCGTCGTTGAGAATGTCGATCCGCCAAGCGATCTGGCAGCCATTGCCAACGTGGTTGTCTTCCGTGGTGGAGCTGGTGGACGGTCAGGTCTGCTGTAGGCCGGCCGCCTACTGCTGCGTCGCGCCTGTCTGCGGCAGTGCGTCGCGCGCCGGATCCGGGACGGAGCCATCTGATCTAACCATAGCCTTTCGCTCCGAATATCGATTGATTAGTTGCTCCGCATGCGGGCGCATCAACACGGTAAAGCGCACCAGCTCCTCCATCACGTCGACGATGCGGTCGTAATAGCTGGACGGCAGCATGCGCCCAGCTTCGTCGAATTCCTTGTAGGCCATGGTGACCGACGATTGGTTGGGGATCGTGAACATCCGCATCCAGCGTCCGAGCAGGCGCAGCGTGTTGACGCTGTTGAACGACTGCGATCCCGCCGACACCTGCATGACGGCGAGCGTTCGGCCTTGGGTCGGACGCATGCCGCCCATCGATAGTGGCAGGTGATCGATCTGCGTCTTCATTACGCCTGTGATCTGGCCATGCCGCTCGGGACTGCACCAGACGTGGCCCTCACTCCACATCGACAGTTCGCGCAGTTCCTGCACGGCGGGATGATCGTCGCCTGCGATCTGGTCTGGCAGCGGCAGGTCGAATGGGTCGAAGATTCGGGTCTCGGCTCCGAACAACTGGAGCAGACGCGCCGCCTCCTCGATGCATAGCCGCGAGAACGAGCGCTCCCGCAGCGAGCCGTAGAGCAGCAGGATACGCGGTGGGGGCTGATCAGGGCCGAGGCCAAGCGCCGGACGGGGAAGAGCGTATGCCGGATCAAGAGCGGGCAGCGCATTTGCATCATTGAGGTGGCGCAGCCGGGTCATGGCAGGACCTTTACAAGGTAGGTCGCGCTCGCGGGGCAGAGCGAGGTGAACTGCGCGGAGGTGGCGATCGCCGGTGGTGCTTGGCCTCGGTCGGCGTCTACGTAGCCGAGGGTGCGGAAGAACGGCGCCGCGCCCGTCGTCAGGAGGTGGAGGCGGTCGACCGCGCCGTCGCAGACTAGCTCGAGACGACGGACGAGTTCGCGCCCGTGACCCCGACCCCTGCGGCTCCGCATTACCACCAGCGACCGGATCAGTCGGTCAGATCCTTCCCCCTCCAGACCCACGTAGCCGATCGGACCGTCCTGATCGGATAGCCGGAAGAACAGCTGGCTAGGCTCGTCTAGGTCGTCGATCGGTAAGCCGGCGATTTCCAACTGGAGTTGGAGCACGTCACGGCCCCCGCGCGGAATGTCTGTGAACGTGAGGCTGGTCATGTGTGCGCTCCGGACTCGTACCATCCACGCGTCCGCTTCACGATCGACACAACGGAGAGCATGACGGGAACCTCGACCAGCACGCCCACGACCGTGGCGAGCGCAGCGCCGCTGTTCAGTCCGAACAGGCTGATGGCGGCGGCGACAGCGAGTTCGAAGAAGTTCGATGCGCCGATCAGCGCTGCCGGCGCCGCGACGCACCAGGCGACGCCGAAGCGACGGGACAGCCAGTATGCGAGGCCGGCGTTGAGGTAGACCTGGATCAGGATCGGCACGGCGAGGAGCGCGATCACCGCAGGCTGCGCCAGGATCTGCTCACCCTGGAATCCGAACAGCAGCAGGAGGGTCGCGAGTAGGGCGATCAGCGATATCGGACCGAGGCGCGACAGCAAAACATCGAACGCGGGCTGTCCGCCGCCGGCCAGCACGGCTCGACGCAGAACCTGAGCGACGATGACGGGCACCACGATGTAGAGCGCAACCGATAGCAGGAGCGTGTCCCAAGGCACCGTGATCGCGGCCACGCCGAGCAGCAGCGACACCAGCGGGGCGAACAGGAAGATCATCAGCACGTCGTTCAGCGCGACCTGACCGAGGGTGTAGGTCGGATCGCCCTCGCAGAGGTTCGACCATACGAAGACCATCGCAGTGCAAGGTGCCGCGGCGAGGAGGATGAGCCCCGCGATGTAGGACGGCCCCTGTCCGGCAGGCAGCATGTCGGCGAATAGCCAGCCTATGAAGATGGTGCCAAGCGCCGCCATGCTGAACGGCTTCACGGCCCAGTTGATGAAGAGCGTGACGCCCACGCCGCGCCAGTGCTGCCGCACGGAACCGAGCGAGCCGAAGTCGATCTTCAGCAGCATCGGGATGATCATCAGCCAGATCAGGGCGGCCACCAAGAGGTTGACGCTCGCCACCTCGGCCGAGGCGATCGTTGCGAACGCTCCGGGCAGCAGATGCCCGAGACCGATGCCGACGACGATGCATAGCGCCACCCAGAGCGTAAGGTAGCGTTCGAACGTGCCCATGCCGGGACGCTGTGCTTCGGATGCGAGCGTCGCCATCAGGCGATCCGCTGGCCGGAGGGGGCGACGACCTGCTCGCCGTCCTCCTTGGCGAACGCGCCTCGCTGCGCTTCGGGCAGGATGTCGAGCACCGCTTCGGATGGGCGGCATAGGCGCACACCGATCGGCGTCACGACGAGCGGACGGTTGATCAGAATGGGATGATCCATCATCGCGTTGACCAGCCCCTCGTCGCTGATGGCATGGTCGCCCAAGCCCAGGTCGGCGTAGGGCGTGCCCTTCTCGCGCAGCAGGTCGCGTGGCTGCATTCCGGCGCGCTCGATGAGTTCGACGAGCAGTGCGCGGGTGGGCGGTGTCTTCAGATACTCGACGACGTGCGGCTCGATGCCGGCATTGCGGATCATGGCCAGCGTGTTGCGGGACGTGCCGCAGTCCGGATTGTGGTAGATGACGACGTCGGTCACGAGGGGTCTCCAGGTCAGCAGCAGGCGAGTTCGGAGAGGAGCGGCTCGCATAGCTCAGGGCGCGACTGGCAGCAGTCCCTGGCCAGGAAAAGCATCAGCGTCCGCAGCGTCACGATGTCGGCGCGCTGGACGAAGTTGCGACCGCGTCTTTCGGTGATCACCAACCCTGCCTTGGCGAGAACCGCCAGATGCGTCGAGAAGGTGCTCTGCGAGATCGCCGCGCGCTCGACCAGCTGACCGGTCGTCAGGCCTTCAGGTTCATGCGCGACGAGCGCCTTGAACGTCTGGAGGCGCGTCGGGTGGGCCAGGGCGCCGAGCGCGGCAAGGGCTTCACTGTCATTCACGCATCGGGATTACACGATGGGTGACTTTTCATCAAGAAGGATCGGTCTTTCCCGATGCGTTCTGCCCCTTAGTCGCAATGCAATCTCCGCGTCCGCGCTGGCATTCGTTCAGATCGGCCTGAAGCTGGCAGCACACCTCCGCGCAGCCGGCGCAGCAGTCCTTGATCAGGAACACCGTCAGGTGTCGGATCATGTCGGGCACGGCGCGGTAGAAGATGTTCCGACCAGCCCGGCGGGATGCGGTCAACCCCGCCTGCGAAAGGATCGTCAGGTGGCTGCTCATCGTGTTCGATGGGGTGCCCGTCTTCTCTGCCAGAACGCCGGCGGTCATGCCTTCGTCCCCGGCGCGCGCGAGTAGCGAGAAGACCGCGAGCCTGGTCGGCTGGGCCAGTGCGCTCATGACGGTGATGGCCTTCATCTTTTCCATTCCTCTAGAATAACCGAAAGGACCACGGTCACAAGGGCCTTGTCCCCGCCTGATTCAAAACGGCACAGGTCACCAACAGTTCGACATATCTAGAAGGGTTGAACTATCGGACCCTGTAGCTACTTTAGGGTTGCAGCCCACCTTACCGCCGGGAGGGACGCGATCGGAAGGGATCGGCGGACGGAGAATACGCATGAACATGATGACGATGTTCGATGTGGCCAGCGCGACTCCGGCGATGCCGATCGTACGATATGACGATCCGCTGGAGGATGACGCCCCCACGGATGTCGCGGTCACGACGACCCGCCGAGGGCTGGTCCGCTTGGCGCTCGTTGCCGCCGAGACGGGCGCTCGCTTCCAGCGGGAAGGCGTGGCGCACGACCCGATGAGCTGGCTGCTCGCACCCCGCGCGCTATTCGAGGGTGCCAGCGCGATCGATGCCTGTCTCACTCGTCAGGCGTGCGTGCGCGGCATCCTCATCCACGGTCTTTCGCTCGGGCTCGACGCTGAACCCGGTGTGATCGATGACCTGGTCGGTGCGGACGATGAAGGCGGGCCCGATACGCAGGCTGATCGGCGGAGCGCCGACATCCTGCCGTTCAGCCGGGCGGTCGCGCCGGCGCCGCGGCTCTTCACCGCGACGGTCGTGTCGCACGACGGCTTCGAGAGCATCCAGGCCTTCCACGCGTCGCTGGCTACGGAGGAAGCCGAGGTCGCGGGCCGGCTGTATTGCCGGATGGGTGCGGCTTCGGCCGACGCGCGCATCGTCGCCGGTTTCGACCCGGCCGACCCGCTGGTCGCGGCGCTGGTGTCCCCTGCGATGTGCGACACGCTCGCGCTCGTGGCCGAAGACCCCGACTCGCCGCTGGCTGCCGGCCTCGATGTGAACGTCGAGCAGCGCTTCTGCAGCTGACGGCGGGAGCCTTACGCTGGCCGACGCCGGACATCGCTTCAACGGACAATGGAGGTGATATGCGGGACGAGCCTCTCGGCCCTGATCTGCTGTGCGCCGTCGATACGGCCGATGACGTCCGCATCCTGCGGCGGCTCGATATCCGCGAGGGGCTGACCGGCGTCGGTGGCACCGTCGACACGGGCATCGGCGTGGTTGTCGACTGCGAGACGACCGGCATCGGCGAGGACGACGTCATCGTCGAACTCGCCTTGCGCAGGATCCGCTTCGATCCGGATGGCGTGATCGTGAAGATCGATCGGGCGTATAGCTGGCTAGAGGATCCGGGGTCGCCCTTGCCGGACGACATCGTCCGCCTGACCGGTCTGACGGACGACGACCTGAAGGGTCAGGTCATCGACGACGACGCCGTTCGGCGGCTGCTGACTTCCGCGGATTTCGTATGTGCGCACAACGCGACGTTCGACCGCGGCATGTTTGAGCGGCGGATCGATGGCATCGGCGACCTGGCTTGGGCTTGCTCGTGCAACGACGTGGACTGGCGCGCGCGGGGCTTCGACGGAAGGTCGCTCGGCTGGCTGCTCGCGCAGGTGGGCTTCTATCACGGTGCCCACCGCGCGACCGACGACGTGGATGCCGTGATCGCCTTGCTCGGCCACCGGTTCGAGACGGGCGGCACGGCGCTGGCGGACATGCTCGGGCAGGCGCGTGCGCCGAGCTGGCGCTTTCGTGCCGTCGGCGCGGCGTTCGATCTCAAGGATAGGCTGCGGGCGCGCGGCTACAGGTGGGACGCCACGGCGAAGAACTGGTGGCGCGAGGTGCCGGACAGCAGGCGTTCCGAGGAGGAATGGTGGCTCGCCGGTCATGTCTACAGCGTCGACGCCAATCCGAAGGCTTTGGGCCCGCTGATCGAGCGGGTGACCTGGCACGAACGCTACGCGCCCTCGGCGGGCCGCGGGTGAAGACACCTACAACCTAGAAGGAGACAGTTATGGCAAAGAAGCCAAAGACGACCACGGCGATCGTGCTGGTGGCGACCGCAGTCCAGCACCGGCCGCTGGCGGGCACCGACATCATGCCGGTGGAGGTGTACCACGTGCGCGATCGCCACCCGTCGGGTGATGGTCCCTGGAGCGCCGAGGCGGACAAGGTGTCGTGGATCGACCCCGACACCGGGCTGCCGTGCATCATGCGCAGGGGCAACGACGGCGCGCTGTGCGGATACGTCGGCGTCGGACCGGACCACCCGCTCGCCGGCGTCGGCGAGGAGGCGCTGCCCCACGACCCGCCGATCATCGTGCACGGCGGCGTCGACTACGCGTCGCCCTGCGAGGAGTATGAGCCGCAGGAGGTCTCGGTCTGTCACATCCGCGTGCCGCGGCAGGTGTCCGGTCGGTCGTCCGCGACGATGAACCCGCCCTTCGACGCCCGCACGATGGTCGCGCTGACCAAGCTGCCCGACGAGGTCTGGTGGTTCGGCTTCTCGTGCAACCAGCCCTACGACCTGGTCCCCAAGGACCGTCACCACATCCGGGCGTTGGGCCTTGAGAACGGCAGGGTGTATCGCGACGAGCGCTACGTCGTCCGCGAGATCACCAATCTCGCTGCTCAGCTCCACGCGATTGGCGAAGGGCAGCCGATGCCCGAGTTGAAGGGCGAGCGCCCGCCCGTTGGCCTCGCCGAATACGATCCTGTGCGGCGCCGGTGAGATACGAGGACATCCGCAACCCCGCGCTGCCCTGGGGTTATTGGCTACATGCCGACTCGTCGCCCCATGGCGGCCCGCTGATCGACGAGGAGGGTCGCCGCTGGAAGACGGTGCGCGAGGCCTTTTGGATCGGCCGGCTGGGCATGCCCGGCACGCTGATGATTGAGGAGAACCTCGAGCGGCTGATGGCGCATCTGGCCGCGGTCAGCCGGCGCGTCGTCCATGTCGCGGAGAGCGCTCACGACCTGTTCGCCGGAGAGCAGGACTTCGACCGCTTCTACCGGACCTGGGTCTATGCCCAGGGTCTGACGGGTGGTGACCCGCCGTTCGGGACCGGCATCAGCGCCGAGGGCAACGCCGCGCTCGTCATGCTCGCCTCGACGCGGCCGTCGCAGGTGCGCGGCGTCCCCATCGGGACGGAGTCGATCCAGACGCTCGCCCCGTCGAAGGCGTCGGACGCGGAGATCGCCGCCTGGCTGGATCGGGTTGAGGCGCTCGCCGCCAAGCTGCCCTACAGGTTCGAGCGCCGCGAACTGTGGCGCAAGCCCGCGGTCGCGCTGGTGGGGGATGGCCTCGGCGAGGTGGTGCCGCTGCGCCGAACCCTGTGGATGCAGTCGTTCACCGACAATCCATCGCGGGATCGCTTTCACGTATGGCTCGCCCACCGCCTCGACCGCTGGGAGAGCTGGGGTGCGATGGCCTACAGACGAGGCGCGCCGGTCTTGACCCAGCATCTGCTGGCGATGGTCATGACGGGCCCCGACGACCCGGATGGCGGCGTCGCGCCCGGACGCGGTCGCCGGCTGCTGTGACGGCCGTCACGCGGACGGATCCGGCAACGGCCGCCGACCGGCGGCGGCTGAGGGCGGCGAGAGCTGAGGCACGCAGGCGCATCCGCGAAGCGACGCGGCGTTGCGGGGATGCGAGGCGCGAGGCGTTCCGGGAGGAGATGGGAGCGACGATCCGATCGGCATCGCCCTTCCTAATATCGTTGGCTACAAGCCAAGGTTTCTCGCTGGACGATCTTGCCGAACGGCTTGAGCCTTCGTCCAAGTGGCCACGCTCGCCTGCGGTGTATCGGGATGATAGCGCTAAGTTGCGGCACGTCCGCGATGTCCATCGTGACTATCTGGCGCACACCGCTTCAGGCTGGACCACGGCCGTCCGGCTCCGTGCCGTCGGCCACGGCATGACCTTCATGTGGTCGGCGGACGGCTGGGCTCACCTGCAGGTCATCGATCACTCGCTCGAAGTTGAATGCCAGATCGGGCCGGTGAGGTTCGTGACGCTGTTTGGCGAACTAAGGATGGAGCTGGATCTGCGTATTCCCGCCACCCTTGCGGAGGCCTGCGTAGGACGCGCGGCGTCGACAATCGTAGAACATGTCGCCCTGCGGGGACGCGGCTGGCCCATCGTCGCGGTGGAAGATCCGGAGCCCGCGGTTCTCGGACAGACGCTGATCGTCGCGACCAACGCGGTGGCCTACCGCATGCCATGGGCACGCTAATTCACCCCTTCACGGTCAATGTGGACCATGGACGCGTTAGCGTGCAAGACCTTGTTAGGTTGCCAACTGGGCGTCGTTAACGTGCCATGACAATCATGTTGGTGGGCCCGGCAGGACTCGAACCCGCAACCTAGCCGTTATGAGCGGCCAGCTCTAACCATTGAGCTACAGGCCCCACCTGGGCGTTCGCTAGCGCAACCGGCGGCAAAGAAAAAGCCGGTGCGTGGGGTCGCGCATCACGAAAAAGGGCGCCTCCCAGTCGGGAGGCGCCCTTCGAGATCGTGCGACAGCAGGATCGGCGCGCCGGGCAAGCCCGACGCCGCGCGATTACAGGTTGTCGGCCTTGGCCTCGGCTGCGTCACGGACGTTGTCCGCTGCGGCGTTCGTGTTGTCGGCAACGTTCTCGAGCACGGCAGCAGCCGAGGCGTTCGAGGTGTTGTCGGCCAGCGCGTCGATGTTGTCGGCCTGCGCTTCCATGTTGTCGGCCAGCATGTCACCGTTGTTCTCAACGGCGGCAGCTTCAGGCGACTTGTGGCAGGCAGCGACGGACATCAGGCCGGCGGCAGCGAGAACGAAAGCGATCTTCTTCATTCGGTTGCTCCCAAGCAAAGCAAAGCAAAATCGCGGCCGGCCCGATCGCCGTCGCGAGACAGCTCAAATACCGCACGACTCCCCCCGGTCAATCACGAAATTCACCGAGGCGAAAGGTTCCGACATTCTTTGGCCGTTATCGCCGCGGCGTGACCGCGCCGATTTCCTCGGGCGCATTGGCCACCACGGCGAGCATCGCGGTCCATGCCGCGACGTTCTGGCGGAGCTGTTCGGGGTCGATCCGGTCGAGCGTGTCGTCGGGCGTATGGTGCGTGTCGAAATAGCGCGTGCCGTCCTGGTTGAGATCGATCGCGGCGACGCCGAGCGCCAGCGTCGGGCCGACGTCGGTGCCGTCGCCACCCACGCCCGCACCGCGGCCGATGCCCAGCGGGGCGAGGGCGGTCTGCAGCCGCTCGGCGATCGGCTTCGCGGTTTCGGGCAGATTGACCTCGTAGCGCCAGATGCGATCCGCACCGAAATCGCTCTCGCCCGCGGTCGCATGGCGCTCGGCGCCGTGCACCCGCGCATAATCCTTGCCGCCATAGCCGCCCGGCTCCTCCGCGCCGAACCAGACGACGCGGATCGTCCGCTTCGGGCGCGGGCCGTCGAGCAGGCGCTTGGCGGCGGCGGTGGTGATCGCGACGCCCGAGGCATCGTCGATCGCGCCGGTGCCGAGGTCCCAGCTGTCGAGATGGCCGCCGACCAACACGATCCCCGCCTTGGGGTCGCTGCCCGGCACTTCGGCGATGACGTTGCCCGAGGTGCCGGTGCCGGCGAAGCGCGGGGTAAGCACCAGCTTGAGCGTGATCGGCTTGCCGCGATCGGCGATCCGTTCGAGCAATTCGGCATCGCTGACCGACAGCGCCGCCGCGGGGATCGGCGCGACGCCGGCGGGGAAGTCGGTGACCCCGGTATGCGGGTTGCGATGATGATCGGTGCCGATCGACTTGATGACGATCGCCGCCGCGCCCTTGCTCGCCGCCAGCGCCGGGCCGACGAAGCGCGCCGGGCCATAAGCGCCGTAGCTCGACCCGTCCTGCGTCGGCACCATCGCATTGCCGACATAGACGATCTTGCCGCGCACCGCCGCGGCGGGCGCGTTGGCGAGATCGCCATAGGTGCGGAACACCGCGACCGGGGCGGTAAGGCCCGCGGCAGGCGTCGCGCCGGAATTGCCGAGGGCGACCAGCTTGAGCGCCTGCGGGAAGGGTGCGACCACTTCGGCGCGCTCCTCGCCGCGCAGCCAGACCGGCATCTGATAGGTCTCGACGTGGACGTTCTTGAAGCCGAGCGCCTTGAGCTTGGCGACGCCCCAGGTCCGCGCCCGCGCCTCCGCCTCGGTCGCCGCCAGCCGCTGGCCGACCTCGGTGGTCAGCCCCTCGACGATGTCATAGGCGACGTCGTCCTTGAGCGCGGCGTCGCGCAGCGCCGCGACCTTGGCATCGACCGGGGCGGGCAGGGGCGGCGCGCTATGCTGCGCCGCCAGCGCGGTGGAAGAGGCGAGGGCCAGCAAGGCCAGTGCGATACGCGTCATTCGGTCGGTTCCCCTGTTCGGTCGTATCGCCGGGGTGTGAGCGATGGCCGCGCCGAGCACAAGCCGGGGCGGGCGGCGGCGGCGGCATTTGCACGGGGGGCATCGGATCGCTACATGCCGCTCCAAGATTTCCCGTCCTTATCGATCAGGAGCCGTCGGCACATGGCCGTCCAGTATACCTACGTCATGAAGGGTCTGACCAAGACCTTCCCGGGCGCGAACAAGCCCGTTCTGAACAACATCCATCTGCAATTCATTCCGTCCGCCAAAATCGCGATCATCGGTCCCAACGGCGCCGGCAAGTCGACGCTGATGAAGATCATGGCGGGCATGGACCCCGATTTCACCGGCGAGGCTTGGGCGGCGGAAGGTGTGCGCGTCGGCTATCTCGCGCAGGAGCCGCAGCTCGATCCGACCAAGGACGTGATGGGCAACGTCAAGGACGGCGTGCGTCCGGTCGCCGACCTCGTCGATCGCTTCAACGCCATCTCGGCCGAGATGGGCGATCCCAAGGACGACACCGACTTCGACGCGTTGCTCGAGGAGATGGGCGACCTGCAGGCCAAGATCGACGCGATCGACGGCTGGACGCTCGACAGCCAGCTCGAGCAGGCGATGGAAGCGCTGCGCTGCCCGCCGGGCGACGCCGAGGTTACCCGCCTGTCGGGCGGCGAGAAGCGCCGCGTCGCCTTGTGCAAGCTGTTGCTCGAAAAGCCCGACATCCTGCTGCTCGACGAACCGACCAACCACCTCGACGCCGAGAGTGTGTCGTGGCTGGAAAATTACCTCAAGGAATATAACGGCAACGTCATTCTGGTGACGCACGATCGCTACTTCCTCGACAATGTCGTAAACTGGGTGCTCGAGCTCGATCGCGGCCGCTATTACACCTATGAGAGCAACTATTCGGGCTATCTCGAAAAGAAGGCCAAGCGGCTGGAGCAGGAGGAGCGCGAGGAGGCCGGCAAGCAGAAGGCGATCGCGGACGAGCTGGCCTGGATGCGTCAGACCCCCAAGGCGCGCCAGACCAAGTCGAAGGCGCGTATCCGCGCATTCGACGAGCTGATGGCGAAGCAGGAGAATCGCGTCGCCGGCAAGGCGCAGATCCTCATCCAGCTGCCCGAGCGGCTGGGCGGCAAGGTGATCGAGGCCAAGGGCCTGACCAAGGCCTATGGCGACAAATTGCTGTTCGACGGGCTCGACTTCACGCTGCCGCCGGGCGGCATCGTCGGCGTCATTGGGCCGAACGGCGCGGGCAAGTCGACGTTGTTCAAGCTGATCACCGGGCAGGAACAGCCCGACAGCGGCACGATCGAGGTCGGTTCGACGGTGAAGCTCGGCTATGTCGACCAGAGCCGCGACGATCTCGATCCCAACAAGAACGTCTGGCAGGAGATTTCCGACGAGCTCGAGGTCTTCCGGTTCGGCAAGCAGGAGCTGGGTACGCGCGCCTATGTCGGCGCCTTCAACTTCCGCGGTCCGGACCAGCAGAAGAAGGTCGGCCAGCTCTCGGGCGGTGAACGCAACCGCGTCCATATGGCCAAGATGCTCAAGGAGGGCGGCAACGTCCTGCTGCTCGACGAACCGACCAACGATCTCGACGTCGAGACACTGCGCGCGCTCGAGGAGGCGCTGGAGACGTTCGCGGGCTGCGCGGTGGTGATCAGCCACGATCGCTTCTTCCTCGATCGGCTGTGCACGCACATCCTCGCCTTCGAGGGCGACAGCCACGTCGAATGGTTCGAGGGCAATTACGAGAGCTACGAGGAAGACAAGCGCCGTCGCCTGGGCGATGCGGCCGATCGTCCGACACGGCTGGCGTACAAGAAGCTCACGCGCTGAGCGGGCAGGGGCGGCTTCGGAAACGGCGCCGCCCGTCTCGTCGCGAAATCAGCGCATTTCTTTTAGATGACCCGGTCACCCCAGGCTTGTTCCGGGGTGACCGGGTGGGCGTGATGCCGACGGTCCCTAAGAAAAAGGCGTATCGGGATCAAAGGCCGTTGGTCGAGACCGTCAAGCCCGGGATCGTCGCCGCCGCGAGCGGTTGGCCGATCGCGACACGGCGATGGTGACGAAACGTCAACCCGGCGGGGGAAGACATGAGATGGATGATCCTGCTCTCAACCTCCACCACCCAATATTCGGCGATGCCCGCGGCGGCATAGGCTTCGCGCTTGCGGCCCATGTCGATCGCAAGCGTCGTCGAGGATATTTCGACGATCAGGGCGACGGAGGCGGAAGGGATGGCTCCGGGCCCGCGCGGTTCGCGGGTCAGCACGATATCCGGTTGTGGCATGTCGTTGTCGGAGATGAAGACGCTGCCGCCGGTCGGATAGAGCGTCGACCCGATCGTTTCGAGCATGCGGCGAAGGCGATAGGTCAGCTCGTCGCGGACGAAGGAATGCGGACGGTATTCCGGCGCCATGACGAGCACGTCTCCCCCGATCAATTCCGTCCGCCGGTCGTCAAACGCATCGGCATCGCAGAGACGAAGATAGTCCTCGACCCGCAGGGCATATTTTCCGGGGGAAAGACGGTCCCGCGCCAACATGGCGTTTATATACCATTCGGAACCGTCGGACGAAAGGCTACCGCACCCGCTTGACGAAGATCCGCCCGTCTTCGCGGCGTTCGGTCTGGAAGTTCGGCACCGCCTGGATCAGGTCGGATAGCTGCTGATAGCCATAGTTGCGCGCGTCGAAGCTCGACCGGTTGCCGGCGAGCTGGCCCATCGCCGACAGGCTGACATAGCCTTTCTCGTCGCGCTTGACCGACTGATAGGCGTCGATCAGCAAGGCGATCAGTTCGGGATCGATCGGCTTCTTCGCCTTGGGCGCGGCGATCGACGGCGGTAGCGATTCGCCGATCGGCACGTCGACGTTGGCCGGCTTGGCCGCGACCGCTGCGGGCATCGCCTCGGCCTTCGCCTCGCTGACCAGGGCGCCGACGTCGATGAAGCGCGTGCATGCCTGTTTGAACGCCTCGGGCGTCTTGAGATTGCCGAAGCCATAGACGGGGATGCCGTCCTGGCGGATGCGCATCGCCAGCGGCATGAAGTCGCTGTCCGACGACATGATGCCGAAGCCGCCGATCCGGCCGCGGAACAGCAGGTCCATCGCGTCGATCGTCATCTTCATGTCGGTGGCGTTCTTGCCCTTGGTCAGGTCGAACTGCTGCTGCGGCTCGATGCCGTGCTTGAGCGTCATGTCGCGCCAGCCCTTGAGCGCGGGCTTCGACCAATTGCCGTAGACGCGGCGGATGTTGACCGTGCCCAGTTCGGCGAGCACGGTCAGCACGGGATCGATCGCATGCCAGGAGGCATTGTCGGCGTCGATCAGCAGGGCGATGTTGCGATTGTTGTCGTCGGGCATCCGCCCGGCCTATCAGAGCCCGGTCAGCCCCGCCAGCGCAGCGCGTCGACGCTCCACCGCCCGCCACCGGCTGCGGCAAGGTACAGAAAGCCGAAGCAATAGAGGATCGCCGCCTCGCCGCCATTGGCGAGCGGCAGCCAGCCCTGTGGCGCATGCGCGAGGAAATAGGCCACCGCCATCTGCCCCGACAGGAGGAAGGCGACCGGCCGGGTCAGCAGCCCAACCGCGATCAGCGCGCCGCCGACCAGTTCGAGCCCCCCCGCCACGGTAAGCAGCGGATTGAGCGGCATCGAAAAAGGCGGCAAGCCGAAGAACTTCGATACGCCGTGACCGAGAAACAGCAGGCCAAGCACGAAACGGAAGACGCTGAGGAGATAAGGCGACCAGCGGTCGGGGATCGGCATGAGCGGGGACCTTTCGTTGTCGACCCGAAACATCGCGCGATCGATCGTCCGGCGCAATGCGAAGGGCCGAAACGGTCCGTTGCCGCTCACGCCTCGGGATAGCGGATCGCGATCACCTCATAGTCCTTCTCGCCCGCGGGTAGCAGCACGCGGCGCACGTCGCCCACCGTCGCGCCGCGCAGCGCGCGGGCGATCGGTGCGTTCCAGCCGATCCGGCCGGCGCCCGCTTCCGCCTCGTCGTCGCCGACCAGCGTCAGCACGCGCGTCGCATCGTCCTCGTCGGCGATCGTCACCGTTGCGCCGAACCAGACGCGGGTGCGGTCCTCCGCGCGCGCGGGATCGACGACCTTGGCCGCCTTCATCCGCTTCGACAGCCAGCCGAGCCGCCGGTCGATCTCGCGCAACCGCTTGCGGCCGTAGATATAGTCGCCGTTCTCCGACCGGTCGCCGTTACCCGCCGCCCAGGCGATCGTATCGACCAACGCCGGCCGTTCGCTGCCGAACAAACGCTCATATTCCGCGCGCAGCACCGCATAGCCCGCGGGCGTGATGTAATTCGGCCGTTGCTCCATCGCCATGGCTCAGCCCGGCCGGCCCTTGCCGAGATACCAGCTCGTATTCGCCGGCCCGCGGCTCTTGGCGCGCGCCGGGTTGATGAGGTCGTAGACGACGGCATTCTCGACCACGCGCTGCACGTAGTTGCGCGTCTCCTGATAGGGGATCGCCTCGATCCAATCGACCATGTCGACCGCGCCGGTGCGCGGGTCGCCGTTGGCGCGCAGCCATTTGTTCACGTTGCCGCCGCCCGCATTATACGCCGCGATCGCCAGCGGATAGCTGCCGTAGATGTTGAATACGCGCTGGAAATAGCTCGACCCCAGCATGATCGAGATGTTGGGATCGGTGGTCAGCGAGGCGGGGTCGTAGGCGATGCCGATCTTGCCCGATTGCTCGCGCGCGGTAGCGGGCATCAGCTGCATCAGGCCGCGCGCACCGGCATGGCTGACCGCGGTCTTGTCGAACTGGCTCTCCTGCCGCGCGATCGCGTGGATCAGCGTCCAATTGTCCTCGTAACCCACCGGCACCGCGACCGTCGGGAAACCCGTCGCGGAATAATCGCTGAGGCCGTTCTGCATCGCGCTGCGCCCGACCAGCACGCCGAGATCCGGCCGGCCGATCTGCTTCGACAGCTCGGCGGCGAGCAGATGGTCGGTCGGGCTGGTGGCGTCCGCGGCGATCTGGCGGATGAACGCGGTCTGGTCCTGCCACTGGCCGATCTGGCCGAGGAAGCGCGCGGCGCGCACCGTTTCGCGGCTGGCGAAGGCCTGCCGCACCTCGGGCGCGATCGCCGGCGTGCCGATCCGCGGCGGCGCGACCAACGGCCGCCCGGTCCGCTCCAGCGCCAACTGGCCGTAGAATTGATCGCGATAGCCCGCCGCCTGCGCGAAATAGCCCGCGGCCTCCGCCGATTTGCCCGCCGCCTCCGCGGCGCGGCCGGCCCAATAGAAGCCCTTGGCGCGCGTCTGCGGCGCCTGCGAACCGCGGCCGTATCGCTCGAACATCACCATCGCATCCGCAGGCCGGCCGAGCTGCTTCATCGCGGTCTGCCCGGCGAGCCAGACCAGGCTCGTATAATCGTCGCGCTCGCCATAGGGTTTGGTCGAGACGTCGGTGCCGGCCGGATAGGCATCGTCGACCTGCCGCGCGATGTCATAGGCGAGCTGATACTGGCCGTCCGCCGCCGCGCCACGCGCATTGGTCAGCAGCACCTCATACCAGGCCTCGACCGCGCCCGGCCGCCCGGCGAGCGTCCGCGGCCGCGCCAGCCAGCTCCGCGCGGTCGGCGACGCGCCCGAATTGCGCAGCCAGACGGCGCGATCGGCGACATAGCCGGGGTCGGTCGCATATTGATCCTGCGTCCGCATCGCGAGGTCGGCGGCATTGGCCGCATTGGTGCGGAAGGCGAGCCGCGCTTCGAACACCGGGCGTCGCGCCGGGCTGGTATAGGCGATCTGGCGCGAGGCGACTCCCGTCGCATTCTGCCACAGCAACGCGTCCATCCGCGCATCGTGATCGTCGGGCGTCAGTGCGCTCGCGAAGCTCGTCAGGATCGTCGCCTCGTCGTTCGCCGATAGCCCGCCCTTGCGCCACGCGGCGCGCGCGGCGGCCTGCGCCTCGGCGGTGCGACCCACCGCCTGATAGGCGCGCGCCTGCGCGACGAGCCCCGCGGTCGACTGCGGCGGGAAGCGGGTGAAGAAGGCGAGCACGCTGTTCGGCGAGGCATTGACCGCCTGGCGCTCCGCCGCGCGGCGGTTGGCGGTCTGGCTCGGCCAGCCGGGATGCGCCATCAGGAAGCCGGCGTAGCTGTCGAACGGCAGCGCGTCGGTCTGCTGGATCGTCTTCCACTGCGCGATGGCGGCGGCGATCGCCCCGTCGGCGGGCGATTGGGGCGCCTGCGGCGACATGTTCGCCATCTGCGTGCGATAGCGTTCGAGCGCGTCGGGGCTGCTCGCCTGATTGCTCGGCGGCACCTGCTGCTGTACGGGCGCCGCGGTCACTCCGGCGAAGGCGGCGATGAGGATCGAGATCGGCAGGCTGGTCGGGTGCATGTGGACATCATACGGTCTCGACCCGTATCTGTCCTGAACGAAAATCCCGACTGGCCGCAGCAGGAGCCCGAAAAGTCCCATGTTCTCTGGTTCCATCCCCGCTCTGGTCACGCCCTTCGCCGCCGACGGGGCGTTCGACGAAGCCGTCTACCGTGATCTTATAGAGTGGCAGATCGCCGAAGGGTCGTCGGCGCTGGTCCCCTGCGGCACCACCGGCGAAGCGGCGACGCTGACCGCCGACGAGCATTTCGGCATCGTCCGCATCTGCGTCGAACAGGCGGCGGGCCGCGTGCCGGTGATCGCCGGCGCCGGATCGAACGACACGCAGGTCGCCGCCGCGAACATCGCGCGGGCGCGGGAGGCGGGCGCCGACGCCGCGCTGATGGTCCCGCCTTATTACAACCGCCCGAGCCAGGAGGGCATCTATCAGCATTTCGCGCATCTCGCCGCGCGCGCCGAACTGCCGATCGTGCTCTACAACGTTCCCGGCCGCACGGTGACCGACATCCAGCCGGCGACGCTGGTGCGGATCGTTACCGCCTTTCCCGACATCTTCGTCGCGGTGAAGGACGCGAGCGGCGCGATCGCACGCGTCTCGGCGCATCGTGCCGGCTGCGGACCCGACTTCGTCCAGCTCTCGGGCAACGACGACATGGCGCTGGCGTTCAACGCGATGGGGGGCAGGGGGTGCATCTCCGTCTCCGCGAACGTCGCGCCGCGGCTGTGCGCAGACTTCCAGGCGGCGTGCCAGGCGGGCGATTATGCCGCCGCATTGGCGTTGCAGGATCGCTTGTATCCGTTGCACGACGCTTTGTTCTCGGACGCGTCGCCCGGGCCGGTGAAGTACGCGATGACGCGCGTGAGGCCGGGCTTTCCGAAGGGGCTGCGTCTGCCGATGACGTGGCCCGCGGAGGCGTCGCGGGCGGCGGTGGACGCCGCACTCGCACATGCGGGGCTTATCTAAGTCCTCCCTCGCTTTAGCGGGGGAGGGGGACCGCCCGCGTAGCGGGTGGTGGAGGGGGCGTCTCCGCAAACGCTAGGTCGCCGTATCCTCCCCCTCCGTCAGGCCTAACGGCCTGCCACCTCCCCCTGGCGGGGGAGGAATAAGGGCGGAGAGGGAATTAGACCGTCCAAACGATATCAGCCGCCCCCGCTTCCCCTCGCTCGCAACACCTCCTACATCGCCCCCACATGTCGCGTCCCAAACCTGCCACCTTCGACAAGAAGAAGATCGTCGCCGAGAACCGCAAGGCCCGGTTCGAATATACGATCGACACCGTCTACGAGGCGGGCATCGCGCTCACCGGCACCGAGGTGAAGTCGCTCCGCTTCGGCGAGGGCAGTATCGCCGAGAGCTATGCCGAGGTGCGCGACGGATCGGTGTGGCTGGTCAACGCCAACGTTCCCGAATTCAGCCACGGCAACCGCTTCAACCACGAAGCCAAGCGTCCGCGCAAATTGCTGCTCCACGAGCGCGAGATCAACAAACTCCACGGCGCCGTCGCACGCGAGGGCATGACGCTGGTCCCGCTCAGCGTCTATTTCAACGGCCGTGGTCGGGCGAAGGTCGAGCTGGCGCTCGCCAAGGGCCGCAAGGACCACGACAAGCGCGCCGCGATCAAGGAACGCGAGTGGAAGCGCGAAGCCGGCCGCATCATGCGCGACCGCGGCTGACCCCGGCGACCGACGCGAGCATGTTCCACAAGAGCGTCGCCTGGTGTCGTCGCAACATGCCGACGCGCGAATCGATGGAATCGAACCGGCTGCTGCGCCCGGTCGCGCATCGGGTGATGGAGCCGGGCCTGTGGCGGTTCAACCGCCGGTCGGTGCCGCGCGGCGTCGCGCTCGGCATGGTCGCCGGCTTCCTGTTCCCGGTCGCGCAGATCGCGATCGCCGCGCTGTTCGCGCTGCCGTTCCGCGCCAACGTCCCGGTCGCCGCGCTCACCACCTTCATCACCAATCCGCTGACCACGCCCTTCCTGTGGTTCCTCGCCTATCGCATCGGCGCCTGGGTGCTGCACAGCGACGCGCCGGCGATCGTCCAGCCGGTGGCGGAGGCGACCGACTGGCTGCACCGCGTCACCGGCGCGCTCGGCTGGCTGTGGGACAAGGGGCCGGCGTTCGCACTCGGCCTCGTCATCCTGACCAGCGTCTGCGCCGGCCTCGGCTATGCGTTGAGCGCGTTCGGCTGGCGGCTGTGGATCGCGCGCAAATGGCGTCACCGTCATGCGCCAAACCGGGTTTGACGGGCCGTGCCAAGCCGGTACAACACGCAGCATAATATTCGACAAGACAGGGGGATTTTGATGCGTAAACAGGTACTTGCCGCCATTCTGCTCGCTTCGGCCGCATCCGGCGCGGTCTATGCGCAGACCAATGCGCGCTCCGCGACGGCACCCGTCGCCACCGATGGCAAGCCGAAGCTCGGCGATTTCGGCGTCGACCTGACCGCGATGGATCGCAAGATCGCGCCCGGCGACGATTTCTACAATTACATCAACGGCGCGTGGATGGCGCGTACCGAAATCCCCGCCGACAAGGCGAGCTGGGGCGGCTTTGGCATCCTGCGCGACCTGTCCGACACCCGCACCAAAGCGGTGATCGAAGGCGCGGCGGCCAGCCCGAGCAGCGATCCCGTCGCCGCCAAGATCGGCGACACCTATGCGACCTTCATGGACGCCGCGACGATCGAGGCGGCGGGCGCCGCGCCGCTCAAGCCCTATCTCGCCAAGATCGCCGCGATCCGCTCGCAGAGCGATCTCGCCAAGGCGTTCGGCGAGGCGACGATGCACGGCATCGACGTGCCGGTCGGCGCCGGCGTCGAGCAGGACCTCAAGGATAATACGGTCTATGCCGTCTATCTCGGCCAGGGTGGCCTCGGCCTGCCGGATCGCGACTATTACCTCAAGGACGACGCCAAATTCGCCGAGGCGCGGACCAAATACGTCACCTATATCGCCGACATGCTGCGCATGGCCGGCCAGCCCGACCCGCAGGGTTCGGCGCAGCGCATCTACGATCTCGAAAAGCAGATCGCGCAGGTCCATTGGGAACGCGCCGAGCTGCGCCAGGTCGAGAAGGGGTACAACCCCGCGCAGGTCGCCGATCTCGCGACCAGCATGCCGGGCTTCGACTGGAAGGCGATGCTCACCGCGCAGGGTCTCGGCGCGCAGACCCGCGTCATCGTCGGCCAGCCCTCGGCGCTGACCGGCACCGCGAAGATCATCGCCGCCACGCCGCTGCCGGTGTGGAAGGAATATCTGGCGTTCCACACGATCTCCAACGCCGCACCGTTGCTGTCGTCGAACTTCGTCAACACCCAGTTCGCCTTCTTCGGCACGACGCTCAACGGCACGCCGCAGCTCAAGGAGCGCTGGAAGCGCGGCGTCGACCTCGTCAACGGCAGCCTCGGCGAGGCGGTCGGCCAGATCTACGTCCAGAAATATTTCCCGCCCGAGGCGAAGGCCAAGGCCGACGAGCTGGTCCACAACCTCATCGTCGCGATGGACGCGCGCCTCGCCAAGCTCGAATGGATGGCGCCCGAGACCAAGGTGAAGGCGCGCGCCAAGCTCGCCGCCTTCACGCCGAAGATCGGCTATCCCGACAAGTTCCGCGACTATACCGCGCTGCGCGTCGTCAAGGGTGACGTGCTGGGCAATGCCGACCGCGTCGCCGAATTCGAATACAACCGCCAGCTCAACAAGATCGGCAAGCCGGTCGACCGCAGCGAATGGTTCATGACGCCGCAGACGGTCAACGCCTACGCCAACCCGCTGATGAACGAGGTGGTCTTCCCGGCCGCGATCCTCCAGCCGCCGTTCTTCGACCCCAATGCCGATCCGGCGGTGAACTACGGCGCGATCGGCGCGGTGATCGGCCACGAGCTGAGCCATCACTTCGACGATCAGGGCCGCAAGTTCGATCCGAAGGGCAATTTCGCCGATTGGTGGACGCCCGCCGACGTCCAGCGCTTCACCGCGCTGACCGACAAGGTCGTCGCGCAATATGGCGCCTACGAGCCGATCGCGGGCAGCCACGTCAACGGCAAGCTGACGCTCGGCGAGAATATGGCCGATCTCGCCGGCATCAACGTCGCCTATGACGCGTACAAGCTGTCGCTCAAGGGCAAGAAGCCGCCGGTGCTCGACGGTTTCACCGGCGACCAGCGCTTCTTCATGGGCTTCGGCCAGGTCTGGCAGACCAAGGCGCGCGAAGCCTCGATCAAGAACCAGCTCACCACCGATCCGCACACGCCGGGCCAGTGGCGCGCCTATGTCGTCCGCAACCTCGACGCCTGGTATCCGGCGTTCGACGTGAAGCCGGGGCAGAAATATTATCTCGCCCCCGCCGACCGCATCAAGATCTGGTAATCCTTCGCTTTTCCGCCGCCCGCTCTGACAAGAGCGGGCGGCGTTTTTCGTTTCCGGAGACGTTATGAAGTCCTTCCTCATCGCCGGGCTGCTCGGCGCACCGGCGCTTGCCGGCATCGTCCACGCCCAGACGGCACCCGCGCCGGCCGCCGTCACGTCGGGCAAGCCCGAACTCGGCACCTACGGCTTCGACACCGCCGGCATGAACACCGCGGTCGCGCCCGGCGACGATTTCTACGAATATGCCAACGGCACCTGGGCCAAGACGACTGCGATCCCCGCCGACAAATCGAGCTTCGGCGCGTTCGACGTGCTCGCCGATCGGTCGCGCGACCGCACCCGCGGCATCCTCGACACCGCCGCTGGGACGCGCGGGTCGAAGATCGGCACCGCTTATGCGACCTATCTCGACACCGCGGGGATCGAGAAGAAGGGCCTGGCCCCGATCAAGCCGTGGCTCGCCGAGATCAAGGCGGCGACCAAGGCGAGCTATCCGACGCTGATCGCCAAGGCGGCGCGGCAGGGAGTCGGCACGCCGTTCGGCACCGGCGTCGGCCAGGATGCCAAGAGCCCCGAAGTCTATATCGTCGGCATCCGTCAGGCCGGCCTCGGCCTGCCCGATCGCGATTATTACCTCGACGCCAAGAACGCCAAGGAGAAGGCGGGCTATGAGGCGCATATCGCCAAGATGTTCACCCTCGCCGGCGAAACCGATGCCGCGGCACGCGCCAAGGCGCTGGTCGACTTCGAGACGCAGATCGCGCAGGTGAGCTGGACGCGGATCGACAGCCGCGACGCCAACAAGACCTATAACAAGACGAGCGTCGCCGACCTCTCGCGCAGCGCGCCGGGCTTCGACTTCGTCACCTATCTGAAGGCGCTGGGCACGCCGGTCGACAGCCTCAACGTCAGCCAGCCTTCGGCGATCACCGGCATCGCCAAGCTGATCGCCGACGTTCCGATCGCGGTGCTGCAGGACCAATTGCTGATCCGCAGCCTCGACAATTACGCCGACGTGCTGCCCGCCGCCTTCGATCAGGAGCAATTCGCCTTCTACGGCACCTTGCTCTCGGGCACGCCGCAGCAGGAGGAGCGCTGGAAGCGCGCGGTCGGCTTCACCAGCGGCGCGCTGTCCGACGAGGTCAGCAAGGTCTATGTCGCGCAATATTTCCCGCCCGAGACCAAGGCGGCGGCCGACAGCCTCGTCAGGAACGTGCTGGCGGCGATGGGTACGCGCATCGACAAGCTCGACTGGATGGCGCCGGAGACCAAGGTCAAGGCGCATGCCAAGCTCGCCGCCTTCACCCCCAAGATCGGCTATCCCGACCGCTGGCGCGACTATTCGGCGCTGAAGATCGTCCCCGGCGACGCCTTTGGCAATGAACGCCGCGCGGCGGAATGGCGCTACGCCTATAACATCGGCCATCTCGGCAAGCCGTTGCAGCGCTGGGAATGGGGCATGACGCCGATGACGGTCAACGCTTATGCCAATTTCGGCATGGTCGAGATCGTGTTCCCCGCCGCGATCCTGCAGCCGCCGTTCTTCGATCCCAACGCCGATCCGGCGGTGAATTACGGCGGCATCGGCGCGGTGATCGGTCACGAACTCAGCCACCATTTCGACGACCAGGGCTCGAAATACGACGCCAAGGGCCAGCTCACCGATTGGTGGACGCCGCAGGACGTCGCACGCTTCAAGGCGCTCACCGCCAAGCTCGTCGCCGAATATGACGCCTACGAGCCGCTGCCCGGCATGCACGTCAAGGGCGCGCTCACGCTCGGCGAGAACACCGCCGATCTCGCCGGCCTGTCGGTCGCTTATGATGCGTACAAGACGTCGCTGAACGGGCGCGCGGCGCCGGTGATCGACGGCATGACCGGCGACCAGCGCTTCTACCTCGGCTGGGCGCAGGTCTGGCGCCGCAACTATCGCGAGGCCAATCTCAAGCAGCGGCTGATGACCGATCCGCACAGCCCGTCGCAGCAGCGCACCTGGGTCGTCCGCAACCTCGACCCCTGGTATGCCGCGTTCAAGCCCGCCCCGACCGGCAAGATCGTCCTGCCGCCCGAACAGCGCGTGCGCATCTGGTAGCAGGACGGGGTTCCGGCGATCGCCAGAGGCAAGCCGTCACCCGGAGTCGTTTCGGGGTGACGGCGGTCGCTGCGTGATCGCCCGCCCCGCGGGGGATTTGGCCATCGCGGAAAGGAAGCAATACGCCGCAACGGCTTGCTGCTGCGCCGGACCGCCACCAATCGCTTGACCTGACCGGCCCGATCCCGCGATGACGGCGCGGAGATGGCGTCGTCCCCGATCCTCGATAACCCTACCCGCACCGCTGCGCTGCTCGCCGGCGCGATCACGCTCGCCGCGGCGGTGCTGATCCTCGCCGTCGTCGGCAGCCTCGTCGCCGCGGCGGGTTTCCTCGCGATCGGGATCATCGCCGCCGGCATGGTCTTCGCCTGGCGGCTGCTGACGCCGCAGCACGCCACCGAGCCGCGTACGATCGACTGGGAGTTCACCCGCGCCGTCGCGCAGGCGAGCAGCGACGCGGTCGCGATCACCGATCGTGCCGGCCGGCTGGTCTGCGCCAACGACGCCTATGAGGCGCTGTTCGCCGGTTTCCCGACCCCGCCCGGCCTGCCGCTCGACAATGACGGCGTGGCCTTGCTCGGCAACGCCGGCCGCATCGCCTGGCGCGAAGGCAATGGCGTCGTCCGCAACCTTCAGGTCGGCGTCCACCGCGTCTGCGCGCGCATCACCCGCGCCGGCGACGAGGGCGACATGCTCGTCTGGCGGTTCAGCGTCACCGAGGAGCAGGACGTCGCCGCCTCGACCGAGGCGCTGATCGAGGGCGCGACCGGCGATCGGCTCGGTGGCGCCGGGGTGATGGCGGCGCTGATCTGCCCCGACGGCCGCGTCCGCGCCGCCAATCGCGTGCTGGCCCAGCGCGCGCTCGGCGGCGGCGAGCGGCTGGAGGGCCGCGACTTCGCCCGGCTGCTGATCACCGACAGCCGCGGCCTCGTCCGCTTCGAGCGCGAGGGGCTCGACGGCACGCCGCTGCGCGTCGTCCAGATCCCCTTCATGGATTCGGAGGATGCGCCGGTGCTCGTCGCGCTGCTCGACGACGAGGATAGCGCGCCCGCGATCGGCGCCTCGGCCTCGGCGCACGTGCGCAGCCTCGTCAGCCTGATGCCGTTCGGGATGGCGCTGGTCGATCGCGAGGGCAAGTTCCTCCAGATGAACGACGCCTTCATCCGCGCCGCGGGTGTCGACGCGCGCACCCCGCCGCTCTACCCGGGCGATCTCGTCGTGCGCGAGGACAAGGCCGCGGTCGCCGATGCGATCCGCCGCTTCGCCGGTGGTGCCACGCATTCCTCCGACATGGCGGTGCGCCTCAAGAGCCACCCCGAGGAGCCGGTCGCGCTCACCATCGCCGGCGCGCGCGGACTGGGCGATGCCGCGGTGCTGCTCAGCCTCAAGGACAATAGCGAGGAGAGCCGCCTCAAGCGTGAGGTCGCGCAGGCGACCAAGATGCAGGCGGTAGGCCAGCTCGCCGGCGGCGTCGCGCACGATTTCAACAATATCCTGACCGCGATCATCGGCCATTGCGACCTGATGATGATGCGCCATTCGCCCGGCGACAGCGACTACGACGATATCCAGCAGATCCGCACCAACTCGAACCGCGCCGCCAGCCTGACCCGCCAGTTGCTCGCGTTCAGCCGCCAGCAGACGCTGCGTCCGCAGACGCTGCAACTGCCCGATGTCGTCGCCGAGGTCTCCAATCTGCTCAAGCGGCTGATGGGCGAACAGATCCGCCTCGACGTCACGCACGGCCGCAACCTCGGCGCGGTGCGCGCCGATCCCGGCCAGCTCGAACAGGTCGTCGTCAACCTCGCGGTCAACGCGCGCGATGCGATGCTCGCGCACAATCCGGGCGGTGGCGGGACGCTGACCATCCAGACCAAGTCGGTCACCGCCACCGAGGTGCGCGCGATGGCCTCCGACATCCTGCCCGTCGCGGATTACACCGCCCTGGTCGTCAGCGACGAGGGCGGCGGCATTCCCCCCGAGATCCTGCCCAAGATCTTCGAACCCTTCTTCACCACCAAGGAGGTCGGCAAGGGTACCGGTCTCGGCCTGTCGACCGTCTACGGCATCGTCAAGCAATCGGGCGGCTGGATCTTCGCCGAATCGAAGCCGGGGCAGGGTGCCACCTTCACCATGTACCTGCCGGTCCACGCCGCGGGCACCGTCACCCGCGTCCCCGCCTCGCGGCCCAGTCCCAAGCCGGTGGAGATGTGGGGCACCGGCACGATCCTGCTGGTCGAGGACGAAGGCATGGTCCGCGCCGTCGCCGAGCGCGCGCTGACCCGCCAGGGCTATACCGTGATGACCGCGGAGAATGGCGAGGCGGCGCTGGAGCTGCTCGACCGCAACGGCCGCCCCGACCTGTTGATCAGCGACGTGGTGATGCCGACGATGGACGGCCCGACGATGGTCCGCCACGCCCGCGACCGTTATCCCGACCTGCCGATCATCTTCATGTCGGGCTATGCCGAGGAGCAATTGCGCCGCTCGATCGACCTCGACAACGTCGCCTTCCTGCCCAAACCGTTCAGCGTCCAGCAGCTCGCCGAGGCGGCGCGGGACGTGCTGGTCGGGCGGTGATGCCGTCGCCACGGCGCGCCGCGGCAGGAACGGGACAGGTTCCGCGAAATCATCTGTTGGCATTGCGCAACGACCGCGGGTAAGGGCGCAGGATGGCTTCCCCTACGCAGATCCTCATCGTCGAGGATGAACCTCTCATTGCGATGATGCTCGAGGATTTTCTCGAGGTCCTGGACAAGACGTCCGCCGGCACCGTCGACACGGTCGCGGGCGCGCTCGCGCGGGTCGCGGACGGCGGCATCGACGCCGCGATCCTCGACGTCAACCTGCGCGGCGGCGAGAAGAGCACGCCGATCGCCGAAGCGTTGGCTGCACGCGACATCCCCTTCATCTTCGCCACCGGCGGCAGCGACGACAGCGTCGACGCGCAGTTCCGCGATCGCCCGGTGCTGCAAAAGCCGTTCACTATGGACGGCGTGGCGAAGGCGCTGGACGCGCTCTAGGCCGGGACCTCCGCAAAACTCGGCCGGTGCTCCCGCGCAGGCGGGAGCCCAGCAGTCTCGCGCGCTAACGGAGGTTTCCTTGCTTGGCTCTGGGTTCCCGCCTTCGCGGGAACAGCGGAAGAAGTATGGCGACGGTCGACAGGACAGGCGATCGCGCGAAGCGACATTCGCGCCCCGCGTACGCATGACGCATTTGTCACCGGAACGAAGGTCCTTCCGATCGCATTGACCGATCGAGGCTTTCAAGAAGGAACAGATGTGGCAGGCGAACCGATTGCGATCGTCACCGGCGGGGAATCCGGCATCGGCGCGGCCTGCGTCGCGGCGCTCGCCAAGGCCGGCGCCCGCGTCGTCTTCACCTATTTCCGCGACGCCGCCGCCGCAGCGGCGGTCGCGCAGGCGGCCGGCGGCGAGACGCGCGCCCATGCCGTGCAATGCGACGTCTCCAGCGAAGCCGCGGTCGAAACGCTCTTCGCAGAGACCGAGGCGCGGTTCGGCACCGCGACGTGGCTGGTCAATTCCGCCGGCCTCAACATGGCCGGCACCAAGCTGGTCGACATGCCGCTCGACCAGTTCGACCGCGTGCTGCGTTCCGATCTCTACGGCCCGTTCCTCACCTGCCGCCGCTTCGTCCGCGCCGCCGAGGCGGCGAAGGCCGGCGGCCGCATCGTCAACATCTCCTCGATCCACGAACGCGCACCGCGCCCCGGTGGGGCCGATTACGATTCGGCCAAGGGCGGCCTCGCGCAGCTCACCGCGACGCTGGCGCTCGAACTCGCGCCGTCGCGGATCGCGGTCAACGGCATCGCCCCGGGCATGATCCTGACCCCGATGAACGCGCATGCGGTGGAGGACGCCGCCTATCGCGCGAAGCTGGAGGCGAACATCCCCTGGGGCCGCGCCGGCACCGCCGACGAGGTCGCGACGCTCGTCGCCTTCCTCCTCTCGCCCGCGGCGGATTATATCACCGGCACCACCGTCACGATCGACGGCGCGCTGTCCCTCGTCATCGCGCAGGGCGCATAGGAGCGCCCCCGATGCCCACTTATGCCGTCGAGGCCCTCGACACCGTCACCATCGCCCCCGGCTCGCCGATCGACGGCATGGACCTGATGAGCCCCTTCGTCTGGCGGGAGCAGGGCCGGTACCGCATGCTGGTGCGCGGCGTTCCCGATCCGCTCGGCCCCGCCGATCCCACCGGCCTGATCGCCAGCGGCTGGAGCGACGACGGCCTCCACTTCACGCTCGACGCGCAGCTCGCGATCGCGCCGGGCACCGATCCCGCCGACGCCGATGCCGGCGGCTGCGAGGACCCTACTGTGCTGATCGCCGACGACGGCGGCTATGTCGTCTATTACACCGGCGTCGACGCCGCCCGCTCGCAGGGTGTGTTGATCGCCGCGAGCGGCGCCACGCTCGACACGCTGGTCAAGCGCCGCGTCGCGCTCGCCGCCCCGGCCGGCGAGGGCAATATCAAGGAAGCGACCTTCGCGCAGACCGCGGCGGGCGACTGGCGCCTGTTCTACGAATATGCCGTCGCGGAGGAACGCGGCATCGGCGCCTCGCGCGTCGGCATCGCCCGCGCCGCGCGACTCGGCGAACCCTGGACCTCGCTTGCCGATCCCTTTCCGATCCGCGCCGATTCGTGGGACAATTGGCATCTGTCGACCGGCCCGGTCTGCTGCCTGCCCGGCGCCGATCCGGTGATGTTCTACAATGGCGCGACGCTCGACGCGCGCTGGCGGATCGGCTGGATCAGCTTCTCGCCCGATTTCGCTGCGGTAGCCGGTCGCGGGCTCGAACCCGTCATCCTGCCGCCCCCGCCCGAGGATCGCGCCAAGACCGACATCGCCTTCGCCGCCTCGACCGTCATCGAGGACGGCATGATCTCCCTCTATTTTTCGCTGGAGGATCGCATCCTGCGTCGCGCCCGCATCCGATATTACGCGTAACAAGCTTGCGTTGAAGGGCCCTCCCGCGACATAGGGCGTCGCCATGACCCAGTTTGACAAGTCCCGCCTGCCGAGCCGCCACGTCTCGGTCGGCCCCGAACGCGCTCCGCACCGCAGCTATTATTACGCGATGGGCATCGGCGAGGAGGATATCGCCAAGCCCTTCGTCGCGCTCGCCAGCGCCGGCAACAATTCGGCGCCGTGCAACACCACGCTCGACGGCCAGGCGGATGCCGCGCAGGCCGGCGTGATCCAGGGCGGCGGCATGCCGCGCCGCTTCAACACGATCACCGTCACCGACGGCATCGCCATGGGCCATCAGGGGATGAAGGCGTCGCTGGTCAGCCGCGAGGTCATCGCCGATTCGGTCGAGCTGTCGGTCCGCGGCCATTGCTACGACGCGCTGGTCGGCTTCGCCGGCTGCGACAAGTCGCTGCCCGGCATGATGATGGCGATGCTGCGCCTCAACATCCCGTCGATCTTCGTCTACGGCGGCTCGATCCTGCCCGGTCGCTTCCAGAACCGCGACGTCACCGTCGTCGACGTGTTCGAGGTGGTCGGCAAATATGCCGCCGGCGCCTGTCCGCTGTCGGAGGTGCACGAACTCGAAAAGGTCGCCTGTCCCGGCCACGGCGCGTGCGGCGGCCAGTTCACCGCCAACACCATGGCCTGCGTCGGCGAGGCGATCGGCCTCAGCCTGCCCAACAGCAACATGGTCCCCGCGCCGTACAGCACGCGCGAGCAGATCGCCGTCGCCGCCGGCGCGCAGGTGATGGAGCTGGTCGCCAAGCAATTGCGCCCACGCGACATCTGCACCCGCGCCGCCTTCATCAACGCCGCGCGCGTCGTCGCCGCCACCGGCGGTTCGACCAACGCCGCGCTGCATCTGCCGGCGATGGCGAGCGAGGCTGGTATTGATTTCGACCTGTTCGACGTCGCCGAGGCGTTCAAGTCGACGCCGTATATCGCCGACCTCAAGCCCGGCGGGCAATATGTGGCGAAGGACATGTACGAGGCGGGCGGCGTCTACATGCTCATGAAGACGATGCTCGCCGGCGGTCTGCTCGACGGCGATTGCATCACCGTCACCGGCAAGACGCTCGGCGAGAACATCGATCAGGTGACGTGGAACCCCGACCAGAAGGTCATCTACGACGTCAAGACGCCGTTGAGCCCGACCGGCGGCGTCGTCGGCCTGCTCGGCAGCCTCGCCCCCGATGGCGGCATCGTCAAGGTCGCCGGCATGCACCGCCTCCAGTTCGAAGGGCCGGCGCGAGTGTTCGACTGCGAGGAGGATTGCTTCGCCGCGGTCGAAGCGCGTTCGATCAACGAAGGCGAAGTGCTCGTCATCCGCTACGAAGGGCCGAAGGGTGGCCCGGGCATGCGCGAGATGCTGTCGACCACCGCCGCGCTTTACGGCCTCGGCATGGGCGAGAAGGTTGCGCTCATCACCGATGGCCGTTTCTCGGGCGCGACGCGCGGCTTCTGCATCGGCCATGTCGGCCCCGAGGCGGCCGAGGGCGGCCCGATCGCCCTGGTCGAGAACGGCGACACGATCCGCATCGATGCCGAGGCCGGCACGATCGACCTGCTCGTCGACGACGCGACGATGGCCGCGCGCCGCGCCGCCTGGCAGCCGCGGGTGAACGATTACGGCTCGGGCGCATTGTGGCGCTATGCCCAGAACGTCGGTCCTGCCTGGCAGGGCGCTGTCACCCACCCCGGCGCCAAAGCCGAAACCCACGTCTATGCGGATATCTGATCGCCGGGGCGCAGGAGCGGCGCTGCTGCTCCTCGCCGCCTGCAGCGATCCGCATGCCGGCGACAACGCGCTGGCCCAGGTGGAATCGGCGCAGGCGGAGGCGGCGGAGGACGACGGCAACATCCTCTGCGCGCGCGGCGGTGAAGCGCTCAAGCGCGACTGCACCGTCGAGCAGACGCAGAGCGAACGCGGCCTGATCCTCACCCTGCGCCATGCGGACGGCGGCTTCCACCGCCTGCTGGTGACGCGCGACGGCCGCGGCGTGGTCGCGGCGGATGGCGCCGAACCGGCGAAGGTGACGATCCCCGAACCCGGCACGATCGACGTCGCGCTCGGCACCGATCGTTACCGTCTCCCCGCGACGATCAAGCCCGCCCGATGATCGCGATCGACGGCCAGCCGATCCTCACCGCCGCGCAGATGCGCGCCGCCGAGAATGCCGCGATCGCCGCGGGCACGTCGGTAAAGGCGCTGATGCAGCGGGCGGGGGAGGGCATCGCCGCCGCCGCGCGCCGCCTCGCCATCGGTACGGACGTTCTCGTGGTCTGCGGCCCCGGCAACAACGGCGGCGATGGCTATGTCGCCGCGACGACGCTCGCCCGCCTCGGCCACCCGGTCCGCGTGGCCGCCAGCGCTCCGCCGAAGACCGACGCTGCCATCGCCGCGCGCGCCGGCTGGACCGGCCCGATCGAGGCGCTCGCCGAGGCGACACCCGCGCCGGTGCTGATCGATTGCCTGTTCGGCATCGGCGTGACGCGTCCGCTCGCACCGGAGATCGACGCGACGCTCGCCCGTCTGTCGCGCGCCGCCCGCCTCGTCATCGCCGCCGACCTGCCCAGCGGCACCGATGCCGACACCGCCCGAGCCCCCGATTGGGCCAAGGACCACCCCGTCACGCTGACGCTCGCGCTCGGCGCGCTCAAACCCGCGCACGTCCTCCACCCCGCCGCGGCCGCCTGCGGCACCGTCCGCCTGATCGACCTCGCAATCGACCGCCCCGATGCCGTCACGGTGGCCGACCGGCCGACGCTTCCGCACCCCGGTCCGACCTCGCACAAATACACCCGCGGCATGGTCGCGATCGTCGCCGGCGCGATGGAGGGCGCCGCCCGCCTCGCCGCCGTCGCCGCGTTGCGCAGTGGCGCCGGCTATGTCGCGCTCTACGGCGGCAGCGGGCAGGGCGGCCCCGATGCGATTGTCCACCGCCCCTACGACCCCGAAGCGCTCGCCGACGATCGCATCGGCGCGATCCTGATCGGTCCCGGCCTCGGTCGCGACCATGAGGCACGCGCGCGGCTCACTGAGCTGATCGCCGCCGACACGCACCGGCTCGTCATCGACGGCGACGCGCTCCACCTGCTCGACCCCGATGCGCTCCGCGGCCGCCGCAACCCGGTCGTCCTCACCCCCCACGCCGGCGAGTTCCGCGCACTCTTCGGCAGCCCCGCAGGCTCGCTCCTCGATCAAGCGCGCAGCGCCGCCACCCGCGCCGACGCCATCGTCGTCCTCAAAGGCCCTACGACGATCGTCGCCAGCGCCGCCGGCGCCCGCGTCCATCCCGCCGGCAATCCGTGGCTTTCCACCGCCGGCACCGGCGACGTGCTCGCCGGCACGATCGCCGCGCAGCTCGCATACGGCCACGCCGATCCGCTCGCCGCCGCCGATGCCGGCGTCTGGCTCCACGCTCGGGCGGCGACGCTGGCGGGGAAAAGCTTCATCGCCGACGACTTGGCAAATGCGCTCACCCCGGCCAGAGCCGGCGCATGACCTCCACCGACACCATTTTACGCGTCGCGGCGCGCGGCGACGGCGTCACCGCCGACGGCCGCCACGCCGCCTTCGCCGCGCCCGGCGACCTGCTCGGCGCCGACGGCACACTGACCCACGGCCCGCATCACCAGGCGCCGCCGTGCCGCCATTTCCCCGAATGCGGCGGCTGCCAGCTCCAGCATCTCGACGACGACGCTTATGCCGCCTTCGTCACCGACCGCGTCGCCAGCGCGCTCGACGGGCAGGAGCTGACTGCCGCGCTGCGCCCGCCGCTCGTCTCGCCGCCCAACACCCGCCGTCGCGCGACGCTGCACGCTGAGGGGAAGGGCGGCCGCGTCACGCTCGGCTTCACCGCCGAAAAGAGCCATGCGATCGTCGACATGCGCGAATGCCATATCCTCGCGCCGGAGCTGTTCGCGGTCGTCGCCCCGTTGCGCGCCTTGCTCCAGAAGCTCGGCTTCAAGCGCCGCGGCGACGTCCACCTGACGCTGTCGGATCAGGGGCCGGACGTGATGGTCACCAACCTCACCGCCGACGGCCTCGCTGCCGCCGAGGCGATCACCAGCTTCTGCGAGCGCCACGCCATCGCGCGCTTCACGCTCGACAGCGGTATCGGCGCCGAGACCCGCTGGGAGCCGCAGCCGGTGACGATCACGCTCGGCGGCCATCCGGTGCCGCTGCCGCCCGCCGCGTTCCTGCAAGCCACGCAGGAGGGCGAGGACGCGCTCGTCGCCGCGATGCGCGAGGCCACCAAGGGCGCCGCGACGATCGCCGACCTGTTCGCCGGTCTCGGCACCTTCACCCTCGCGCTGCCGACACGCGTCTACGCCGCGGAGGGCGCGCGCGACGCGCTCTTCTCGCTGAAATCCGCGGCGGGCAGGGGGCAGCTCCCGGTCTTCACCGAACACCGCGATCTCTACCGCCGCCCGCTGACGGTGGCCGAGCTCGACCGCTTCGACGCGATCGTCATCGATCCGCCCCGCGCCGGCGCGCGCGATCAGGTCGAGGCGCTCGCCGCCTGTCAGGCGAAGGTGATCGGCTACGTCTCCTGCAACCCGTCGAGCTTCGCCCGCGACGCGAAATTGCTGATCGAAGGCGGCTGGCGGATCGACTGGGTCCAGCCGGTCGGCCAGTTCCGCTGGTCCACCCACGTCGAACTGGCGGCGCGCTTCATCCGGTAATTGGTTCACGCGAAGGCGCGAAGGCGCGAAGAGGTCCCGCCAAGGGCGAGCGGATCGACCGGAAGACGAGCAATCGCATGCGGGAATGTCCCGCGGCTTCCCCGATCGCAACACCTTCGCGCCTTCGCGCCTTCGCGCCTTCGCGTGAACTCAATACACCGCCGATACGAAGAACAGCCCGTCGGGCGGCGCATTGAGCCCCAGCCGCGCCCGGTCCCGTGCCTCAAGGGCCTCCCGCACGTCCTCCACCGACCAGCGCCCCATCCCGACCAGCGCCAGACACCCGACCATCGAGCGCACCTGATGGTGGAGGAACGACCGCGCCGCCGCCCGCACCGAGATCCGTTCCCCCGCCTGCGTCACCGACAGCAGATCGAGCGTCCGCACCGGGCTGTCCGCCTGGCAATGCGCCGAGCGGAACGTAGTGAAGTCGTGCCGCCCGACCAGCACCGCCGCCGCCGCCGCCATGGCGTCGGCATCGAGCACCTGCGGCACCTGCCACGCCAGCCCCGCCTCCCAGGTCAACGGCGCCCGCCGGTTGACGATGCGATACTCATACGCCCGCCCGAGACACGAAAACCGCGCATGCCAATCGTCCGCCATCACGACGCAGTCGAGCACCGCGACCGGCGCCGGCCGCACCCGCGCGTTCAGCGCCTCCATCAACCGGAACGGCGCGATATCCTTGGCGATATCGACATGCGCGCGCATCCCAAGCCCATGCACCCCGGCATCGGTCCGCCCAGCGGCATGGACCGCGGTCCGCTCGCCGGTCACCGCGAACACCGCCTCCTCCAGCGCCGCTTGCACGCTCGGCCCGTGCTTCTGCCGCTGCCAGCCCATGAACGGCCGGCCGTCATATTCCACCGTCAGCGCGAACCGCGTCAAAGCTGCGTGCCCGATCGCACCGGAAAACCGCGCAGCAACTCCGCCGTACTCGTCACCCCGCGCCCGGCGCGCTGGACGAGCATCGGCCGGATCGCGCCGTCGCCGCAGGCGATCGTCAGCGCATCGTCCACTGTCGTCCCCTCGCCGCCGGGGAAGCTGAACGGCAGCACGTCGGCGCCGAGCACCTTGACCCGCTCGCCCGCGATCTCCAGCCACGCCCCCGGCGCGGGGTTCATCGCCCGCACCAGCCGCTCGACCTCCACGGCGCTGCGCGTGAAATCGATCCGCGCCTCCGCCTTGTCGATCTTGCTGGCATAGGTGACGCCCGCCTCGGGCTGCGCCACCGGCGGATGCGCATCGAGATCGCCGAGCACCGCGACCATCAACCCCGCGCCCAACGCCGCCAGCTCTTCGGTCAGCTCGCCCGCGGTCTTGCGATCGACCGCCACGCGCCCCTCCAGCCGCACCGGTCCGGTATCGAGCCCCGCCTCCATCTGCATGATCCCGACCCCCGTCTCGGCATCGCCGGCGAGGATCGCGCGTTGCACCGGCGCCGCCCCGCGCCAGCGCGGCAGCAACGAACCATGGACGTTGAGGCAGCCGAACCGCGGCGCGGCCAGCACCGCCCTGGGCAGGATCAACCCATACGCCGCCACCACCGCGACATCCGCGTCCAGCGCCGCGAACGCCGCCTGCTCCTCCGCGCCCTTCAGGCTGACCGGATGCCGCACCGCGATCCCCAGCGCCTCGGCGCGCTGCTGCACCGGAGAGGCGACCGTCTCGCGCCCGCGCCGCCCGCCGGGCCGCGGCGGCTGGCTGTAGGCCGCGACGACGTCATGTCCGGCCGAAACCAGCGCCTCCAGCGTCGGTACGGCGAAGTCGGGAGTTCCCATGAAGATGATCCGCATGGGCTGCCTTCAACGCGCTGGCGGGCGACGGCGCAACCCCCTATCTGTTCCGTCATGGCCTCTCCCGAAATCGAAGCCCTGACCCAGGCGCTCGCGCGCCTCCCCGGCCTTGGGCCACGGTCGGCACGCCGCGCCGTGCTCCATCTGCTCAAGAAGCGCGAGGCGGCGCTCGGCCCCTTGCGCGCCGCGCTGGAGGCGGTCGACGAACGGCTCGAGACCTGCGCGACCTGCGGCAACGTCGACACCGCCAACCCCTGCGCGATCTGCGCCGACCCGCGCCGCGACCAACGATCGCTCTGCGTGGTGGAGGAAGTGGCGGACCTGTGGGCGCTCGAACGCTCGCGGCTGTTCCCCGGCCGCTTCCACGTCCTCGGCGGCCGACTGTCCGCGCTCGAAGGCATCCGCCCCGAGGATCTCGCGATCGAGACCCTGGTCACCCGGATCGAGGCGGGCGGCATCGACGAGGTCGTCCTCGCGATGAACGCGACGCTGGAGGGCCAGACCACGGCGCATTACCTCGCCGACCGCATCGAACGCTTCCCGGTGCGCGTGACCCAGCTCGCCCACGGCCTGCCGGTCGGCGGCGAACTGGATTATCTCGACGAAGGCACGCTCGCGCAGGCGCTGCGCGCGCGGCGTCCGGTGTAAATTCCTCCCCGGCACGGGGAGGGGGACCGCGCATCGCAGATGCGTGGTGGAGGGGGGCTTCCACACGCGCCCCCGTCCGGGGAGAGCCCCCTCCACCATGCCAACGCATGGTCCCCCTCCCCGTGCCGGGGAGGACTATGCTCGAACTTGACGCCAAACTCCTCGCCACCTAGCTGACCGGGCATGGCAGTCCTCCCCATCGTCGAAGTCCCCGATCCGCGCCTGCGCCTGATCTCCAAGCCCGTCGAGCAGGTCACCGACGAAACGCGCGCCTTCGTGCAGGACATGATCGACACGATGTACGACGCCAACGGCATCGGCCTCGCCGCGATCCAGGTCGGCGTCGACAGCCGCATCCTCGTCATCGACCTGCAGGACGAGAAGGACGAGGAAGACAAGCCGATCAGGGCGCCGCACGCCTATATCAACCCCGAGATCCTGTCGGTCAGCGAAGAGACGAGCAGCTACAACGAAGGCTGCCTGTCGATCCCCGAACAATATGCCGACGTCGCCCGCCCGGCGAGCTGCCGCGTCCGCTGGCTCGACGAACAGGGCGAAGCCCATGAGGAAGAGCTGACCGGCCTGCTCTCGACCTGCATGCAGCACGAGATCGATCATCTCAACGGCATCCTCTTCATCGACCATATCAGCCGCCTCAAGCGCGACATGGTCATGAAGAAACTGACGAAGATGCGCCGCTGACGCACAGGCGCGGGGCGGCTCGCTCCGCTTCCTCCACATCCGTCACCCCGGACCCGTTCGAAACCTCCGCGACACTGCACAGTGCTTGGAACGCGAAGTGCTTACATGAACGGTCCTGTGTGACGGCCCCGCCCGTGACAGGGGGAGACTGAGGCGGGCAGCGTCGAGCGCCCATATCCCGCAATTAGGGACTGTCCTCCCTCCGACGTTCGATCTATGTTCCCCGTCACGAAAAGACCGCCGGCGATGTTCGCAATGACGTCCGCCGGCCGCCAAAGGGAATGACCGTGGACCTGACGATCGTCATCATCGCCATCCTTGCCCTCGCGGCGGGGCTGCTCGTCGGCTGGCTGCTCGCCAGCCGCAGGGCCGGCAGCCTCACCGCCGATCTCGCCGTCGCGCAGAGCAAGGCCGCCGACGCCGAGATCGCCGCCCGCGCCCGCGACGCGGTCGAGCGCGAACGCAACGAGGCGATGCGCGACCTCGCCGCGCTCCGTGCGCAGGCGGAGGACCGCGCCGCCACGCTCGATGCGCTGCGCGACGAACTCTCCGCAATCCGCGCCGATCGCGACGCCGCCCGCACCACGCTCGCCACCACCGGCGCGCAGGTCGAGGCGTTCGAGGCGCGCCTGATCGACATGCGCGACGCCAAGGAGCAGATGGCGGCGCAGTTCAACGACCTCGCCAACAAGGCGCTGACCGACGCGCAAAAAGCGTTCCTTGATCGTGCCGAGGCGCGCTTCCGCCAGTCGGAGGAACTCGCCGGCACCAATCTCAAGTCACTGCTCCAGCCGGTCAACGACCGCTTGCTCCGCTACGAGGAGGGCGTCGCCAAGGTCGAGGCCGAGCGCCGTGACGCCTTCGGCGATCTCAAGGGCCAGATCGAGCAGATGCGGCTCGGCCAGGAGCGCGTCTCCGGCGAGGCGGCCAAATTGGTCAACGCGCTGCGCAACGCGCCCAAGGCGCGCGGCCGCTGGGGCGAGCAGCAGCTTCGCAACGTGCTCGAAACCTGCGGCCTCGCCGAGCATACCGACTTCGCGATGGAGGTCAGCGTCGCCGACGGCGAGGGCGGTCGCCTGCGCCCCGACGCGATCGTCCGCGTTCCCGGCGGCAAGTCGCTGATCATCGACGCCAAGGTGTCGCTCAACGCCTATCAGGACGCGTTCGGCGCGGTCGACGAGAGCGAGCGCCATATCGGCCTCACCGCCCACGCCGCCTCGATGCGCGCGCATATCAACGGCCTCTCCGCCAAGGCTTATTGGTCGCAGTTCGACGACACGCCGGAATATGTCGTGATGTTCGTACCCGGTGAGCATTTCCTCTCCGCCGCGCTGGAGCACGATGCCGGCCTGTGGGATTATGCCTTCGACAAGAAGGTCCTGCTCGCCACGCCGACCAACCTGATCGCGATCGCGCGCACCGTGGCGGCGGTCTGGCGGCAGGAGAAACTGGCGACCGAAGCCCGCGCGATCGGCGCGCTCGGCAAGGAACTCTACGACCGGCTCGCCAAGGCCGGCGAGGACCTCCGCAAGGTCGGCGGCGGCCTGACCACCGCGGTCAACAATTACAACAATTTCGTTTCGAGCTTCGAAAGCCGCGCCCTGGTATCGGCGCGCAAGTTCCGCGACCTCAACATCGAACCCGGCGCGCGCGAGATCGGCGTCGCGGAACCCGTCGAGGCCCTGGCGCGCTACGGCGAGGAAGCGCTGCGCCTGCCGGACGCGGCGGAATAGAGGAGCGGGCGATGAAGGGCATGTACGATGGCGACGTCATCATGGATCGCGACGGGCGCGTGTCGGGTATGGTCGCCGGCGACGTGATCGTCCGCTCTGGCTGCGACGTCAGGATCAGCGGCATGGTCGCCGGTGACGTCTATGTCGAGGCGGGCGCCCGCGCACGGATCAGCGGCATGGTCTCCGGCCGCATTATCGACCGCGGCGGCGTCATCCGGGTCAGCGGCATGGTCGGTGGCTAGGCCGGTCGGCAAGGCGTTGACGCTGCGGCCGAAACCGGCACCGCTGTCCTACAGGCAGCGTTCGTGCTACCCGTCTGGCTCTTTCTCATCGGTTCAGAAATCGAAACGATAGGGCTCGATCGTTTCGATTAAGGTGTCCAACTTGTCCATGTTGCATCATGCGCGAGGCGGCGGCAGGACCAGTAGCGAGGACAGGCATCCAGATAAAAAGTCCTCCCCCGCCAGGGGGAGGTGGCGCGGCGAAGCCGTGACGGAGGGGGAGGAAAGCGATCACTTCGGTTGCGTGTCCTCCCCCTCCGTCATGCCTTCGGCATGCCACCTCCCCCTGGCGGGGGAGGACTGACTTCGATGCCGCCCCTAGCCGTGCTGCGCCAACACCTCATAGGCCATCACCGCCGTCGCCACCGCGGCGTTGAGACTGTCCGCCTTGCCCAGCATCGGGATCTTGACCAGCAGGTCGCACGCCGCGGCATAGTCCGCCGGCATCCCCTGCGCCTCGTTGCCGGTCAGCAGGAAGGTCGGGGTCGCGTAGCGCGCCGCGCGATAATCATGGTCGGTATCGAGGCTCAGCCCGACGAGTTGCCCCGGCCCCTCGCGTAGCCAGCCGAGGAACGGCTCCCATTCGCTGCGCACCACGGGAATTGTGAACAGCGCGCCCATGCTGGCGCGCACCGCCTCGACCGAGAAGGGATCGACGCATTCGCCGATCAGGATCAGCGCGCCCGCGCCGACCGCATCGGCGGTGCGCAGGATCGTGCCGAGATTGCCGGGATCGCGCAGCCGCTCGGCGACCAGCCAGATCTTCGACGTGGTCCGATCGAGATCGGCCAGCGTCCGGTCGAATTCGTCGAACACGCCGACCACCGCCTGCGGATTGTCCTTGCCCGACAGCTTGGACAGGATGTCGGGCGTCGTCTGGATCGACTCGCCGCCCGCCATCTCGACGTCGATCGACAGCGCATGGACCAGCGGGTGGTCGGCATTGCCCGCCGCGTAGAACAGGATGCGCGGCAGTCGCCCGGTCTCGCGCGCCTCGGTGAGGATGCGCAACCCCTCGGCCATGAACTGGCGCGCGCCGCGGCGATGGCGCTTGTCGCGCAGTTCGCGGGCGTATTTGACGAGCGGGTTGGAAAAGGCGGTGATCTCACGGGGCATAGGTTCCCCCTCCGGCACAGCGGCCGGTCAGCGCAAGCTCAATCTTCGCCGAACTTGGCCTCGACCAGCTCGCAGAGCGCTCCGACCGCCGCCTCGGCGCCGTCGCCGCTCGCGCTGATCGTGATCGAATCGCCCTTGGCGGCGCCCAGCATCATCAGCCCCATGATCGACGTGCCCGTCACCGCGCCATCGTCCTTGCTGACCTTGACCTCGACCGGCTGGGTCGAGGCGAGCGTGACGAACTTGGCGCTCGCCCGCGCGTGCAACCCACGCTTGTTGGTGATGAGGACGGTGCGCGTGACCTCCGCGCTCACGCCGCCGCCTCGCCGAGCACTTCGGAGGCGACCGAGATATATTTACGCCCGGCCTCCCGCGCCGCGGCGACCGCCTCGACGACCTTCATCGATTTGCGCGCCGAGCCGAGCCGGATCAGCATCGGCAAGTTCATCCCCGCGATCACCTCGACCCGGCCGCGCTCCATCAGCGAAATGGCGAGGTTGGACGGCGTGCCGCCGAACAGGTCGGTCAGCACGATCACGCCGCGGCCCGAATCGACCGCACCGATCGCGGTGGCGATATCGGCGCGCCGCTCCTCCATATCGTCGTCGGGACCGATCGAGATCGTCGCGATGCGATCCTGTGGACCGACGACATGGATCATCGCGGTCACGAATTCTTCGGCGAGCCGCCCGTGCGTCACCAGAACGAGGCCAATCATCTCAGATACGTTACTCATTTGCTGGCCGGCGGCCCCTCGAGCGAGTCCTGCGGTGCGGCCCCGAGGTCGCGATGCGTAATGGTGGGCGAAAAACCCGCTTTGCGCAACCGGTCAGCGAGATACTCGGCGACATGGACCGATCTGTGTCTCCCTCCGGTACAACCGATCGCGACGCTGACATAGGATTTCCCCTCGGCGCGGTAGCGCGGGATGAGGAGTTCGAGCAGGCTGCCAATCTGCTCCATCGCCTGCGGATAGGCGGGGTCGGCGGCGACATAAGCGGCGACGTCGGCGTCGAGCCCGGTCCCCGGCCGCAGCGCCGGGTCCCAATGCGGGTTGCGCAGAAAGCGCATGTCGAACACGAGATCGGCGTTGCGCGGCAGGCCGCGGGCGAAGCCGAACGACTGGATCGACAGCACCGGCTCGTCGCGGCCGTGCCCGGCGAAGGTGGTGCGCACCTGCTGCGCCAATGCATTGGCGGAGAGGTCGGTGGTGTCGATCAGCCGGTTCGCCCAATCGCGCAACGGCCGCAGCATCTCGCGCTCGCGCGCGATGCCGTCGCCCGCCGGCCGGTCGGGGGCGAGCGGGTGCCGCCGCCGCGTCTCCGAATAGCGCCGCTCCAGCTCGGCGCCCGAACAGTCGAGGAACAGCATGCCGATGTCGAGGCCATGGTCGTCGCGCAGCGAGCGGATGCGCTCGACGATCCGCGCCGGGTCGAAATCGCGGGTGCGCGCGCCGATGCCGATCGCCAGCGGCTGGCTGTCGTCCGCCGTCCCGGCGGCGAGCGGCGCGTCGAGCAATCGATCGAGCAGCACCAGCGGCAGATTGTCGACCACCTCCCAGCCGAGATCCTCCAGCGTCTTGAGCACGGTCGACTTGCCCGCGCCGGACAGGCCGGTGACGAGCAATATGTCCTTGGTCATGGCACGAACCTCATTCCGGTGTCGCCTCGGGCTGGCGCAGCGCCCATTCGATCTTCAGCGGCGTCGCGGCTTGGAAGGCATCGAGCGCGATCTCACGCACCGCGATTCCCGCCAGCCGGCGCCAGTGGCGCTCTGGCATGCGAAGCGGCGTGCCGTCGAGCCGCACGATCAGCGCCACCGGTACGTCATCGACCGCGGCCATCGTCACGATCCCCACGCCGCGCAGCTCGATCCGGCCGCGGATCGTCGCCGGCGCGCGCGCCAGCACGATCGCGCCGTCCCCGACCAGCAACGTCTGGTCGTCGCTGACCAGCATCGCGCCGCGATCGATCAGCCGCAGCGCGAGGTCGGACTTGCCGGCGCCCGGCGGTCCTTCGAGCAGCACCGCGTGCCCGCCGATCGCGACGCAGGTCGCATGGCGGCGTTCGGTTTCGCTCATCGCTCGGCGAGCGGCAGGCGGACGACGAAGCGCGCACCGCCCAGCCGGTCCTCGCGCGATTCGACCGCGATGCTGCCCTGATGCGCCTCGACGATCGTCCTGGCGATGGCGAGGCCGAGGCCGGAATGCTGCCCGAACGCCTCCGCCTCGGGCCGGATCGACTGGAAGCGGCGGAAGATCGCCTCGCGCGCCTCTTCGGGCACGCCCGGCCCCTCATCCTCGACGCGGACGACGAGATCGTCGCCTTCGCGTGCCACCGCGATCGCGATCAGCGCACCATCGGGCGAGAAGGACAGGGCATTGTCGATGAGGTTGTCGAACACGCGTTCGAGCCGCGCGCCCTCGCCGAGCGTCACCAGCGCCGTGCCGGCATGATCGAAGCGGAGCCGCACGCCCCGCTCGACCTCGCGGGCGAGCCGCTGGTCGACGAGCGCGCGGATCATCGCCGCGATGTCGATCGCCTCGAACTTCGCGCGGCTGAGCTGCGCGTCGAGGCGCGACGCCTCGGAAATGTCGGTGATCAGCCGGTCGAGCCGGTGCACGTCGTCGCGGACGATCGACAGCAGCCGCTCGCGCAACTCCGGGTCCCTGACCGCGTCGAGCCCCTCCACTGCCGAGCGCAGCGAGGCGAGCGGGTTCTTCATCTCATGGGTGACGTCCGCCGCGAACGCCTCGGTCGCATCGATCCGCGCGCGCAGCGCGAGGCTCATGTCGGACAGCGCCCGCGCGAGGCTGCCGATCTCGTCGCGGCGCGAGGGCAGGCGGGGCACCACCACTTCGCGCGCGCGCCCCAGTCGCACGCGGATAGCCGCGCGGGCCAGCCGGCGCAGCGGCCGCACGATCGTCCGCGCGAGGAACAGCGACAGTGCCACCGACACGATCGTGACCAGCAGCAGCACGAGGCTCAAGCGGAAGCGCTCGATCCGCACCGTCTGGGTGATGTCGCGCGCGTTGATCGTCGTCATCACCACGCCGCCGCTCGGCAGGGGCGCCGCGGCGGTGATCACCGGCGTCCGGTCGGGCGCACGCCAGACGCTCGCCGAACTCTCGCCCGCACGCGCTTGCCGCACGTCGGGCCATTGCCGCCCGTCGCTCCGCTCGCGATAGAGCGGCGGACGCGCCGCGCCGACGATGATGTCGATTCCCGCATCGAGCCACCGCGCCACCACCTGATCCCACGCCTGTTTGTCGGGATCGAGCAGCACCGCGTTGCGCGAGCCGAGCGCCCGGCTGTCGGCCATCGTCCGCCCCGCCGCATCGAACACGCGCAGCCGCGCACCGGTATCGCGCGCCAGCCGCCGCAGCAGGTCGTCGCGCTGGTCGGGGGCGACCATCGCCAGCGCCTCGCCGATCAGCCGCGCCTCGCGCCCCGCCTGCGCGACGCGGCTGTCGACGATCCGGCTGCGATACGAATCGAGATAGAAGAAGCCGCCGGCGAGCAGCAGCAGTGCGATGATGTTGACCGCGAGGATCCGCCGGGTGAGCGAGATCTGCCCCGACCAGCGCAGCGCGAGATCGCCGCCCTCCGGCCGCGGCTCACTCCTCGGAGAATCGGTATCCGGCGCCATACAGGGTCTCGATCGCGTCGAAGGTGGGATCGACGCCGCGGAACTTGCGGCGCAGGCGCTTGATATGGCTGTCGATGGTACGGTCGTCGACGTAGATGTCGTCCTGATAGGCGGCATCCATCAACTGGTTGCGCGTCTTGACGATCCCCGGCCGCTGCGCGAGCGTTTCGAGGATCAGGAATTCGGTGACGGTCAGCGTCACCGGCTCGCCGCCCCAGGTGGTGCGGTGCCGCGCCGGGTCCATCGACAGCCGCCCGCGCACCAGCGGCCCGGCGCCCGCCGCCTCATTGTCCTCGGTGGGCGCGGTGGCGAGGTCGGTCCGGCGCAGGATCGCGCGGATGCGCGCGATCAGCAGCCGCTGGCTGAACGGCTTGGCGATATAATCGTCCGCACCCATCGCCAGCCCGAGCGCCTCGTCGAGCTCGTCGTCCTTGCTGGTCAGGAAAATGACCGGGATCTGGCTCTTCTCGCGCAGCCGGCGCAGCAGTTCCAGCCCGTCCATCCGCGGCATCTTGATATCGAAGATGGCGAGATCGGGCGGATTGTCGGTCAATGCCTTGAGCGCGGTCTCGCCGTCCGAATAGACGCGGGTCAGGAACCCCTCGGTCTGCAAGGCGATCGAGACCGAGGTCAGGATGTTGCGGTCGTCGTCGACCAGCGCGATCGTCGCCGTCATGCGTGGGGAACCCTCGGCATCATCGGCATGCGGTAGGGCAAAGCGGCGCTAGGCTCAACCGGGGTGAAGCGGCAGGAGGGGCCACGTCGCGAACCGCCGCCATGCGATCCACGGCAATGCCGAGTGAAACCAGCGGCATCCCGTCCCGTAACGACCCACCATCCGTCGCGCTGCGGTTTGACGCTACGTCCGGGTGCCCTTATGCCATTCCGATCACCGGCGTGCGTGCAGACCCTCCCCAGGATGCGCGCGCCGGGCCGAACGCATTGGGAGGATGTACGTGAACGAGCGCATTCCGCACGCAGGTCTCGCGAGCCAACATATCGAGACGAGAGCCGATCTCCACTGGAACCTCGTCACCGCACGGCTGGTCGAGGCCGCGGTCGCCCGCGGCGAGGGCAAGCTCAGCGCCGACGGGCCGCTGGTGGTCGAAACCGGTGCGCACACCGGCCGCTCGGCGCAGGACAAATTCATCGTCCGCGACGCCGAGACCGAGGACAGCGTCTGGTGGGGCAAGTCCAACAAGGGCATGGACCCGGCGCATTTCGCCGCGCTCAAGGCCGATTTCCTCGCCGCGCTGCGCGACAAGGAGCATCTGTTCGTCCAGGATCTCTACGGCGGTTCGCAGCCCGAGAACCGGGTGCGCGTGCGCGTCGTCAACGAGCTCGCATGGCACAATCTGTTCATTCGCACGATGCTGGTCCGCCCGCAGGAGCGTGAGCTGCAGGGCTTCGTCCCCGAATATACGATCATCGACCTGCCGAGCTTCCGCGCCGATCCCGCGCGCCACGGCACGCGCAGCGAGACCGTGATCGCGGTCAATTTCACCGAGAAGCTGATCCTGATCGGCGGCACCCGCTATGCCGGCGAGATGAAGAAGTCGGTGTTCGGCCTGCTCAACTATCTGCTTCCCAAGAGCGGCGTGATGCCGATGCATTGCTCGGCCAATATGGGCGCGGACGGCTCGACCGCGGTGTTCTTCGGCCTGTCCGGCACCGGCAAGACGACGCTCAGCGCGGATGCCAGCCGTACGCTGATCGGCGACGACGAGCATGGCTGGTCGGATACGGCGGTCTTCAATTTCGAGGGCGGCTGCTACGCCAAGATGATCCGCCTGTCGCCCGATGCCGAACCGGAGATTTTCGCGACCACCAAGCGCTTCGGCACGGTGCTCGAGAATGTCGTGATGGACCCGGTCACCCGCCAGCTCGATCTCGACGACAACAGCCTCGCCGAGAATAGCCGCGGCGCCTATCCGATCGACTTCATCCCCAATGCCTCAGCCGACAATATGGGCGGGGTGCCCAGAAACATCGTGATGCTGACCGCGGACGCTTATGGCGTGCTGCCGCCGATCGCCAAGCTGACCCCCGATCAGGCGATGTACCATTTCCTGTCCGGCTATACCGCGCGCGTCGCCGGCACCGAAATCGGCGTCACCGAACCCGACGCCACCTTCTCGACCTGTTTCGGCGCGCCGTTCATGCCGCGTCACCCCTCGGTCTACGGCAATCTGCTCAAGGAGCGGATCGCCGAGGGCGGGGTGGATTGCTGGCTGGTCAACACCGGCTGGACCGGCGGCAAATATGGCGTCGGCCACCGCATGCCGATCAAGGCGACCCGCGCCTTGCTCAACGCCGCGCTCGATGGCAGCCTCAAGCACGGCGAATTCCGCACCGATCCCAATTTCGGCTTCCAGGTGCCGATCGCGGTGCCGGGCGTCGACGGTGCGATCCTCGACCCGCGCAGCACCTGGGCGGATACCGCCGCCTATGACGCCACCGCCGCGAAACTCGTCGATCTCTTCGTCGAGAATTTCGCGCAATTCGACGATCACGTCGATGCCGGCGTCCGCCAGTCGGCACCACAGGTGACCGAAGCGGCGTGATGCTGTCACGATAGCATCGCACGAACGACCATGCGCCGTCACAATGGCGGCGCATGGGCCGCTCCCATGACCATGAGGGGCGGATGAATGACCGGTGAGACGCAAAAGGCCGTCGCGGCCGCGATGCAGCGGCACGGCCAGCTTTCCAAACAGGGCCTGCTCGAACGCGCCTTCACCTGGGCGTTCCGCGGCCTCGTCTATGCGCAGATATGGGAAGACCCGGTGGTCGACATGGCGGCGCTGGCGATCACGCCCGACAGCCATGTCGTCACCATCGCCTCGGGCGGCTGCAACATGCTGTCCTATCTGACGGCTAATCCCAAAGCGATCGACGCGGTCGACCTCAACACCGCGCATATCGCGCTCGGCACGCTCAAGCTCGCCGCGGCGCGCCATCTGCCCGATCACGCCAGCTTCCACCGCTTCTTTGGCAATGCCGCCAGCCGCGACAATCTCGCCGCCTATCAGCGTCATATCCGCCCGCATATCGACGAGCCGACCCGCCGTTACTGGGAGGGACGCGACCTCACCGGCCGCCGCCGCATCGCCGGTTTCGCCAGCGGCGTCCACAAGCGCGGGCTGCTCGGCCGCTTCATCGGTGCGGCGCATCTGCTCGCCAGGCTCAATGGCGTCGATCCGCGCCTGCTGCTCGAAGCCGAGACGATCGAGGAACAGCGCGCGATCTTCGAACGCGATTTCGCGCCGGTGTTCGATCGCGGCTTCGTCAAATGGCTGACCGACCAGCCCGCCTCGTTGTTCGGCCTCGGCATCCCGCCCGCGCAGTTCGAGGCGCTCGCCGGCGATGGCCGGATGGCGGTGGTGTTGCGCCAGCGGCTCGAAAAGCTCGCCTGCGGCTTCGACTTGCGCGACAATTATTTCGCGTGGCAGGCGTTCGGCCGCCGCTACGGCGAGGGGCCGACCGCGCCATTGCCACCCTATCTGCAGGCGGATCATTATGACGCGATCGTCGCGCGCGTCGGCCGCGTCGATCTCCGCCACGCCAATATGACCGAGCATCTCGCCGGCCTGCCTGCCGCGTCGCGCGACCGCTATATCCTGCTCGACGCGCAGGACTGGATGACCGACGAGCAGCTCGGCGATCTCTGGGCGCAGATCACCCGCACCGCGCGTCCCGGTGCGCGCATCCTGTTCCGCACCGCAGGCGAGGCCGACATCATCCCCGGCCGTGTCCCCGATCCGATCGTCGCACGATGGCGCTACCAGGCGGAGGCGTCACGCCATTTCACAACGCGGGACCGGTCGGCGATCTATGGCGGCGTCCATCTCTACGTGCTCGCCGATGGTTGAGGGGGACCACGCCACCCGCATGGACCGCATCTACGGTGGGCAGCGGCATATCTATGATCTCACGCGCAAATATTATCTGTTCGGACGGGACCGCCTGATCGACGGGCTCGACCTTCACGCGGGCGGCACGTTGCTGGAGATCGGGTGCGGGACGGGACGCAATCTGGTCCGCGCCGCCCGCGCCTGGCCCGGTGCCCGGCTGTACGGCATCGACATTTCCGCAGCGATGCTCACCACCGCCCGCGCCAACGTCGCCGCCGCCGGCTTGTCGGATCGGATCACGCTGGCGCAGGGCGATGCCGGAGGTTTCGACGCGCAGGTGCTGTTTGGGGTCGCGCGGTTCGATCGCGTGATGTTCAGCTACACGCTGTCGATGATCCCGCCATGGCGGGAGGCGCTGGGGCAGGGGCTGGCGGTGACGCGCGATACCGGGCGGCTGGCGGTGGTCGACTTCGGCACGCAATCGGGCTGGCCGGCGATCTGGCGCAAGCCGTTCCTGGCGTGGCTCGCGCATTTCGACGTCACGCCGCGCGCGGATCTGGCGGCGGAGCTGTCGCGGATAGCGGCGAGCCATGGCCGCAAGTCCGAGACGCAGAAGCTCTGGCGGGATTATTCGCAGATCGCGTGGGTCGCCTAAGCTTCGTGAAGAGCAGTGGAACGGCCCGGCTTTTTGGCCCGGCCTCGTTCTGAAACCACCAAGTGCAGAAGCCGCCGACCGCTTTCTATAGGTCGTACGGAAGCGCAGCGTCGCTAATCCTCATCGGCCAATCCGCCAGGCCGGGTCAGCCGCGCTCGACCAACCCCGTCGCCGGCAACGGGCCATCGCCCCGCTGGAAGAACTGCTCGACTATATCGCGCGCCAGCCGTGCCGGCCGCAGCGTCTCCGCATCCAGGCAGCACCAGCTCGATTTGACCTCGGCAAGCACCTCTTCGCCGCGCCGGATCACCGTCTCGTAGAAGGCGCGCGCGCCCTGTACCTTTTCGAGCAGCACCGTCGCGATCACGTCGTCGCCGAGGAAGGTCGGCTTGCGATAGGTGATCTCATGTTTCAGCGCGACCCAGAGGTGCGCGGTGACCGCCTCGGCCGGCGCGAGCTTCTGCCAATGGCTGACCACGGCGTCCTGCACCCACTTCAGATAGCTCGCGTTGTTGACGTGCCCCATGAAATCGATGTCGGCGGGATCAATGCCGATCGGAAAGCTGTGGGGGATGCTCTGTGTCACCCGTTCCATATAGCAGATCGTCGTGCCGCTTACACCCGGCAACCGTGGTTTGCTGCGAATTAAGCGCCAGCCGGTTCGACGATCGCGATGCCGTCGCGGATCGCGACGATCCGCACCCGCGCGCCGGCTTCCGCAACCACCCCGCGCGCTGGCCACGATCCATCGCCGACCGTCACGCGGCCGCCGTCGGGACCGATCGCCACCTGCACCACCGCGGTGGTGCCGATCAGCCGCGCGACCCGATCGTTGAGCTGCGGATCGCTGCTCGGCACCGGGAAATCCACATACCAGCGCTTGCCGATCAGGACGGTGACGATGCTCCACAGGGCGAAGGCAGCGATCTGCGCCGCCACCGGCAATCCGGGCAATACCAGCACCGCGACGCCGACCACCGCCGCGGCGATCGCGATGAACACCGCGAAGACGCCGGGGATCACCAGTTCGGCGATCCCGAGCAACAGCGCCGCGATCAGCCACGCGCCGGCCGCTCCGCCGATCGTGTCGAGCGTCACGCCGGCGGCAGTTCGAACGGCCCGCGCTTCGCCTCGGGCTTGGCCGTGCCGGTGGTCGGGGCAGGGGCCTTGCCCAGCGCATCCTTGGCGAGCTCGCCGATCCCGCCCAGCGTCCCGATCAGCTGCGTCGCCTCGACCGGGAACAGGATCGTCTTGGCGTTGGGGCTGGTCGCGAACTTGCCGATCGCCTCGACATATTTCTGCGCGATGAAATAGTTGATCGCCTGCGTCCCGCCGCGCTCGATCGCCTCGGACACCACCAGGGTCGCCTTCGCCTCGGCCTCCGCGGCACGTTCGCGCGCCTCCGAGTCGCGGAAGGCGGATTCCTTGCGCCCTTCCGATTCGAGGATGCGCGCCTGCTTCTGCCCCTCGGCACGCAGGATTTCCGATGCCCGCGTGCCCTCGGCTTCAAGGATATTGGCGCGCTTTTCGCGCTCTGCCTTCATCTGCCGGCCCATCGCGGTGACGATATCGGCGGGCGGGCGGATGTCCTTGATCTCGACGCGGGTAATCTTGACGCCCCACGGCACCGTCGCATGATCGACCACCGACAGCAGCCGCGCGTTGATCTCGTCGCGCTTCGACAGCGTCTCGTCGAGGTCCATCGACCCCATCACCGTCCGCAGATTGGTGGTCGTGAGCTGGAGCAGCGCGACATACAGGTCCGACACCTCATAGGCCGCTTTCGGCGCGTCGAGGACCTGGAAGAACACCACGCCGTCGGTCGAGACGATCGCATTGTCCTTGGTGATGATCTCCTGCCCGGGAATCTCGATCACCTGCTCCATCATGTTCACCTTGCGCCCCACCCGGTAGAAGAAGGCGGGGTAGAAGTTGAAGCCGGGGCTTGCGGTCGCGGTGTAGCGGCCGAAATGCTCGATCGTATATTGATAGCCCTGGCGGACGATCTTGATGCTGGTGAACAGGTAGAACAGCACCAGGAGCAGTGCGAATGCGGCGATCGTGATACCCATGAGCCCTCCTGCCGGCGCGAGTCTCCGCGCCGGTACCTGATCCTAGCACAGCCCGACGTCCGACAAAGGTCACCATGCAGCGCATTCTTTTCGGCAACCATTCCACACAGATGCCAGCGATCGCGCGCCATATCGATCATCACCGGTACGAAGCGAGCTTCGCACCCTTCGATGCGGTCGACCTCTCGCGCTTCGATCTCGTCGTGCCGCTGCGCATCGAACAGATCGCGCCCGCACGCGGCGGACGCGCCGTGCTGCCGACCGACGAACTCGTCGCGCTGTGCGACGACAAGCTGGCGCTCAATCTCTGGCTGATCGATCACGGCTTCGGCGATACCGTCCCCGCGCTGCTCGGCACCCGCCCGACCGATTATCCCTATATCCGCAAGACGCGGCGCGGCGATTTCGGCCTCGGCTGCGCGATGATCCGCGGCCCCGGCGAGGACGACGGCAGCGATCATCCCGACGTCTTCCGCCAGCGCGCGGTCGCCGGTGCCGACGAATACGTCCTCCACCTGCTCCGCATCGGCGGAACGATTTGTTTCCAGGTCGCCTATCGCTACGACATGGGCCAGCCGCTCGGCGTCCGCGGCGCGGTCGATCGCCCGGCGAGCATCACGCCTGCCGATCCCGGCCCGGCGCTCGCCACCTGCACCGCGATCCTCGCGGCGCTCGGCTACGAGGGCACCTGCTGCTTCAACTACAAATGGGAGGAGGGGCGCCTGCGCATCCTCGAACTCAACCCGCGCTTCGGCGGTTCGCTGGTGGGTGTCGTGACGGAATACGTCGCGGCACATCTCGCCGCCCTCTAGCGCAGATGCTGCGCTGCGGTTACATGGCCCGCCACTTATCCCTCCCGCGAGGAAACGGCACCTTGGACATCCGGCTCGGCCTCACCTTCGACGACGTACTGCTCGTACCCGGCGAGTCGGACATCCTGCCGAGCACCGCCGATACGCGTACGCAGCTCACCCGCGGCATCGCGCTCAACATTCCGATCCTCTCCTCGGCGATGGATACGGTGACCGAGGCGGACATGGCGATCGTCATGGCGCAATTGGGCGGCATCGGCGTGCTCCACCGCAATCTCTCGGTCGAGGAACAGGTCGCCGCGGTGCGGCAGGTCAAGCGGTTCGAATCGGGCATGGTGGTCAACCCGATCACGATCGCGCCGACCGCGACGCTCGGCGAGGCGCAGGCGCTGATGGCGCATCACAAGATCAGCGGCATCCCCGTGGTCGAGCGCGACGGCAAGCTCGTCGGCATCCTCACCAACCGCGACGTCCGCTTCGCCGGCGATCCCAAACAGCCCGTCGCCGAGCTGATGACGCACGACAATCTCGCCACCGTCTCGACCGACGTCGGGCAGGAGGAGGCGCGCGTGCTGCTCCACCAGCGCCGGATCGAGAAACTGCTGGTGGTGGACGAGGCCTATCGCTGCGTCGGCCTCATCACGGTCAAGGACATCGAGAAGGCGGTGACCTATCCCACCGCGACCAAGGACGCCTCCGGCCGCCTGCGCGTCGCCTCGGCGACCACCGTCGGCGACAAGGGGTTCGAGCGGACCGAGGCGCTGGTCGACGCCGAATGCGACCTGATCGTCATCGACACCGCGCACGGCCACAATCGCGACGTCGCCCGCGCCGTCGAGCGGGTGAAGAAGCTCTCCAATTCGGTACAGGTCGTCGCCGGCAACGTGGCGACCGCAGAGGCGACGCGCGCGCTGATCGACGCCGGCGCCGACGGCATCAAGGTCGGCATCGGCCCGGGCTCGATCTGCACCACGCGGGTCGTCGCCGGCGTCGGCGTGCCGCAGCTCACCGCGGTGATGGATTGCGCCGAAGCCGCCGCCAGGCACGGCGTGCCGGTGATCGCCGACGGCGGCCTGCGCACCTCTGGCGATCTCGCCAAGGCGCTCGCGGCGGGGGCCTCGACTTGCATGGTCGGCTCGCTGCTCGCCGGCACCGAGGAGGCACCGGGCGAGACGTTCCTGTATCAGGGCCGCGCCTACAAGAGCTATCGCGGCATGGGCTCGGTCGGCGCGATGGGACGCGGCTCGGCCGATCGCTATTTCCAAGGCGACATCAAGGACCAGATGAAGCTGGTGCCCGAGGGGATCGAGGGGCAAGTCGCCTATAAGGGGCCGGCGCGCGACGTCATCCACCAGCTCGTCGGCGGTATCAAGGCAGCGATGGGCTATACCGGCTCGGCGACGATCCCCGACCTGCAAAAGCGCGCGCAATTCGTCCAGATCACCGGCGCGGGTCTCAAGGAAAGCCACGTCCATGACGTCACCATCACGCGGGAAGCGCCCAATTACCCGACCCGCTAAGTGACCCCCGCCGCTCGCACCCAGGCCGCGATCGAGCTGCTCGACGAGGTCATCGCCGCCGCGCGCGGCGGTGGCGCCGCCGCCGACACGCTGATCGCGCGCTATTTCGCGACGCGCCGCTACGCCGGATCGAAGGATCGCCGCGCGGTGCGCGAGCTGGTCTATGCCGCGATCCGCCGCGCCGGCGAGGTGCCCGCCTCGGGCCGCGCCGCGCTGCTCGCGATCGCCGCCGACGACGCCGCGATCGCCGCCACCTTCGACGGCTCGACACACGGCCCGGCACCGATCGGGGCAGGCGAGGACGCCGCCCCCGCCGGCGTAATGCCTGCGTGGCTTGCCGAGGCGCTCGCCGCATCCGGGGTCGCGCCGGAGCAACAGGCGGCGCTGATCGGGCGTGCGCCGCTCGACGTGCGCGTCAACCGGCTGCTCGCCGACCCCGCCGCGCTTGCCGACCAGCTCGACGGCACGTCGATCCCCGGTCTGCCCGACGCGCTGCGGCTGCCCGCGGGCACCAATATCGACACGCTCGCCGGCCAGGCAGAGGTGCAGGACGCCGGCAGCCAGATCGTCAGCCTCGCCGCGCAGGCGCAGCCCGGCCAGCGGATCGTCGATCTCTGCGCCGGCGGCGGCGGCAAGACGCTCGCGCTCGCCGCGGCGATGCGCAATCAGGGTCAGATCCTCGCCGCCGATATCGACCGCGGCCGCCTGTCGCGCCTCATGCCGCGCGCCGCGAAGGCGGCGGTGACCATCGTCGAGACCCGGCTGCTCGACCCCAGGCGCGAAGCCGAGGCGCTCGCCGACTGGCAGGACGCCGCCGACTGCGTGCTGATCGACGCGCCCTGCTCCGGCACCGGTACATGGCGGCGCAATCCCGAGGCACGCTGGCGGCTCACCCCCGACCGGCTCGCCGGCTTTGCCGCGCAGCAGCGCCACGTCCTTACCGTCGGCGCGCCGCTGGTCCGGCCGGGCGGTGCCCTGGTCTATATCACCTGTTCGCTGCTCGATGCGGAGGGCGCGGATCAGGTCGATGCCTTCCTCGCCGATCATCCCGGCTGGACGCCCGCGCCGCTCGATCTGCCCGCCGGCAGCCTGCGCGGACAGGGGCGCCGGCTCGATCCGGCAAGCGACGACACCGACGGCTTTTTTGTCGCGCGGCTGATCCGCCCCTGCTAACTCATCGGCCGTGCCCCCAGTGGAGACCTTCATGCGCGTTACGTCCGTCGCTCTTGCCGCTGCGCTGACCCTCGTCTGTGTCTCGACCTCGCTCAGCGGCCAGCGACCCGACGACCAGATCGACGCGCGCTCGCTGCAGTTGCTCGCGCAGGGCCGCGCCGCCAAGGCGGCCGGCAACCTCGACGGCGCGACCGACCTGCTCGAAACCGCGGTGGCGGTCGATCCGCGCAACCGTCAGGCGTTCGTCACGCTCGCCGAGGTGGCCGAAACCCGCGGCCTGCCCGGCAAGGCGATCCGCCTCTACCGCGAGGCGCTGACGCTCGAACCCAATGACGTCGCCGCGTTGCGCGGCCAGGGCGAGGCGCTGGTCGCCAAGGGCGCGGTGGCGATCGCCAAGACCAACCTCGCCAAGATCCGCACGCTCTGCAAGGCGGGCTGCCCGGAGGCGAACCAGCTCGCCGCGGTGATCGCCAAGGGCCCGCCGGTGACCACCGCGCAGACCGAGACCAAGCCGACCGCACCCAAGGAATAAACTCCTCCCCGGCAAGGGGAGGGGGACCGCGCCGCACAGCGGCGTGTGGAGGGGGCTCGCAACGCCGCGCAACGTCTGGGGAAGCCCCCCCTCCGTCACCGCTCTGCGGTGCCACCTCCCCGTGCCGGGGAGGAATGGAATGCCGGAAAGGCTCGGTTTTCAGGCAACGAAGCAGGCCTGTACGAGCCGCCTCGTTCGCTCAGCCCTCGCCGACCACCCGCGCCAGCGCGACGAATTCCGCGACGCTCACCGTCTCCGCCCGCCGCGTCGGATCGATCCCGATCTGCTCGAGCCCGGCCAATGCCCCCGGCACGCCCTTCAGGCTCTGCCGCAGCATCTTGCGCCGCTGGCCGAACGCCGCCGCGGTGATCCGCTCCAGCACGCGCACCGCGACGCCCTCGGGCGCCTCGCCCGGCACGATATGCACCACCGCGGACATCACCTTGGGTGGCGGGGTGAAGGCGGAGCGGTGCACCGGCATCGCGATCCGCGCGGACGATCGCCATTGGCTCAGCACCGCCAGCCGCCCGTAGGCATCGTCGTTGGCCGATGCGACGATCCGCTCGGCGACCTCCCTCTGGAACATCAGCGTGCACGACTGCCACCACGGCTGCCACTCGGCGGTGAGCCAGCCGACCAGCAACGCGGTACCGACGTTATAGGGCAGATTGGAGACGATATGCGGCCGCCCCGCGAACAGCGACGGTGCATCCACTTCCAGCGCGTCGCCCTCGATCACGCGCAGCTTGCCGGGATAGGCCTCGCCCAGCTCCGCCAGCGCCGGAATGCACCGCCGGTCGCGCTCGATCGCGGTGACGCTCGCCCCCGCGGCGAGCAGCGCGCGCGTCAGTCCGCCCGGCCCCGGCCCGACCTCCAACACCTCGGCACCATGCAGATCGCCCGGCACCGCCGCGATCCGCGCCAGCAACTGGCCGTCGAAGAGGAAATTCTGGCCCAGCGCCTTGCTGGCGTTGAGGCCGTAGCGCGCGATCACCTCGCGCAGGGGCGGCAGCTTGCCGCCCGCGGGTGCGTCGGTCATGCCCGCGCGCGCCGGTCCGCCGCCTGACCCGCCAGCGCGATCGCCGCGATCATCGCGCCGGGATGCGCCTCGTCGCGGCCGGCGATGCCGAAGGCGGTGCCGTGGTCGGGGGAGGTGCGCACGATCGGCAGGCCCAGCGTCATGTTGACGCCCTCGTCGAAATGCAGCGTCTTGATCGGCACCAGCGCCTGATCGTGGTAGCAGCACAGCACCGCGTCATAACCGGCGCGGGCGCGCGCGTGGAACAGCGTGTCCGCCGGGAACGGCCCGGTCGCGTCGATCCCTTCCGCCCGCATCTGCGCGATCGCCGGTGCGAGGATGTCGATCTCCTCGCGGCCGATCGCACCGCCTTCGCCGGCATGCGGGTTGAGCCCCGCAAAGGCGAGCCGCGGCGCGGCGATACCGAAGTCGCGGGTCAGCCCCAGCGCCGTGGCGCGGCCCTTGGCGACGATCAGCTCGACCGACAGCAGCGAGGGCACCTGCGCCAGCGGTACGTGCACCGTCATCGGCACGACGCGCAGGCTGGGCCCGGCAAGCATCATCACCGCATCCTCCGCGGCGATGCCGCAGCGCTCCGCGACGAATTCGGTCTGGCCGGGATGGTTGAAGCCGATGCCGTACAATTGCGCCTTTGATACCGGGCCGGTGACCAGCGCCCGCGCCGCGCCGCTGCGTACCAGCGCGATCGACCGTTCCAGCGCCTGTAATGCCGCCCGTGCGCCGCCGACCTCTGGCGTGCCCGGCGTCACCGGTCCGGCATCGCCGATCGCCAGCACGGGCAGCGCACGGTCGAACACCGCCGCGGCTTGATCGAGATCGTTGATCGCCTCGACCGGGCCGCTCCACACCCGCCGCACCGCCGCGGGATCGCCGACCAGCGCGAAATGCGGCAGGCTGCGCAGCGCCCGCACCGCCCAGCTCTTGGCGACGATCTCCGGCCCGATCCCGGCGGGATCGCCCATCGTGATCGCGAGCGGCGCCTGGCTCATGTCAACGATACTCGATGACCGCATCGCGCCGCAGATCGCGCAGCTTGCTCTGCGCACGCAGGTTGACGCGCTGCTGTTCGAGCTGGCCCTGGATCTGCGCCGCGCCCGGCACCGCCGATTGCTGCGGATCGTCGCGGCCGCAGAGCACCAGCGCGCGCACGCCCTCGGTCGGCGAACCGAACGGCGGGGTCGCCTGACCGACCTGCAGCTTGAGCAGGATTTCCTGCAGCTGCGGCGGCAGGTCGCGGATGCGGACCGAATCGTTGTCGACCACTTCGGCACCGATCGTCGCGGCGACCTTCTCGACCGTGCCGCAGCCCTGGATCGACTGGACCGTCTTGGCGAAGGTCGCGGCGCGCACCTGCGCCTGCGCCTGCGTCGTGCCGGCGGGGAAGCCGACGGTGAGCTGCTTCAGGCTGAGCCGCGCATCGCGCGGATCGGCGGCACCGATCGTCCGCTTGTCGGTGAGATAGAGGATCGAGAAGCCGCCCGGCGTTTCGACGGGACCGGCGACCTGGCCGACCTGCATCTGCTGCGCCGCATCGGCGAGCGGCTGCGGCAGCGTCACCAGCCGGATCCAGCCGAGATCGCCACCGACGCCGCGCGTCGAGGCCTCCGAATAATTGCGCGCGAACAATTCGAACGGCTGCTGCGCCTTCTGGATCTCGCCGATGATCTGCTTGGCCTTGGCGAACACCTCGGCACGGTTGCCGTCGTTGGCGCTCAGGTAGATCTCGCGCAGATTGTATTCCTCGGTGCCGCGCGACGCCTCGATCCGCTTCTGGATCGCGCTCACCTCTTCGTCGCCGACGTTGACGAACGGCTCGATCTTGCGGCGCAGATAGCGGCTCCAGGCAAGTTCGCCCTCGATCGCCCGGCGCAGCGACCGCTCCGACGATCCCGCCTTGCGCAGTGCGACGCGCAATTGCGGCACGGTCATGTTGAACCGCTTGGCGAGGCCCGCCTCGCTCTGGTCGAGCTCCGCCGCGGTGACGGTGATCTCGGCGGTCTTCGCCTCCTGGATCTCCAGCGTCTCGTCGATCAGCTGGCGCAGGATCTGCAGCTTGAATTCGTCGATCTGCTCCGCCGCCGGTCCGCGGCCGCCGTTGTTGAAGACGGTGAGCGCCAGCCGTTGGTCGACGTCGGTGCCGGTGATGACCGTGTCGTTGACGATCGCGGTCGGCTTGCGCACGTTGGGATCGAGCTTGCCGAAGATCTGCAAATTGGTGGGGATGTTGAGGTTGGTCTCGGGCACCTGCTGGTCGGGCACCGTCTGCGCCACCGCGCCGGTGGCGATCGCCGCCAGCGCGAGCCAGCTCATGGTGCGACCGATCCGGGCGCTGCGTCGATTGTTCTGCGTCACGTTCTTCCGTTACCCCAAAGCTCGGCGTCGCGCATCGGGCACGGCGCCTGTTCCGGTCATGCCCCGATCCATCTGAACTGCGGCTTAGCGACCGAGGTTGGTCAAGGCCAGCGTCAACAGGAAGCTGTTACCCGAGCGTGCATCGCCGGTATCCTGATAATCGCGCCGCCAGGTCATGCCGAGCCGCAGGCAGTCGTCCTCATATTGGACACCGAGCCGGTGGCGGATCGGATCGAAGCCGTCGGATAGCGACTGCGGGTCCTCGCTGCGATCGGTGAGATCGATGACGGTCGAGCCGAACACCGACCAGAAGCGCGCGAACTGCACCCGGCCGGCGAGCCGCACCTCCTCGCGATCCTGCAGATCCTCGATCGCCGGGAAGATGTTGCGGTTGAGCCGCAGATAACCGGCGAGGATATAGGTCGAGCGCGACCCGACCGTCGCATCCACCTCGTTGCGGCGCACCGCAAAGCCGTCCTTGTCGAGCCGGTAGCGGTGGATGATCGAAACGAAGTCGCGGATGCGCAACGTCGTGCGCCCGACGAAGTCGGAGAAACGGTCGCTGAGCCCGGTGCCGCTCGGCAGGATCGTCGGACGTTCCGACAGGCGATAGCTCTGGCCGATCACCGTGTCGAAGGTCACGCCGGGCACCGCCACCGCCCATTCCGCGCCGTAGGTCGCGCGGCTGCTGTCCTCCCAGCGATCGTAGCCGGCGAAACGGTTGAGCGCGAAGAGGTTCGAATCTTCCAGGTCGACCGCGCGCGCATCCTCGTTGGGAACGTCGAGATTGGCGACCTTGGGGCTGGCGACGATCTGCAACCGCGGCGTCAGCCGCTGCGTGCCGCCGAGGAATTCGCCGACGAACGGCCATTTGATGTCCGCCGCCAACGCGCCGATCGCGCGCGCCTGGAAGCCGTCGACGCCGCGATAGCTGGCGACCGAGGTTAGCAGCGAATTGTGCGTGTTGTAGGCGTCGGCTCGGGCATAAGCGGTGAACGTCACCTCCTGGCCCCAATTGGTCAGCCGCCTGAGGTCCCATTGCCCGGCGACGAACGCGCGCTGCGTATCCTGCCCCTCGGTGCGGGTGATTGCCAGCGTATTGGCCTGCAATTGCAATTTGCCGCCGGCGAGATCGATCCGCCTGCGGAAATCCATCTCGGGCAGCGCGATCGGCTGATTGCCCTGCGGATCGTTGACGCGCAGCGTCTGGATGTACCAGCCGGTCAGCGCGAAATAGGTGTTGGGATCGATCCGCTCGAGCGAGGCGGTGGTGCGCAGCCGGTCGTCGCGCGAAATGTCGTAGCGGCGCAGGAAGGTGCGGTCGCTGGCGATCCGCGCCGATCCGCTGACGCCCCAATTGGGGGTCAGTTGGTAGCGCGCGATGCCGTCGATATAGCCGCGGAACGCGCGCTCGGTATCGGTCGGCGTCACCGTGTTGAGATCGTCGCTGCGCCGACTCTCGGTGACGTAGCCGGTCACCTGGAAGGCGCCGTTGGTGCCCAGCGCCTCGTAGCGCGCCTGCATCATCGGCAGCACCGCGGAGAAGACGTGCGGGGTGAGCGTCAGCCCCTTGTTGGGCGCCAGCCGGAAATAATAAGGCGTCACCAGTTCGAGCCCGTTGACCCGGTCGAGCTGGAGGTCGGGCGCGAGCAAGCCGCTTTCCGAACCGCCGCCGACCGGCATCGAGAAGGCGGGCAGGGGGAGCGCCGGCAAGCCGAACAGATGGAATTGCCCGCCGCCGAAATAGACGCGCTCGCGATCGGGGCGATAGGTGATCCGCACCGCGGTGATCTGCCACGACGGCGTCTTGGGACAGCCCTCGGAGGTCTGCACCGCGCACGGCGTATAGGCCGCCTTGTCGAGCTGCATCGAGCCGTCGGTGTGGCGCGTGCCGCGCTCCGCCGCCATCCGCCCGCCCTGTTCGAGCACGACCAGCATGTTCTGGACGATTCCGTCCTTCAGCGAATCGGTCAGCTCGATCGAATCGCCGTAGGCGACGTCGCCCTGCGGGTTGGTGACGGCGATGTTGCCGGTCGCGACGACCTTGCCGGTCTTGCGGTTCCACACCACCTTGTCGGCGCGCAGCCGGTCGCCCTGGCGGAACATCCGCACCTCGTCGAGCGCGGTCACCATGTCGGCGTTGCTGTCATAGTCGAGGCTGCCGGCGCTGAACTGCACCTGATCGTCAGCCGCGGGCGTCGCCAGCGCGGGATCGCTCGCCGGCGGCGGCGCGACCGGGCGGTTCTGCAGATCCTGCGCCGCCGCCGGTGCGACGAGCAGCGCCGCGGCGAGCGCACAGCCGGCCATAAGGTCGAAACGCAACACGATTATCCGAATACCCTTTCGGCGTGGCCGGCCCCGCCCTGAACGGCGCCGCACCCCACGCCCGCCTATCGCATCACCCGCGCGGCGCTGCAATCGTTGTGCTTGCCGCCCGGCGACCTTAGATCATGCGCCTGTTCTCGTCCCAGGAAGTCACCCTACATGCAGATCGCCTTCTCGTCCGCCGCTACCACTGCCCCTGCGATCCTCGCGCTGCCGATCGAAAAGGATCTCGCCGGCCGCGCCAGCTGGGCGGGGCTCGGCGACGGGCATCAGGCGCTCGCCACCGCCGCGGCGCGCGCCGCGCGCTTCGATGGCGAGGCCGGCGCGATCGTCGAGCTGTTCGTTGCCGAGGGCGACGCCACGCGGCAGGTGCTGCTGCTCGGCGTCGGCGCCAATGGCGAGGCGGATTGGGAGAAGGCGGGCGGCGCGCTGGTCGCCAGATTGCTCACCTCCGGCGCCACCGACGTCACCGCGGACCTGTCCGCCGCCAGCCCGACGGCGAAGGCCGCCGCGCGCTTCGCCGCCGCCGCCGCGCAGCGCGCCTGGCGCTTCGACCAGTATCGCACCAAGCTGCCCGACAAGCAGAAGGCGACGCTCGCCACGCTGACCGTCGTCGGCGCCCCCGCCGACACCGATGCCGCCTGGGCGGCGCAGCATGCGGTCACCCAGGGCCTCGAACTCACCCGCAACCTCGTCGCCGCACCGCCCAACATCCTATATCCCGAAAGCTTCGTCGAGCAGGTCCGCGCCAGCGTCGAAGGCCTGGGGCTCGAGATCGTCACCGTCGACGAGGCGGAGATGGCCGAATTGGGCATGGGCGCGCTGCTCGGTGTCAGCCAGGGCTCGGTGCGCGAGGCGCGCATCCTCGCGCTCAAGTGGAACGGCGCGGGCGAGGGCGATCCGACGCTGGCGCTGGTCGGCAAGGGCGTCACCTTCGACACCGGCGGCATCTCGCTCAAGCCCGGCGCGGGCATGGAAGACATGAAGTGGGACATGGGCGGCGCCGGCGCGGTCGCCGGCACGATGAAGGCGCTCGCCGCGCGTAAGGCGAAGCTCAACGTCGTCGGCGTGATGGGCCTCGTCGAGAACATGCCCGACGGCAACGCACAGCGTCCCGGCGACGTCGTCACCTCGATGTCCGGCCAGACGATCGAGATCCTCAACACCGACGCCGAGGGCCGGCTGGTGCTCGCCGACGCGATCACCTGGACGCAGAAGACCTTCCGCCCGAAGACGATCATCGATCTCGCCACGCTGACCGGCGCGATGATCGTCAGCCTCGGCAACGAATATGGCGGCGTCTTCGCCAACGACGACGGCCTCGCCGACACGTTGCTCGCCGCCGGCCTCGCGACGGGCGACAAATTGTGGCGCTTCCCGTTGTCGGACGCCTACAACAAGCTGATCGATTCGCCGATCGCCGACATGAAGAACGTCGGCCCGCGCGGCGCCGGCTCGATCACCGCGGCACAGTTCATCCAGCGCTTCGTCGACGAGGGCGTCGCCTGGGCGCATCTCGACATCGCCGGCATGGTGTGGAGCGACAAGGCCGGCGCGACCTACGACAAGGGCGCCACCGGCTACGGCGTCCGCCTCCTCGACCGCGCCATCGCCGACCATTTCGAGCGCTGACCGCGGGTTCCGCCCTTCCCCGAAAGGGGCGGGGCTATTGCATATCGATGATTGGGACGTCGTGACGGTCCTTACATCCTCCGTCACGCCGGACCTGATCCGGCATCCCGCTTCTCCATACCGTCGGTAGAAGCGGGACCCCGGGGCAAGCCCGGGGTGACGAAGCGCGTTTGAAAACGCATTCAATTACCCGGATTCGCATATGCGATAGTTCTGCTGAAGGGGTGGGACCTTCGAGCGGCCGCCGTGGCTCCACACCCAACCAAGAACCACCCCACGCACGCGTCACCGCAAGGGGTGACGCCGCCGCACCGCCACGCTACCCCGTCGCGATGCAGGTCGACTTCTACCATCTCACCGCCACCCCGCTCGACCGCGCGCTGCCGCAGATCGCCACGAAGGTGGTCGAGACCGGCAACCGGCTGCTGATCGTCAGCGCCCGCGACGAGCAACGCGCCGAGCTCGACCGGTTGCTGTGGGTCTATCGTCCCGACAGCTTCCTACCGCACGCCCAGCTCGGCGCGGGCGACGACGCGCGCCAGCCGATCCTCATCACGCCCGAGGTCCGCGCCGCCAACGACGCCCGCTACGTCGCCCTGGTCGACGGCGAATGGCGCGATGCCGCGCTGGACTTCGACCGCGCCTTCCACTTCTTCGAAGATGAATTCATCCGTCCCGCCCGCGACGCGTGGCGCGCGCTCGGCGGCCGCGACGGCGTTGAACGCCGCTATTGGAAGCAGAACGACGCCGGCCGCTGGGAACAGGCGGCCTGATCGGCGCACCGCCGCGGACCCGTCACGCCGCCCAGCCGAAGCGGTTGCAAACATGGCGCCCCCCGACTAGGGCGGCGCCACTTCCCGACCGCCCAAAACAGGAGCCCGTGACCATCATGGCCGCGAACCGTACCTTTTCGATCATCAAGCCCGATGCCACCCGCCGCAACCTGACCGGTGCGGTCACCAAGATGCTCGAAGAGGCCGGCCTGCGCGTCGTCGCTTCGAAGCGCATCCAGATGACCCGCGAGCAGGCCGAGGGCTTCTATGCCGTCCACCGCGAGCGGCCGTTCTTCAACGACCTCGTCAGCTTCATGATCTCCGGCCCGGTCGTCGTGCAGGTGCTCGAGGGCGAGAATGCCATGCAGCGCAACCGCGACATCATGGGCGCCACCAACCCGGCGAACGCCGAGCCCGGCACGATCCGCAAGGAACTCGCCGAATCGATCGAGGCGAACACCGTCCACGGTTCGGACTCGGACGAGAATGCCGAGATCGAGATCGCCTATTTCTTCAAGCCCGAAGAGATCGTCGGCTGATGACCTGGCGGCTGCGGCGCGCGTCCCCGGAGGATGCGCCCGCGGTCGCATTGGTGGCGGCCGCGAGCTTCCTCACCACCTTCGCCGGCATCCTCGACGGTGCCGACATCGTCGCGCATGTCGCGAAGAACAGTTCGGCCGACCGCTTCGCCGACTGGGCCGCCGATGCCGCCAGCGTCGTGACGCTGGCCGAGCATCCCGATGGCGCTGCGCCGATCGGTTATACGCTGCTCACCACCCCCGACCTGCCGCTCGCGATCGGGGCGGGCGATATCGAACTCCGCCGCATCTACACGCTGCCGGTGGCGTACGGCACCGGGCTCGGGCCGGCGCTGATCGTGCGCGCGTTCGACGATGCGCGGGCGATGGGCAGGACCCGCATGCTGCTGGGCGTCTACGGCGGCAACGATCGCGCGCGGCGCTTCTACGAACGGCAGGGCTTCACCGTCGCTGGCCGTCGCCAGTACCAAGTCGGCGCGACGCTCCACGACGATTTCATCTACGCACGCCCCCTCTAAATCATCCCCCGCCAGGGGGAGGTGTCAGCGCAAAGCGCTGACGGAGGGAGAGGAAAGGGCGGGAGCCTGATCGTGGGGCTCCGCCCCGTCCTCCCCTCCGTCACGCCTTAGGCGTCCTACCTCCCCTTTGCGGGGGAGGACGGGATCGCCCGATCACGCCGGTGCGAACACCCCGTCCTCGTCCATCACATGCAACTGCCCGTCGGCGATCGCGAAATACGCGCCGCGCAGCTTGAGCTTGCCCGCCGCCTCGCGCTCGGCGACGAACGGGAAGGTGCGCAGGTTCGCGATGCTGACCCGCACCGCCTCATGCTCCAGCTCGCGCTTGGCGTCCGCGCCATCGCCGAACTTCGCCTTCACCTTGTCGCGCCCGCCGTCGAGGAGCCCGACCCAGTCGGAGATGAAGCCGCCTTCGCCGGGCTTGCTGTCCTTGAACCCGCCCGACAGTGCCGCCGCGCAGCCGCCGCACGACGCATGGCCCATCACCACCACCTCGGGCACCTCGAGCTGCGTCACCGCGAATTCGACCGCGGCGGAGACGCCGTGATAGCCCTTCGTGGTTTCGAACGGCGGTACGAGGTTGGCGACGTTGCGCACCGTGAAGATCTCGCCCGGCGCGACGTCGAAGATCTGCATCGGATCGACGCGGCTGTCGGAACAGGCGACCACCATGACCTTGGGGTCCTGTCCCTGGCTGAGCTGGCTCCAGCGTTCGCGCTGCTCGGTCCAGCCCTTGGCGCGGAACCGGCGATAGCCTTCGACCATGTCGGCGAAATCGGTCATTGTACCTCCGTTATCTGTCCGTTTCGGCTGGTATAACGCATCTTTGCGGGCAGGGTCCCCCCTTCCGTCGCACGGCAAAGCTTCTTCACAAACGGCATGGCGGTTGTTCACAAACGACGGAGTCGCTATCTCGCGGATCATGAACGAGATGACCCCGCTCGCCCGTCCCGAACGCCTGCGCAAGCCCGACTGGATTCGCGTCAAGGCGCCGACCAGCGCCGGGTTCGCCGCGACGCGCGAACTGATGCGTTCGAAAAGCCTCACCACCGTCTGCGAAGAGGCGGCGTGCCCGAACATCGGCGAATGCTGGTCGAAGAAGCATGCGACTGTGATGATCCTCGGCGACACCTGTACGCGCGCCTGCGCCTTCTGCAACGTCAAGACCGGCATGCCCCGCGCGGTCGATCCGATGGAACCCAATAACGTCGCGGACGCCGCGGCGCAGATGGGCCTCGAACATATCGTCGTCACCTCGGTCGATCGCGACGACCTGCCCGACGGCGGTGCCAAGCAGTTCGTTAAGGTGATCGAGGCGATCCGTCGCTCCAACCCGCGCACGACGATCGAGATCCTTACCCCCGATTTCCGCAACAAGCACGAGGCTGCGGTCGAGGCGATCGTCGCGGCACGGCCGGACGTCTACAACCACAATCTCGAGACGGTACCGCGGCTCTACCCGACGATCCGCCCCGGCGCGCGCTATTACGCCTCGATCCGCCTGCTGGAGAGCGTCAAGAAGCTCGACCCGTCGATCTTCACCAAGTCGGGCGTCATGCTCGGCCTCGGCGAGCAGCGGCTCGAAGTGCATCAGGTGATGGACGACATGCGCTCCGCCGACATCGATTTCCTGACGATGGGCCAGTATCTCCAGCCGACGCCGCGGCACGCCAAGGTCGCCGAATTCGTCACACCCAAGGCGTTCGACAGCTATGCCGCGATCGCACGCGCCAAGGGCTTCCTGCTGGTCGCCTCGTCGCCGCTGACCCGGTCGAGCTATCACGCCGGCGACGATTTCGCCAAGATGCGCGATGCCCGTGCCGCCAAGCTTGCCCAGAGCGCGGTGCCGCAAACCGCGAGCGTCCGTGCCTAAACATTCCGAAACGCGCCATCTGCCCTACACCCCCGAGCAGATGTTCGACATGGTTGCCGACGTGAAGCGCTACCCGGAGTTCCTGCCCTGGGTCAGCGCGATGCGCGTGCGCCAGGACAGCGACACCGCGACGCTCGCCGACATGATCGTCGGCTTCAAGGGCCTGCGCGAGACCTTCACCTCGAAGGTCGAGAAGACGCGCGCCGAGACGATCCACGTCGAATATGTCGACGGTCCGCTCAAATACCTCCACAACGACTGGCGGTTCCGTGCCGAAGAGGGTGGCTGCGCGGTCGATTTCGCGGTCGATTTCCAATTCAAGAACCGGATGTTCGAGATGCTGGCGGGGCAGGTGTTCGGCGTCGCGCTGCGCCGGATGATCGGTGCGTTCGAGGATCGCGCCAAAATCCTCTACGGCAGCAGCAATTCCAGCGCGACCAGCGCCGCCTGAAGCCGGATACCGCCGCGCCCCAGGTCGCCGAACGCCTTGCGATCGGCGTGGACGTCCGAGGGATCGCCGCCTTTTTCGGCGCGGGCGAACACGACGGTGCCGACCGGCTTCTTGATCGATCCGCCGCCCGGCCCGGCGACCCCGGTGATCGCCACCGCAACATCGGCACCGCTATTGGCGAGCGCGCCCTGCGCCATGCTCCACGCCACCGCGATCGATACCGCGCCGAACGTCTCCAGCACGTCGCTGTTGACCTTGAGCAGCTTCATCTTGGCATCGTTCGAATAGGTGACGAAGCCCGCGCCGAACACGTCGGACGAGCCCGGCACCTCGGTGATCGCCGCGGCGACCAGCCCCCCGGTGCAGCTCTCCGCCACCGCGATCGTCCGACCGGCGGCACGGTTCGCCTCGACCACCTTCGTCGCGGCCTCGATCAGCTCGCGGGGAAGCACCGTATCCATCAGCGTTGGCCCTCCGGACAAAGAGGCAGGTCGGGCACCGCGATCGCCTTGCCCTTGGCCTTCTCGCCCTTGAAATAGCGCAGGGTGGTGACGATCACCGCCGCGGTGTTCTGCGGCGGCAGCGGCGCGAGCTGCGTGACGAACCGGTCGATCGTCGCGCAATCCGCCGGGTTGATCCGCCCGACGAGCAGCGGCGCCAGCGCCGCGGTGAGCAGCGGCCGCGCGAACTCCGACTGGAGCAGCGTATCGATCATCGGATCCGACAGTTTGACGATCGCCGCCCGCGCATTCGGCCACGCCCGGTCGGCAGCGTCGCGATAGCGATCGAGAAACTCGCTGTCGGTGCGCCGGATCAGGCTGGAGGAGGGCAGGCGCGTCGTGCAGATGATCCCGGTCTGCTGGATGATGTCGGGCAGCGCCACCAGGGTCATCGCCTCCGCCTCGGGCGTGGTGATGCAGCGCGTCTGCGCCTCGGCCGACGAAGCGGCGAGCAACGCGACGATCGCGATCAGCGCCCTCATCGCGGCAGGCTCACGGTCGCCACCGCCTGTGCGGCGATCCCCTCGCCGCGGCCGGTGAAGCCGAGCCGTTCGGTCGTCGTCGCCTTGATGCTCACCCGATCCTCGCGCAATCCGAGCAACGCGCCGATCCGCGCGCGCATCGCCTCGCGATGCGGCCCGATCTTGGGCGCCTCGCAGATCAGCGTCAGGTCGACGAAGTCGATCCGCCCGCCCTTGTCGGCGATCAGCCGCGCCGCATGCTGCAGGAATTGCGCCGAATCCGCGCCCTTCCATTGCGGGTCAGAGGGCGGGAAATGCGTCCCGATATCCCCCGCCGCGATCGTCCCGAGCAAGGCGTCGGTCAGCGCGTGCAGCCCGACGTCGGCGTCGCTATGCCCCGACAAACCCTTGTCGTGCGGGATCAGCACCCCGCCGAGCCACAATTCCTCGCCCGCCTCCAGCCGATGCACGTCGAACCCCGACGCGCTGCGCGTCTCCCAGGTCACACGGGCCTCTGCGGCGGCGAAATCCTCTGGATGCGTTACCTTATCGAGCATCGCATCGCCCTGCACCAAAGCGACGCTCCCGCCAAGCCGCCGCACCATCTGCGCGTCGTCGGTCGCCTCGTCGCCCGCCGGCCAGCCGGCATGCGCCGCGCGCAGCGCTGCGACGCGGAACCCCTGCGGCGTCTGCACCCGCGCCAGCCCGTCGCGCGGCACCACCGCGCCGTCGCGCACCAGCGTATCCGCCACCGCCAGCACTGGCATCGCCGCCTCCGCCCCGTCGAGCGCCGCCAGCACCCGGTCGATCACCGCCGCCGGCACGAACGGCCGCGCCGCATCATGGACCAGCACGCGCGCGCCGGTGACGGCGGCGAGCCCGCGCGCCACCGACTCGCGCCGCGTCGCGCCGCCGACCACGGTGCGCACGCCGCCCAATGCCGCCAGCGCCAGCGCTTCGGCACCGGGCGCGATCACCACCACCACCTCGTCCACCGCCGGATGCGCGGCGAAGGCGGCATAGGCATGCGCGACGAGTGGCTTGCCCGCCACCACGGCATATTGTTTGGGCAGCGCACCGCCCGCCCGCGTGCCGCTGCCCGCCGCCACGATCAGCGCGGTCGTCGAAGGTCGATCCGTCATCGCGCCGCTCTAGCCGCCCGCCCGCAACCTTGCCAGCACCCCCGCAAGCCGCTAGGGAGATGCCCAATTTTCAGGCAGATCATGGCAGCTCTCACGCCCATTCAGATCGGTCCCGTGCGGATCGACCATCCCGTCGTCCTGGCGCCGATGACCGGCGTCACCGACATGCCGTTCCGCACGCTCGTGCGCCGCTACGGCTCCGGCCTCAACGTCACCGAGATGATCGCCAGCCAGGCGGCGATCCGCGAGACGCGCCAGTCGCTCCAGAAAGCGGCATGGCACCTGTCGGAGGAGCCGGTCTCGATGCAGCTCGTCGGCTGCACCCCTTATGAGATGGCCGAGGCGGCGAAGCTCGCCGAGGACCGCGGCGCCGCGATCATCGACATCAACATGGGCTGCCCGGTCCGCAAGGTCACCAACGGCGACGCCGGCTCGGCGTTGATGCGCGACCTCAAGCTCGCCGCGCAACTCGTCGACGCGGTGGTCAAGGCGGTCAGCGCGCCGGTCACGCTCAAGATGCGGATGGGCTGGGACCTCGACAGCCTCAACGCCCCCGAGCTGTCGCGCATCGCGCAGGATCTGGGCGTGCAGCTCATCACCGTCCATGGCCGCACCCGCAACCAGATGTACAAGGGCCAGGCCGACTGGCGCTTCATCCGCACCGTCAAGGATGCGGTGACGATTCCGGTGATCGCCAACGGCGACATCTGCACGATCGACGACGCCGTCGCCGCGCTCGACCAGTCCGGCGCCGACGGCATCATGATCGGCCGCGGCGCTTATGGCCGGCCGTGGCTGCTCGGCCAGGTGATGGACTATCTCGCCACGGGCAACCGCCGGCCCGACCCGTCGCTCGACGAACAATATCGCGTCATCATCGAACATTACGACGCGATGCTCGATCATTATGGCAGCATCACCGGCGTCAACATGGCGCGCAAGCACATCGGCTGGTACACCAAGGGGCTGACCGGCTCCGCCGAATTCCGCAACGCGGTCAACCAGCAGCCCGACGCCGCCGTCGTGAAGCGCATGCTCACCGATTTCTACGCACCGCATCGCGATCAGCCGATCCGGCAGGCCGCCTGACCGGCGAATGGAGCAGCGTACCGGCTACACCTCCGGCCGGCCCGGCTTCGCCGAACTGTTCGCGGCGCTGCCGGTCGCGGTGGTGGTGGTCGATCCCGACGACCGCATCGCCCATGCCAACGGTTTCGCCGAGCAATTGCTCAACCTGTCCGAGCGCGTGATGCGAGGCCAGCCGCTCGCCGCGATCCTGCCGCCGCCCGCCGCCGACGCACGCCGCGACGGGCAGGGCTTCGCCTTCTACGATACCGAGATCGCGACGCCGCACGGCCCCAAGATCCGCGTCGATTTCGTCGAGGCGGCGATCCCCGATCATCCCGGCTGGCGCGCGATCACGCTCCACACCGCCGCCAGCACCCGCGGCCTCGGCCATTCCGGGCGCAGCGCCGGCGCGCGTGCCGCCAGCGGCGCCGCGGCGATGCTCGCGCACGAGATCAAGAATCCGCTGTCGGGCATCCGCGGCGCGGCGCAATTGCTCGGCACCGGCGAGCTGACCACCCTGATCGTCACCGAGGTCGACCGGATCGCCGCGCTGATCGACCGGATGCAGGATTTCAGCGACACCCGCCCGCTGCCGATCGTGCCCGAGAACATCTATCCGCTGATCGGCCACGCCCGCCGCCTCGCGCTCGCCGGCTTCGCTCGCGGCATCGCCATCGAGGAACGGTTCGATCCGTCGCTGCCCGCCGCCGCGATCAACCGCGACGCGCTGCTGCAAATCCTCATCAACCTTCTGAAGAACGCAGTCGAAGCCAATCGATCGGTGCGCAATCCGCGCATCCTCATCACCACCGCTTACCGCCACGGCATGTCCGTCGTCGCCGCGCCCGGCCGCCCGCGCACGCCGCTGCCGATCGAGATATGCGTGATCGACAACGGCCCCGGCGCCCCCGCCGATATCGCCGACCATCTGTTCGACGCCTTCGTCTCGGGCCGGCCGGAGGGGCAGGGGCTCGGCCTTGCCCTGGTCGACAAACTGGTCCGCGACATGGGCGGCATCGTCCAATATGCCCGCGAAGGAACCCCGGAAATGACGACGCTCCGCCTCCTGCTGCCGCGCGCCGCCGCATGACTCGCATCCTCGTCGTCGACGACGATGCCGCGATCCGCACCGTCGTCGCGCAGGCGCTGCGCCGCGCCGGCCATGACGTGCAGACCGCCGAGACGCTGGCGCAGCTCGACCGGATGCTCGCCACCCGCGTTCCCGACGTGCTGATCACCGACGTCGTCCTGCCCGACGGCGACGGCATCGCCCGCGCCAAGGAGATCGGCGAGCGGCTGCCGCAACTCCCCGTCATCATCCTCTCGGCGCAGAACACGCTGACCACCGCGGTCCGCGCCGCCGAGGTCGGGGCATACGAATATCTCCCCAAGCCGTTCGATCTCGACGATCTCACCCGCGCGGTGACCGGCGCGCTCGCCCGCGGCGCGGTGATGCCGCAGCCCGAGGCGAGCGAGGACCCGGCGCTGCCGCTGATCGGCCGTTCGCCGGCGATGCAGGACGTCTACCGCATCATCGCGCGGGTCCTCTCCAACGACCTCACCGTGCTGATCTCGGGCGAATCGGGCACCGGCAAGGAACTCGTCGCGCGCGCGATCCACGATCTCGGCACCCGCCGCGCCGCGCCCTTCGTCGCAATCAACATGGCGGCGATCCCGCGCGAGCTGATCGAGGCAGAATTGTTCGGCCACGAACGCGGCGCCTTCACCGGCGCGGCGATGCGCAACGCCGGCCGCTTCGAACAGGCGGCGGGCGGCACGCTGTTCCTCGACGAGATCGGCGACATGCCGATGGAGGCGCAGACCCGCCTGCTCCGCGTCCTCCAGTCGGGCGAGTTCACCACCGTGGGCGGCGCCCGCACGATGCGCGCCGACGTCCGCGTCGTCGCCGCCACCAACCGCGATCTCACCCAACAGGTCGCCTCCGGTCAGTTCCGCGAGGATCTGTTCTACCGGCTCAACGTCGTGCCGATCGCGCTCCCCGCGCTGCGCGAGCGCCGGCAGGACATCCCGCTGCTCGCCCGCCACTTCCTCGAAATGGCCGCTGCACAGGGCCTGCCACGCCGCCAGCTCAGCGACGCCGCGCAGGCATCGCTCACCGCGCACGACTGGCCCGGCAACGTCCGCGAGCTCGAAAATCTGATGCGCCGCCTGGCGGTGCTCGCCCGCGACGAACTGATCGACGCCGCGACGATCCGCGACCTGCTCGGCGCCCCGGGCACCGGCGGCGAGGCCTCCGACCCCGGCATCGCCGAAGCCGTCCGCCATCTCGTCGAGCGCATCGCCCGCGAACGTCCCGGCGCGCTCGACGACGGGACGCTCTACGACCGCGTCATCGGCGAGGTCGAACGCCCGCTGATCGAGGCGATGCTCGCCCGCCACGCCGGCAATCAGCTCCGCGCCGCAAGAGCGCTCGGCCTCAACCGCAACACCCTGCGCAAGCGACTGGACACCCTGGGAATCAGCACCCGCGCAGAGGAGTAACGGGCAGGGGGTCATAGTCCCCGCCACACGCACCCCGGACTCGTTGCGGGGTCCACTCTGCGGCGAGGAGAGGGGCTTGAGAAAGCCTCATCCCTCGCAGCGCCCCCAGTGCTCCTGCGAGCGCAGGAGCCCAGGAGCCCGGAACGTCATAAGCCGTTATTCTGCCTAACCCTGGGTTCCTGCGTCCGCAGGAGCACGGCATCGCTTTGTACCCGGCTGACCCTCGCAGAGGTTCGAACATTTCCACGGTGACGAGGCTGCTTGCGCGATCGACTGCTTCCCCCGTTGCCGTGTTTTCGCGAAGTCGGCAGCCACATCGCGGTTCGAGAGGAAGGCAGATACGTTCACGCGGAGGCGCGGAGGCGCCGAGATGAACCGCTCGGGGCAGCGTGGCCTGTCATGGCAGACGGCGCGATGGCAAGCTGCCGCTGCACCGAACGCGACACCTCCGCGCCTCCGCGTGGACCGATTCACGGCATGCCCCACCAGCGACCTGCCCCGCTCACCCTACTGTCACCACAAACCACCGTTCCCGGTAAATTATGTGGTTTCCGTGCAACAATCCACGTTGTACGAAGGGTCGAATGAACGCGGCCCCCATGCCCGATCTGATCGCACCCGCCCCGGACCGCCGGCTGCGCATCACGCCCGCCGTCGAGGCGCTGGTGCTCGTGCTGGCTATCGCTATCGCGACCGCGACCTATTTCGTCATCACCGGCAGCAGCAAGCCCGCGCAGCCGCTGTCGCCGCCCGCCATCGCCTCGCTGCTCGTCGCCAATCTCGTTCCCGGTATCGCGCTGCTGATGCTGCTCGGCCGCCGCATCGCCCGCAAGCGTGCCGCGGCCTCGCTGGTCGGCGGGGAGGGGGTCCTCCACGTCAGGCTGGTGGCGATCTTCTCGATCATCGCCGCCGTCCCGGCGTTGCTCGTCACCATCTTCGCCTCGTTGCTGTTCCAGATCGGCGTCGAATTCTGGTCGTCGGACCGCGCGAGCGGCATGATCGAAAATGCCCGCACGTTGGTCGGCGAAAACTATCAGCGCGAGGCGAACCGCGTCATTGCGCAGGTGCAGGCCATGAGCGGCGATCTGGCCAGGGATTTGCAGGGCCACGACATCGACAGCCCGTATTTCCAGAACGCGCTTCTGTTGCAGACCTATCGTCGCGAACAATCGGAGGCGATGATCATTCGTCGCGGCGAAGCCGATCCGCTCATCGTCCTCAACCCCTATGACAAACCCCTCCAGAACCTGGTGAATCCGTCCGTCGAACGCGCGCTGGATCGGGGGGCGGGCTTCGTCGTCATCCGCAGCGACGACCGCATCGGCGTCGTCGTTCCGCTCACCTACGGCAAGGGCGCCTACCTCTATTCCGCCCGCATCTTCGATCCGCAGCTCGCCAGCCAGATCCGACGCGGCGACGCGATCATCCGCGACTATCAGGCGCTGCAAAGTCGCTCGCGCGCGTTGCAGCTCAAGTTCAACGCCGCGCTGCTGATCGTCTCGCTGCTCATCGTCGGCATCGCCGTCTGGGCGGCACTGGCGGTCGCCGACCGCCTCGTGCGCCCGGTCGCCGAGCTGGTCGGCGCGGCGCGCAAGGTCGCCACCGGCGATCTCACCGCGCGTGTTCCTGACCCCCGCCGCAAGGACGAAGTCGGCACGCTCGCCAATGCCTTCAACCAGATGACCGGCCGGCTGCAGGAGCAGAACAGCGCCCTGGTCACCGCCAACGACCAGCTCGAGAACCGCCGTGCGCTGATCGAGGCGGTGATGGCCGGGGTGTCGGCCGGCGTCGTCGCCACGGCCGAGGACGGCACGATCCGCATCGCCAACCGCTCCGCCACCGAGCTGATCGGGGCGGGGGCAGACGGCCTGATCGGTCGCCCGCTCACCACCATCGCCCCGGAACTCGCCGATCTCGTCCATGGTCACGAACGTGAGGCGATCGTCCAGGTGATCCGCAACGGCGAAACCCGCACGCTCGCGGTGCGCATCGCGCGCACCGACGCCGGCCCGATCCTCACCTTCGACGACATCACCCAGCAGTTGCTCGACCAGCGTCGCGCTGCCTGGTCCGACGTCGCACGGCGGATCGCGCACGAGATCAAGAACCCGCTCACCCCGATCCAGCTCGCCGCCGAACGGCTCCAGCGCCGCTACGGCAGCAAGATCGATCCCGCCGACACCACCTTCGCGCGGCTCACCGACACGATCGTCCGCCAGGTCGGCGACCTGCGCCGGATGGTCGACGAATTCTCCTCCTTCGCGCGGATGCCCAAGCCCGTGTTCCGCGAGGAATCCCTGGTCGACATCGCCCGCCAGGCCTTGTTCCTGCACGAGGTCGCGCATCCCAATATCCGTTTCGAACTCGACCACAGCATCCCCGCGCCCACGCTCGTCTGCGACCGCCGCCAGCTCGGCCAGGCGTTCACGAATATTGTCAAGAATGCCGTCGAAGCCATTGAAAGTAAGGGCGAAAGCGGTGGATCCGTGATGATGCACGTGCGTGAGGATAGTGATGTTACGACCGTCGAGCTCGCCGACACCGGGGTCGGCCTGCCACCCGACCGCGATCGTATCGTCGAACCCTATATGACGACGCGCGCCCGCGGCACCGGCCTCGGCCTCGCCATCGTCAAGAAGATCGTCGAGGAGCATCACGGCACCATGACCTTCGCCGACCGCGACGGCGGGGGGACCGTCGTCCGCATGACCTTCGACGCCGCGGCGCTCGCCGCCCTCGACCAGGGGGCCGCCGCGCCCGAGCCGGCTGGCGAAGGCCAGCTCGCCGCCCTCACACGCAATCGGAATTAGACATGCCGCTCGACATCCTCGTCGTCGACGACGAACACGACATCCGCGAACTGGTCGCCGGCGTCCTCGAAGACGAGGGCTATGAGACCCGTTCCGCCGCCAACAGCGATGCGACGCTGGAGGCGATCGCCACCCGCCGCCCGTCGCTGGTGCTGCTCGACGTCTGGCTACAGGGCTCGCGGCTCGACGGGCTGGAGCTGCTCGACGAGATCAAGCGCCGCGATCCGTCGATCCCGGTGCTGGTCATCTCGGGCCACGGCAATCTCGACACCGCCGTCGCCGCGATCCGCCGCGGCGCCAGCGACTTCATCGAAAAGCCGTTCGAGGCGGAGCGGCTGCTCCTCCTCGTCGCCCGCGCCACCGAAACCGAACGCCTCCGCCGCGAGGTCGCCAGCCTGCGCGTCTCGGCGGGGCGCGAGAGCGACCTCACCGGCAGCTCGGGCGCGATCAACGGCGTCCGCGCCACCCTGAAGCGCGTCGCCGCCACCGGCAGCCGCGTGCTGATCATGGGGCCGGCGGGCGTCGGCAAGGAGGTCGCCGCCCGCCTGCTGCACGGCTGGAGCAACCGCGCGCAGGCACCCTTCGTCATCGTCAGCGCCGCCCGCATGACCCCCGAACGCGTCGAGGAGGAGCTGTTCGGCGTCGAGGAGAGCGGCGATCTCGTCCGCCCCGGCCTGCTCGAACAGGCGCATGGCGGCACGCTCTTCCTCGACGAGATCGCCGACATGCCCGTCGCGACGCAGGCCCGCATCCTGCGCGTCCTCACCGACCAGAGCTTCAGCCGCATCGGCGGCACGCGCATCGTCAAGGTCGACGTCCGCGTCGTCTCCGCCACCTCGCGCGACCTGACGCACGAGATCGCCGAAGGCCGCTTCCGCGAGGACCTCTATTACCGGCTCAACGTCGTCCCCGTCGTGCTGCCCGCGCTCTCCGAACGGCGTGAGGACATTCCGGCGCTGGTCGAGCATTTCATGGCGCATTATGCCGCCGACCGCCGGGTCCCGACGCCGGAGATCGCCCCCGATGCGATGGTCGCGCTGCAATCCTACGACTGGCCCGGCAACGTTCGCCAGCTCCGCAACGTCGTCGAGCGGACGATCATCCTCGCCCCCGGCGACCGGATCGGCCGCATCGATCTCGACCTGCTCCCCGCCGAAGTGCTCGGCGATCAGGGCGATCTCGGCAGCGGGGGCGGGGGGGCGATCATGGGCGCACCGCTGCGCGAGGCGCGCGAGACGTTCGAACGCGAATATCTCCGCGTCCAGATCCGCCGCTTCTCGGGCAACATCAGCCGCACGGCGAGCTTCATCGGCATGGAACGCTCGGCGCTGCACCGGAAGCTCAAGCTGCTCGGCATCACCGACATGCGCGAGGATTGAGCGCTGGACGTAGGGCCGCATCGTTCATAGATGCAACGTGTCGCCCGATCCGGGCGACGATCCGACGCCGGGAAACGGCGCGATAGCGGGCAAACGGCTCGCCAAGAACCGAAAGGCTCATCATGGCCGAAAAACAAGGGTCTCTGCAGGACCTCTTCCTCAATGCGCTGCGCCGTTCCAAGACGCCGGTGACCATGTTTCTGGTCAAGGGCGTCAAATTGCAGGGCATCGTCACCTGGTTCGACAATTTCTCGGTGCTGCTGCGCCGCGATGGCCAGTCCCAGCTCATCTACAAACATGCCATTTCCACCATCATGCCGTCGGGCCCGATGGACATTGCCGCGCTCATCGAGTCGGTCGGCGAGGCGCAGCGCAAGCAGCCGCTGTTGCAGGAGATCTTCCTCAATGCCGTGCGCAAGTCGGAAGACTCGGTCACGATGTTCCTGATCAACGGCGTCATGCTGCAGGGCCAGATCGCCGGTTTCGACCTGTTCTGCATGCTGCTCCAGCGCGAAGGCATGGCACAGCTCGTCTACAAGCATGCGGTTTCCACCATCCAGCCGGCTCGCGCGTTGAACCTTGCCGATGAGGGCGAGACGGAAGAATAATAGTGAGCAATGGTTTCAACCGCGACCGCGACGAATTTGCCCGTGGCGGTCGCACGCTGATCGTCCTGCCGGATCAGGGCGACGCGCATCGCGATGCCGATGCCCGGCTCGATGAGACGGCGGGCCTCGCCGCGGCGATCGGGTTGGTCGTGACGGAGAAGGTCGCGGTGCGGGTGCGCTCGCCCAAGGCGGCGACGCTGATCGGCAGCGGCCAGGTCGAGCAACTCGCGGTGCAGGTGCGCCAGAACGAGGCCGACCTCGTCGTGTTCGACGCGAGCCTGACCCCGGTGCAGCAACGCAATCTCGAAACCGCGCTCGAAGCCAAGGTCATCGACCGCACCGGCCTGATCCTCGAAATCTTCGGCGAACGCGCCGCCACCGCCGAAGGGCGGTTGCAGGTCGAACTCGCCCACCTCGATTATCAGGCCGGCCGGCTGGTGCGCAGCTGGACCCACCTCGAACGGCAGCGCGGCGGCTTCGGCTTCCTCGGCGGTCCCGGCGAAACGCAGATCGAGGCCGACCGGCGCCTGATCCGCGACCGTATGGCGCGCCTGCGCCGCGAACTGGAGCAGGTCAGCCGGACCCGCGGCCTCCATCGCGACCGGCGCCAACGCGCGCCGTGGCCGATCATCGCGCTGGTCGGCTATACCAATGCCGGCAAGTCGACGCTGTTCAACCGGCTCACCGGTGCGCACGTCATGGCCGAGGATCTGCTGTTCGCGACGCTCGACCCGACGTTGCGGCAGATCTCGCTGCCCGGCATCGACAAGGCGATCCTGTCGGACACGGTGGGCTTCGTCTCCGATCTGCCGACGCAGCTCGTCGCTGCCTTTCAGGCAACGCTGGAGGAAGTGGTGTCGGCGGATCTGCTGATCCACGTCCGCGACATCGCGCATCCGGAAACCGAAGCGCAGCGCAGCGACGTCGAGGCGGTGCTGGCGGAGATCGGCGTCTCCGAACTGACCCCGCGCTTCGAGGCGTGGAACAAGCTCGACCTGCTCGACGGCGAACGACATGAGGACGTGCTGGTCGAAGCGAGCCATCGTGACGATGTCGTCGCGATCTCGGCGCTCAGCGGGGAGGGGATCGACGATCTGATCGAACAGGTCGCCGCCAAACTCACCGCAGGCCATCGTCGTTATTGGATCACGCTGGATGCCGGCGACGGGGCGGGGGCTGCCTGGCTGCACGCGCACGGCGAGGTGCTCGGCCAGATCAGCGAGGATCTTCAGACGCAATATGAGGTTCGCCTCGCAGAGCGCGATTACGAACGCTTTTTGCAGCGGTGAAACCGATGCCTATCCGCGCTTGACCTGTTGCCAGAGCGCTTCCTTGTCGGCGAGGCTCAGGGAGGCGAAATGGTCACCGGCGAGCGTTTCGATGCCACGGAAGCGCCGTTCGAACTTTGCGTTGCCGCGGCGCAGCGCGGCTTCCGGATCGACGCCGAGATGGCGCGCCCAATTGACCGCGGAGAAGAGCAGATCGCCGATCTCGTCCTCGATCTCGTCACCGGTAGCAGCCGCAACCTCTTCGATTTCCTCGTGAAGCTTGGCGCGTGGTCCCGCGTCGTCGGGCCAGTCGAAACCGACCCGTGCGGCGCGCTTCTGAAGCTTCACCGCCCGCATCAACGCGGGCAGCCCGACGGCGACGCCGGCCAGCGCGCTGGCATCCGCCTTGCCGCTACGCTCCGCGGCCTTGAGGTTCTCCCAACCGGGGCTCTGCATCGCATCGCCGAAGATATGCGGATGGCGGCGCTCCATCTTGTCGCTGATCGATGCAACGACATCGGCGAGCGTGAAGGCGCCGGCTTCCTCCGCAATCCGGCTGTGGAAGACGACCTGAAGCAGCAGGTCGCCGAGTTCGTCCTTGAGATCGGCCGCGTCATTGCGCGCGATCGCATCGGCGACCTCATAGGCTTCCTCGATCGTGTACGGCGCGATCGTCGCCCAGGTCTGCGCGACATCCCAGTCGCAGCCGCGGTCGGGATCACGCAGCCGTGCCATGATCGCCACCAGTCGCTCGATCATTCCACGCCCCCTCTCACTGACCACCATCAAGACTGATAATAGACATTATGTAAAATCCTGATGGTGATGCGGCTCGAGGATCAGCGTCTGCCCCTCCACCCGCCATGATTTGAGCTTGGACAGGAAGTTCATGCCGAGCACGTCGGTGTCCCCGAACGCCGGCGACACGACAACCCCGAGGTCACGCGCGGCGATGTCGCCCAGCCGCAATTCCCGCACCGAAGCGGTTTGCGCGCTGATCTGGCCGTTGGCGGTGTTGAGGATCATCGGAAACGCGCTGTTGCGGACGTCCAGCGCCGCCGCCTGCGCGGTGCGGGTCGACAAGGCGGTCACGGTCGCGCCGCTGTCGACGAGCATGCGGCGCGGTACGCCGTCGAGCGTCACGCGCGCCCAGAAATGCCCGTCCGCCGCCATCCGGATGCGCGTTTCGCGGCCGACGACACTCTGGTCATCGATCTTCAACAGGCTGGCGACGCGCTGCAGATAGGGATCGAACCGCTCGCGCTGGCCGACGACGACGACGAGCACGCCGATGATCACCAGCCAGCTCACCAGAGACATGACGATCCGCAGGACGGGCACGCGGCGGGCGATCAGCGCCGAAATCGGAAAGATGAGCAGCACCAGGTAGAAGAGCGCCGAGCCGCCCACATCCGTGTTCATGGCGTGAATTCTAGTCCGTCATAGCCGGGTTCGACGCCCGGCGGCAAACTCGCCACCAGCGTCGCATAATCCATACTATGGTCCATATGTATGAAGGCTGACCGGCCGGGCCGCAGCTCTTCGATCCAGTCGAGCACCGTCGGCACGTCGGGATGTGTCGGATGCGGTGCGTAGCGCAGTGCATCGACGATCCAGACGTCGAGCCCGGTATAGAGCGCGCGCATCGCCGGCGTGAGTTCGTGGAAATCCGTCGCATAGCCGACCACCGCATCGCCGGCGCAGAAGCGCAGCCCGGCCGAGGTGATATGGCCGTGCGGCTGATCGACCACGTCCACGGTGATGCCGCCGATCGTCAGCCGGTCCGGCAATTCGGCGGCTTCGACCGTCGGCGGATAGCCTTGTCGGCCCGCGAAGACATAAGTGAAGCGCTCGCGCAGCGCGGTCAGCGTCCGCGGCCGGGCAAAGCCCTGCACCGGCTTGCCGAGCGCATGGAAGATCTGGCGGACGTCGTCGATGCCGTGACAATGGTCGGCATGGTCGTGCGTCCAGATGATCGCGTCGACCGCTGCGACATCCGCGGCAAGCAATTGCTCGCGCATGTCCGGGCCGGTGTCGACGAGGATGCGCGTGCCCTCATGTTCCACCAACAGCGATGCACGGGTACGACGGTTGCGTGGCTCGCTGGGATCGCAGGCGCCCCAGTCGTTGCCGATCCGCGGCACGCCCGACGACGTGCCGGAGCCGAGGATACGGACCTTCACCGTTGCGCTTTGTTGAACAGGGAGAAGAAGTTATCGGCCGTTCTTGCCGCCAGGTCTTCGATCGGCTCACCGCGCAGCTTGGCAAGGAATGCCGCCGTATCCGCAACGAAGGCGGGCTCGCCCTGCTTCCCCCGGTTGGGCACCGGTGCGAGGAACGGCGCATCGGTCTCGATCAGCAGCCGCTCGGCCGGCAGGCGCGCGGCGGTCTCCTGCAGATCGCGCGCATTCTTGAACGTCACGATCCCCGAGATCGAGATGTAGAAACCGAGATCGAGCGCCGCGTCGGCGAACGCGCCGCTCGCGGTGAAGCAATGGATGACGCCGGTATAGGCCCCCTGCTCCATCTCCTCGCGCAGGATCGCCAGCGTGTCCTCCTCCGCATCGCGGGTATGGACGATCAGCGGCAGGCCGGTATCGCGACAGGCGGCGATATGCGTCCGGAAGCTCGCCTGCTGCCGCGCGCGATCGGAATGCTCGTAATAATAATCGAGCCCTGATTCGCCGATCGCGACGACGCGCGGATGTGCGGCGCGGTCGACCAATGTCGCGCGACCCACGTCGGGATAGGCGTCGGCCTCGTTGGGGTGGATGCCGATCGCCGCCCAGACATCGGGCTCGCGCTCGGCGGTGGCGACCACCGCATCCCATTCGCTCTCGCGCGTCGAGATGTTGAGCATAGCGCCGACACCCCGCGCTCGCGCCCGGGCCAGCACCTCACCCTGCTGCTCGAACACCCCCTTGTAGTTAAGGTGGCAATGGCTGTCGGCGAACATCATTCGGCCACCGGCAGTTCGAGCCGCGGGAAGACCGGCGACGGTGGCGCGATCGCGAAGCCCGACGCCGCTTGCCGCGCATACCAGCCGTCATCGTCGATCGCGGCATGATCGCGTTCGGTCGCACCGATCTGGTCGAGCACCTTGGCCGCCGCATCGGGCACCACCGGCAGGATGGCGATCGCCAGCATGCGGATCGCGCGGACCAGCGTATTAAGCACCGCATGCATCCGCTCGGGATCGGTCTTGCGCAACGCCCAGGGCGCCTGCGCGTCGATATATTGGTTGCAGGCGAAAACGCCGCGCATCCACGCCTCGATCCCTTGGCTGAGCATCAGATCGCCGAACGCCGCCTTGAGCCCCGCACAGGCGACGACGATCTCCTCGATCAGCATCGCATCGGCGGGATCGCTGCGCCCGGCATCCGGGAAAGCCCCACCCAGGTTCTTGGCGATGAACGACAACGTGCGCTGCGCGAGATTGCCGAAGCTGTTGGCGAGTTCCGCATTGACCCGCGTCACGATCGCTTCGGCGGAGTAGCTGCCGTCCTGTCCGAAGCTTACTTCGCGCAGCAGGAAATAGCGGACCGCATCGACGCCGAACGCCCCGGTCAACTCGTCGGGGCTGACGACATTGCCGACCGACTTGGACATCTTCTCGCCGCGATGGAGCACGAAGCCGTGCGCGAACACCTGCTTGGGGATCGGCAGATTCGCCGACATCAGGAACGCCGGCCAATAGACGGTGTGGAAGCGCGTGATATCTTTGCCGATCAGATGCAGATCCGCCGGCCAGAAGCGCGCCAGCGCTTCGCTATCGTCGGGATATCCCGCGCCGGTCAGGTAATTGGTCAGCGCATCGACCCAGACGTACATGACGTGGCCCGGGCTGTCCGGCACCGGCACGCCCCAGTCGAAGCTCGTCCGCGACACCGACAGATCGGACAGGCCGCCCTCGACGAAGCGCAGCACTTCGTTGCGCCGGCTCTCCGGGCGGATGAAGTCGGGATTGGCGGCGTAGAAGTCGAGCAGCGGCTGCTGATAGTCGGACAGGCGGAAGAACCACGTCTCCTCGGCGGTCCATTCCACCGGCGTACCCTGCGGCGAGAGGCGTTGCCCCCCCTCCCCGTCGATCAGTTCCTTCTCGTCGTAGAAGGCTTCGTCGCGGACCGAATACCAGCCTTCGTAGCGGTCGAGGTACAGGTCGCCCTTGTCGCGCATCGCGCGCCAGATCGCCTGGCTGGCGGCGTAATGCGCTGGTTCGACGGTGCGGATGAAGCGATCGTAGGAGATGTTAAGAGTGTCGGCCATCTCGCTGAAATGCGAAGACATTTCGTCGGCGAACGCACGCACTTCGACGCCGCGCGCGCGCGCCGTCTGCGCCATTTTGAGGCCATGTTCGTCGGTGCCGGTCTGGAACCGCACGTCGCGCCCCGCCTGGCGCTGGAACCGCGCGATCGCATCGGCGGCGATCATCTCATAGGCATGGCCGATGTGCGGACGCCCGTTGGGATAGTGGATCGCGGTCGTGATATAATAAGGATCGGCCATGCCGGCCTCCTAGTCGATCCGCCCGGCGAGGTGAAGCGGGGTCAGCGCAGCGTCGCGACGATCGCCGCCATCTCGAACACCGTCGCCTGCGCATCGAGCGACAGGCCGAGCGCCGCGCCGGCGAGATCGCGCGCCGCCGCCTGCGCATCGAGCGCGGTCTTGAGCCGCGTGCCGGAACGCGTCCGCGCCTCGCGCGCGATCATCGCCGGAACGCGATCGAGAAACGCCTCGTAGCGCGCGGCATTGCCCTTCCCCGCCAGCGCCCGGGCGAGCGCGGCCCGGCGCGCGTTCATCGGATCGCCATCCTCGGCGATGCCGGCGATCGCGCGGTCGAGCCCGTCGATATCGAGACCGGCATAACGGATCGCCCGGCCCGGCGCCCCCTCCCCCGTCCGCACCAGCGCGGCGATCTCGTCCTCGTCCGCCTCGGGCAGCGCCTGCCGCAGCGCCTTGGCCATATCGCCATCGTCGAGCGCGCCGAAGCGCAGCACGCGGCACCGCGAACGGATCGTCGGCAGCAATCGCCCCGGCGCGTGGCTGACCAGCAGGAAGATCGTCCCGGCCGGCGGCTCCTCCAGATTCTTGAGCAAGGCGTTGGCGCCGTTGCGCTCGAGATCGTCGACGGCATCGATGATGACGACGCGGCGCGCCCCCATCGACGGCGTCGTCGCGAACAGCGGCTGGAGGCTGCGCACCTGCGCGATCGTGATGCTGCGGGCGAGATCCTGATCGGGCTTTTCGGCGTCCTTGGGCAACCGCCGCATCACGCGCAGATCGGGGTGCGAACCGGCATCGACCAGCGCACGGGTCGGATGCCCCTCGGGCACGGCGAGCCCCGGCGCCAAGACGCCGGTCGCGCTCGCCTCGGCGAGCATCCGCAGCGCGGCGGCCTGCGCGAAGCTGGCCTTGCCGACGCCCTCCGGCCCGACCAGCAGCCAGGCATGATGCAACGCGCCGCCACGCAGCGCCGCGACGAAGGCGGCGTGCGCGTCGGCGTTGCCGAACGTCCCGGTCACGCGCGCGGCATCAGCCGAAGAGCGAGGTCAGCCCCGCCCAGGCGCGGCCGAAGAAACCCGCCTCGCCGATGTCCTTGTCGGCGACCAGCGGCAGCCGCTGCTCGGGCAGATCGGGCGATTTGACGATGAGATCGGCGATATGCTGGCCGGCCTTGATCGGCGCGCGGATCGGGCCGTCGTAGACGACCTTGGCGCTCATCTGCGGCACCGCGCCGGCGGGCACGGTGACCGTCAATTGCTTCGGCGCGACGAGGCCGACGCTGCTCGAACTGCCCATCTGCACCTCGGCGGTCGACACCTGCTTGCCGGCCGCGACGACCGGCTTGGCCTGCCACGCGCGAAAGCCCCATTCCATGAAGCGCACCGATTCCTCGGCGCGGCCGTTCGACGAGGTCAGGCCGGCGACGACCATCACCAGCCGCCGCCCGTTCTGCTCCGCCGAGCCGGTGAAGCCATAGCCCGCCTCCTCGGTATGGCCGGTCTTGAGCCCGTCGGCACCGGCGACGCGGCCCAGCAACGGATCGCGATTGGCCTGGGTGATGTCGGCGCCGGCGCCGAGCGTCTTGCCCCAGGTGAAGCTGCGCAGCGAATAGAAGCGCTTGTAGAGGTCCGGGAAATGCTGGATCGTCGCGCTGGCGAGATGCGCGAGGTCCTTGGCGGTGACATAGGTCACGCCATTGTCGGGCCAGCCGTTCGACGTGCCGAAATGGCTGTTGGTCAGGCCCAGCTTCTTCGCCTGATCGTTCATCCGATCGGTGAAGGTCTGCTCGGTGCCCGAAATCCCCTCGGCAAGCACGACGCAGGCGTCGTTGCCCGACAGCGTCACGATGCCCTTGAGCAGATTCTCGACGCTGACCGTCTCGCCGGTCGACAGGAACATCGTCGATCCCGCCTGCGGCCCATGCCAGCGCTGCCACGTCTCCGGCCGCACCTGGAAGGTCTGGTTGAGCTTCAATTCGCCCTTTTTGATCATGTCGAAGGCGACATAGACCGTCATCATCTTCGCCATCGACGCCGGCGGCATGCGGCGATCCGCGTCGCGCTGATAGAGCACCGCGCCCGACGACAGGTCTTCCATATAGGCGATCGGCGCGGTCCCCTGGAACTGGGGGGCGGCGGCGACCGACGGGACGGCGGCGGCGACGATCGCGAGGGGGGCGGCAATCAGCTTGTTCATGACGTCGATGGGGCTTTCCGGAAGATAAGCGAGGATGGCAGTGGCATAGCGACGCCGGGGCGCGCCGTCAGCCCTCAACCGCATCGGCGAGCAGGCCGACCGACAGAGCGTAGAAGTTCGAGCAATTGTAATCGAGGATCACCCGATAGTTGCCGGTGAGCAGATAGGCGGTCGCGCCGGGCCCGTCGGGTTCGATCAGCGTCGCCTGCACGCCATCGCCCGGCCACCGCCCGCCCTGCGGCACCACGCCCAGTGCGCGCCATTCCGCCATCGTCCGCCAGCGGCTGTGCCGTTCGAACACGCGCGGGCAGCGCGGCGACATCATCCGGCTGGTGAGGCCGGCCCGGTCGAGGCTCGGCGGAACGCTGACCGCGACGCCCCAGGGCTGGCCCGGACGCCAGCCGGCATTGGCGAAATAATTGCCGATCGAGGCGAGCGTATCGGCGGGGCTCGTCCAGATATCGGCGCGACCGTCGCCATCGCCATCGCGCGCCAGCCGCAGATAGACCGAGGGCAGGAATTGCGGATTGCCGGTCGCGCCGGCCCAGCTCCCCTTCAACTGCTCGCGCGGGATGCCGCGATCGAGGATCTTGAGCCCGGCGATGAACTCGCCCGCGAACAGGCTGCGGCGCCGCCCCTCGTAGGCGAGGCTGGCGAGGCTGCGCAGCAGATCGAAATTGCCGGTATAGGCACCGTAATTGGTCTCGTGCCCCCAGATCGCGACCATGATCGATTCGGGCACACCGGTCTCGCGCTCGACACGCGCCAGCCGCGCGCGCTGCGCCTGATAGGTGGTGCGCCCGCGACCGATCCGCGCGGCATCGACATGGCTCGCCTTATAGGGCGCGAACGGCGGCGTCGCGGTGCTGCCGGGATTGCCCGGCTGCGCGCGATCGAGCTGGATCGTCCGGTCGCTGAGCGTCAGCGTCGGGAAGACGGCATCGACCGTGCGCTGCGTCACGCCCTCGGCGAGCGCCTGCTGGCGCAGCGTCTGCAGATAGGTCTGGAACCCCGCCTCGTCCTGCGCCGCCACCGGCACGGCGGCGCTCAGCGCCAAGGTCGTTGCCATTACGCCGGTCGTCAGCGCGCGTCGCAGTCGTTGCCCCCACATGCCGGCCGTGGTGCCACAGCGAGCCGGTGACGTGAACCTCTTATCGTCGCAGGGGTTGCACGGGCAGCCGCGGTGCGACTATCCGGGGCCGGCACGGAGGGATGGCCGAGTGGTTTAAGGCAGCGGTCTTGAAAACCGCCGTAGGTGGAAGCCTACCGTGGGTTCGAATCCCACTCCCTCCGCCAATATTCCAAAAAAAGCACTGTTTACAACGCTAGCGTTGTCCTGCGACGGAACGCCCTCGGTCCCACCTACATTTTAGTCGCGGTTGCTGATGGCCGGTTTCGATCGGTAACGAACGCCGGTGGCGTCATGAAATGGCACGGCCAAGTATTTTGACACCAATGCTAACCAAGCGTAGCTTCAAAGATGTCAGGGAGAGTTGCCGGTGGCCGATGCGCACGAACGATGGTTCATTTACTATGATTACGACACCCACGTTTTGCCGGAAGATGCGCCAGCCCAGCACTTCCACGACTACGCCGATGAGATAATTCGCCGCGCGAATAACGGTGACGTCAAGCGGACGTACGAGAAAGAGAACCGTGTTGCTCGGATCGCCCAAGCTCGCCGAGTTGAGCTACGTGACGGCACGCCGGGGCTGGCATTTGTTGTTACGCTTGGCGATCGACGTGGATCGAGCCCTTCGTGGGTGCACTATGAGCGCGGCGAAGCGCGTGATGCCGAGCGCTGGGATGGCGAGGTGAAAGGGTTAAGTTGTCATGTGCTCATGAGGCTTACGCCGGACGACACAAAGGAGGGGCGGTACAGGATGCTGGTTGAGGAGACGCCGCACTTGGGGCGCGCGCCTCTTGAGCGACTACTAAACCATGAATTACGCGAGCAGGCGTTTCTCACGAACGCCCGTTTCAGACGGCGAGCTACCGGGAGTGAGGTGAAGACCTGGGTTACAGGGAACCTCGACGCTCGAAGGTCGCAAGAGTTAGCGGACGCTTTCGATCGCGGCAAGTTTATGCCAATTGAATTGATCGACACCTCGGTTGATCCGACATTTGATGAGGACCCTGAATTTGAAACCCGCGGCAAGAAGCTCATGGTGCGCGTGAGTGCCGGTGAAGGGGGCTTTGCGGCCGCAATCAACAAGCTGAAGGCCAGAGCGGCCGCAGCCAATTACGGTCGAATGAAAATTCGCTGGACGCCGCCCGGACAGACCCGGCCAGTCCCCACCGAGATCGCAACCGACCTAGCCGACATAGGCACGGCGCTTTTCGCGAAGCGCGAACTCCTGCGGGTCGAGAACCCCTTATCGGATTGCAGCCACGTCCTGGTCGACGAATTAGTGGAGGCAATGGTCGCAAATTTCTAGTATGACCGTTTGCCCGCCACTTCTGGATTGATATGCTTCTTGCCCCGCTCAGGTACTGGCAGGTAAAACACCCCGTGAAGCGACGGTGGGATATCGTCCTGCCTGGCGTCGGATCGGTTGCGCTGACGCTGGTGGTTCGCCTCTGGCCTGCGGTACCCGCACCCTTTTCGGCGACCGGATATCTTGCCGGCCTTCAAAGCCTTTATGCGATCCTCGGCGGTTTTTTCGTCGCTGCGCTGACACTATTATCGACGGCGAACAGCGAAGCACTACTGCAGCCGCTCGGCGGAACACCTCGCACAACATACGGTAATGAAACGGCTCCGCTGGAGCGCCGCCGTTTTCTTTGCCTTCTGTTCGGATATCTCTCGTTCTCGTGTTTCGGATTGTACGGCCTTGGCTTTTCGGCAAATATGCTCGCTCCTGGACTTCGGATCCTTGTTCATCCCGATGTTCGATTTTGGATCGGGTCGGCATTTATTCTAGTCTACAATTTTTGGCTATCGCACCTTTTCATAGCGACAATGATCGGCCTGTATTACTTTACGGATAAGGTGCAGCGAGCAGACCCGACGCTGATCCGGGACGCTGTTCCAGCTGATTGAAGCGGCAATCGTCTGCGGTGAGCAGATCGAGCGCCTGTCTCTTGCCTACATAGCTTTGCAACGCCACGAGCCGCTTCGCCGCATCCGCCAGACTGTCGGTGATCGCGTCGCCGGCCGCCTTGGACGTATCGGCGATCAGGCCAGCCGACGACCCGAGTCCTTCGCCACTTCGGTGAACCGCTCGTACCGCTCACCGCACAGGCACGCCGACAGGGGCTCGACCGACGTCATCCGCACCATCGCGCTTGTGAACTGTGCCCAGCGCTCCTGCATGCCCTGATGCAGAAAGCGTTCGTGGCTGGCGCGGTTATAATTGCGGAACTGAAGCAACGCCTTGCCGGGCGCGGCAAGCCACCACTACGTCCCCGGCTAGGCCGAGGACGCGCGCGGGTCATTTCGCCGGCCCGATCAGCTTCTGCGCGAAATACGTCATCTGCAGCGCCTGCAACCGGGCACCCTGTTCGATGTCGGCATCGCCCGAATGACCGCCGGCAGTATCCTCGTAGAACAGATACGGCAGGCCGTATTCCTTCAGGCGGGCGGCGAACTTGCGCGCGTGTTGCGGGCCGACGCGGTCGTCCTTGGTCGTCGTCCAGATATAGGGCTCGGGATAGGCCACGCCCTTCCGGATGTTCTGGTACGGCGAGATCGTCGCGAGGAACGCCTTCTCCTCCGGCACCGTGACCGAGCCATATTCGTCGACCCATGACGCACCCGCGGCGATCTGCTCGTAGCGCAGCATGTCGAGCAGCGGCACCTGGATCGTCACCGCCCTCCACAGATCGGGATGCTGGTTGAACTCGACGCCCATCAGCAGGCCGCCGTTCGATCCGCCATAGATGCCGAGCTTTTGCGGGTTGGTCAGCTTGCGCGCGAACAGGTCCTTCGCGACGCTCGCGAAATCGTCGTAGATCACCTGCCGCTTGGTCTTGCGGCCGGCGTCGTGCCATTTGGGGCCGAACTCGCCGCCGCCGCGGATGTTGGCGAGCACATAGCTGCCACCGCGTTCGAGCCACAATTTGCCGGTGATCGCCGAATAGGCCGGCAGCATCGGCAGCTCGAACCCGCCATAAGCGGTCATGATCGTCGGCGTCGTGCCGTCGACCGCGATGCCCTTCTTGTGGACGATGAAATACGGCACCTTGGTGCCGTCGGTCGAGGTCGCCTCATGCTGTTCGACGACGAGGTCGCTCGCGTCGAACTTGGCGGGCAGCGTCTTGACCGGCTTCGCCGCACTCGCCCTCGCCGCATCGAGCGGCAGCAGCGTCGTCGGCGTCAGGAAGCCGGTGACGGTGAGATAGCCGTGATTGCTCTTGTCGTCGGCGCTGGCGACCCCGAGCGAGACATTGTCGGGCAGCGCGATCGGTTTCGCCGTCCAGCCGGTCTTGCCCGGCGTGTAGACCGACGCGCGGCCGCGGACATTGTCGTTGTAGATCAGGACGACGTGATCCCTGGTCGTCACCACCTCGTCGACCGACTGGCGCGGCGTCGGCGCGAACAGCACGACGGGACGGATCGCATTGGCCTGCACCTCGGCGAGCGGCGCCGAGGCGATCGAGCCGGCGGTCACCGCACCCCAGGGATCGCTGGTCTGGAACAGCACCTGCCCCGCGACCATGCCGACCGGGCTGGTGCGTGCCGGAATGTCGAGCTTCTTCGTTCCCTGAGGCGTCCAGACGTGCGTCTCGCCGCCGAAGAAGGTGATGCGGCGTTCGATCGCGACGAGCCGGTTGCCCTGCCCGTCGGTGATGACGCCGGCATAGGTGCCGAGCTGGTCGGTCGGCTGGCCGCGGAAGATCTCCTGCGCCGCGTCGAGCGGCTGGCCGCGCTTCACCAGTTTGACGACGAAGGGGTAGCTCGACGCGGTCAGCGTCCCCTGCCCCCAGTCGCGGCTGACCAGCAGCGTGTCCTTGTCGAGCCAGCTCGCGCCCTGCTTCGACTTGGGCAGCGCGAAGCCGCCGGCGACGAACTGGCCGGCGGCAAGATCGAATTCGCGATAGCTGATCGCGTCCTCGCCGCCCTCGGACAGCGCGACGAGGCACAGCCGCTCCTCGGGATGCAGGCACGAGGCGCCCTTCCATACCCATTTCTTGCCCTCGGCCTTGGACAGCGCATCGAGGTCGAGGACGGTCGTCCATTGCGGCTGCGGCCGGGCATAATCCGCCTCGCTCGTCCAGCGCCAGATGCCCTGCGGATGATCGGCGTCGCGCCAGAAATTGTAGATGCGGCCATAAAGCTGGCTCGGCATCGGGATACGATCCTTGGCGGATGCGATCGCCAGCGCCTCGGCATAAAAGGTCCGGTAACGCGGATCGTTCTGCAGGCGCGGCAGCGTCCTGGCGTTCTCCGCCTCGACCCAGGCGAGCGGCTTGGCGCCGTCCTTGTCCTCGAGCCAGATATAGGGGTCGGTTTCGGTGGTCGGCGTGCTCGTCATCGGCTTGCTTTGCGCGAGCGCGGGCGCGGCGGCAAGGATCGTGGAGGCGATCAGCAGCGTGCGAAGGATCATCGGGGCGGTTTCTCCTTGGGGGTGGACCGGTCTAGCCGGGCGAAGCGTTGGCGCGCAATCCGCCGGTGATCCTGGGGCGGAGCGCTTGGGATTTCCGCAATGACCGATGGCCTGCCCCTGCCCCGCCGCTATGTCGCGATCGGCGCGATCTCCGCGGGGACCGCGCTGGTCATCATCGACGGCGGCATCGCGACGGTGGCGCTGCCGACGATCGCGCGCGACCTGCACGTCGGCAACAGCGCGGTGGTGGCGGTGGTCACCGTCTATCAGCTCATCCTCGCGATGATGATCCTGCCATTTGCCGGCCTCGGCGACAAATTCGGGCTGAAGCGCACCTATCAGTTCGGCCAGCTCGTCTTCACCGTCGCGACATTGCTCTGCTTCTTCGCCAAGAGCCTGCCGTTCCTGCTCGTCGTCCGTGCCGCGCAGGCGCTCGGCGCGGCGGCGGCGCTCAGCGTGTCGTCGGCGCTGATCCGCTCGATCTATCCCGCCAAGCAATTGGGCCGCGGGCTCGGGATCAACTCGGTGGTGGTGTCGAGTTCGGCCGCGCTCGCGCCGACGATCGGCGGGCTGGTGCTCGGTATCGCGCCATGGCCGTGGGTGTTCGCCAGCGCGGTGCCGTTCGCGCTGCTCAGCCTCGCGCTCGGCCGCGCGCTGCCCGCGCCCGAGCCGCGCGACGAAAAATTCGACGTGCTCGGCGCGGTGATGTGCGCGAGCATGATCGGCCTCGTCATCTCGGGCGCGGAGAGCGCGGTGCACGGCGACAGTCCGGTGGTATCGGCGGCGATCGTCGCGGTGGGCGCGGGCATCGGCTGGATCTTCGTGCGGCGCGAGCGCGGCGAGGCCAAGCCGATCCTGCCGATCGACCTGCTCGCGCGGCCGGTGATCGCGCTGTCGGCGATCGGCGCCTATACCGCCTTCACCGCGTCGATGACGCTGCTGCTGTCGACGCCCTTCCGGCTCCAGCACGGCTATGGCTTCAGCGCGGCGGAGGTCGGCGCGGCGATCGCGCCGTGGCCGCTGACCAACATGATCGTCGCGCCGCTGGCCGGCTGGCTGTCCGATCGGGTGCCGGCGGGAATCCTCGGCGGCATCGGCATGGCGGTGTCGATCGTCGCCTTGCTGCTGATCGCGACTTTACCCGCCGATGCCGCCTATTTCGACATCGCGTGGCGGATGGCGCTGTGCGGCTCGGGGTTCGGGCTGTTCCTGCCGCCCAATGCGCGGCTGATCATCGGATCCGCCCCGCGCGAGCGCGCCGCCGCGGCGGGCGGCCTCGTCGGCACGGTGCGGCTGGTCGGGCAGACGACCGGCGCGACATTGGTCGCCGCATTGCTCGCGATGAACGTCGGTGCCGGGATGGCGCCGCCGCTGGTCGCCGCCGGACTGGCGCTGGTCGCCGGACTATGCAGCCTCGCCCGACTACGCCCGTCGATCCGCAATCCGTCGAGCGACGAGGCGGAGGACGAGCAGCCGGGAACGCAGGTGTCGCGCTAGGGACCTTCCCTCCCCCGCCAGCGAGTGTCGGGTCAGAACACCGCCCGCGCGGTCTCCTCGCCCATCATCCGCTGCCGCACCAGCGGGATCGCCGGGCCGCCATAGCTCAGGAACTGGTCGTGGAACGCCTTCCACGCCTTGCGGCCGCCGCGGGTGGCGGTCCAGTCGTCGCGCAGCTTGCGGATCATCAATTTGCCGAGCGTGTAGTTGAGATAGGCCGGGTCGTACGTGCCGCGCGCCGCCTGCTGGCGCGAATTGCCCTCGTCCTGATAGCATTGCTCGCGGAACATCGTGAGGCTCTGCGCCTGCGTCATCCCGCGCGCATGCATGCCGATCGCCGACAGGAAGCGGCAGTCGCGCAGCAATGCGTTGCTGATCTGGCCGATATGCGTCTCGGGATCGCCGTTATCGAGGCCCGCTTCCCACATCATCTCCTCCGCATAATGCGCCCAGCCCTCGGCGAAGGCATAGCCGACGAACACCCGGCCGAACATCGACTTGGAGCGGTTGGCGTGGAGGAACTGGAGGAAATGGCCCGGCATCACCTCGTGCACCGAGGTGAACAGCAAATCCTTCCTGCCCGGTACGAAGGCGTCGCGCGTTGTCTTGTCCCAGGCTGGATCGGGCGGCGAGATATAATAGACCGACGGCACGTTCTTCTCATACGGGCCGGCAGGGTCGATATAGGCCGAGTTCTGGCGATTGTACGGCGGGCTCTCCTCCACCTTGGCTTCCTCCGTGCCGGGGATGGTGACGAGGTCCTTGGCGATGACGAAGGCGCGCAGCGTCGGGATCTGGCGGCGTGCCTCAGCAACCGGGCCATCCGCCGATTTGTTGGCGTTCATCTTGTCGATACAGGCGGGGATCGTCTGGCCCGGCGCGAATTGCTTGCACGCCGCGGTTAGCGCATCCTGGTTGCGCTTGAGATCGGCGCGGCCCGCCGCCTCCAATGTCGCGAGCGAGGTATCGACGCCCTCGGTGGCGCGCACCATCCGCTGGAAGCGATCGGCGCCGAGCGCGAAATCGCCCGTCGCGGTGCCGCGCTGCGCCGCGAGCCAGCTGCCGAGTGCGCGTACCGCCTTGCTCGCCGCCTCGGACGACGTCTTGAGTTGCGCCTGCAAATCGGCATCGTGGACGTCGGCGAACGCCTTGCGCGCGTCGCCGACGTAATAATCGGCGAAGCCGTTGAAGCCGGCGACACCGTAGTCGATGAACGAGCGCGGCATCGGTGTCTTGAGATTGGCCCGGATCGCCTGCGTCGCCGCCGGCACGCGACCGAAGAAGGCGATCAGCGCCTTGAGCCGCGTCGGCGCGTCCGCATAGGGCCGCGCGATATAGACATTGGGGTCGAGGCCGCCGCCGACATAATAAGCCGGGTTGCTATGCGGCTGATCGGCGTCGTCGAGCCAGAACAGCTTACCCTCCGCGACGCGGATCAGATAGTCGCGCTCGAACCGTTCGTCGGGGCTGAGGTCGGCATTGCCGAACGCGCGCGCCCGGTCGATCGCCTGGTGGAGGAAGGCGGATTGGCGTTGCAGGCCGGCGGTGCTCCAGTCGGGCAGTCGGCCGTCGAAATCGTGACGCCCCTGATACACCGCATTGGCGGGATCGAGCTTGAACCAGCCCTCGACGAAGCCGTCGCGAAACTGGGCGAAGCCGTTGCTCTGCGCCGGCCGGGCGGGCGCCGCCGCATTGTCCGCCGTGGGCGCACCGCCCGAACAGCCCGCCACGGCGAGCGCGAGCAGCGAGGCCGCCACGAAGTTACGCATAACCTGATCCCCTGATTCGTATGTCGCCGGCGATGCTGGCACCCGGTCGGGGCAAATGCCAGTCCGGGCGCCATTCGGGGCGGGACTCCGGGCGGGCGAGGAACGCGCTGTGGCGCGCCACGTTGAACGCGCTGACATCACGAGAGGACGTTTTCATGCCCTACGTCAAAACGCGCGACGGCACCGACATCTACGTCAAGGATTGGGGATCGGGCCGCCCGGTCATCCTGCTGCACGGCTGGCCGCTGTCGTCCGACAGCTGGGACCCGCAGATGATGGCACTCGCCGATGCCGGCTTCCGCGCCATCGCCTACGATCGTCGCGGCTTCGGCCGTTCGGGCCAGCCATGGAACGGCTACGATTATGACACGCTCGCCGACGATCTCGCCGACGTGATGGCCGCGACCGGCGCCGACAGCGAGGCGACGCTGGTCGGCTTCTCGATGGGCGGCGGCGAGGTCGCGCGCTACATGAGCCGCCACGGCGGCAAAGGCGTGATCGCCGCGGCGCTCGTCGCCTCGGTCGTGCCGTACATGCTGAAGACCGAGGACAATCCGCACGGTACGCCCGAGGAAAAGCTCGCCGAGATCGGGGAGAACATCCAGAAGGATCGCGCGCATTTCTTCCGCGACACCTTCTTCAAGCAATTCTTCGGCGTCGGCGTGATCAGCCATCCGGTCAGCGACGACGTGCTCGACTGGGCGACGACGAGCGCGATGCAAGCGGGTCTCAAGCCGACGCTCGCCTGCGCCGAGGCGTTCGGCCATACCGACTTCCGGCCCGACCTCGCGTCGTTCAATGTCCCTACGCTGATCATCCACGGTACGTCGGACCAGACGGTGCCGATCGACGCCGCCGGTCGTCCCGCCTCGCTCGGCATCGCGAACAGCCAGCTCGTCGAATATGACGGCGCGCCGCACGGACTGTTCGCCACCCACGGCGATCGCCTGACCAACGATCTGCTGACCTTTCTGGGGCGGTAACGGGCCTGAGCGGTAACGGGCTCGTGCGGTAACGGGCTCGTGCGGTAACGGCTGGCATCCAGTCGGCCGCTCTATTATCCACCCTCGCGGGCGCCGTTCGGCGCCCGCGTTATCATCATGGCGGGGATGCGTTGCGTGACCGATCCTGAAATCTACCCGATCACCGGCGACTGGACCAACGCCAGCCTCGATCCCAGGAAATACAAAGACCTCTACGAGGCCGCGGCGAGCAGCCCCGGCAGCTTCTGGCTCGATCAGGCGACCAAGCGGCTCGACTGGATCACCACACCGACGATCGCCGGCGACTGGTCGTTCGCAAAGGCAGACTTCCACATCAAATGGTTTGCCGATGGCGAACTCAACGTCGCCGCGAATTGCATCGACCGCCATCTCGCCAAACATGGCGATACCGTCGCGATCATCTGGGAACCCGACGAGCCCGGCGAAGAACCACGCCGCATCACCTATCGCCAGCTTCACGATGAGGTCGGCCGCTTCGCCAACGTGCTGAAGGCGCATGGCGTCGCCAAGGGCGACCGCGTCACGCTCTACATGCCGATGATCCCCGAGGCGGCCTATGCCGCACTCGCCTGCGCGCGGATCGGCGCGATCCATTCGGTGGTGTTCGGCGGCTTCTCCGCCGACGCGCTCGCCGGCCGGATCGAGGATTGCGGCTCCAAGATCGTCATCACCGCCGACGAGGGCCGTCGCGGCGGCAAGAGGATCAAGCTCAAGGCCTGCGTCGACGAGGCCGCCGCCCGCGCGCCGACGCTCGAGACGGTCATCGTCGTCAAGGCGACCGGCGCCGACGTGGCGATGGGGCCGCGCGACGTCTGGTATCACGACGCCGCCGCCACGGTCGGCACCCACTGCCCGGCGGAGACGATGGCGGCGGAGGACCCGTTGTTCATCCTCTACACCAGCGGCTCGACCGGCAAGCCGAAGGGCGTGATGCACACCTCGGCCGGCTATCTGCTTTGGGCGGATTTCACCTTCAAGATCGCCTTCGACTACAGGCACGGGCAGGTCTTCTGGTGCGCCGCCGATATCGGCTGGGTCACAGGCCATACCTATCTGCTCTACGGCCCGCTTTCCAACGGCGGCACGACGCTGATGTACGAGGGGCTGCCGACCTGGCCCGACGCCAGCCGCATCTGGCAGGTGGTCGACCGCCACAAGGTCCACACGCTGTTCACCGCACCGACTGCGCTACGCGCGCTGATGAAGGAGGGCGACGACTTCGTCCGCAAGACCGATAGGTCGTCGCTCAAGCTGCTCGGCTCGGTCGGCGAGCCGATCAACCCGGAGGCGTGGCGCTGGTATCACGACGTCGTCGGCGAGGGTCGCGCACCGATCGTCGACGCCTGGTGGCAGACCGAGACCGGCGGCATCATGATCGCGCCCCTGCCGGGCGCCATACCGATGAAGCCCGGGTCGGCGTCGAAGCCGCTGCCCGGCGTCGTGCCGCAGCTCGTCGACGACAAGGGCGTTGTGCTGACCGGCCCGGCGCAGGGCAACCTCTGCATCACGCAGAGCTGGCCCGGCCAGATGCGCGGCGTCTGGGGCGATGACGAGCGCTTCTTCCAGACCTATTTCACCACCTACGAGGGCAAATATTTCACCGGCGACGGCTGCCGCCGCGACGCGGATGGCTATTATTGGATCACCGGCCGGGTCGACGACGTCATCAACGTGTCGGGCCACCGCATGGGCACCGCCGAGGTCGAAAGCGCGTTGGTGCTGCACGAGGCGGTCGCCGAGGCGGCGGTGGTCGGCATGCCGCACGAGGTGAAGGGCCAGGGCATCTATGCCTATGTCACGCTCAATGCGGGGCGCGACGGCGACGAGGGGCTGCGCAGCGCGCTGGTCGCCTGGGTGCGGCAGGAGATCGGGCCGATCGCCAGCCCCGACAAGCTCCAGTTCGCCCCCGCCCTGCCCAAGACCCGCTCGGGCAAGATCATGCGCCGCATCCTGCGCAAGATCGCCGAGGGCGACGTGACCGCGCTGGGCGACACCTCGACGCTGGCCGACCCCGCGGTGGTCGACGACCTGGTCGCGAACCGCATAGCCTGATCCCGCCTGCAAGGGCAGGACCGTCGCATAGGACCATTTGGGGCAGTGCGACGGCATTCATATTCCGTCATGCCGGACTTGATCCGGCATCCCGCTTCTTCGCACCGTCCGAAGAAGCGGGACCCCGGCGCAAGGCCGGGGTGACGGCGTGGGTTTGGAACACGAGGGGATCACACTCACGTCCCTGAGCGATAGCCCTGCCCGCAAGGGAAAGGCGGCAGCGCACGCTACGGCGGCCGCTGCTGCTGACGCGCAGCACGGCCGCCGGGCGGCTCAGCCCAGCAGGGCGAACGTCACCGCGCAGATCGACAGCGCCGCACCGCTCGCGCAGCACAGGATGCTGAAACCGCATTGGCACAAGGTCGGCTGATACCGGTCCATAGCACCTCTCCTCATCATCGCTCTTCCGGCGACAGCGAGAGGCTAACACAGGCCGATCCGGATGCAATAGGCGTCAGCGGCGCGAACGGGCCTCTTCCGCATCGAGCGCCGTGGACATCTTGCCGAACATCCCCGCAAGCACCTCGCGCTCCGCCGCGTCGAGCGCGCCGAAGACGCCGCGGATCAGCTCCTGACGCAGCGGCTCCGTCTCGCCGATCACGCGCCGCCCCTCGTCGGTGATCGACACCTGCTTGACGCGCCGGTCGCGCTCGTCGGGGGTACGCAGCACCAACCCGTCGCGCTCGAGCCCGTCGATCGCCTCGGTCACCGTCCGCGGTGCGTAATCGAAGAAGTCGGCGATATCAGCCGCCCGCGCCGGCCCGCGCTTGTTGAGGAACAGCAGCAGCTTGGTCCGCGCCAGCGACGCGCCCTGCTCCGCCATCCGCTGGTTCATCAACCGCTGCATACGCAGGAAGAGCCGGAACAGATCGGCGGCAAGGGGTTCGCAATCGGACATATGTGAGGACCCTCATTAAATGGTCTTGCACAATGCTGCAAGTGCGAGCATCACCGCGTCAAATTGAAGCAAGAAGATGAAGCTGATGGCTGAAAACGAGCAAAATCGGGATGATAGCGCCGAATCGCAGGGCGACTCGGATCGGGCGCCGGCCAAGCCTTCGCCGCTCAAGAACCCGCGGGTGCGCATCATCCTGCTGATCGTCATCGCCGCTGCGGTGATCGGCGGCGTGTTGTGGTACGTGCGCTACCAGAGCGTCGGCAAGTTCATGCAAGGGACCGACGACGCCTATATCCAGGCGGATGCGGTGACGATCTCGCCCAAGGTATCGGGCTATGTCGACAAGGTCTTCGTCGCCGACAACCAGCAGGTGAAGGCCGGCACCCCGCTCGTCCAGATCGACGCGCGCGATTACAACGCGCAGGCGGCGCAGGTGGAGGCGCAGATCGACGTCGCCCGCGCCAATGCCGACGGCGTGCGCGCGCAGATCCGCGAACAGCAGGCCGCTATCGACAAGGCGCGCTCGGATCTCGCCGCGGCGCGCAGCGATGCCGCCTTCGCGCATGCCGAGGTCGTCCGCTACCAGCCGCTCGCCGCCTCGGGTGCCGAGACGCGCGAGAAACTGTCGCAGCTCCAGAACCAGGCGCGTCAGGCCGATGCGCAGGTCGCCTCGGCACAGGCAACGCTGACCAGCGCGACCCGCCGCGTCGGCACATTGCATGCCCAGGTCCAACAAGCCAACGCGCAACGCGAGGCCAGCCGGGCGCAGCTCGCCGCGGCCAAGGTCAACGTCGGCGCGACGATCCTGCGCGCCAGCATCGATGGCCGGGTCGGCGACAAGACGGTGCGCATCGGCCAGTTCGCGCAGGCCGGCACCCGGCTGATGTCGATCGTTCCTGTGCAGCAGATCTACGTCGAGGCGAACTTCAAGGAAACGCAGCTCGGCCTGATGCGGGTCGGCCAGCCGGTCACGCTGGATGTCGACGCACTCCCCGGCGTGGAGATCCACGGCCGCGTCGAGAGCGTTTCTCCGGGCACCGGCGCGCAATTCTCGCTGCTGCCCCCGCAGAATGCCACCGGCAACTTCACCAAGATCGTCCAGCGCGTGCCGGTCCGCATCGCGCTCGACGCCGGACCGGAGACGCGCAAGCTGCTCGTGCCCGGCATGTCGGTGGACGTGACGGTCGACACCCGCTCCGCCAAGGGCAGCGTGCAGCGCATCCGCGACGAGCAGGACCAGCATAACGAGCGGCAGGCGCGATGAGCGCGGCTGCCGCCCGCACGGCCCCGGCCGGTCAGGCGCGGACCGGCACGCCCGAGCGCGCCGATCTCGCCGCCTGGCTGGCGGTGGCGGCGGGCAGCCTCGGCGCGCTGATGGCGACGCTCGACATCTCGATCGTCAATTCGGCGCTGCCGGTGATCCAGGGCGAGATCGGTGCGAGCGGTACCGAAGGCACGTGGATCGCCACCTCCTATCTCGTCGCCGAGATCATCATCATTCCGCTGTCCGCCTGGCTGGAGCGCGTGCTCGGCCTGCGCACCTTCCTGCTGATCGCCTCGATGCTGTTCACCGCCTTCTCGGTGGTCTGCGGCCTGTCGACGACGCTGACGATGATGATCATCGGTCGCGCCGGCCAGGGCATCACCGGCGGCGCGCTGATCCCGACCGCGATGACGATAATCGCGACGCGCCTCCCGCGCTCGCAACAGCCGATCGGCACCGCCTTGTTCGGCGTCACTGCGATCCTCGGGCCGGTGCTGGGCCCGTTGATCGGCGGTTATCTGACCGAGAATGTCAGCTGGCATTACGCCTTCTTCCTCAACGTGCCCGTCGGCGCGGTGCTGCTGGTGCTGCTGCTCGTCGGCTTGCCCCACCAGAAGCCGCATCTTCGCGAATTGCTGAAGGCCGACTGGCTCGGCATCGCCGGGCTGGCGCTCGGCCTCGGCGGGCTGACCGTCGTGCTCGAGGAAGGGCAGCGCGAGCAATGGTTCCAGTCCGCGCTCATCATCAAGTTGACCGCGCTGACCGTCTTCGGATTGGTGATGCTGTTCGCGGGTCAGTTCATCGCCGAAAAGCCGGTGGTCAAACTGCGCCTGCTGATCGACCGCCAATTCGGCAGCGTCGCGATCATGGGTCTGGTGCTCGGCATGGTGCTGTACGGCAGCAGCTATGTGATCCCGCAGTTCCTCGCGGCGATCGCCGACTATAACGCGCTGCAATCGGGCAAGGTGGTGCTGCTCAGCGGTATCCCCAGCCTGTTGATGATGCCGCTGGTGCCGTTGATGATCCGCCATCTCGATATCCGTATCGCGGTCGCCTCCGGCCTGCTGCTGATGGCGCTGAGCTGCCATCTCGACACGACGCTGACCGCCGAATCGGTCGGCAACGCCTTCACCGACTCGCAGTTGCTGCGCGGCGTCGGCACGATCCTCGGCTTCGTCTTCCTCAACCAGGCGGCGATCGCGTCGGTGCGGCCGGAGGAAGCCGGCGATGCGGCGGGCCTGTTCAGCGCGGCGCGCAACATCGGCGGCTCGTTCGCGCTCGCCGGCATCGCCACGCTGCAGGACCAGCGCAGCTATCTGCACAGCCGGCGGATCGACGAGGTGCTCAACGCCAATTCGGTCGCGTTGCAGGATTATCTCGCCGCCACCGGCCGGTCGCTCGGCGGTGCCGCCACCGCGATCCAGTCGCTCGGCGGCACCATCCAGCGCGAGGCGCTGGTGATGACCTATAACGACCTGTTCTGGCTCCTGTCGGTCGGCATCTGCTGCGTCGTGCCGCTCGTCCTGTTCCTCCGTCCGCTGCCGCAGGGCGGCCCCGTGGCGATGCATTGAGGCGATGATGCGAATTCTCCGTTCCCCTTTCCTGCTGCTGCTCCCTGCCCTGGCGCTCGGCGCATGTACGGTCGGCCCAAACTATGCCGGCCCGCCCAAGACGCTTGCTGATACCGCCGCACCGGCGGGTTTCAAACGCGGCGGTCCCCTCGCCTCGCCGGCCGCGCCGGGTGTCGCGGCGTGGTGGACGCAGTTGAACGATCCGCTGCTTACCCAGCTCGAAACGCAGGCCCTCGCCGCCAATCCCAATATCGCGGTCGCGACGGCGCGCCTGCGGCAGGCGCGCGCCTCGCTCCGGCTGGAGCGCGCCAATCAGGCGCCGAGCGCGAATGCCTCGTCGGCGTATCTGCATGCGCGCATCCCCGGCTTCGACTTCGGTAGCGCGTCCAGCAACAGCGACAATGGCGCCAGCGCGGTCGACGTCTACAACGTCGGGTTCGACGCGAGCTGGGAGGTCGATCTGTTCGGCGGCCGCCGCCGCTCGGTCGAGGCCGCCCGCGCGCAGGCCGAGGCGGCGGAGGCGAACGTCGCCGATGCGCAGGTCAGCCTCACCGCCGACGTCGCCCAGGCCTATGTCAATCTGCGCGACGTCCAGCGCCGCATTGCTTTGTCGCGCGAGGCGGCGCGCATGCAGCAGCAGATGCTCACGCTCACCCAGCAGCGTTTCGGTCAGGGTGCGGCCTCCGATCTCGACGTCGAGCGGCTGCGCGGTCAGGTTGAGGCGACCAACGGCCAGATCGTACCGCTTCAGGCCGATCTCGAAAGCTATCTCAACGCGCTGGCGGTATTGACCGGACAGGAGCCCGGGGCGCTCGATGCGCGACTGACCCCCGTCGCGGAAGTGCCGTTGCCGCCCGCCGCGGTCGCGGTCGGCGATCCCGCCGCCTTGCTCCAGCGCCGCCCCGACATCCGCGCCGCCGAGCGCCGATTGGCGCAGCGTACCGCGCAGATCGGCGTCGCCGATGCCGCGCGTTTTCCGCGGCTCAACATCCTCGGGCTGATCGGCCTCGGCGGGACCAGGCTCTCCGACATCAGCCCCGACAAGCTGGTCGGCCTCGCCGCGCCGATGCTGCAATGGAATTTCCTCGACTTCGGTCGCAACCGCGCGCGGATCAATCAGGCCGAGGGGCAGCGCGACGAGGCCGCGGCACAATATCGCGGCACCGTGCTCGGCGCGCTGAAGGATGCGGAGGATGCCCTCTCCCGCTTCGGCCATCGCCGCGAGACGGTCGCCAGCCTGTTGCGCAGCAAAGCGAGCGCCGATCGTGCCGCCGATCTGATGCAGCAACGCTTCCGCGCCGGCACCGCGACGTTGATCGACACGCTCGATGCCGAGCGGCAGCGGATGGCCGCCGAACAGAATCTGTCGGCGGGTACCGCAGGCCTGACCGGCGACTTCATCGCCTTGCAGAAAGCACTCGGGCTGGGCTGGGGCGCGGAGTCGCCGGAGGCTTGATCCGCTTTGCAATATATTGATCTTACGGCCGGATTCTGGAAGAGCACCGTATACGCGCCGGGATCGTCGCGCTGGGAAACAAGCCGATGAGCATCGTCGTACGGACCCTGTCCGATCAGGTTTTTGAAATCGTCCGCGAACGGATCGTCGATGGATCGATCCGCGCCGAAGCGCCGATCCGGCAGGATGCGCTCGCCGCGGAACTCGGGGTCAGCAAGATCCCGCTGCGCGAGGCGCTCGTCCGGCTCGAACATGAAGGGCTGATCCACAGCCAGGCGAACCGCGGCTATTCGGTGCGCGCGCTCTCCGCCGAGCAGGCCGACGAGATCTACGCGCTGCGCCTGGCGATCGAACCGCGCGCCGCAGCGATCGGCGCGGCCGAAGCCGACGGCGACGATCGCAGCCACGCGGCGACCTCGCTGGCGGCTCTCGAAGAGGCGCGCGGCGCTGCGCCGACCGAGATCGCGGTGCGCCACCGCCGCTTCCACGTCGCGCTCGTCCGGCCTGGCGACCGGATGCTGACAACGCAATTGATCGAGCGGCTGGCGATGCTCGCCGAACGCTATGTCATCGCGCATCTCGAACCGGCCGGCCGGTTCGCGCGCGCGGATCGCGAGCATCGCGACCTGCTCGCCGCCTGGCTCGACGGCGACGGCGATGCCGTCGAGCAGCTCATGATCCAGCATCTCGAGCTGACCCGTGCCGATCTGCAGGCAGAGCTGGACCATCTGCGCAAACGATAGGCGCGCCCCACGACGGCACGCGCACTTTCCACAATCGACGATGTCTTTGGCTGGAGATCCCGGCGGGATCGATCCGGCTCGCTCGTCTCGAGCGAATGAAATGGTCGGGGCGACAGGATTCGAACCTGCGACCCCCACACCCCCAGTGTGATGCGCTACCAGGCTGCGCTACGCCCCGACCGAGGGACCGTCGGCACATGGCCATCGATCCCGGAGCGGGGCCTGTAGGCGGGTCCGCCGGGGGATGCAAGCGCCCTTTATCGATGCTGCGCCGGGAAGAGCCGTTGCAGCGTCGCAACATTGCGCGCTGCCCTAACCGATGCTAGCGCGCGGATTATCTTGTGCGGAGGATTTCCCCCGCCGATCAGCCATGCACGGATACGATGTTGATCTCTCCAGCTTATGCCCAGACCGCCGGCAGCGCCGCTGAATCCGGCGGGTACGCCTCGCTCATCAGCTTCGCGCCGCTGCTCCTCATCTTCATCGTCTTCTACTTCCTGATGATCCGCCCGCAGCAGACGCGCATGAAGGCGTTGCAGCAGGCGGTCGCCGCGGTGAAGAAGGGCGACAGCGTCGTCACCGCCGGCGGCGTGATGGGCAAGGTCACCAAGGTCGAGGATGCGTTCGTCGAGGTCGAGATCGCGCCCAACACCCGCATCCGCGTGGTCAAGGCGACGCTCGCCGAGGTGACCGGCCTCAATACGAAGCCGGCGAACGACTGATGCTCGACTTTCCGCGCTGGAAAATAGTGTCGATCTGGGCAGTCCTCGCACTGCTCTGCGCGCTGTCGATCCCGACGTTCCTGCCCGAATCCGTCACCAAGGATTGGCCGTTCCAGTCCCGTATCAACAAGGGGCTCGATCTCGCCGGCGGCAGCTATCTGATGCTCGAGGCAGATACGCAGGATCTCGCGAACACGCGGATCGAGGCGATGCGCGAGCAGATCCAGGGCACGATGCGCAACGGCACGCCGCGGATCGACATCGGCGACGTCTCGACCCGCAACAACCAGATCAGCTTCATGCTGCGCGACCCCAGCCAGGTCGATGCCGCGCGCGAACGGCTGCTCGGCATCACCGGCGGCGGCGCCGGCATGACCGGCCAGCGCGAATGGGACATCCAGGTCGTCGATTCGAGCCGCTTCGTGCTGTCGCCGACGCAGGCCGGCCTGCAGCAGGCGATCAAGACGGCGATGGAAGACGCCACCGATGTGGTCCGCAAGCGCATCGACGCATTGGGCACGCGCGAACCGACCATCGTCCGCCAGGGCGACAATCGCATCCTCGTTCAGGTTCCGGGCCTGCAAAATCCGCAGGCGCTCAAGGACCTGCTCGGCAAGACTGCCAAGCTCGAATTCAAGCTGGTCGACCAGACGGTCACCAACCCCGCGGATCTCGTCAAGGGCATCGCGCCGATCGGCAGCCAGATCCTGCCCTATCCGAAGAACCCGTCGGGCGTGCCCTTCATCGCCGTCAAACGATCGGTGATGATCTCGGGCGATCAGCTCGCCGACGCACGCCAGGCGTTCGACCAGCAGACCAATCAGCCCAACGTCCAGATCACGTTCAACGCGGCGGGCGGCAACCGGTTCGCCCGCGTGACGCAGGCGAACGTTGGCAAGCCGTTCGCCATCATCGTCGACAATCAGGTCATCACCGCGCCGAATATCGAAACCGCGATCCTCGGCGGCTCGGCGGTCATCAACGGCGGGTTCACGGTCGACAGCGCCAACCAGCTCGCGATCGCGCTGCGCTCGGGCAAGCTGGCAATCAATCTCAAGGTCATCGAGGAATCGACCGTCGGTCCCGATCTCGGCGCGGACTCGGTGCGTTCCGGCATCCTCGCCTGCTCGGTCGCCGTCGCGCTCGTCGTCGCCTTTATGTTCCTGACCTATGGGCGGTTCGGCCTCTATGCGAACATCGCCGTCGTCATCAACGTGTTCGTCATCCTCGGCGTACTCGCGCTGCTCAAGGGCACGTTGACGCTGCCCGGCATCGCCGGGTTCGTGCTGACGATCGGTACCGCGGTCGACGCCAACGTGCTGATCAACGAGCGCATCCGCGAAGAGCGGCGGCGTGGTCGCTCGGTCGTCCAGGCGGTCGAGCTCGGCTACAAGGAAGCCAGCCGGACGATCTTCGAGGCCAATATGACGCATGCCATCTCGGGCGTCATCATGTTCGTGCTGGGCTCCGGCCCGGTCAAGGGCTTCGCGGTCGTGCTGCTGATCGGCATCTGCACCTCGGTCTTCACCGCCGTCACCTTCACGCGCATGCTCGTCGCGCAGTGGATTCGGCGCGAGAAGCCCAAGACGATCAACATCTGAGGCGAAAGGCCAAGACATGCGCCTCCTGAAAATCGTACCCGACAACACCAACATCGACTTCGTCCGCCTGCGCGGCCTGGCCTTTGGGCTGACGCTGTTGCTGAGCGTGATCGCGGTCGGGCTGACCGTCTACAAGGGCCTCAACTTTGGCGTCGACTTCGTCGGCGGTCTGATGATCGAGGAAAAGTTCGCCACCCCGCCCGATCAGAACAAGGTGCGCTCGGTGATCGACGGCCTGGGCGTCGGTGAAGCCGCATTGCAGCAGCAGGGCGGACCGCAGACGCTGGTGATCCGCCTCCCCGTGCAGAGCGGTGCGGACGAAGGCGCGACCAACGCCGTCGTGAAGAAGGTGGAAGGCGCGCTGGCACGCGCCTTCCCCGGGGCGACGTTCAGCCGCTATTCGACCGTGTCCGGCAAGGTGTCGGGCGAGTTGATCCGCAATGGCGTGCTCGCCGTCGTGCTCGCGGTGCTCGGTATCGGCCTGTTCGCGATCCTCCGCTTCGAATGGCAGTTCGGCGTCTCGACCATCGTCGCGATCGTCCACGATCTGCTGATGACGGTCGGCTTCTTCGCCTTGTCGCGGTTCGAATTCGACCTCAACATCATCGCCGCGGTGCTGACCATCATCGGCTATTCGATCAACGACAAGATCGTCATCGACGATCGCATCCGCGAAAACATGCGCCGCTATCGCAAGATGGACATGCGCGAGATCATCAACCTGTCGGTCAACGAAACGCTACCGCGGACGGTGATGACCTCGGTGACGATCCTGCTCGCGCTCATCGCGATGCTGCTGCTCGGCGGCCACGTGCTGCGCGGCTTCACCGCCGCGATGATCCTCGGCATCGTCGTCGGTACCTATTCGTCGATCTACGTGTCGTCGTCGCTGCTCATCACGCTCGGCCTGCGTGCCGAGCCGACCCCCAGCGACAAGCCGACCCGCGGCGTCGCCGACAATGCGGAGCGCGTCGCCCCGCGCGAGCGCTGAGTCGATGCGGATGCAGGCAGACGCCCAGACCGGCGGCCCGATCGTTCGCGGCTTCGTGGGTAGTGGGTTTCGGGTTGACGATGAGCATGTGATACGCGCTCTGCTGATGACGCATGAGACGGCGGTGGAGTGGACCCCGCCGGCGCTTTCGGTGCTCGGCGAGCATGCGTTGCAGCTGCTGATCGATGCCGAACCGGAGTTCATCCTGATCGGCACCGGTGCGACCTTGGTCCGGCCGCCCGTCGCGCTGGTCAGGGCGCTGGAGGATCGCGGGATCGGCGTCGAGGCGATGGACAGCCGGGCCGCCGCGCGCGCCTGGGGCGTGCTGCGCGGCGAGGGTCGCGTGATCGGGGCGGCGCTCTACCCCCTCGACGCCTGACGCGTCCGGATCGTCCGGCGCCGGCCGTGGCGAACCAGCCCGCGGAGATGATCGACCAATGCGGCGGTATTCGCCTCCCAGGTGAAGGCCAGGGCGGTGGTGCGCACCGCCTCGGGGTCCGGCGGGGTTGCGAGCAGATCGGCGATCGCCGCCGCGAAAGAAGCCGGATCGCGGTTCACGATGCGCCCGGCGGTGCGCGAGGCGACGACCTCGCGCGCACCACCGGCATCGGAGATGACGATCGGCGTCCCGCAGGCGAGCGCCTCCAGCCACGCATTGGCCAGCCCCTCCGACGCCGACGCGAGCGCCATCACGTCCGCCGCGGCGCAGATCGCCGGCAGATCGCCGTGCGGCACGTTGTCGAGCATGTGCAGACGATCCGCAAAACCCAATTCGTCGGCCAGTGCGACCAGCCGCGCGCGCTCCGGCCCCTCGCCCGCGATTGCCAACGAGACGCCTGGCAATGCCGCTACCGCGCGGAGCACCAGATCATGCCCCTTGCGCGGGATCAGCGCGCCGAGCGACAGCACGAGCGGCCCCGCCAGCCCCAATGCCGCCCGCGCCGCCGGGCGGTCCGCAACCGGCCGGAAGCGCGCCAGATCGACCCCGGTGTGATGCACGCGGATACGCTCCGCCGGCATGCCGAGCGTCGCCATGTCGGTCCGCATCGCGGCACTGACCGCGAGCAGGCCGTCGGCGCCGTGCGAGGCGGCGATGACCTGCGCCGCGGTCGAGCCGCTGGTGCCCCAATGATGGATATCGGCGCCGCGTGCCTTGATCGAGACGGGCACGCCGTAGCGTTCGCCCAGCGCCACCGCGGCGGGGCCATCCGGGAAGAAGAACGAGGCGTCGATCACGTCGAAGGCGAAATCGCTGCGGATGTCGTCCAGCAAGGGGATCAGTGCCCTCACCAGATGGTGCGCGTGCCAGCGCCCGCCGACGCCGGGGATCGAGGTGAACCGCGGCCGATGGACGTGCAGCCCGTGCCATATCTCATACAACGGCAGCGTCAGCTTGTCGGCGTGCTGGATCAGCGCCAGCGGTCCGGGCGGCAGCCCGATCGGCGCGACGACGCGAACCTCGACATCCTCGGCGGTCGCGAGGCCACGCGTCTGCCGTTCGACGAATATCCCGAAGTTCGGTCGGGTGGCGTCCGGGAACAGGGTCGAGAGCGTCAGTACGCGGAGCATGATCCGCGTACTAACCACTCGAAGTTAAAGCTTTCTCCCGACCCATCCGGTCAGATTCGCCGGGTGCCCGGATAGGCGAACAGCAGATCGGAGTCGGCGCTGGTGGTGATCGTCTCGCTACCGCTGACGGTGAGGCATTCGCCCGCCTTGAAGGCCGTGCCGGCGACCTCGCCCGATCCGCTGATCGGCACCAGCCAGCCCGTCTGTCCCTCGGCCAGGGCAACGTCATGCCGGCCGGCGGACCAGCGTTCGAGGACGAATTTCGGCCCCTCGACCAGGATCGTACGCCCCTCGCCGGCCGCACCGGGCGAGGTGATCGGCCGATAGGGGGTCAGGTGCGCCACCGCGACGCCGTCATCGAGGTGCAATTCGCGGTCGCTGCCGTAATCGTAGAGGCGATAGGTGGTCTCGCTGTTCTGCTGCACCTCGATCAGCGTCAGCCCACCGCCGATCGCGTGGATCGTGCCCGATGGCGCATAATAGAAATCGCCCGCCTTGACCGGCACCCAATCGAGATCGTCCTCGATCGAACCGTCCTGCGCGTCGGCGCGCAGCGCGTCGGCGGAGATCGGTGCCTTGGGGCCGAGCGCGATCGTCGAATCGGGCCGTGCGGCCAGGATCGTCCAGCATTCGTCCTTGCCGCGCGGCAGGCCGCGGGCATGCGCCTGCTCGTCGTCGGGATGGACCTGCACCGACAGTTTCTCGCCCGTGAACAGATATTTGATCAGCAGGTCGGGCGACGTATCGCCGGGTTCCTGGAACCAGATTTCGCCGATCGGATCACGGTCGGCGGGCGCATCCTCGAACCCGAAGCCCAGATCATGCCGGCCCCATGGCTTTTCGACGCGATGGGTGTGGAGCAGGGTAGCAGGCATGCGGGTCCTTTCGTGATCGTATCAACTCGGCGCCAACGTGCGACAGGGGGGATTGTTCGCACGGCCGGGCTTACGCTAAGAGCCTTAGCCGATGCGTATCCCCCAGTCCAAGGCGCTTGCCGCAGCGCTGATCGCCGTCCTCGCGCTTCCCGTCGCGGGATGCGCCCGCAATCGTGCGAAGTCCGACCTGCCCTATGTCGCGCGCGACGTCGGCACGCTCTATTCGACGGCGCGCAAGCGCCTCGATCAGGGCCGCTACAAAGAGGCGGCGGTGCTGTTCGACGAGGTCGAGCGCCAGCATCCCTATTCGATCTGGGCGCGCCGCGCGCAGTTGATGAGCGCGTTCAGTTATTATCTGAACAAGGATTACACCCAGAGCATCCAGTCGGCGCAGCGCTTCCTGTCGGTCCATCCCGGCAACCGCGACGCGCCTTATGCCTATTACCTCGTCGCCCTGAGCTATTACGAGCAGATCCGCGACGTGACGCGTGACCAGAAGATCACCCGCCAGGCGCTCGACGCACTCGGCGAACTGACCCGCCGCTATCCCAACACGCGCTATGCTTCCGACGCCCGGCTGAAGATCGACCTCGTCAACGATCACCTTGCCGGCAAGGAGATGGAGGTCGGCCGCTTCTACGAAACGCGCGGTCAATGGCTCGCCGCGACGCTGCGCTTCCGCACCGTGATCGACAAGTTCCAGACGACGACGCATACCCCGGAGGCGCTGATGCGGCTGACCGAGAGCTATCTCGCCGTCGGTCTGCCCGACGAGGCGCAGAAGGCGACCGCCGTCCTCGGCGCCAATTATCCCGGCAGCGATTGGTACAACCATGCTTACGAACTGATGCAGAAGCATCCGTTCAAGCCGGTCGCGCCGATCCCGGCGGGTCAGCCGATCATCCCGGCCGGCACGCCCGGCGCGAAGGCGCAGACGCTGCCCGGCGAATCGGGTACCGCGACGCCGAAGGCCGAGGCGCCGGGTGCGCCGACTCCGGTCGGGACCACCGGCGGCACCACCGGCGGGCCGGTCCCGAGCACCGAGACGCCGACGAGCTGACCGTTCGCGGCGTGACGGCCGCCACTTTCGTGGCGGACCGGAACGTTTAGGGATCAACATCCCGATAAGGGCGCGCTATATCGACGGCGATGCTGACCGCGCTGTCCATTCGCGATGTAGTGCTGATCGAGGCGCTCGACCTGGAATTCGGGCACGGGCTCGACGTGCTCACCGGCGAAACCGGGGCGGGCAAGTCGATCCTGCTCGATGCCCTGGGACTGGCGCTCGGCGGGCGCGGCGAGACGGGCCTCGTTCGTCATGGCGCGACCCAGGCGGTCGTCACCGCAACCTTCGATCCACCGAACGGCGCGCTCGCCGCGTTGCTCGACGACAATGGCGTCGAGATCGAGCCCGGGGAGCCGTTGCTGGTCCGCCGTATCGTCAAGGCCGACGGCGGCAGCCGCGGCTTCGTCAACAACCAGCCCGCCGGCGCCGCATTGCTGCGCGAGATGGCGCCGATGCTGGTCGAGATCCACGGCCAGCACGACGACCGCGGCCTGCTCAATCCGCGCGGCCATCGCGCCCTGCTCGACGCGTTCGGCCGGGTCGATCCCGGCGATACGGCCCGCGCCTGGACGACGCTGCGCGCGGCGGAGAGCAAGCTGACCGCCGCGCGGTCCGAGATCGAGACGGCGGCGCGGGATCGCGAATGGCTGGAACATGCGGTCGGCGAGCTGACCAAACTCGCCGCCGAGCCCGGTGAGGAGGAAGCGCTGGCCGACAAGCGGCGCGGGATGCAGCGCGCCGAGAAGATCGCCGACGAGCTTTCCGCGATCGACGACTATCTGGAAGGGTCGAACGGCGGCCTCGCACAGCTGCGCCAGGCGGCGCGCGTGCTCGAACGGATCGCCGAGGATCATGCGGCGCTCGGCGAGGCACTCGCGGCGATCGACCGCGCGGTGATCGAGGCGACGGTCGCCGAAGAGCAACTGACCGAGGCGCGTCGCGACCTCGCCTTCGATCCGCGCGCGCTGGAGGAGGACGAGGCACGATTGTTCGAGCTGCGCGGCATGGCGCGCAAGCATCGCGTCCAGCCCGACGAGCTTGCGGCGCTCACCGACGACCTGCGCATCAAATTGGAACGGCTGGAAGCCGGCGAGGACGGCATCGCGGTACTGGAGACCGCCGTCGCCGCGGCACGGGCCGATTACGACGCCGCCGCCGACATCCTGTCGCGGCGCCGCCATGCGGCCGCCGAACGGCTCGACGCGGCGGTCGCCGGCGAGCTGGCGCCGTTGAAGCTCGATGCGGCGCGGTTCCGCACCGTCGTCGTCACGCATGCGCCCGACGGCTGGTCGTCGCACGGCAAGGACCGGGTCGAGTTCGAGATCGCGACCAACCCCGGTGCGCCCTTCGCACCGCTCGCCAAGATCGCATCGGGCGGCGAGCTGTCGCGCTTCATCCTAGCGCTCAAGGTCGCGCTGGCGGAAGAGGGCGGCGCGGCGACGATGATCTTCGACGAGATCGACCGCGGCGTCGGCGGCGCGGTGGCGAGCGCGATCGGCGAGCGGCTGGCGCGGCTCGCCGAACATACCCAATTGCTGGTCGTCACCCATTCGCCGCAGGTCGCGGCGCGTGGCGCCGAACATCTGCTGATCGCCAAGAGCCACGACGGCACGGTGACGCGCACCGGCGTCCGCGTGCTCGACGAAGCGGAACGGCGCGAGGAGATCGCCCGCATGCTGTCGGGCGCCACCGTCACCGACGAGGCGCGCGCGCAGGCGGAACGGCTGCTCGAAACGGCCTGACCGCGGGGCAGGCGAACCGGCCCCGCGCCATACCGTCAGATCGCGCCAGTGCCGCCGTTGGCGCCGAACGCACTGCCCGTCGTGAAGCTGTTGCCGCTGTCCGCCAGCGCCACGTAGAGGCCGGCAAGCTCCGCCGGCTGCCCTGCCCGCCCCATCGGCGTGTCCTGCCCGAATTCGTGCATCTTGCCGGGCAATTGCCCGCCGGCGACCTGCAACGGCGTCCAGATCGGTCCCGGTGCCACCATGTTGACGCGGATACCCTGTTTGCCGAGCTGCTTGGCAAGCGCCTTGGTAAAGATGAGGATCGCGCCCTTGGTCGAGGCGTAATCGAGCAGTTCCTCCTCGGGCGCGACCGAATTGACCGAACCGGTGTTGATGATCGCCGCACCCGGCTTCATCAGCGGGATCGCCGCCTTGCTGAGGTGGAACATCGCATAGACGTTGGTCTTCATCGTCCGGTCGAATTGCTCCGCGGTGATCTCGGCAATCGATTCCTTCGACTGCTGATAGGCGGCGTTGTTGACGAGGATGTCGATCCCGCCCAGTTCGCGATTGGCGCGGGCGATGAGGTCGCGGCAGAATTTCTCGTCGGTCAGGTCGCCGGGGATCAGCACGACCTTGTGCCCTTCGGCGCGCAACAGCCGCGCGACGTCCTGCGCATCGGGCTCCTCGGTCGGGAAGTAATTGATCGCGACATCCGCCCCCTCGCGCGCGAAGGCGATCACCGCGGCGCGGCCGATGCCCGAATCGCCGCCGGTGACCAGCGCCTTGCGCCCAGTGAGCTTGCCGGAGCCGCGATAGCTCGCCTCGCCGCAATCGGGCACCGGCTTCATCTCGCGCTGCAACGCCGGCCATTTCTGCTTCTGTTCGGGGAAAGGCTGGTTGGTGAACTTCGTACGCGGGTCGGCCGGCGCCGCGGCGGGGCCGGTCTGCGCGATCGCCGATCCGGCGACGGCGGCGGCGCCCACGACGGCGGCACCTTTGAACAGGTCGCGGCGGTTGGTCTGATCGGTCATGGCAAAACTCCGGAAGGCGTCGATGGGAAAGCTCCCGCGCGCGCGGATAGTTCATCGCCGGAGGAAGAATATTCGGCATTTACAGCATGATGACGGCGCGACGCGGTCTCGCCGTCGCGCCGAGTCTTGCCCGACCGGCCCTTGCTCCCCTACCCCGCTGCCATGACCGACCTGCCCAAGACCGCGCCGGACGCCGCCGCCGAACTCGAAAAGCTCGCGGCGGAGATCGCCCACCACAATCGGCGCTACCACGGCGAGGATGCGCCGGAGATTTCCGACGCCGCCTATGACGCGCTGGTCCGCCGCAACGCCGCGATCGAGGCGGCCTTCCCAGACCTGGTCCGGGCCGATTCGCCGAACCGGCAGGTCGGCGCCGCCCCGTCGGCGCATCTGGCGAAGGCGCCGCATGCCCGGCCGATGACCAGCCTCGACAATGCGTTCAGCGAAGCGGACGTCGTCGAGTTCGTCGCCCGCATCCGCCGCTTCCTGCGGCTCGATGCGGACGAGCCGGTCCTGCTCACCGCCGAGCCCAAGATCGACGGCCTGTCCTGCTCGCTGCGCTATGTCGACGGCACGCTCGAACAGGCGCTGACCCGCGGCGACGGCCGGATCGGCGAGGACGTCACCGCCAACGTCCGCCATATCGCCGACATCCCGCAACGCCTCCCCGCCGATGCCCCGGCGGTGTTCGAGATCCGCGGTGAGGTCTATATGGCGAAGTCCGATTTCGCCGCGCTCAACCGGCGCCTGCTCGACGAGGCCGACGACCCCGGCAAGGCGCGCCAGTTCGCCAACCCGCGCAACGCCGCCGCCGGCTCGCTGCGCCAGAAGGATGCGCGGGTCACCGCCACCCGGCCGCTGCGCTTCTTCGCCTGGGGATGGGGCGATCACGACACGCTGCCCGAGGCGACGCAGTCGGCGATGATGCAGCATGTCCGCAACTGGGGCTTTCGCGTCGCCGACGACGATCTGATCACGCCGCTGACCCCCAATATCGCCGTCGCCGGCGATGCCGCCGCCGCGCTGCGCACCTATGCGGGGATCGAGGCGCAGCGCGCCGATCTGCCGTTCGACATCGACGGCGTCGTCTACAAGCTCGATCGGCTCGACTGGCAGGAGCGGCTCGGCGTCGTCGGCCGCGTGCCGCGCTGGGCGATCGCGCATAAATTCCCCGCCGAACAGGCGCAGACGACGCTGGAGCGGATCGACATCCAGGTCGGCCGCACCGGCGCGCTGACCCCGGTGGCGCGGCTCGCGCCGGTCACCGTCGGCGGCGTGGTCGTGACCAACGCCACGCTCCACAATGCCGACGAGATCGAGCGACTCGGCGTGCGCGAGGGCGATCGCGTCGTCGTCCAGCGCGCCGGCGACGTCATCCCGCAGATCGTCCGCAACCTGACGCCCGAGGCCGACCGCCCCGCCTGGCCCTTCCCCCGCACCTGCCCCGATTGCGGATCGACCGTCGAGCGCGAGGAGGGCGAGGTCGTCTATCGCTGCACCGGCGGGCTGATCTGCCCGGCGCAGCGGGTCGAGCGGCTGATCCACTTCGTCTCGCGCCACGCCTTCGACATCACCGGGCTCGGCGCGACGCTGATCGAGGCCTTCTTCACCGACGGCCTGATCCAGTCGCCCGCCGACATCTTCCGCCTCACCGAGGACCAGCTCGCCGCGCGCAAGAAGGAGGGGCGGACCTGGGCCGCCAATCTGGTCGCGGCGATCGCAGCCCGCCGCGAGATCGCGCTCGACCGCTTCCTGTTCGCGCTCGGCATCCGCCATGTCGGCGAGATCACCGCGCGCGACCTCGCCCGCCGCTATCGCTCGATCCGGGCGCTCGGCGCGATGCTGCGCCACGCGGTGTTCCTCCACCGCCGGATCGAGCCGGTGATCGGCGAGACCGACCGCAAGTTCGTCCTCCGCCGCGACCGGCTGCTCGTCGCGGCGATCGAGACGCCGGGGATCGGGCCGGAGGTCGCCGGCGCGCTGATCGGCTTCTGCGCCGAGCGCCATAATCGCGACGTCGTCTTCGACCTGCTGCGCGAGGTCCGCCCGACCGATCTGGTCTGGGAAACGCGCGCGTCGCAGGTGAGCGGCAAGACCGTGGTGTTCACCGGCAAGCTCGAAACCCTGTCGCGCGACGAGGCCAAGGCCCAGGCCGAAGCCCTCGGCGCGCGCGTGTCAGGTTCGGTATCGGCGAAGACCGATCTGGTGGTCGCGGGCGCGGATGCGGGGTCGAAACTGAAGAAGGCTGGGGATCTCGGCGTGACGGTGATCAGCGAGGCGCAATGGGCTGAAATCGTGGCCGAAACGGGCTAAGCCCGCCAGCGGTGGCGTGGCTTTTTTGCAACGCAAAATATCGAAGCATCTCCGTACCATCGTCAAGCTCGCGAATGTCACAAACTCGCAATATTTTCCCGACATGGGCGGCGGCAACGGTCAAAGACGAGCCGCGATGCCAGAGCTCATCGCTCAAAGGGGACTAGATCAAATGCGCACGACATTCGCTTGCGGCGTGGCCTTCGCCGCGCTCATGGTTCCAGCCGCAGCCTTCGCTCAGTCGACGGGGTCGTCCGAGGCCGACAACGTGGGCACGGACATCGTCGTGACCGGCGCGCGCGAGCCCGGTGTCGGCGGCGTTGACATCCCCAATACCGCGAAGAACAAGCAGGTCCTCAACCAGACGTTCATTTCGCACCAGACGCCCGGCCAGACGGTTAATGACATCATCAACCAGTTGCCCGGCGTCAGCTTCCAGAACAACGATCCGTTCGGTTCGGCCGGCGGCACGCTCACCATCCGCGGCTTCGACGGCAGCCGCATCAGCCAGACGTTCGACGGTATTCCCCTCAACGATACCGGCAATTACGCGATTTACTCGAACCAGCAGCTCGACCCCGAGCTGATCGAGCAGGTGAATGTCAATCTGGGCTCGACCGATCCGGATTCGCCGACCGCCTCGGCATCTGGTTCAACGGTGAACTATCGCACGCTGACCCCGACCGACGAACTCGGCGCGCGGATGGTCGGTTCGATCGGCGATTACAGCTTCTTCCGCGTGTTCGGGTTGATCAACACCGGCGTCTTCACCCCGTTCGGCACCAAGGCGTGGTTCTCGGGCTCGAGCGCGACCAACGACGTCGTGTTCAACAACTTTGGCAAGATTAATAAGCAGCAGTATAACGCCAAGGTCTATCAGCCTATCGGCAGCGGCAAGGACTTCATCTCGGTTGCGGGCCACTACAACCAGAACCGCAACAACTTCTTCGGCTCGGCGCCGCTGCGCTATGACACGAACGTCTTTACCTCGACCGGGGGCGCCGGCGCCAACGCCGCCGCTCCGGTCCTCGTCCCCGGCGCGGCCCGCGTCGCAGGAACGAGCAACCTCAGCCGCTTCCCGAACAGCCGCGATGAACTGCCGTATTCGGTGGGTCGCTGTCAGATCGACCAGCCGCAGGCCGGCGTTGCTGACACGCCAGCGATCGTCAACGTGCCGGGCGCGTCCAACAACGGTAATGGCTGCGGCACCACATTCGACGAACGCTACAACCCGTCGAACACCGCCAACATCCGCGTAAACTCGCGATTCACACTGAACGACAAGCTGACGCTTTTCGTCGATCCGTCGTATCAATATACCAAGGCGAACGGCGGCGGTACGGTCACAGCACGTGAGAGCGGTTACACCCGCACGGCAACGTCGACGCTGCCGGCGATCACCACGCCGCAATACGGCTTCGTCGGCGGTCAATATTATTTCGGTCGTGATCTGAACGGCGATGGCGACGTGCTTGATCAGATCACGCTGCTTGCGCCCAGCCAGACGGTAACCAACCGCTATGGCGTCATCGCATCGCTTCGATACGACTTCTCGGATACGCAGAGCCTGCGTGTCGGCTACACGCTCGATTACGGCCGCCATCGCCAGACCGGCGAGCTTGGCTACCTCCAGGCGAACGGCATTCCGTTTGACGTCTTCCCGAGCAATAACGGTCTTGTCGCCACCAACGGTGGCGTCGTGCAGAAGCGCAACCGCTTTTCGAAGGCGATCCTGAACCAGGGCTTCGCGCAGTACATCGGCAATTTCTTCGACAGCAAGCTGCGCGTCGAGGCGTCGGTGACGGGCAAGTGGTTCAAGCGCGATCTCACCAACTATTGCTTCTCGACCTCGGCGGGCGGCAACGTCGACTGCCTGGCGACTGCGGGACAGAATGCGGCGTATGCAACTGCCAACCCCTATGGTGTCGGTGGTACCGCAGCCGCGCCGACCATAACCGGCTTCGCGGCACCGCAGAACCGCGTCTACAAGTACGACCGTATCCTGCCGGCGGGCGGCCTGACGTATGAGATCAGCGACGCCTTCTCGATCTTCGGCAATTACTCGAAGGGCATTCAGGTTCCGGGCACGGACAACCTGTACCAGGCGTTCTATTATCCTCAGAACACGAACGCCGCGAACCCGACGCCCGAAATCACCGACAACTTCGATGCAGGCCTGCGTTACACGAGCAGCCGCATCCAGGCCTCGGTCGGCCCGTGGTACACCCGCTTCCAGAACCGTCTGGCAAGCTCCTACGACATCGACACCCAGCAGACGATCTACCGCAACCTGGGTCGCGTCGATAAGTACGGCATCGACGGCAACATCTCTTATCGTCCGATCAACGAGCTGCTGTTCTACGTCTACGGTTCGTACCTGAAGTCGGAGATCAAGAACGATGTCGAGATCGGCCGCTGCCCGACGACGCTGACCGCGGCGAACACGACCAACAACTGCACCGTTGCAGGTGCGCCCATTCTCGCCCAGACCGAAGGCAAGCGTGAGTCCGGCGCTCCCGTTTACACGTTCGGCGGTCGCATTCAGGCGACGCTGGGGCCGCTCGAGCTCGGGGCACAGGCCAAGCGCACCGGCCGCCGGTACGTCAACGACCAGAACCTCGGCAATTTCGGCTGCACGGTCGCGCTCGTAAATACCGTCTGCCCGACAGTAAATGACGTTCCTGCAACCTACACCGGCACTCGTGGCATCTTGGTCCAGACCTGGGACTCCTATGCCAAGGGTTATACAGTCGTCGACTTCGACGCTCGTCTGGCGCTCGACTGGATCGGCATCGGCGGCAACAACAAGACGTACTTGCAGCTTAACGTCGTCAACGCCTTCAACAAATTCTATGTTGGTGGCTTTACGGGCGGATCGACGCTCTCGGTGAACAACACCATCCCGTTCGTCCAGATCGGCAGCCCGCGCGCTTTCATCATGTCGATCAACACGGCATTCTGATCTGCCTTCACGGGTGACGAGCAAAGGGCCGCCGCTTCCCCGGAAGCGGCGGCCCTTCTTTTTTGCACCGCCGGCGTCACCCGTGTAGAGACGCCCCGACATGGCGACCCTTCCCGCCCCATCCCGCCCGGCGCTCAACGTGCGTCCGTTCTTCGAGAACAAAAGCCGCGCCTTCTGGACGTTGCAGGCGGTCGGCTGGACCGGCTACCTGCTGCTGCGCGGCGCCTCGACGCTGACCAATCTGTCGCTCGACGCGATCATTCCGGTGATCGTCGAGGCGATCGTCGGCTATTGCGTGACGCTGCTGCTCTCGACCTTCTACGGCTATTTCCGCGGGCTGGCGCGCGCGCCGGGGCTGTTGCTGACCGTCCTCGCCTTCGCCGCGGCGACCTTGTTCTTCGCCTTCCTCGACGCCTTCACCTGGTCGCTGATCCAGAACGGCCAGCCCGGTGTCACGCTGCCGCGGCTGCTCGTCTCCTTCTACGTCGCGTTCACGGTGATGGCGGGGTGGTCGGCGCTGTATTTCGGGATCAATTTCTACCTGATCGTCGAACAGCAGATCGACGAGATGCAGCATCTCGAAAATCAGGCGTCGTCGGCGCAGCTCGCGATGCTGCGCTACCAGCTCAATCCGCATTTTCTGTTCAACACGCTCAACTCGATCTCGACGTTGGTACTGCTCAAGCAAACCGAGCGCGCGAATGCGATGCTGAGCCGGTTGTCGTCGTTCCTGCGTTACACGCTCGCCAACGAGCCGACCGCGCACGTCACGGTGGCGCAGGAGGTCGAGACGCTGAAACTCTATCTCGAGATCGAGAAGATGCGGTTCGAGGAGCGATTGCGGCCGGTGTTCGATATCGACCAGGCCGCCGAACGCGCGCGCTTGCCGTCGCTGCTGCTCCAGCCGCTGGTCGAGAATGCGATCAAATATGCGGTCAGCACGCAGGAGGAAGGCGCCGAAATCTGCGTTCGCGTGCGGCTCGCCGGGGATCGCGTGCAGATCGGCGTATCCGACACCGGACCGGGTTTGCTCGAAGGCCGGGTGATGCCAAGCCTTTCAACCGGCGTGGGTCTCCCCAATATTAGGGAGCGGCTGATCCAGGCCTATGGCCCGGACCACCGCTTCGAGACGCGTACCGCGCCGGCTGGAGGCTTTTCGGTGGAGATCGAAATTCCCTTCCAGCTCGACGATCTGAGTAGAGAGGCCGCATGACGATCAGAACCATCCTGGTGGACGACGAACCGCTCGCGATCCAGGGATTGGAGCTCCGGCTCCAGGCGCATGATGATATCGAGATCATCGAGAAATGCTCCAACGGCCGCGAGGCGATCCGCGCGATCAAGACGCACAAGCCCGACCTCGTCTTCCTCGACATCCAGATGCCCGGGTTCGACGGCTTTTCGGTGGTGCAGGGGCTGATGGAGGTCGAACCGCCGTTGTTCGTCTTCGTAACCGCCTACTCCGACCATGCGCTGCGTGCGTTCGAGGCGCAGGCGGTGGATTATCTGATGAAGCCGGTCGAGGAGGCGCGGCTTGCCGATACGATCGAGCGGGTGCGGCAGCGATTGTCCGAGAAGCGCGGCGTCGAGGAGGTCGAGAAGCTCAAGGAGGTGCTCGCCGAGCATGCGCCGGAAGCGGCGGCGGATATGGTCGAGGGCGGCGACGCGGTCAGCGCCAATCGCTTCGAGAAGCTGATCAACATCAAGGATCGCGGGCAGATCTTCCGCGTCGACGTCGATACGATCGAGCGGATCGATGCGGCCGGTGACTATATGTGCATCTATACCGGCGACAACACGCTGATCCTGCGCGAGACGATGAAGGATCTGGAGAAACGGCTCGATCCGCGGCGCTTCCAGCGGGTGCACCGGTCGACGATCGTCAACCTCGATCTCGTCAAGCAGGTCAAGCCGCATACCAACGGCGAATGCTTCCTGGTGCTCAACTCGGGTGCCAGCGTGAAGGTCAGCCGCAGCTATCGCGACGTGGTCGCGCGCTTCGTGCATTGATGCGGGCGGCGACGGCCTCCATCGGGAGGCCGTCGCCGGGAGTCAGAGTGCCTTGCGGCCGGTGAAGAGCTGGATCAGGCCGACGATGATCGCGACGACCAGCAGGATGTGGATGAGACCACCGGCGATGTGGAGCGAGAAGCCCAGCAGCCAGAGGATCAGCAGGATTACGGCAATCGTCCACAACATCGTACGGCTTCCCTTCCAAGGCGATCGGCCAACGGGCCGTCGTGGGGGATAAAACGTTACGCAGGCGTTGCATGTTCCGTTGGCGGATCAACCAACTGAAAAGCGCAGGAATCAGCCGCCGAATGCGGCGCGCGCGCGACCCTCTAGCCAGGCCAGCGCCTCGCCGTGGATGCCGGGTGCGGCGACCATGACGCCGAACGCGGTGGGATCGGGCTTGTTGTAGCGGAGCGGCGCGCCCAGAGCGTCGCTGACCGTCGCACCGGCCTCCGCGGCGATCAGCGCGGCGGCGGCGATGTCCCATTCATTGCCCCAGCGCAGCGTGGTGAGCAGGTCGGCCTCGTCGGCGGCGACCATCGCCATGCGCAGCGCGATCGAATTGGGCTTGTGGACCGCGGTGAGATGGCGATCGATCTTGGGAAGCGCATCGGTCGGCACGCGTGCGCCCGCCAGCATCGTGCGGTCGCCGGCATGGAGCGCGACATCGTTGCGCCACGCCCCCTGCCCCAGCGTCGCATGCCAGCGCTCGTCGCGCGCCGGGGCGTCGAGCACGCCGAGCACCACCTCGCCGGCATCGACCAGCGCCACCGAGACCGCCCAGCCGGACCGGCCGCGGATATAGTCGCGGGTGCCGTCGATCGGATCGACCACCCAGACGCGCGCGCAGGCGAGACGATCGGGACTGTCCACCGTCTCCTCCGACAGCCAGCCCGCATCGGGCAGCAATCCGGCGAGCCGCGCGCGCAGCATCCGGTCGACGTCGAGATCGACCTCGCACACCGGGCTGCCCGGCGTCTTTTCCCAGCGCGCGAAGTCGGTCTGCCAGCGGGCGAGCGCCATCGTCGCCGCCTCGTGCGTCACCGCGATCACCGCGGCGGTCAGGTCGGCGAGCGGCTCAGCCACTCGCGACCGTCATGCCGTCGACCCGCACCGTCGGCACGTTGAGCCCGTGGCGGAATTCGAGATCGTTCGCCGGGGTCAGCGCGAGGAACATATCCTTGAGATTGCCCGCGATGGTGAATTCGGCGACGGGGCCGGCGATCTGCCCGCCGACGATGCGGAAGCCCGCGGCGCCGCGGCTGTAATCGCCGGTGACGCCGTTGATGCCCTGACCGATCAATTCGGTGACATAGACGCCATCGGCGATGTCGGCGATCAGCGTCGCGACGGGCACGATGCCGGCGGCCATATAGAGATTGCTCGGCGACACGCCGGGGCCGCCGCCGACGCCGCGCGCGGCGTGGCCGGTCGGCTCGAGCCCCAATTGCCGCGCCGACCCGCTGTCGAGCAGCCAGGTCTCCAGCATGCCGTTCTCGACGATCGCGACCGGCGATACCGGCAGCCCTTCGCCGTCGAACGGCCGCGAGCGCAAGCCGTGCGGGCGATGGGGATCATCGCAGATCGACACGCCGTCGGCGAACACCTGCGTGCCGAGCGCGTCGAGCAGGAAGCTGGTCTTGCGCGCGATCGCCTGGCCCGAGATCGCACCGGTGAGGTGGCTGAGCAGCGACGACCCGACGCGCGGGTCGAACACCACCGGCATCGGCCCGCTCGCGATGCGGCCCGGATTGCGGCGCGCCACCGCGCGTTCGCCGGCGCGGCGGCCGATCGAGTCGGGGCTGTCGAGATGCGCGCGCTTGCGGGCGGCGTGATGCGCGTAATCGCGTTCCATGCCGGTGGCGGCATCGCCGGCGAGCACGCTGGCCGACAGGCTGTAGGCGGTGGCGGCATAAGCGCCGGCGAAGCCGTGGCTGGTCGCCAAGGCCCAGACCGAGCGCGACGCGCTGGCGCCGCCGCCTTCGCTGTTGGTGACGCCGGGCACCGCGCGGGCGGCATCCTCGGCTGCCAGCGCCCATTCGCGCAACTCGGCCGGGGTCGGCTCGTCGCCGTCGGCAAGGTCGAGCAGCGGCGGCGCGCCGTGCAACAGCCGCTCCTGCGGCGCGAGCCCGGCCCAGCGATCCTCGGGTGCTTCGCGCGCCATCGCGACGGCGCGTTCGACCAGGGCGGCGATCGCGTCGGTCGACAGATCGGAGGTCGAGACGCTCGCCGAGCGCCGGCCGACGAAAACGCGCAGACCGAGTTCCTCGCTCTCCGACCGACCGACATCCTCCAGCGCGCCGAGGCGAACGGAGACGTCGAGCGAGGCATCGGCGGCGAAGACGGCATCGGCGGCGTCGGCTCCGGCGCGGACGGCACGGGCGACGATATCGGCGGCGCGATCGCGCGCCTGATCAGGGGTCAGCATCGTCCCGACTTAGGGGGCCAGCCGGCGGGATGCTAGGCCCCGCGATCGTGACGAATCAAGGCAACATGGACAAGATGGACACCTTAACGGAAACGATCCGCCCCCATCGTTTCCATTTTGGTGCTGATGGGAGGGGAGCGCGCGCGACATGGCGGGGCTTATAGAGCGTGGCCGGCATGTAGGACATAGCGGGAACGGTCAGCCGGCCGGTGCGACCCCGCCGATAGTCGCACAGAGATCATCGACCAGTCCGTCGACCGCGGCTTCTGCTGCGGCGATCGAGGCGGCGAGGCGATCGTCGCCGAATTCGTCATATTCGATCGCGATGGTCCGGCTCTCCGTCAGGCCGATATAGCCTAGCGGCACCGTCAGCCCGACCTCGACGACGTTCATCGCGGTGAGCCGTCCACCGGGTCCATAGCCGTAATCGCCACGCGCAGTCAGGATGACGAGCCGCTTGCCGGCGGGCAGCATCGGCCAATATGGCTCGCCGTCGCGCGATCGATCGAAGCCGAAGGTGAGGCCGACCCGTACGATGTTGTCGATCCACGCCTTCATCTGCGACGGCACCCCGAAATTGTACATCGGGACGCCGACGACCAGCAGGTCGGCGCCGAGCAGCTCCGCGGTCAGCGCGTCGCTTTCGCGCAGGCGCGCGGCCTGCCCGGCGGTGCGACGCTCCGGCGGGGTGAAGCTCGCGTCGATCCAGGCGGCGTCAACGGGGGTAGGCGGATGCGCCGCGACGTCGCGGCGAACCACCACATCCGCGGGTCGCCGCGCCTGCCAGCCGGTGACGAAGCGGTGCGACAATCGGCGACTGTGCGAACCGTGGGGATCATCATCCGAGCGGCCGAACCGGGCGCTCGCGTCGATGTGGAGCAGGCGGCGGGTCGTATCGTCGTGATTGCGCATCCTCTTGTTGTCCTCATCTATCATGCCGCTAATCTATCGCCCCGTCGCATCGGCGACGAACGCGAATTGCTCAGGAGATAGCTGAGGTGCCTTCATCCATCGGTGGCCGTCGCGATCTTCCGCCGCTGGCAACGCTGCGCGCCTTCGAAGCCGCCGCGCGTCATCTCAGCTTCCGGAACGCGGCGGCCGAATTGGGCGTGACGCCGACGGCGATCAGCCATCAGGTGCGCCTGCTCGAGGAATCGCTGGGTGAGGCGATGTTCGTCCGCCATGTGCGGCGGGTCTCGCTGTCCCAGGCGGGGGCGATGCTCTATCCCGTCTTGTGCGACGGCTTCGACGCGTTCGACCGCTGCCTGACGCAGCTCCGCCGCGGGCGCGCGCGGACGACGGTGGTGGTGTCGGCGACCCGGCTGTTCACCGCGCGGCTGCTCGTTCCGTCGGTGGGCGGCTTCGCGGCGTCATATCCGGCAATCGACCTGCATCTGCATGCGAGCGATCAGGTGGTCGATCTCGACAGCGGCGCTGCGGACATCGCCGTTCGCTATGGTGATGGCCCGTTCGGCGCGCTGATCGCGACACCGTTGCTGGCGGAGAATGTCGGAGTGTTGTGCAGCCCGGCGCTGGGAGTCGCGACGCCCGACGATCTACGGCGCGTACCGCTGCTCCATTCGGAGTGGACCAGCCCGATCGCCGGGCCGGACTGGGCGAGCTGGGCGCGGCTGGCGGGGATCGAAGGGCTGCCGGTCACCGCCGGGCCGCGCTTCACCGACGACGGCCATGCGTTGCAGGCGGCGATTGCCGGACATGGCGCGGTCGTCAGCAGCCTGACGCTGGCGGCACCCGAGATGGCGGCGGGGTTGCTGGTGCATCCTTTCGGCCCGGTGATCGAGGGCGGGGGCTATCATGTCCTCACGACGCGCGCCGTGGCGGCACGGCCGGAGATCGTCGCGGTTCGGGAGTGGCTGGAAGCGGTGACGCGGGGGTAGCGGAGCAACGATCGATCGCGTTCGGGACTCCTGGGCTCCTGCTTTCGCAGGGGCACGGGCGGGTCAGGCCGGGCTGGTGGCGTAGTTTTTCGGGGTGATGGGCCGGCGCGATCGATCGTCGCCCCCGTGCGAGCCCCTACCCCGCCGCCGACGTCCCCACGACGACGCACGCCAGGAACATTAGCAGGCCGGCGAAGCGGTTGCTGCGGAAGCGGGCGAGGGCGTTGGCGCCGTCGTCGGGGCGGAGCGTCGTAATCTGCCAGAGGAGATGCGCGGCGACCGGGAGCAGCGCGAGCAATGCGAGCGGGTCGGGGCGGACGCGCCAGACCGCCGCCGACCAGCAGGCGAGCGCCAGCGCATAGAACAGCGCGGTGCCGCCCCTGACGTGCGCGCCCATCCGCAGCGCTGAGGAGCGGACGCCGATCAGCGCGTCGTCCTCGCGGTCCTGCAACGCGTAGATCGTGTCGTAGCCGATCGTCCAGGCGATGCAGCCGGCGTAGAGCAGCCACATCGGCAGCGACAGGTCGCCCGCCACCTCGCTCCAGCCGACCAGCGCAGCCCAGGAGAAGACGAGGCCGAGCCACGCCTGCGGCCACCAGGTGATCCGCTTCATGAACGGATAGGCGGCGACCGGGGCGAGGCTGGCCAGCGCGACGCCGGCGGCGAGCGGGCGGAGCTGGACCAGCACGACGAGGCCGATCAGGCAGAGCAGGAGCAACCACACCCAGGCGAGCTTGAGCGAGACGAGCCCGCTCGGGATCGGCCGCGCCCGGGTGCGCGCGACCTGCGCGTCGAGGTCGCGATCGACGATATCGTTGTAGACGCAGCCGGCGCCGCGCATCGCGATGCTGCCGGCGAGGATCCACAGGATCAGCGGCCAGCGGGTCAGCGTGCCGCCGGCGAGCGCCACCGCCCAGGCGCCCGGCCAGAACAGCAGCCACCAGCCGATCGGCCGGTCGAGCCGGGCGAGCAGCGCAAGGCCGCGTGCGGTCGGCGGGAGGCGGCCGACGAGGCCGCGGTGTTCGCTGTCGGGGACGATCTCGGCTGACATGGCCCGCCTTTGCCGCGCAATCGCCGCCGCGGGCAAGGGCGCGGACGTGCTTTTGCCTCGCCAAGCCGGCGAAACTGCGCCAATCGCGGGGCATGATCGGGTTGTCGGTAGCGGTGGGACGGTTCGTGGAGGCGCTCTTCTGGGCGATCCTGCGCGTTGCCGGCGTCGTGACGATGGCGGTCGTCGCGGTGGCGGCGGCGGCGGTGCTCGCCTGGATCGTCGCACGCAAGCTGTGGGCGCGGCAACGGCGCCGCAAGGGAGGATCATGACCGCCACCCCCGCCTGGCCGCCGCAATCGACGCCGCGGCTGTTCGTCGAGACCGAGCTGACGCCGGGGCCGCTGCGCATCGACGGGCCGGCGGCGCATTATCTGGTCGCGGTGATGCGGATGGCGCCGGGCGATCCGGTCAAATTGTTCGACGACGTCACCGGCGAATGGCTCGCCACCGCCGCCAGCGTCGGCAAGCGCGATCTGATTGTCGACGTGTCTACACGGCTGCGGCCGCGCGAGCCGGTGCCCGATCTGTGGCTGTGCGCGGCGCCGCTGAAGAAGGGGCGGATCGACTGGCTGGTCGAGAAGGCGTGCGAGCTGGGCGTCGACCGGCTGGTGCCGGTGGTGACGCAGCGCACGATCGTCGACCGGCCCAAGCTCGACCGGCTGCGCAGCCATATGATCGAGGCGGCCGAGCAATGCGCGCGCACCGCGCTGCCGGTGCTGGCCGAGTCGGTGAAGCTGGCGGCCTTGCTTCGCGACTGGCCGGCGGAGCGCGCGCTGTTCTTCGCGGACGAGACCGGCGGCGTTCCGGCCTTCGCGGCGATGCGGGCGCGGCGCGGGCCGGCGGCGATCCTGATCGGGCCGGAAGGCGGCTTCACCGAGGAGGAACGCGGTGCGATCCGCGCGCTGCCGCAGGCGGTGGGGGTGGCGCTGGGGCCGCGGATCCTGCGCGCCGACACCGCGGCGGCGGCGGCGGTTTCCCTGTGGATGGCGGCTTGCGGGGACTGGCAGGAAGACTGACTGGCGCAGCCGTTCATCCGCGCGTAAGGGCGCGATCATGACGACCACGACCGATACCGCCAAGACGTCGCCGATCATCGAATCGCGCGACCAATTGATCGCCAGCTTCGCCCGCGGCGAGAAGCCGGCCGAACGCTGGCGGATCGGCACCGAGCATGAAAAATTCGTCTATCGGCTGAGCGACCACGGCGCGCCGAGCTGGGACGAGCCGGGCGGCATCCGCGACCTGCTCCGCGCGCTCCAGCCTTATGGCTGGCAGCCGGTCGAGGAAGGCGGCAAGATCATCGCGCTCAACGGCGCCGACGGCAGCGTCAGCCTCGAGCCCGCCGGGCAGTTCGAGCTGTCGGGCGCGCCGCTGGAGACGCTGCACCAGACCTGCGCCGAGACCGGGCGGCATCTGGAACAGGTGAAGGCGGCGGGCGAAAAGCTCGGCATCGGCTTCCTCGGGCTCGGCATGTGGCCGGACAAGCGCCGCGACGAGCTGCCGATCATGCCCAAGGGCCGCTATGCGATCATGCTGCGCCATATGCCGCGGGTCGGCAGCATGGGGCTCGACATGATGCTGCGCACCTGCACGATCCAAGTAAACCTCGATTACGCGTCGGAAGCCGACATGGTGAAGAAGTTCCGCGTCGGGCTGGCGTTGCAGCCGCTGGCGACCGCTTTGTTCGCCAATTCGCCGTTCACCGAGGGCAAGCCCAACGGCTTCCTGTCGTATCGCAGCCATATCTGGTCGGACACCGATCCGGCGCGCACCGGCATGCTGCCGTTCGTGTTCGAGGACGGCTTCGGTTACGAGCGCTACGCCGATTACATGCTCGATGTGCCGATGTACTTCGTCTATCGCGATGGGCGCTATATCGATGCGGCCGGATTGTCGTTCCGCGACTTCCTCAAGGGCGAACTCAGCGTCCTGCCCGGCGAGAAGCCGAGCCTCGACGATTGGAACGACCATCTGTCGACCGCCTTCCCCGAGGTGCGGCTGAAGACCTTCCTCGAGATGCGCGGTGCCGACGGCGGGCCGTGGAACAAGATCTGCGCGCTGCCCGCCTTCTGGGTGGGGCTGCTCTACGACCAGGGCGCGCTCGACGCGGCGTGGGACCTCGTCAAGGACTGGTCGATGGAGGATCGCGAGGCGCTGCGCTCTGCGGTGCCGAAGCTGGCGCTCGACGCGCCGCTGCCGGGTGGCGGCAGGCTCGGCGATATCGCCGGGCAGGTGCTCGACATCGCGCATGCCGGGCTCGCCGCGCGGGCCCGCGGCAACGGCATGGGCGACAACGAAACCGGCTTCCTCGACCCGCTGCGCGAGGTGGTGCGATCGGGCAAGGCGCCCGCGCAGGTGCTGCTCGACCGCTATCACGGCGAATGGGCGGGCGACCTGTCGCGGGTCTATGCCGAGGCGAGCTTCTAACCCTCAGTCGAGGCCCAGTGCCGCGCGCGCGACGCGTTCGACCTCGGGGTCGAGCGCCGGCGGGGTCATGTCAACGTTCGCCTCGAGATGGTCGGCGATCGCGGTGAGGGCGTGGATGCGCGCGGCCTTCTTGTCGTTGCCGTTGATCACCGTCCAGGGCGCGCCGCCGGTGTCGGTGCGCGCGAACATGTCGTGCATCGCCGCCAGATAGTCGGGGCGGCGGGCGCGGTTGCGATAATCGTCGAGGCCGGTCTTCCAATGTTTCCACGGGTCTTCGAGCCGGTCTTCGAGCCGGCGGTCCTGCTCCGCTTGCGAGACGTGGACGAAGAGCTTGATCAGCGTGGTGCCGCCGGCGATCAGATCGGCTTCGAAGGCGTTGATCTCCTCAAAAGCGCGATGCCAGTCGGCCTCGCTGGCATAGCCCTCGACGCGCTCGACGAGGACGCGGCCGTACCAGCTGCGGTCGAAGATCGCGATGTCGCCCGGCGCGGGCAGCGCGCGGCGGAAGCGCCAGAGGAAATCGTGCGCCTTCTCCTCGTCGGTCGGCGCGGCGATCGGATGGACGGCGAAATGGCGCGGGTCCCAGCCGGCGGTGAGACGCTGGATGATGCCGCCCTTCCCCGCCGCGTCCCAGCCTTCGAACATCACGACGGCGCGGCGATCGTGGACGATATGCGCGACGAGGATGCGCTCCAGCCGCTCCTGCAGCGCGGCCAGATCGCGCTTGTAATGGCCCTTGTAGGGCTTGGTCTTCTCGAAGCCGGCTAAATCGATCACGCACGTCCTCCTGTCGGGGCAATGCGGGATCGAACGCATCAGTCGCGCGCGCGGCGCAGCCGGCGTGAGAAATAGCGCGGGTCAGTCGGTCGGGCCGTGCCAGTCGATCCACGCGCCATAAGCGTGGCAGGTGGCGAGATGACTCGTAACGCCGTCCGGCCAGACGGTCAGCGACAGATGGACGGCATCGCGCGCGGGGGTCCATTCGAACGCGATGCGCGCGAGCGGGCGCGTCGCGGTGGCCGTGGCGCCTGCCGCGCGGAACGCCGCCTCGACGCTGTGGCGGCGGGCGGGATCGAGATATTGCAGCGCCATCGAATGGACGATGATCCGGCAGCGCCCCTGCGGCTGCGGCGCGGCGAGCTGGTCGGGCAGCCAGAGCGCGATATCGCCCGCGTCGACCTGCGGCGGCCGGGCGCGCGCGATCGCCAGCGCCGCGGCGAGCCGGTCGGCGCGCGCGTGCTGATCGGCCCAGATAAAGGCCATCAGCCGTGCGCAGGCGGCGGCATCGGTGACGTCGAGCGGGCGCAGGTCGACCCCGCGCGCCGAGACGATCTCGACCGGGCGGACCGCTGGCGGGGGCCCGCGCCACTCCGGCGCAACGCGCACCGGCGATCCGGCCAGACCGACGGCGCGGCCGCCGAGATCATAAGCGTAGCGGTCGAGATTGAGGTTGAGCCCGGCGCTGGCGCCGAGTTCGCGCAGTTCGCAGGGCATGTCGTGATGCGCGCGCGCGACCATCAACGCCGCCATGATCGCCGCGGTGCGGCCGACCTCGTTGGTCTGCGGCGGGTCACGCATCCATTCGACGATGACGTCGTCCGCCACCGCGAGCGCCTCGCCGATGACGCGGTCGAAGTCGCCCGCCCGATCGCGGTACAGCGCGGCGAGCGCGGGCAAGGTGTCGCCGCGCGCCACCGCATGCAGCGCGGCGTTGAAGCGCATGGCCAGCGCATCGGCGGCGACGTCGCGCGGCCAGGCGGCGATCAGCGCGGCGGTGCGCGGCGCGCGGTGCAATTGCCGCTCCGCCGCCTCCAGCACCGTGGCGACGAAGGTCGACCCCATCTCACGCACCGCGGCGGCCTGCCGCCGCAGCGGGCCGCGGTCAGCGGCGCTGTCGGGCACGTCGATCATGCTGGTCAGGAGCGTCAAAACGTGTCCCAATCACCGTTGGCGACGAGGCGCGGGCGCGCCGCCGCCGTGGGCAGCCGGCCGACCTTTGGCTTCGACGGGGTTAGAACCCGCACCGGCGGCGGCGGTGGTGCCGCGAGCGCCGGTTCATGATCGATGACAAAGGCGCCGACCGACTGGTTGAGGTGTTCCGCCTCCGCCGCCAGCCGCCGTGCCGCGGCCGAGGTCTCCTCGACCATCGCGGCATTCTCCTGCGTCATCGTATCCATCTCGCTGATCGCGACGTTGATCTGGCCGAGGCTCTTGGCCTGCTGGTCGGAGGATCGCGCGATCGCGTCGATCGCGACGCTGACCGTGCCGACGCGGTCGATGATCCGCGCCAGCGCCTGGCCGGTCTGATCGACCAGATTGACGCCGGTGCGGATATGCGCGGAGGCGGAGGTCACCTTGTTCTTCACCTCGGTGGCGGCGTTTGCGGAGCGTTGCGCTAGCGCGCGCACCTCCTGCGCGACGACCGCGAAGCCGCGGCCCGCATCGCCCGCCCGCGCCGCCTCGACCCCGGCATTGAGCGCGAGGAGGTTGGTCTGGAAGGCGATGCCGTCGATCAGGCTGATGATCTCGGCGATCTCCTTGCTCGCCTTTTCGATGCCGTGCATCGCGCCGATCGCCTCCTTGACGACCGCGCCGCCGCGCTCGGCCTCGCCGCGCGTCTCGGTCATCGAGCCGCTCGCGCCGATCGCCGCGCCGGCACCCTCGCGGATCGACTTGGTGACCTCGTCGAGCGCGGCGGCGGATTGCTCGATCGCTGCCGCCTGCTGTTCGGTGCGCTGCGACAGGTCGAGCGTCGCGCGGCTGATCTCCTCGGAATTGTGCTTGATCGCCTGCACGCCCCCCCGCACCTCGCCGAGCACGCGCGACAGGCTGGAGGTGGCGCCGTTGAAGTCACGCGACAGGCTCTGGAAGGTCTCGGGCACGTCGGTGATGCGCACGGTGAGGTCGGCCTCCGCCAGACGATGCAGCGCTTCGCCGATCGTCTCGCGCGCCGCGTCGCGATCGCGGTCGTCGGCGAGCTTGGCCTTGGCGGCGTCGCGGAAGACGGTCACCGCGCGCGCCATGTCGCCGAGTTCGTCGGTCCGATCGGTGGCGGAGATCGCGATGTCGTGACGCCCCTTGGCGAGGTCGGCCATCGCCGCGGTCAGCGCGGTGATCGGCCGGGCGATCTGGCTGCTCAGCATCATCGCGAGCGTGATGGCGATGCCGATCAGCGCGATTCCACCGATCACCAGCGTGATCAGCGCGGTGCGGATCGCACCGTCCTGGCTGGCGGCGTTGCTCTCCATCTCCTCGGTCTCGGCGCTGCGCAGGTCGCGCAGCGGCAGCGCGACCTTGCTGACCAGCACCTTGTCGCCGGCGGCACGCACTGCCGCCTCGGCCTCCTCGCGGCGGCCGGCCTTGACCCAGCCGATCAGCCGGTCGCCCCAGTCGCGCCGCCAGGCGAGCGCGGCGCGATCGGCGGTACGCACCTGATCGAGCTTGACGGGATCGGTGAGCAGCCGCTGGAGGGCGACGGCGGTGTCGTCGAACTCCTTGCGCCCCTCGTTATAGGATTTGAGGTAGCTCGGGTCGCCGGTGACCAGGAAGCCGCGGAACTGGCTGTTCTGCCGCAGCATCGACGTCTCCAGCGTCAGCGCCTTGGCGTAGATCGTCTGGCTGACGTTGTTGCGCTCGGTCGAGCGCTGGATCGACATGATGTTGGCGAAGAACACCAGCATCACGACCGCGGCGGAGGCGTTGATCGCCAGAAAGGAGAGGCCGAGCTTGCGCGGTATCTTCATGGTCGTCGTTCCTTCGGGGGCAGGATGAGAGCGATCTCACGTCGCCGGCTGGCGCTGTGCCGATCATTCCCAGTGACGGTTTGGTGTTCTCATTATAGCCGCACGAAGGCTGGGAGATGCGCCTGCGACGCAATCGTCGCAGCGGCCGCCGTGCGGATGGCCCGGCGTGGCGACGCGAGAGGTCCCGCGCCGCCATGGCGACCGGGTTCAGAAGCGCGAGCGGAGCGTGACGCCGTAGGTGCGCGGCTCGGCGAGGAAGGCGGTGGTCAGCGCATTGCCGACGGGATAGCTCGCGCCGAGCTGCTGGACCTGCGACTGGCTGCCCCTGCCCTGCAGGAAGGCCGCCGCGGCGATCTGCTCGTATTGGGTGTCGAAGATGTTCTGGCCCCAGAATTCCAGCGCCCAATGCTGATCGCGGCCGCGGATGCCGATCCGCGCGTTGACCAGGACATAGCCGTCCTGACGCTTCTCGGCGAACAGGTCGGAACCGGTGTTATAGTCGCTGGTCATGCGGCTATCGACGTAGAACAGGCCGGTGAGCCCGTTGCTGCCGATCGCCGGCGTCCAGGTCGCCGCGCTGGTGATGACGTGGCGCGGCGCGTTCGACATCTGGCTGCCCGGCAACATGAACAAGGCGGGGGTGAGCGGCGCGCCGGCGGCACTGCCGACCAGATCGTCCCGATATTGCGTATGGGCGTAGGTATAGCCGAGATTGAAGGTGACGTCGGGCGTCGGATAGGCGCCCGCCTCCAGTTCGAACCCTTGCGTGACGACGCCTGCGCCGACCTTGCCCTTGCAGGCGCCGGAGGTGGGATCGTCGTCGCGATCCTGGCCGTTCAGCGATCCGTCGCAGCCGCCGATATTCTGGACGACGAAGGCGCTGCCGTTGAAGGTGTTCAACTGGAAGTTGCGGAACGACGAGCGGAAACCGGCGAGGTTGGCGCTGAACCTTTCGGTGCTGTATTTGACGCCCAGTTCGAACGCCTGCACCGTCTCCGGATCGAAGCGGAGGTCGCTCGCGCGCGAGCTGCCGAGGACGAGACCCGAGCGGGCGAGGTTGTAGCCGCCCGCCTTATAGCCGCGGGCGTAGGACCCGTAGAGCAAGGTGCTCGGCGTCGCCTGCCACGACAACACCGTGGTGCCGGTGAACTGGCCCTCGCCGATCGCATCGTTCAGCGGGACGCCGTTGAGCGCGGTCGTCGAATTGCCGGCGCAGACGATCGCGACGAGCCCGTCGGCGATGTCTCGCATCAGCTTGTTGGAGTTCAACCGCGCCGAAGCGAGCGCCGCCTGCTGCGCCGGGCATACCGTATTGTTGCTGTTGAGCGATGCGTTCAGCACCTTGTGTTCGTGCGTGTAGCGCAGGCCGGCGGTGAGGCTCAGCGTGTCGGTGATGCGGAAGATGTCGTGCGTGAAGAAGGCGTAATTGGTGCTGATCTGATCGAATACGTCGCGCAGCGCGCCGAGGTTGCTGGCGGTGCTGATGCGGTCGAGACCGCCGATCAGGGTCCCGCCGAGAGCCCTGGTGAGCGCCGGACGACCCACGGCGCTCAGACAGCCGGACTTGGTCGGGTCGCGCAGCGCCGAGTTGGCGTTCATCCGCGCGACGAGGCTGCACGAGGCGAAGGCGCCGAATTGCGAGCCGAACTTGAAATTGTCGGCGACTTCGAGCCCTTCGTGCGCGAAATAGCCGCCGACCAGCCAGTCGAGCCGATTGTCGAACAGGCCGCCGCTCAGCCGCGTCTCGTGCGTATAGGTGCGGAACCGGCGGTAGGCGTTGCCGTTGTCGCTGCGATAGCCGATGTCGAGATTGCCGTAATCCGGATCCAGCGCGTCGCCGGCCTTATATTCGCGATAGGCGCTGATCGAGATGAGCTGCACGCTGCCGATCGTCCAGCCGATCCGCGACGAGATGCCGTAATCCTTGGTGACATTGGCATAGGCGCGACCGGGCGTCTGCGCGATCTGGCGGTTATAGGGATCGCCCGCGCTCGGCAGCACCGCGCCGAGGCTCTGCATGACCGAGACGACGCGGTTCTGCGGCGCCACCGCGAAGTCGCCCGCCACGCCCGGTGTCGGATCGTATTTCTCGCGCGTGTCGACGTAGACCGCGCCGCAGCACTTTTCGTTGCGATAGGTGTAGTCGCCGATCAGGCGCAGCGACAGATCGGTGCTCGGCTTGAAGAACAACTGGCCGCGGACGAAATAGCGGTTGCGGTCGTTATAGTCGGTCTTGTTGACGACGTCGGTGTAAAAGCCGTCGCGCCTGGCGACGACGCCGTCGATACGGAAGGCGAGCGTGTCCTTGAGCACCGGACCGGTGAGCGCGCCGGCGAGGCGGACGGCGTTGTAATTGCCGTAGCTCGCCTCGCCATAGCCGCCGAACTTGAATTCCGGATATTTGGTGTAGATGCTGATTGCGCCCGCCGAGGAGTTACGGCCCGACAACGTGCCCTGCGGCCCGCGCAGCACCTCGATCCGCTCGACCTCGCCGAGATCGTTGAGCCCCGAGCCGGTGCGGCTGCGATAGACACCGTCGATGAACACCGCGACCGAGCTTTCGAGGCCGGGATTGTCGCCGACGGTGCCGATGCCGCGCAGGCGTGCGGTGGCATTTGCCTCCGATCCAGTCGAGGAAACAGACAGCGATGGCGCGAGCTGCGCCATCTGACGAATGTCGGTCGCGCCCGAATGACGCAATGCGGTCGAGCCATAGGCGCTGACCGCGATCGGCACGTTCGACAGCCGCTGCGAGCGCCGCGTCGCGGTGACGACGATGTCGGAGGTGTTCTCGGCGACCGTTGGGGGCGCCTTTTCCTTCTCCCCCTGCTTGGCGGTCGGTGCGAGGCCGCGGAGCCCCTGTGCGTCCGCCTGCCCGATCGCTCCCGCGCAGCCGGCCGCTGCCAAAAGGTATACCCACTTACGCATATCACCGCCCCCGGTCTGAATTCCCAAGGGGCGGTTGCAGCTGCAAATGATAATAATGTGTAAAAGCGCGAACGGATCGAACCGCTATTTTATGGGATATTTGGCATTCTACCCCCGCCAAGCGGCGGATTGTTATGGAATTCAGGGGAAGCGCGCGGGTGGTTGATTTTTGTTGATGCTGCGGCTCTATCACGGCGCGCCGGCGGGTTGGTGCCGATCCGTACCGACCAGCCCGCGCACCCATCATCTGTAACCAAGCGCGTCCAGGGGCATCAGCATGACACGAATCGCATCTCTGCTGGCGGGCGCCTGCGCGCTCGCCGGCCTGTCCCTCCCCGCCCCCGCCGCAGCGCAGACCATCGCGGACCGGCCCGCCGCCCCCGTCGATCAGGATTGGGCGATCCATGGCCAGGCGACCGGCGTGCTGCAGGGCACGCCCGGCTTCGCCTCCCCCTATCAAGGGCCGAATAGCCTGACGCCGCGGCAGATCAAGGAGACGGTCGACGTCACGCTCTATGCCGGGGTGCGGCCGTGGCGCGGCGGCGAGATGTGGATCAATCCGGAGATCGACCAGGGCTTCGGCCTGTCCAACACATTGGGCGCCGCCGGCTTCCCGAGCGCGGAGGCGTATAAGGTCGGGCGGAAGAGCCCATATCTGCGGTTGCAGCGGCTCTTCTTCCGCCAGACCATCGGCTTGGGCGGCGGCAGCGAAGCGGTGGCCGGCGCGGTGAACCAGCTCGCCGCGACGCGCGACACCGACCGGCTGGTGCTGACCGCGGGCAAGTTCGGCGTCGGCGACGTGTTCGACACCAACAGCTATGCGCACGATCCGCGCAGCGACTTCCTCAACTGGTCGGCGGTCGATGCGGGCAGCTTCGATTACGCCGCGGATGCCTGGGGCTATACGACGGGGATCGCGGGCGAAGCGTATCGCGGCGACTGGACGCTGCGGCTCGGCCTGTTCAATCTGTCGAAGGTGCCCAATGGCGAGACGCTGGAGACGCGCTTCCAGCAATATCAGGTCGATGGCGAGATCGAGCACCGCCACCGGATCGGCGGCCACGACGGCGCGCTACGGCTGACGCTGTTCCGCAACCGCGGGCAGTTCGGCCGGTTCGACGATGCTTTGACGCTGGCGGCGGCGAGCGGCGGCGCTGCCGACACCGCCTTCGTCCGGGCGCGGCGGACGCGGGTGGGCGCGAGCGTCAACGGCGAACAGGCGGTCACCGGCTCGCTCGGCCTGTTCGCGCGCGCCGGTGTCGCGGATGGCGCGATCGAGCCCTATGACTTCACCGATATCGACCGGACGGCGCAGCTCGGCCTGTCGTTGAAAGGCACGGGCTGGCACCGCGTCGGCGATACAATCGGCGCGGCGGTGGTCGTCAACGGGATCAGCACGGCGCACCAGCGCTATCTCGACGCGGGCGGTCTCGGCGTGCTGGTCGGCGACGGCCGATTGCCGCATCCGGGGGCCGAATATATCGGCGAGGCCTTCTACAAGCTCGCCGCGACGCGCGGGTTCGAGCTGACGCTCGATTACCAGCTGATCGAACATCCCGGCTATAATCGCGACCGCGGCCCCGCCAACGTGCTGGCCGCGCGGGTGCATGGCGGGTTCTGAGCCAGACCGGCCGAAGGGCGCCGCGAGGACACCCGTCGGCCGATCTATCAGCCGGCCTTGGGCGCGACCGCTTTGTCGACGTCGGCGGCGGCGGCGGCACCGGCCTGCGGCGCGACGCGCAGGTTGAGTTCCTTCAATTGCTTGGGCGTCGCGAAATTGGGTGCGCCCATCATCAGATCCTCCGCCTTCTGCGTCATCGGGAAGACGATGACCTCGCGGATGTTGGGTTCGTCGGCGAGCAGCATGACGATCCGGTCGATGCCCGGCGCCGAGCCGCCGTGCGGCGGGGCGCCGAACTTGAAGGCGTTGATCATGCCGGCGAAATTGGTGTCGACCTCGGCCTGTGAATAGCCGGCGATCTCGAACGCCTTGTACATGATCTCCGGACGATGGTTCCGGATCGCGCCCGACGACAGCTCCACGCCATTGCAGACGATGTCATACTGATAAGCGAGGATATCGAGCGGGTCCTTGGTCTCCAGCGCCTCCATCTCGCCCTGCGGCATCGAGAAGGGGTTGTGGCTGAAGTCGACCTTCTTGTTGTCCTCGTCGTACTCGAACATCGGGAAGTCGACGATCCAGCAGAATTCGAAGCGGCTCTGGTCGATCAGGCCGAGGCTCTCGCCGACGCGGGTGCGCGCGAGACCGGCGAGCTTGGCCGCCTGCCCTTCCTTGCCCGCCGCGAAGAACAGGCCGTCGTCCGGACCGAGGCCGAGCGCGTCGGCCATCGCGGTCATCTTGTCCTCGCCATGATTCTTGGCGATCGGGCCGCCCCATTCGCCGCCCTTGCGGGTGGCATAGCCGAGGCCGGCGAAGCCTTCGCCTTGCGCCCAGGCGTTCATGTCGTCGAAGAACTTGCGGCTCTTATCGGCGGTGCCGGGCGCGGGGATCGCGCGGACGACGTCGCCGGCCTCGACGATCGAGGCGAAACGGCCGAAGCCCGAGCCGACGAATTGCTCCGACACGTCGCTGATGAGGATCGGGTTGCGCAGGTCGGGCTTGTCGTTGCCGTATTTCAGCATCGATTCACGATAGGGGATGCGCTTGAACGGCAGCGCACTGACGGTGCGGCCGCCCCCTCGTCCATTTTGGCCCTGCCAGTCGGCGAATTCCTCGAACACGCCGTGGAGGACGGGCTCGATCGCCTGGAAGACGTCTTCCTGCGTGACGTAGCTCATCTCGAAATCGAGCTGGTAGAATTCGCCGGGCGAACGGTCGGCGCGGGCGTCCTCGTCGCGGAAACAGGGCGCGATCTGGAAATAGCGGTCGAAGCCGGCGACCATCAGCAGCTGCTTGAACATCTGCGGCGCCTGCGGGAGCGCGTAGAACTTGCCCGGATGGACGCGGCTGGGGACGAGATAGTCGCGCGCGCCCTCGGGGCTCGACGCGGTGAGGATCGGCGTCTGGAATTCGGTGAAGCCCTGCCCGATCATCCGCTGGCGGATCGAGGAGATCACCTTCGAGCGCAGCATGATGTTCTGGTGGAGCCGCTCGCGGCGCAGGTCGAGGAAGCGATAGCGCAGGCGGATATCTTCGGGATATTCGGCATCGCCCGCGACCGGCATCGGCAGCTCCTGCGCGTGGCTCTGCACGGTCGCGCCGCGCGCGAACACCTCGATCGCGCCGGTGGCGAGATTGGGGTTCTGCGTCGCTTCCGACCGCGCCTTCACGACGCCGTCGATCGTCACCACCGATTCGACGCGGAGCGATTCGAGCGTCGGCAATGCGGGCGAATCGCTGTCGGCGACGATCTGGGTGATGCCGTAATGGTCGCGCAGGTCGACGAAGAGCACGCCGCCGTGGTCGCGCTTGCGATGGACCCAGCCCGACAGGCGGACGGTCTCACCGACATTGCTCGCGGTGAGCGCGGCGCAGGTGTGGGAGCGATAGGCGTGCATGATCGTTTCTTCTTGCTTCGTCACCCTGGCCTTACGCTGGGGTGACGTGGATGGTCGTGGAGCGCATCTCCACCCCTTCCCTCTTTGTCAACCCGCGCGCGTGTGGCTATGGACGGGTAATGCATATCCACCCGTTGATTACAGACAGCGCCAGCCTCGCCAATCTGTGTGCCCGCCTCGCCAATGCCGACTTCGTGACCGTCGACACCGAATTCATGCGCGAGAGCACCTATTATCCCGAATTGTGCCTGATCCAGATCGCCGACGTGAACGAGGCGGCGGCGATCGATCCGATGGCGCCGGGGCTCGACATGACGCCGCTGCTCGAACTGCTCACCGAGAATCAGGACGTGCTCAAGGTCGTCCACGCCGGCGGGCAGGATATCGAGATCATCTACAATCTCACCGGCAAGACGCCGCATCCGCTGTTCGACACGCAGGTGGCGGCGATGGCGCTGGGCCAAGGCGAGCAGATCGGCTATTCCAACCTGGTCGACAGCTGGCTCGGCATCGTCGTCGACAAGGGCGCGCGCTTCACCGACTGGGCGCGGCGGCCGCTGGATGCGCGGCAGATCGAATATGCGATCGGCGACGTGACGCATCTCGCGGTGATCTTTCCCAAGATGCTGGAACGGCTGCGCAAGACCGGGCGCGGCGTGTGGCTCGACCAGGAGATGGAGCGGCTCGCCGACCCCGCCAATTACGCCAACGATCCCGATCAGGCGTGGAAGCGCGTGCGGATTTCGGGGCGCAAGCCCGACGTGCTCGGGCGGCTGAAGGCGCTGGCGCGGTGGCGCGAGCTGGAGGCGCAGTCGAAGGACCTGCCGCGCGGGCGGATCGTCAAGGACGAGACGCTGGGCGATCTCGCCGGCCATCCGCCGCGCAAGCAGGCCGATCTCGCCAAGGTGCGCGGGCTGTCGGCGACCTGGGCGTCGAACGATATCGGCGGGCGGCTGATGGCGGCGATCGACTCGGCCGAACCGCTCGATGCGGACGAGCTGCCGCCGCGCGACGATCGCAAGCCGGGGCTGGGCAAGGAGGGCGCCCTGGTCGCCGACCTGCTCAAGCTGCTGCTCAAAATCCGCTCGCGCGATATCGACGTCGCCTCGCGGTTGCTGGCGCGTTCCGAGGAACTGGAAGCGCTGGCCGCGGGGGTGCGGACCGGATTGCCGATGCTGGAGGGCTGGCGGTTCGACCAGTTCGGGCGCGATGCGCTCGATCTGGTCGAGGGGCGGCTGGGCTTTGCGGTGCGCGGCGGCAAGCTCAAGATGACGCGAACGGAGGAAGCAGCATGATGCGGTTGGCCTTTCTACTGCCGGTGCTCGCGGCGGGATGTGCGACGATGCCCGCGCCGGAGCCGGAGCGCGGACCGTGCGCGATCGACGAGGCGGTCAAGATCCGCTTCGCCGGCGTCAAGTTCCGCGAGCGGATGCGGCCCGAGATCGAGCATATGACGCATTCGGCGATCTCGCGGGTGATCCATCCCGACGATGTCACGACGCAGGATTTCCGCGTCGACCGGCTGAACATCCTGCTCGACGACGGCGGGCTGGTCAGCGGGCTGAAGTGCGGCTGATCAACGGTTCTGATTGAAACTCCTCCCCCGCCAGGGGGAGGTGGCATGCCGCAGGCATGACGGAGGGGGAGGACACGGAACCGGAGCTGTCCCTTACCTCCCCCTCCGTCACGGCTTCGCCGCGCCACCTCCCCCTGGCGGGGGAGGAATTTACTGAATGGCACCGGCGCCCATCATCTGATCGCGAGGCGCGGCTTGCGTTTGAGCGCCGTGGCCAAAGCGGCGTGGCGGCGTTCGACCGTCTCCGCGTAGAGCGGCCGGTCCGCCTCGGCCAGCGACAGCGTGACGTGACCGGGGACCAGCGCCAGCGAGGCGCGTTGCAGCGGCCCGGCGAGGCCGGCGCTGAACCGCTGGCCAAGCCGGATCGCCAGCCCCCAGTCGATCGCCAGCGCGATCTGCCCGCTGCTGGCGAGGCCGGCGAGCAAGGGATGCGGCACCGTGCTGCCGCCGAGGCTGGTGTGCAGCGCCTGCGCGAGCATCGCGCGTTCGGGCGCGTCGATCGCCACCCAATTGCCGTGCAGCGCGACCTCGAACCCGCGCTCGTCGCGGAATTCGGGATTGGCGCGCCAGCCGGAATCGGCGAGCAGGCACGCGGCATGGCGGATGCGCGCCAGCTCCGGCGCATCGCCGGGGAAGAGCGGCGCGATCCAGGCGGCGAGCAAATCGCCGTGCTCGGCGAAGCGGCCGAGCAATTTGCCCTCCTCGCGCGCGGCGACGATCAGCGGATCGAGCGCACGCGTCTGCGGATCGAGCGTCGCATAGAGCAACCCCTCGCGCAGCCCGAAGGTCGAGGCCATCGCGCTGCCCGAACCGAGTTCGCGCATCACCACCGACAGCAATGCGGTGGCGTCGCCGAGCTGCGCGGCGCGGACTGACGACATGCCCGGCACGCTGCGCAGCCGCGGCCGCGAGAGATGCGCGATGCTGCGGCCGAGGCGACCGACGGTTTCGGGCGCGAGGCTGTAGCCGTGGATGATCGGCAGCGGATAATGCGTCAGGCTCATGTCGAGCCGGGCGAGCGCGCGCCAGGATCCGCCGACCATGTAGAGCGGCAGGCCCCTGCCCCGGCCGGTCCAGCCCGCCTCGGCGATCAGGCGGGTGACGTGGCGATCGAACGCCGGGCCGCGGCTGGCGCGCATCGCGGCGATGCGCAACACGCCGAGCGGGAAGGAGATGCGGTCGGTGACGGTGCCCGCCACGACGCGGACGAGTTCGAGGCTGCCGCCGCCGAGATCGCCGACGATGCCGTCCGCATCGGGGATCGCCGACAGCACGCCCATGCCCGCCGCAGTCGCCTCCTGCTCGCCGGAGAGAAGCTCGACGGTGAGGCCGAGGTCTTTCGCGGCGGCGATGAAGGCGGCGCCGTTGCTCGCGTCGCGGACCGCGGCGGTGGCGACGGTGCGGACGGGCGCGTCCATTTCCCGCGCGACCATCGCGAACCGGCGCAGCGCCCCGATCGCGAGCGACATGCTGTCCGCGTCGATCGCGCCGGTGGCCGCAAGGCTGCGGCCGAGGCCGGCCATGACCTTTTCGTTGAACAGCGTCGCGGGGATGCGCGGATGGCCCTGATACACGACCAGCCGCACCGAATTGGAGCCGATGTCGATGATGCCGGTGCGGGGATAGGGGTCGGTCATTGCCGGTTCAACGGCCGGCGCGGGCTGGTGTTCAGATGCGGGGCGGTCGCGCAACGTCGTGATGAACGGCAAACGGACCATCAGCGGGCGTCCGCGGCGGGCCGCACACCCCGGACCCCGCCCCGATCCGCCGTCATCGCCGCCGCCGCAGCGCCAGCGTCGGCACCGCGTTGCTTTCCGCCAGCGCCGCGCCGCGGCCGGAGAGCGACGGGTTGGTCATGAAATAGCGGTGGAGGTTGAACGGCCTGTCGCCGGGGGTTTCGCGGACGTAGCGGCCGTCCGATTCGAGTTCCCAGCTTTGTTCGGTGTCGATGAGGTTGGCGACCATCACCTGGTCGAGCACCTGGTCGTGCACCGTCGGGTTTTCGATCGGCAGCATATATTCGACGCGGCGGTCGAAATTGCGCGGCATCCAGTCGGCCGAGGAGATGAACACCTTCGCGCCGTCGTTGGGCAGCGCCGCGCCATTGCCGAAGCAGAAGATGCGGCTGTGTTCGAGGAAGCGGCCGATGATCGACTTGACGCGGATATGCTCGGACATGCCCGGCACCCCGGGACGCAGGCAGCAGATGCCGCGGATGATCAGGTCGATCTCGACCCCCGCGCCGCTCGCCTCGTACAATTTGTCGATGATCGCGGGATCGACGAGGCTGTTCATCTTCGCCCATACCGCCCCGGTCTTGCCGGCGCGGGCATTGGCGATCTCGACGTCGATGAGGTCGAGCAGCTTCTGGCGCAGGTCGCGCGGCGAGAGGCTGAGCTTGGTGATGTCGGTCGGCTCGACATAGCCGGTGACGTAGTTGAACATCTGCGCCGCATCGCGCCCCATCCGCGGATCGGCGGTGAAGAAGCTGAGATCGGTATAGATGCGTGCGGTGACCGGGTGGTAATTGCCGGTGCCGAAGTGGCAATAGGTGCGGAACTGGCCGTTCTCGCGGCGGACCACCATCGACACCTTGGCGTGCGTCTTCCATTCGAGGAAGCCGTAGACGACCTGTACGCCGGCGCGTTCGAGCGCGCTCGCCCACAGGATGTTCTGTTCCTCGTCGAAGCGCGCACGCAGCTCGACCACCGCGGTGACCGACTTGCCCGCCTCGGCGGCGGCGATCAGCGCGTTGATGACCGCGGGCTGTTTGCCGGCGCGATACAGCGTCTGCTTGATCGCGATGACGTCGGGGTCGAGCGCAGCCTGTTTGAGGAAGGCGAGCACGACGTCGAACGTCTCATAGGGGTGATGGACGACGATATCCTTCGCGCGGATCGCCGCGAAGCAATCGCCGCCGAATTCGCGGATGCGCTCGGGGAAGCGCGGCACGAACGGCAGGAACTTGAGGTCGGGGCGATCCTCGTCGATCACCGCGTCGAGATCGCCGATGCTGAGCAGATTGCCGCTTTCGGTGATCGTCGCGTCGGCGCCGCCCAATTCGTGGCGCAGCACCTTGGCGAGCGCGTCGGGCATCCCCGTCTCGAGTTCGAGCCGGATGACGCGGCCGCGGCGGCGGCGCTTGATCGCATTGGCGAAATAGCGGACGAGATCCTCCGCCTCCTCGTCGATCTCGATGTCGCTGTCGCGCAGCACGCGGAAGGCGGCGGCGCCGACCAAAGTATAGCCGGGGAACAGCACCGGCGCGAACCGCTTGAGCAGCGCCTCGATCGAGACGTAACGCGCGGGCTCGCCGGGCAGGCGGACGAAGCGCGGGGCGGTCGCCGGGATCATCACCAGTTCGCGCACCGGCTCGCCGTCAGAATCGCGGACGACGTCGAACATCACCGACAGTCCCTTGTTGGGGATGAAGGGGAAGGGATGCGCGGGATCGAGCGCCTGCGGCGTCAGGATCGGGAAGATCTGTTCGCGGAAATGCGCATCGAGCCATTCGGCGTCCTGCGCGTCGACCTCGTCGCGGCGCAGGACGTGCAGGCCGGCCTCGTCGAGCAGCGTGCGCAGGTCGCCCCACACCGCCTGCTGACTCGCCATCAGCGCGTCCGCCTCGCGGGTGATCGCGGCAAGCTGCTGCCCCGGCGTCAGGCCGTCCGACGAGCGGCGGTCGACGTCCTTCAATTGCTGCCCCTTCAGGCCGGCGACGCGGACCATGAAGAATTCGTCGAGATTGTTGCCCGAGATCGACAGGAAACGCAGCCGTTCCAGCAGCGGATGCGCCGGATTGCACGCCTCCTCCAGCACGCGCCGGTTGAAGGCGAGCCACGACAGCTCGCGATTGAAATAGCGATCGTTCACTTCCGGAACAAACGGATCGTCATCGGGAGCGGCGAGGTGCGAGAGGTGGATTGGGCGTGTCATACTTCGGTCATAGGTAGCAACGGTTGCGGTTGCGTGACGATCCCCGCCGCGGTCAAAACAGTTCGTGCGAGCGGGATCGAGAGGCGGCGGCGGCTTTCCAGCACCTCCTGATCGAGCGCATCGACGACGCGCTGGACGATGACGTGGCTGCGTTCGATGCGCGTGCTGAGCCAGGTCACCAGATCGGGGCGCGCATCGAGCCCGCGGCGGTGGAACAGATGCGCGAGTAATGCGGCGATCAGTTCATCGTCGGGCGCGCCGATCGCGGCGTGCGGGCTGGCGGCGAGCCGCGAGCGCAGATCGGGCAATTTGACCGCCCAGCTGGGCGGCAGCGCGTCGGCGACGATCACCAGCGGCCGCCCCTCCGCCTGCGCCTGGTTCCACGCGTGGAAGATCTGCGCCTCGGGCACCGCCTCGGCATCGTCGATGATCCGGCCCTGGCTCTTGGCGGCGAAGATGCGCGCGAGCAGGCTGCGGCCGGATTTGCGCGGGCCGGTCAGCACCGCCGCCATCACCGGCCAGCTCGCCCATTGCTCCAGCACCTGCGCGGCGCGGATATTGGACGGGGTGACGAGAAAGGCATCGTCCTTCGGGTCGGCTGGCCACCCGAGGGGCAGCGCCAATTGGTTGCTCATGCGTCAGCCGGTCGGATTGGCGGTGGCGGCCGGCGTCGGCGCGCCGCGACGGATGCGCAGCGTCTGGCCCGACCCGCTGACCTGATAGCCGCGCACCTCCAGCGCCGCACGCAGCGCGTCGGGATCGCCGTCATAGGTGACCCGCATCAGCGACAGGCCGCCGAGCGCGAGGCTGGTGGTGCTCGCCGCGCGGACGCCGGGGATGCTGCGGACCAGTCCCTCGGTATTGGCGACCGCGCTCGCGCCCGGCGTGTCGAATTGCAGGGTGAGCGCGATGCCGGCATTGGCGGCACCCGTGTCGCCGACGATCTCGGCGAGCGTCTCGCCGCTCGCCGCGTCGTCGATCGCGTCGGGATCGACCACCGGCTCGGGCGCCGGCGGCGGCGACAGCGTCGGATCGAGACCGAGCGCGCCGCCACGCAGCGCCTGCTGGAACAGCCCATCCATCCGCGCGACGCCGGTGTCGAGCAGCCGCGGCAGCCCGGCGGCGCTGCCGACGCGCAACGTGAAGCTGCCGAGCAGCTCGTTATCGGGACCGTGCCGCGCCTGGAACACGCCGATGATCGGGCCGCCGGGATAGCTGCGGTAGAGGCGGACCACGGGAATGAGGATATCGGCGGCGCCATATTGGTCGATCACCGTCCGCCACCAGCCGCGCCCCGGCCGGGCGATCTGCCCGGCGTTGAGCAGCAGCGAATCGGCGCCGTTGCCGGAGGGGCGGACGTAATCGACCGCGCTGTTGCCGGTGCGGAACCGTGCCCAGGCCTCCTGCCAGTCGGTGCGTTGCTCGAACACCGTCTCGACCCCGCCCGACACCTGCAACGGCACGAGCAGCATCGGCCGCGAGCGATCCGAATAGGCGCTGATGCCGAGCACCGATGCGGCGCGGCTGCGGTTGAACAGCACGCCGAGCTTGGCGATGTAGCGGGTCGGGCCGATCTGTTCGTTCTCGACAACGATGCCGGAGACGAGCTGGTCGAGCGTGCCGTCCGAGACGAGGCCGCCATCGCCGCCGAGCCGCTTCGAAAGCTGTACCCAGGCCTTGCGCTGCGCCAGCCGCCAACCGCCCAGGCGCGCCGCCTGCGCGGTCTTGGCGGCGACGTCGACATCGACGCCGCCGACCTCGAAATCGCCCGAACTGTCGACCGGCGCGACGCCGCGCCCGCCCTCGATCTGCGCATATGCACCGGCAGCGAGCAGCAGGGCCGCACCGGCGAGCGAGGGAAACAAGGGGATGCGCATGTCGCGGGCCTTTTGGCGAAGCCGACGGGTGATGCCAAGCGGGATGTGACCGTTCGCCCCACGCCGCGGCGGCGGATTTCGGTTCGGCATTGCCAGCAACCATCGCAAATCGTAGCAGGCTGGCCGGATGAGCAACCCGCCCTCCCCGTCCGACCAGTCCTACACTTATGCCGATGCCGGCGTGTCGATCGCCGCGGGGAACGCGCTGGTCCGCGCGATCGGGCCGCTCGCCAAGGCGACGCGCCGGCCCGGTGCCGATGCCGAGCTGGGCGGCTTCGGCGGCATGTTCGATCTCAAGGCGGCCGGGTTCACCGATCCGCTGCTGGTCGCGGCCAACGACGGCGTCGGCACCAAGCTGAAGCTCGCGATCGAATGGGACCGGCATGAAGGCGTCGGCGTCGATCTCGTCGCGATGTGCGCCAACGACCTGATCGTCCAGGGCGCCGAGCCTTTGTTCTTCCTCGATTATTATGCCACCGCCAAGCTCGACAACGGCATCGCCGAGCGCGTCGTCGCGTCGATCGCCGAGGGCTGCCGACAGGCGGGCTGCGCGCTGATCGGCGGCGAGACCGCGGAGATGCCCGGCATGTACGCGCCCGGCGACTACGACCTCGCGGGCTTCTGCGTCGGCGCGGTCGAGCGCGACCGGGTGCTGACCGGGCGCGAGATCGCCGCGGGCGACGTGATCCTCGGCCTCGCCTCGTCGGGGGTGCATTCGAACGGCTTCTCGCTGGTCCGGCGGCTGGCGGCGGATCGCGGCTGGAAGCTGGATCGCCCGGCGCTGTTCGATTCGGACCGGCTGCTGATCGACATCCTGATGGCGCCGACGCGCATCTATGTCGCCAGCCTGCTGCCGCTGCTGCGCGAGGGTGCGATCAAGGGTCTGGCGCATATCACCGGCGGCGGTCTGCTCGAGAATATCCCGCGCGTGCTGCCCGAGGGGACGCATGCGGTGATCGATGCCGATGCGTGGGAGCAATCGCGGCTGATGGCGTTCCTGCAGGCGCAGGGCGCGATCGAGCCCGAGGAGATGGCGCGTACCTTCAACTGCGGCATCGGCATGGCGGTGGTCGTCGCGGCGGAGCGGGCCGAAGCGGTCGCGGCGGCGCTGACCGCGGCGGGCGAGACGGTGCACCGGATCGGCGCGGTCGAGACGGGGGCGCGCGGCTGCACCGTGCGCGGCGCGTCCGAGACGTGGAGCGCGCGCAGCGACTGGACCGCGACGCACGACCATGGCTGATGGCGTGGACGGCAAGACGGTCGGCATCCTGATCTCGGGCCGCGGCTCGAACATGATGGCGCTGGTCGAGGCGGGGATTCCGGTCGCGCTGGTCGCGTCCGACAAGCCCGACGCGCCCGGCCTCGCCTGGGCGCGGGGACGCGGCATCGCCACCTTCGCCTTGTCCCCCAAGGGGATCGGCAAGGCCGCCTATGAGGCGCGGCTCGACGCGGCGCTGCGCGAGGCGGGGTGCGAGGTGATCGCGCTCGCCGGCTATATGCGGCTGCTGTCGGACGCTTTCGTCGCGCGATGGCGCGACCGGATCGTCAACATCCACCCCTCGCTGCTGCCCAAATACAAGGGGCTCGACACCCATGCGCGGGCGATCGCCGCGGGCGACGGCGTCGCCGGCTGTTCGGTGCATATCGTCACCGAGGAGCTGGATGGCGGTGCGCTGCTCGGCCAGGCCGAGGTGCCGGTGCTGGCCGGCGACACCCCCGATACGCTCGCCGCGCGGGTGCTCGCGGCGGAACATCGTCTCTATCCCCAGATCCTCAAGGAATTCGTGAAGCGATGACCGACGTCTCCCCTGTCCTGGCGCGGGTGCGCGCCGTCGCCCTGCTGCTGCCCGAAGTCGAAGAGCGCGCGCAGGACGACCACAGCTTCTTCGTCGGCGATGCCGCCTTCGTACGGGTGCGCGACGGGACCGACGGTACGGCCGTCGTGCAGTTGCTCGACGACGAGGCGCAGTGGACCGACGTCGCGATCGACGAGGATACCGACTGGACGTTGGTCGAGGACAGGATCGCGCACAGCTGGGAGCTCGCCGCGCCGCGCGACCTGCTCGAAGCGGGCGGGCGATGAGCGAGACGCGCGACCAGGCGCAGACCCGTCGGCGCTGGGTCACTTTGGCCGAGGTCGTCGCGGTCGCCGGCGTCGTGATCGCGGCGCTGACGCTCTACAGCAATTGGCAGGACCGGCGGCAGGCCGCTGCCGACAAGGCGATCGAACAGGCGAGCGCGACGCGCGACAAGACGCGCTTCGTGCTGCGCGGCGCGCCCGACAAGGACAAGCGGACGATCGTGCTGGCGCGCGAGGAGACGCATCCGCTCGGCGACATCCGTGTCAGCTTCCCAACCGCGCTCGGCGTCTCGCCGCAGGATTCGGTGACGCAGACGATCCAGGCGGACTGGTTCGACAAGGCGCTGCGCCAGGCGACCGACGGCGGCGCGGACGACCTGACCGGGCGGCTGCCGGTGCTGATCCGCTACACCTATTTCACCGACGACCAGCCGACGACGCGGCAGGCGATCTACGACATCGTCTGGCATACCCGGCCGCAGCGCTTCCAGGGGCGCAAGGTCGAGCTGCTCGACCTGCGGCTGCGCGAGGCGGGCGGCAACCAGAAGCGCGTCGATGCGCTGTGGGCGAAGGATAAGCCGAAGGTCTAGGCGGGATCGTTATTCAGGGTTTTCGCGAGAAATCCTCCCCCGCCAGGGAGTGCCGGGTTGAACGGCCCCCGGCCGTTCAAGGTCATGCCGGGGGCATGACCGACCCGGCACTGTGGCGCGGCGAAGCCGTGACGGAGGGGGAGGTAAGCGACCACTCTTGTTGCG